>NZ_QTPW01000001.1:0-707071 GCF_003857965.1 Burkholderia sp. Bp9031
GCTCAGCGTCACAACCGCTGCGCTGTCGGCGGCATGAACTCATCCGCAAGGAAAAGTGAATTGTTCAGGGCCGACTAGATATCGAGCAGATAAAGCGCGCTGCCTGCAAGCAGCAGCGCCATCGCGCGGTTGAACAGCCGCATCCGCCGGGCATTCGCGAGCCGGTGTCGCAGCGACGCACCCGCATACGCCCAGCACGCGATCGACGCAAAGCAGATCACCAGATAGAGCGCCGCGAATTGCCACACCTGCGCGCGGTCGCCGTCGGCCGCATACGCGCCCATCGCTGCCACGCACGCGAGCCACGCTTTCGGATTCAGCCATTGCATCGCCGCACCGGCCGCGGCCGATGGACCGGCCGCATTCCGTGCGTCGGGATCGGCCGACAACCGGCCGTCGTCGAGCGCGAGCCGCAGCGCGAGGTAAAGCAGGAACGCGATCCCCGCCCATTGGGTGGTCGTGGTCAGCATCGGCCAGCGCGCGAGCGCCGCGTGTAGCCCGAGGCCAATCAGCAGGAACAGCGCGACGAAGCCGAGCGTCGCGCCGGCCGCATAGCGCAGGCTTGCGCCGAGACCGTGGCGCGCGCCCGCGCTGAGCGCGACGATATTGACGGGACCGGGGGTGATCGACGACGCCAGCGCGAACGCGGCCATCGAAACCAGCATGCTCATCAGGTGCCTCCATGCGAATGTCAAAGTCGCATCGAGACTAAAGAAGCGGCGCAGGCCCGTATTGAAGAAAACTGCCCTCGGCGGGGCGACCGCCGTCAGTGCAATGCGCGCGGTGCGTGCGCGGGCTGCAGGCCTTGCGGGTCGCCGGCATCGGGCGCGCGCAGCGGGCCGCCGCCGCAGGGTTGAGTCGACACCGAGAAGCCGAACGTATTGACACCGCCCGAACACGCGACGAACACGCTGCCGCCGTGCATCTCCGCAACCGCCTTGACGATCGACAGCCCGAGCCCGTGGTTCTCCTTGCTGTTCGCGCGCGCTTCCTCGAGCCGGTAGAAGCGCTCGAACACGTGCGAGCGCTGCACGGGATCGATCGGCTCGCCGGGGTTCGCGACCGACACGTCGACGAGCGTGTCGCGGCGCGTGATCGTCACGTTCAGCGTCGCGCCCGGCGCCGAATGCTGGATCGCGTTGATCAGCAGGTTGGTCATCGCGCGGCGGAACAGCGACGGGTCGACGGCCGCGCGCGCATCGCCGTGCAGTTCGGCGCGCAGCTTCGCTTCGTCGAGCGGAATCTCGAGGAAGTCGAGCATGCGCCGCACTTCGTCGGCGAGCGACACGTGCTTCAGGTCGGTCGCGCGTTCGCCGCGATCGCTGCGCGACAGGAACAGCATGTCGTTGATGATCACGCGCAGCCGTTCGAACTCTTCGAGGTTCGACTGCAGCGTCTGGCGCATCCGGTCGACCGAACGGTCGCGGCTCGTCAGCGCGACCTGGGTCTGGCCGATCAGGATGCTGATCGGCGTGCGCAGCTCGTGCGCGACGTCCGCGTTGAACGCCTCGAGCCGCGCATAGGTCTGCTGGATGCGCTCGAGCGCGCCGTTGAACGACGCGGCGAGATCGCGCAGCTCGGTGGGCAGCGCGTCGGTCTGCAGCCGCTGGCGGCGGTTGGTGGCGCTGACGGCCGCCGCATCCTGCGACAGCCGTTCGAGCGGCGCGAGCCCGAAGCGCGCGACCGCGCGGCCCAGCAGTAGCGTGATCACGGTGGCGATCGCGATCAGCGCGGCGAGCGTCCACACGAAATGGCGCAGCATCCGCTGCGTGCGCTCGCACGACGACGCGACGATCAGCTTCAGGTCAGGGCGTTCGCCGCTGCCTGCGATCGGGACGGTCTTCGTCATCACGTCGTAGCTGCTGTGGTTGAGCGCGTACTGCTGGAACGCACCGAACGGTTCCCCGACGGGCACGCCGTCGACCGGGTGGCCGAAGCGGAAGTCGGGGTCGGGGCTCTCGATCTGGTAGCGCGTCGATCCGTCGGGCGGTTCGAGGTCGGCGAGCTTCTCCTGCATCAGGCGGCCGCGCACGGCCGTGGTCGCATGCGACACGATCATCTGCGCGACCTTCGCGCGCGTGTCGATCGTCGCGCGCAGTTCGGCGAACAGCTGGCGCTCCATCATCACGAACAGCCCGCAGCCGACCAGCGTGAACACGAGCAGCGACACGATGCCGAACATCGCCGACAGACGCAGGGTGATCGAGCGTTTCATGCGTGCCTCTCGCTGTCGGCGTCCTCGCGCGCCTCGAGTACGTAGCCCATGCCACGGATCGTGTGCAGCAACTTCTCCGCGAACGGGCCGTCGAGCTTCGCGCGCAGGCGCTTGATCGCCGTCTCGACGACGTTCGCGTTGCTGTCGAAGTTCACGTCCCACACGAGCTCGGCGATCGTCGTTTTCGACAGCACCTCGCCGCTGCGCCGCGCGAGCACGCCGAGCAGCTGGAATTCCTGTGCGGTGAGATCGAGGCGCGTGCCGTCGCGGGTCGCGCGGCGGCCGATCAGGTCCACGCGCAGGTCGCCGATCGAGATCAGCGTCGATTCCTGCACGCGCGCGCGGCGCGTGAGCGCGCGCAGCCGCTCGATCAGCTCGAGGAACGAGAAGGGCTTGGTCAGGTAGTCGTCGGCGCCGCCGCGCAGCCCGCGCACGCGGTCGTCGACGCGGTCGCGCGCGGTCAGCATGATCACCGGCGTCTGCTTCTGCGCGCGCAGCGCGCGCAGCACGCCGAAGCCGTCGAGCTTCGGCAGCATCACGTCGAGCACGACCACGTCGTAGTCGAATTCGACGGCCTTCCACGCGCCGTCCTCGCCGTCGAGCGCGGTGTCGACGACCCAGCCTTCCTCGGTCAGGCCGCTCTTCAGGTATTCGACGACTTTCGGTTCGTCTTCGACGATCAGGACTTTCATAGGCTTGGTTCGCGTAACCGGGTTAGGGGCCGACGCCCGCGGCGGGCTGCGGGCCGGCCGTCGCGACGTCGGTCGGTGCGGGGCCGTTCGTCGCGCCGCTGTCCCAGCCGCCGCCGAGCGCCTTCGCGAGAAACACGACGAGTGCCGCGCGCTGGCCCTGGATCTGCACGGCCTGACGCTCGCTCGTCAGCAACTGTTGCTGGGCCGTCAGCACGTCGATGAACGGCGTCAGGCCGCCCGCATAGCGGTCCTGCGCGAGCGACACGAGCTTGCGCGCGTCGTCGACGGCGGCAGACGCCTGCTGCGCGGCCTGCGCCAGCACCGACAGGCCCGTCACCGCATTCTGCACCTCCTGGAACGCGGTGAGCACGGTCTGCCGGTAACTGGCCTGCGCCGCCACGTAGCCGGCCTGCGCGAAATCGACGCCGGCCTTCAGCTTGCCGCCTTCGAACAGCGGCTGGCTGACCGACGCGCCGACCGACCACAGCAGCGCCGGCACGGTAAACAGGCCCGAGAAGCGCGTCGCGTCCCAGCCGATATCGGGCGACAGCGCGATGCGCGGGAAATACGCGGCGCGCGCGACGCCGATCTGCGCGTTCGCGGCGGCCATCGCCCGCTCGGCCGACGCGACGTCGGGGCGCCGCTGCAGCAGGTCGCTCGGCATCCCGGTCGGCAGCGCGGGCGCGTTGATCGGCACCACGCGCGGCGGCAGCGAGAACGCGGGGGCCGGCGTGCCGACCAGGGTCGCGATCGCCGTCTCGACCTGCGCGCGCTGCTGGATCAGCAGCTGCGCCTGCGTGCGTGTCGCATCGAGCTGCGAGCGCTGCTGCAGCAGGTCGAGACCGGATACGGCGCCGAGGTCGTGACGCGCGCTCACGTAGTCGAGCGCCTTCTGCTGCAGGTCGATCGAACGCTTGACGACGTCGATCTCGGTGTCGAGCTCGCGCAGCGCGAAGTAGCTCGACGCGAGATCGGCGGTGAGCACGAGGCGCGCGTTCGCGAAATCGTCGCGTGCCTGTTCGGAGCTGGCCTGCGCGGATTCGACGCTGCGCCGCACGCGGCCGAACAGGTCGAGTTCGTAGCTGACGCTCGCGCCGACCTGGATCTCGTTCTGCACGGTCGACATGCTCGTCGTCGCGTAGTTGGTCTGCGGCCGGTCGGCGGAAATCCTGAATCGCTGGCCGCTCGCGTTCAGGCCGACGGCCGGATACTGCGCGGACGCGACCGACGCGAGCGTCGCCTTCGCCTGGTCGTAGCGCGCGGCGACGGCCTTGAGGTTCTGGTTGTTGCGCAGCGCGTCGGCTTCCAGCGCGTCGAGCTGCGCGTCGCCGAACGCGGTCCACCAGGCCGGATCGAGCGGCGCACGGGCCGGCGCGGCCGGGTGCCAGTACGCATCGGCCGGGTCGAGCCGCCACGCGGCCGGCGTCTCGACGGCGGGGCGCCGGTAGTCGGGGCCGACCGTGCAGCCGGCGAGGGCTGCCACCGCGACGACGGTCACGACGGTCACGACGGCCGTGGGGCGCAGGCGGGCGCGCATCGCGCTCACGACTTCGCTCCCGCGACCGCGGAGGCCGGCTTCACGGCCGGCGGTGCCTGCACGACGACCGTGTCGCCGTTCGCGAGCGCGTCGCTCGGGTTCGCGACGAGGCGGTCGGTCGGCGTGAGCGGGCCGTCGACTTCGAGCGTCTGCCCGATCGTGCGCACGACCGTCACCGCCTTCAGGCGCACCTGGCCGTTCGCGTCGACGGTCGCGACCGTCGGCCCTTCGGCGCGGAACAGCAGCGTGTTGGCCGGAATCTGCAGGCGGCCGACCGGCGTCATCGGCAGCGTCGCCTGCACGTAGGCGCCGGGCAGCAGCCGACCGTCCGGGTTCGGCAGCGTGATCTCGATCTGCAGCGAGCGCGTCGCCACGTCGATCGCCTGGGACGTGCGCGTGATCGTGCCGTCGAAGGTCTGGCCGGGCAGTTCGGCCTGCGCGACGCTCACGTGCTGGCCGACCTTCACCTGCTGCGCGTACGCCTGCGGCACCTGCACGTAGAGGCGCAGCCGGTCGGCCTGCACGACCGTGAACAGCGAGCGGCCCGCGTTGCCGGAATTGACGAGGTCGCCGACGTCGACGTTGCGCTGCGTGACGATCCCGTCGATCGGCGCGACGATGCGCTGGAAGCCCTTCAGTTCGGTGAGCCGGCGCATGTTCGCATCGGCCGCTGCGAGGTTCGCGGTGCCCTGGTTGAACGCGCCTTGCCGGTCGTCGAGTTCCTGCTGCGACACCGCATCGCGCTGGCGCAGCTGCTGCGCGCGGTCGAACGACGTCTTCGCGAGCGCGAGCGCGGCCTGCGCCTGCTGGCGCTGCGCGGTGGCTTGCGCGAGTTCCTGGTTCAGCTCGGGCGTATCGAGTTCGGCGAGCACCTGACCCTGCTTCACGTGCGCGCCGATGTCGGCCTGCCAGCGCAGCACGTAGCCGCTCGCACGCGCAAAGATCGGCGCCTCGACGAAGCCGCGCAGCGTGCCGGGCAGCGTCAGCTTGCCGCCGGTGGCCGCATCGACCGGATGCACGACGTTTACGTACTGGCGCGTGTTCTGCTCCGCCACCGCGTCGAGCCGGCTGCGGTTCAGCACGTTGACGACGATCGTGCGTGCGGCGCCCGCGGCCAGCAGCACGCCGATCACGATCAGTACGATCCGCCCGCGCCGCGACACCGACGTGCGCGCCGGCAGGTGCATGCCGTGTTCGTCCACCTGGATGCCGACGGAGCTGTGATGTTTCTCTTCCATGAATTCAACCAATTCAACCGGGTATGGGGTGGGCGAAAGTCAGTGTCCGGCCTGGCGCGCGCGCCGGCGGGCCAGCCGTGAATGCACGCCGCCGAACACGAGCGGCACGAACAGCAGCGTCGAAACGGTGGCGAACAGCAGCCCGCCGATCACCGCGCGGCCGAGCGGCGCGTTCTGCTCGGCGCCTTCGCCGAGGCCGAGCGCCATCGGCACCATCCCGATGATCATCGCGAGCGCCGTCATCAGCACCGGGCGGATCCGCGTCGCGCCGGCCTCCAGCGCGGCCGTGAGCGGCGGCGCGCCGGCCGCGAGGCGCTGGCGCGCGAACGACACGACCAGGATGCTGTTGGCGGTCGCGACGCCCACCGTCATGATCGCGCCCGTCAGCGCGGGCACGCTCAGGTGCGTGCCGGTGATGAACAGCATCCACGCGATGCCGGCGAGTGCGGCCGGCATCGCGCTGATGATGATCAGCGGGTCGAGCCACGACTGGAAATTCACGACGATCAGCAGGTAGACCAGCACGATCGCCATCGCGACACCCGCGCCGAGGCCGATGTACGACGTGCGCATCGTCTCGACCTGGCCGCGCACCGTCAGGTCGGTGCCGCGCGGCAGCGTCGCGCGCGCGTCGGACACGATCCGGTCGATCTCGCCCGCGACCGAGCCGAGATCGCGGCCCTCGACGCTCACGTACAGGTCGATCGCCGGGCGGATGTTGTAGTGCGTGATCACGGCCGGGCTCGCGACGGGATGGATCTGCACGAGGTTGCCGAGCAGTTGCAGCGGCATGCCCGTGCGGCCGCTCGCGGAAATCGGCGTGCCGAGCAGGTCGTCGATCGACGAGATGTCGTATTGCGGGGTCTGGATCTGCAGCGGGTACTGGACGCCCGTGCGCGGATTGATCCAGAACGACGGCGTCGTCTGGGAACTGCCGGACAGCGAGATCAGCATGTTCTGCGCGACGTTCTGCGCGGAAAGGCTGAGCTGCTGCATGCGCGTACGGTCCATGTCGGCCACCAGGGTCGGTGCGTCGTTGCGCTGCAGCACGTGCACGTCGACGGCGCCGGGGATTTGCCTGATCTTCTTCATCAGGCTGCTCGCGATAGCCATGTTACTCGCGAGATCGTTGCCGAGCACCTGCAGGTCGATCGCGGCCGGCTGACCGAAGTTGAGGATCTGCGTGATGATGTCGGACGGCTGGAAGAAGAACTCGACGCCCGGGAAGCGCTGCGGCAGCAGCGTGCGCAGCACCTGCACGTAGTGCTCGGTCGCGCGGTGGCCCGGCTTCAGCGCGATCATCAGTTCGCCGTCGAGCGAGCCGATCGTGCCGCTGTTGCTGTACGACAGGTTGATGCCGCTGATCGGCAGCCCGAGGTTGTCGACGATCGCGCCGAGCTCGTCGGGGGGCACGGCTTCGCGGATCACGCGTTCGACCTGGTCGGCGAGGCGCGCGGTTTCCTCGATCCGGTAGCCGGTCGGCGCGCGCATGTGCAGCCGGATGTTGCCGGAATCGGCGTTCGGGAAGAAGTCGCGGCCGAGCACGAACACGAGGCCGGTCGACAGCACGCAGAAGCCGAGGAAGCACATCGCGTAGAAGCGGCGGCGCACCAGCAGCATGCTGAGCAGCACGACGTACCACGCGCGCAGCCGCTCGAATGCGGCGTTGAACGCGTGATGGATACGTGCGAAGCGCGACGTCGAATGGTCGGGGCCGGTGCTGGCCTGCTGCGGGCGGAACAGCAGCATCGCGAGCGTCGGCACGAGCGTGCGCGACAGCACGTACGACGCGAGCATCGCGAACACCACCGCTTCGGCGAGCGGCACGAACAGGAAGCGCGCGACGCCCGTCAGGAAGAACATCGGCACGAACACGATGCAGATGCACAGCGTCGACACGAACGCGGGCACCGCGATCTCGCCCGCGCCTTCCAGAATCGCGTCGTGCAGGTTGGTACTGAACGACGACCCCCACGCCCCCTCCGGTCGCTGCCCCCCGAGGGGGCTGCTCGGCACGCTTGGGGCGGCCCGGCGCGTGCCGAGATGCAGGTGCCGCTCGATGTTTTCGATCGTGACGGTCGCGTCGTCGACCAGGATCCCCACCGCGAGCGCGAGCCCGCCGAGCGTCATGATGTTGATGGTCTCGCCGAGCGCCGACAGCGCGATCAGCGACGTGAAGATCGACAGCGGAATCGAGATCGCGATGATCAGCGTGCTGCGCCAGTTGCCGAGGAACAGCAGGATCATCATCGCGGTCAGCACGGCGGCGATCAACGCCTCGTGGATCACGCCCTGCACGGCGGCGTTGACGAACACCGACTGGTCGAACAGCGGCGTGATCGTGAGCCCTTCAGGCAGCGTCGGGATCACCTTGGGCAGCAGCGCCTTCAGGTCCGACACGACCTTCAGCGTCGACGCGTCGCCGGTTTTCAGGATCGACATCAGCACGCCGCGCTGGCCGTTCTGGCGCACGACGTTGGTCTGCGGCGCGAAGCCGTCGCGCACCGACGCAACTTCGCGCAGGTAGGTCGTCGCGCCGTTGACGGTCTGGACCGGCAGGCTGTTGATGTCGGCGATCGTGTCGGCTGACGCGTTCGTGTCGATCCGGTATTCGGTCTGGCCCATCTTCGCGGTGCCGGTCGGCAGCACGAGATTCTGCGCGTTGATCGAGTTGACGATGTCCGCCGGCGTGAGGCCCTTCGCGAGCAGCGCCTGCGGATCGAGGTCGATCGCGACCACGCGCGTGCGGCCGCCGTACGGGAACGGGATCTGCGCGCCCGGGATGGTAATCAGTTGCGGGCGCAGGAAGTTGAGCGCGATGTCGGCGAGCGACTGTTCGCTGAGCGTCTCGCTCGACAGCCCGAGCTGGATCACCGGAATGCTCGACGCGGAATAGGTGATCACGAGCGGCGGCGTCGCGCCCTGCGGCATCTGCCGCACGATCGCCTGCGCGGACGATACCGTCTGTGCGATCGCCGTCTGCACGTTCGCGCCGGGCTGCAGGAACACCTTCACGACCGCGATGCCGGGCAGCGACGTCGACTCGATGTGCTGGATGTTGTTGACGGTCGTCGTGAGGATCCGTTCATGGACGGCCGTGATCCGGTTGGTCATCTCCTTCGCGGAGAAGCCGTTGTAATTCCAGATCACGCTGATGACGGGGATGTCGACCGCAGGCAGCACGTCGACGGGCGTGCGCATCAGCGCAAGCGGGGTGGCCAGCACGATCATGATGGCCATCACGATGAACGTGTAGGGGCGCCTGAGCGCGAGATTGACGATCCACATGGAGGCAGCGGGACAGGCGGTGATCAGGCGTCGGTGAAGGGAACCCGAATGATAGGCGTCGGGGCTGAACGGGTTACTGACGCGAAACTGGCGAAATTGTCAGGTTTGGGCGCGGCGATGACAGGCCGATTCGTCGGATGAAATGGGTGCGGACGCAAGCATCCGGAAGCGGCTGCCGCACCGGATGCGCATGCGGCAGCCACGACGATTCCGTTCATCGGGCCGCGCTCAGATCTGTTCCATCCCGACCCGCGCGAGCGCGGCCAGATCGACGACTTCGATCTGGTTGTACGCGAGCCGCAGCACGCCGAGTTTCTCGAGTTGCTGCAGCGCCTGGTTGATCCGCTGCCGCGATACGCCGACGAGCATCCCCAGTTCCTCCTGAGAGATCGCGAGCGACGGGCCGGTGTCCGGGTACAGGGCAGGATTGAACAGCTGCGCGAGCGCCTGCGCGACGCGCGCGTCGACATCGAGCAGCCGGCTGTTCTGGATCGATGCGATGAATTCGCCCATCCGGTTGTTCAGCTGATGGATCACGAAGCGCGTGAACGGCAGGCTCGTGTCGAGCAGCGCGTGGAACGTGTCGACCGGCACGAACAGCACGATCGAGCGCTGGACGGCGACGACTTCGTACTTGCGCAGCTCTCGCTTGATCACGCTGCCTTCGCCGAACCAGCCGCCCGACGGCACGCCGGAAAACGTGCAGCCGCGCCCCGACGCGTTGAAGATCGCGAGCTTCAGCAACCCGCGATGCACGCCGATCCAGTATTCGGACGGCGCGAGCCGCTGCGCGATCACGTCGCCGGCCTCGCGCTGTTCGGCGCGCGACTGCGCGAGCACGAGCGCCTGGTGTTCCGGCGCCAGTGCGCGGAACCACGCGCACTGGCCGAACAGCACGGACAGGGCGGGCAACGGGCCCGGTTCGAGCGGCGGGTTGGCCGGAGCGTTGGCCGAGAGAGCGGCCGCGTCGGGCGGCGCAACGGGGTGGTCGTGCATGGGTGCGGGTTTGCGAGGATAGGGATAACGCGCAGCGCTCGAAGCGCACTCTGTCGTTTCGATGACAGACGGCTCACAATAGCGCCCGTTAGTCTGTCGGCAATTGAACCACATCAAAACGCATCGGGGTGCATGCACTCCGGCTGGATACGAGATCGAAGCGTGCGCCGCGGCGTCGACGCACGCGCCGATCGACAGAAAACGGGAGACAGGATCATGACGCAGATGTTCGAGGCCGGACTCGGCCGCCGCGACGCCAACTATGTGCCGCTCACGCCGATCGACTTTCTGGTCCGCGCGGCCGAAGTCTACGGCGAGCGCCTCGCGATCGTGCACGGCGACGTGCGGCGCACGTGGGGCGAGACCTACACGCGGGCGAAGCAGCTCGCAAGCGCGCTCGCGCAGGCCGGCGTCGCGCGCGGCGAGACGGTTGCCGCGCTGCTGCCGAACATCCCGGCGATGGTCGAGGCGCATTTCGGCGTGCCGATGGCGGGCGCCGTGCTCAACACGATCAACACGCGGCTCGACATCTCGTCGGTGCTGTTCATGCTGCGGCACGGCGAAGCGAAGGTGCTGATCGTCGACACCGAATACGCGGAGCTCGCGCACCGTGCGGCGCTCGAAGTGCCGGGCCTGAAGATCGTCAGCGTCGCCGACGCGATGCCGGCCGACCCCGCGCGCTTCGCGGGCGCGACCGACTACGAAGCATTCGTCGCGGCGGGCGACCCCGACTACGCGTGGACGCTGCCGGCCGACGAATGGGAGGCGATCGCGCTGAACTACACGTCCGGCACCACCGGCGACCCGAAGGGCGTCGTCTATCACCATCGTGGCGCGTATCTCGCGGCGATCAGTAACATCCTCGAATGGGACATGCCGAAGCACGCGGTGTATCTGTGGACGCTGCCGATGTTCCACTGCAACGGCTGGTGCTTCCCGTGGGCCGTCGCGGCGCGCGCGGGCGTGAACGTCTGCCTGCGCAAGTTCGACGCGAAGACGGTGTTCGACCTGATCCGCCGCGAACGCATCACGCATTACTGCGGCGCGCCGATCGTGCAGAGCGCGATCGCGAACGCGCCGGCCGAGTTCCGCGCAGGCATCGATCACACGGTGCACGCGATGGTCGCCGGCGCGGCGCCGGCACCGGCCGTGATCGCGAAGATGAAGGAGATCGGTTTCGACCTGCTGCACGTGTACGGGTTGACCGAGGTCTATGGCCCGGCGACCGTGTGCGCGAAGCAGGCGCACTGGGACGCACTGCCCGACGACGAACGCGCGCGCCTGAACGCGCGGCAGGGCGTGCGCTATCACTTGGAAGCGGGCGCGACGGTGCTCGACCCGGACACGATGGCGCCGGTGCCGGCCGACGGCGAGACGCTCGGCGAGATCATGTTCCGCGGCAACATCTGCATGAAGGGCTACCTGAAGAACCCGAAGGCCACCGACGAGGCGTTCCACGGCGGCTGGTTCCATACGGGCGATCTCGGCGTGCTGACGCCGGACGGCTATATCCGCATCAAGGACCGTCGCAAGGACATCATCATTTCCGGCGGCGAGAACATCTCGAGCATCGAGGTCGAGGATGCGCTGTACCGGCATCCGGCCGTCGAGGTGGCGGCCGTGGTCGCGATGCCCGATCCGAAGTGGGGCGAGGTGCCGTGCGCGTTCGTCGAACTGCGCAACGGAATGAGCGCGACCGAGGAGGAGATCATTGCGCACTGCCGGCAGTTGCTCGCGGGCTTCAAGGTGCCGAAGGTCGTGCGCTTCGGCGAGTTGCCGAAGACGTCGACCGGCAAGATCCAGAAATTCCAGCTGCGCAATGCGGTCGGGTCGGACAAGGCGATCGACCTGGCGGGGGACAAGAAGTAATCGGTGCGCTCAGGTGCGCGGCAGCCAGCAACCCGATCGCCCGGAGGCGGGCGACGGGTGGTCAGTTGTCAGGGATGCGGTGCGGTTTCGCGCCTCGTCATGTCAGGCGTGGGCGAATTCCCGAGGCTCGATACGCTTCTGGATCTCACGGCCGTGGTCACGCTCGGCGATTTTCAGATCATACGTGGCTTGCAGGTTCAGCCACGTTTGCGGATCGCCGCCAAAGTAGCGGGCAAGGCGCAGCGCCGTATCGGCCGTGATGCCGCGCCGCTCACGGACGATATCGTTGATGCGGCCGGCAGTGACGCCAAGTGCGCCAGCCAGCGCATTCGCGCTCATGTCGAGCGGGATGAGGTAGTCCTCACGAAGAATTTCGCCCGGATGGACCGGGCGCATACCGTTTTTGAACCGGGTCATGTCAAGCTCCATTCAGTGATAGTCGGCGATTTCAACATCGGCCGGTCCGTCATCGCCCCACGTAAAGCACACACGCCATTGGCCGTTGATTCCGATGCTGTACTGGCCAATGCGGTCACCTATTAATGCCTCAAATCGGTTGCCGGGCGGAGACTTCATTGCATCGAGCGTTTCCGCATTGTCAAGCTGCGTAAGACGACGCATGGCCACATCGGCGATGTTGGCGAATTGTCGGCAACGTCCCGTTTCGAACAACTGCCGAGTGTCTTTGCATTTGAACGACTGGATCATGGCTGCATTTTGTGCCGTTTATCGGTAAGCGGCAAATTGATTGCCGGCTGGCAAGACCTACACAATCCAGCAGGACAATGCCTCATGCGCCTCAATGCACGACAAGCCACGCCACCGCCAGATACCGCCCGACCTTCGCGATCGTCACGATCGCGAGGAATGTCCACAGCGGCTCGCGCAGCACGCCGGCGATCATCGTCAGCGGATCGCCGATCACCGGCGCCCAGCTCAGCAGCAGCGACCAGCGGCCGTAGCGCGCGTACCAGCGCTCGGCGCGCGCGAGCGCGGCCGGCTTCACCGGAAACCAGCGGCGCTCGCGGAAGTGCTCGATGCCGCGGCCGAGCGCCCAGTTGATCGCCGAGCCCGCGACGTTGCCGACGCTCGCGACGAGCACCAGCGCCCACGCGGGCTCGCGCCCGGCGAGCAGCAGGCCGGCAAGCACGGCTTCGGACTGGAGCGGGAACAGGGTCGCGGCGACCATCGACACGGCGAACAGGCCGCCGTAGGTGAGCAATTCGGGCATCGCGCGATTGTACCGGCCGCGCGTCGACCGGCACCGGTCGCGCGGCGTCGGCGGTACAGAACGGCACCCGCGCGGTCGCTCAGTTCCAGCCGACCATGATCGCGCCCATCCCGACCAGCAGCCCGCCCGTCACGCGATTCATCGCGCGCATCCGCGCCGGCCGTTTCAGCGCCCGGCTCAGCCGGTGCGAGAACAGCGCCATCGACGCGACGCCGCCGGCAAACAGCAGCGCGAAGGTCGTCGCCAGCAGCAGGAACTGCGCGTTCAGGCTCCAGTCGGCGTTCGGGACGATGAACTGCGGAAAGAACGACGGAAAGAACAGCAGCGTCTTCGGGTTCAGGCCGGAGGTGGCGACGCCGCGCCAGAACAGCGCACGCCCGGTGTCGGTGTCGGGTGCGGTGCTGCCGGCTTGCGTCGATGCGGCCGGCGCGGTTGCCGGCGCACGGCTGAGCCATTGCTTGCAGCCGAGCCAGACGAGATACGCGGCGCCGGCCCAGCGCAGCACGGTCAGCGCGTGCTCGTTGAGGTTGACCAACGAATTCAGGCACAGCGCGGTCAGCGCGAGTTGCAGCAGCACGGCGAGCGTGCCGCCCCACACGCACGGCAGCGCACGGCGCCAGCCGGCGCGCAGGGCCTGGTTCATGGTGAGTAGGTTGACGGGGCCGGGGGCGTAGATGAGGACAGCGGACGCAGCGAGGAACGACAGATAAAGCCTGAACGACATGACGGGAGGTGCGGAAAACGGAGGATCAGGCGCCGGCCCGTGCAACCGGATAGGTGCGCGGGAGGCGGGACATTGCATGCCTGCGTGTCCGGCGCCGCAACTCGTGATTGCGGCCGGGCGTTCCGCTGCGAAGGGGTTGTCGCGGGGAGCGTGCCGGACAACAGGCATGGAGAAAATGTATCAAGCGGGCCGGTTAAAAGGTTTCCTGTTTTCCGGCAAAACCGACCCCGATCCGGAATCTTATTCGGCTAGAATGCCGATTTTCAGTAGAAGATTCTTATTGTCATGGCCACCCGCGAACGCACGCCGAAAACCCTCGACAACCAGGACCGCAAGATCCTCGGTGCACTGCAAAAAAATGCGCGTCTGTCGAACGCCGAACTGGCCGAACAGATCGGCATGTCGACCACCGCATGCTGGAACCGCACGCGGCAGCTCGAACTCGACGGCTACATCGACGGCTACGTCGCACTCGTCAACCAGCGCATGCTCGGCTATGCCGACATCGTGATTCTCGAAGTCACGCTCGATCGCCACGAAGACGATGCGCTCGCGCGCTTCGGCGCCGAACTCGCGGCACTCCCCGAAGTGCTCGAGGCCTACCTGGTGTCGGGGGAATACGACTACTGGATCAAGGTCGCGGTGGATGGCACGGCCGGCTATGAGCGCTTCCTGCGCGAGAAGCTGTACCGGATTTCGAGCATTCGCCACAGCCGCTCGATGTTCGCGCTGCGGTGCATGAAAGACGTGCCGTCGATTCAGGTGTGACCGCGGCAGCGACGGACCGCGCGTCGTCGTGACGACACCGTTCGCGGCTGTGCGAAAGAAAGGGGGAGTCGGGCTGTCGCGGCCAGTGCGCGCGGCTCGACGGCAGATGTACGAGGAAAGTTCGAGTAGAACGGGAAAACGGATGAATCTTCCGTGACGACCCGGTGCGGTGCGATGCACCCGCACATTGCATGAGCAATGGTCAGCCACGCCGGTCAGCGGCGGCCAACACCGTGCCGACAGACTCGGCGGTGCCGGCGCTGGCATCTGCATCACAGCGCTCACATCGCGTGAGCGCGTTCAAATCGGGTCTTTTTACGTTATCCGCCGATACACCGATGCCGGACGCGGCGGCCTTGCGGCGCGCGTCCCGGCAAGCGGATCAGCCGGATATCGTGCCGCCGGCCGGCGGCCAGTCGCAGCGCTTAGCGCGGCAGGCGTGCGTGCGCTTCAGCGATGACTTCGCAGTTCTCGAGGTGCAGTGCCCATGCTTCTGCAAGCAGCTCGCCAACACGTGCGAGCCAGCCAGCGGATTGGGTGGAACGATCGGAGACATTAGACGTTTGCATGACGAAGCCCCATGTAGGTGGTGAGTTAGGGATAACCCTAATCATAAAGGAGCGTCACCGCTTTGTGAAATTCGATTTCGTTATATGAGAATTTCTGACAATCTTTGTTGCTGCTGCGCAACATGAACCGCATCCGCAATCGGCATTGCCAAGTGGACAGGCGTGACGAGGCTGCGGCGAGCACGGCCTCGCAATGAGGAGCAGAAAAGGCGTGCCAGGCGGGGAGGAAGGGGGCGGCAGCGAGGGGCGGCGATTACTCGCCGATCCACCCGAACCGCCACGACAGCCGGCGCGTCGCGGCGAGCAGCGTATGGGCGAGTTCGCTGTCCGGCCCGCGCGGGAAGCCGCGCGACGAGCCGATGATGGCGATCACGAGCCGGATGTTGCCGGTGTGATCGAACACGGGCGCGGCGATCGTCCCGATGCCCGGCACCGGCGCGTCGAACGCGAAATCGAGTTCGTCCGTACGGATCGCCGCGAGCCGCGCACGGAACGCGGCGTTGGCCTGCGTCGTGCCGCCGGCGAGGCGCACAGGCTCGTCGGCCAGCAAGCCGGCCAGCACGTCGTCGGACATGCCGGCCGCGAAGATCCGCCCGATCGCCGTATTCACGAGCGACATCACCGTGCCGACCTGCAGGCTCACGTGCTGCGGCCGCGCGGATTCCTCGAGGCGGATCACGGTCGGCCCGAGCGGCCCGAGCGTGGCCGCGGCGACGCTCATGTCGGTCGCCGCCGCCAGCGCGACGATCTCGGCTTCCGCGTCGCGCGTCGGCGACACGCGTTGCATCGCGATCAGGCCGAGCGCCTGGCCGAGCGGTCCGCCGCCGAAGCAGCCCGCATCGTCGCGGCTCAGCAGGCCGATCTTCTGCAGGCTCACCAGATGCGGAAACGCCTTCGCGGCCGGCATCCCGGCCGCCGCCGCGAGATCGCGCAGCGGCAGCGCCCGGCCTGCCGACACGAGCGCGAGCAGCAGTTCGCCCGTGCTGTCGAGCGCGTTGATGCCGCGCTGCGCTTTCGCGTCGTCAGCGAGCGCGGGCGGCATGCGCTGGGCAGCCGCGGTAGCGACTGGCGGCGACGACTGCACGTCGCGTCCCGCATCGAGCGACGCGGTGGCTTGCCGCGCCGCATCGCGCAACGCCGTCGCGATCGGGCCGTCCCAGCCGACATCAATCGACCCGGTCGAACCGATCACCGTCAACGCGAGTTGCAGGCGTCCGTCCGCGTCCAGCACCGGCACGCACATCGCGCTGACGCCGGGGCTCGGCCGATCCACGCCGCGTTCGATCCCGCGTGCGCGGATCGCGTCGAGTTCGGCCTGCCACGCGCGGGCATCGGACGTGGGCTGGTCGCCTTCCGCGCCCGCGAGCGTGTCGCCGGCGCCTGCCTGGCTGGCCGCCATCGCGTCCAGCAGTGCGGTGTCGCCGAATGCGCGGAACACGCGGCCGGTCGCCGTCGTATCGAGCGACATCACGGATCCGACGTGCAGGTTCACGTGCAGCGGATAGCCGCCGTGCTCGATACGCACGATCGTCGGCCCGAGCGCGCCCGGCACCGACAGCGCGACGCTCAGCCCGACCGTTTCCGCGAGCCGCGCCGCGTGCGGCAGCGCCGCGCGATAGGCCGGCTGCCGTTCGATCGACATCAGCCCGAGCCGCAGCGACAGCGGCCCCGGCTCGTAGTTGCCGGTGAGCGCGTCGCGTTTCACGAGCGCGAGCCGCGTCAGGCTGACGAGATAGGTATGCGCCTGCGCGGTCGACAGGTCGGCCGCGGCCGCCAGCTCCGACAGCCCGAGCGGCTTGCGCCGGCGCGCGAGCGCGTCGAGCAGGCGGCCGCCGACCTCGACGCTCTGGATCCCGCGCTGCGCCTTGGGCGGCGCGTCGTCTGCGCTGACTTCGTGGTTCTGCACGCGATGGTTCTTCCGTTGACGAAACCCCGCATGGTATCCGACGCCATTTGATGCGCCAGCCCGCAGGTTTACCCGTATTAGACAATAGCAAGCGCATTTGTCATTGACAAATTATCGATGCAGGTCGATGATCCGTTCACTCCCCTCAACACATGGCTCGCAGCCACGGAACGCAACATGGCCAAAGCATTCGCATCCCAAGCCGATCTGGAAGAGAAGAAGGTCACCTGGACGCAGTTGTCCGAGAACGCGTACGCATACACCGCCGAAGGCGACCCGAACTCGGGCGTGATCATCGGCGACGACAGCGTGCTGATCGTCGACACGACCGCGACGCCCGCGATGGCGCAGGACCTGATCGCGAAGATCCGCAGCGTGACCGACAAGCCGATCAAGCACGTCGTGCTGTCGCACTACCACGCGGTGCGCGTGCTCGGCGCGTCCGCGTATTTCGACGAAGGCGCGCAGCACGTGATCGCGAGCCGCGGCACCTACGAAATGATCGTCGAGCGCGGCGAGGCCGACATGAAGTCGGAGATCGAGCGCTTCCCGCGCCTGTTCGCGGGCGTCGAGACGGTGCCGGGCCTGACCTGGCCGACGCTCGTGTTCGAGCGCGAGATCACGCTGTTCCTCGGCAAGCTCGAAGTGAAGATCATGCACGTCGGCTCGGGCCATACGAAGGGCGACACGATCGTCTGGCTGCCGTCGCAGAAGGTGCTGTTTTCGGGCGACCTGGTCGAATACGACGCGGCCTGCTATTGCGGCGACGCGCAGCTCGAACAGTGGCCGGCCACGCTCGAGGCGCTGCGCGCGCTCGGCGCCGAAAAGCTCGTGCCGGGCCGTGGCCCCGCGCTGCTGAATCCGGCCGAGGTCGACAAGGGCCTCGACTACACGAAGGACTTCGTGACGACGCTGCTCGCGCAAGGCCGCAAGGCCGTTGAGCGCCAGCTCGACCTGAAGGCGTCGATGGCGCTCACGCGCGAAGCGATGGATCCGAAGTTCGGCCACGTGTTCATCTACGAACACTGTTTGCCGTTCGACGTGTCGCGCGCGTTCGACGAGGCGAGTGGCATCACGCATCCGCGCATCTGGACCGCGCAGCGCGACAAGGAAATGTGGGACGCGCTGCAGGACTGAGCGGGTCGCGGCGGCGGGGCGTCCGGGCGGACGTCCCGTCGTTTTCCGGAAGTTTTCCTGAAGGCCCCTGAACGGCGGCGGCATCGCGCCGCGCTGCACGGCGCCGAATTCCGATCTCACAAGAAAGCAGGGCGCATGCACGCCCGCGGAGACTGCTGCGCTCGAAATCGCGCGGCCCGTTTGGAGAGAGACATGCCCCAATCGCTTCCCGCCGAAGCGACGATCGCGCACGCGAGTGCCGCGGCGTCGACTTCCTCATACGAATCCGCGTCCGCATCGGCATCGGCATCGGCATCGGCATCGGCATCGGCATCGGATGCCGGCGATGCGCTGCTGTTCCGCAAGATCGCGTGGCGGATCGTGCCGTTCCTGTTCCTCTGCTACGTCGTGTCGTTTCTCGACCGCATCAATATCGGCTTCGCGCAGCTGCAGATGAAGCACGACCTCGGCTTCAGCGATGCGATGTACGGCCTAGGCGCCGCGGTGTTCTACGTCGGCTACGTGTTCTGCGAGGTGCCGAGCAACCTGCTGCTCGCGCGCTTCGGCGCGCGCCGCACGTTCACGCGGATCATGCTGCTGTGGGGCATCGCGTCGACCGGGATGATGTTCGTGTCGCAACCGTCGCATTTCTACGTGCTGCGCTTCCTGCTCGGCGTGTTCGAGGCCGGCTTCTTTCCCGGCATCGTGCTGTACCTGACCTACTGGTTCCCGGCGAACCGGCGCGCGGCGGCGATCTCGGTGTTCTTCGCGGGCGTCGCGGTCGCGGGCGTGCTCGGCGGCCTGATGTCGGGCTGGATCATGCGCGACATGAGCGGCGTGCTCGGGTTGCACGGCTGGCAGTGGATGTTCGCGATCGAAGGCGCGCCGGCGATCGTGCTCGCGTGCTTTGCGTTCACGTACCTGGTCGACCGTCCGCAGGACGCCGCGTGGCTCACGTCCGACGAAAAGGCGCGCGTTGCCGCGCTGTGCGGCGACAGCCGTACGCACGGCGCCGCGCATGGCGCGCACGACAAACGCAGCCTGTTCGCCGCGCTCGCGAACCCGCGCGTCTATCTGTTCGCATTCGTCTACTTCTCGCTGACCTGCGCATCGCTGACGCTCAATTTCTGGATGCCGCTGATGATCCGCGATTTCGGCGTGACCGACGTCGTGGCCGTGAGCCTCTACACGGTCGTGCCGAATGCGGTCGGCGCGGTCGGGCTGATCCTGATCGCGCGCCGCTCGGACCGCACCGGCGAGCGCCGCAAGCACTTCGCGTGCTGCACGATCGGCGGCGGGCTCGCGCTCGCGGCATTGACGCTGCATCTGCACAGCTTCGCGGCGATGCTCGCGTGCCTGTCGATCGCGGCGACGCTGATCTTCGCCGCGCTGCCGATCTTCTGGGCCGTGCCGACCCGCTACCTGTCGGGCAACGCGGCCGCAGCCGGGATCGCGCTGATCAGCAGCATCGGGATCACGAGCGGCATCGTCAGCCCGTGGGTGATCGGGCTGATCCGCACGCATACCGGCAGCATGGATCTCGCCGTGTACCTGCTGGCCGCGCTGCTCGCGCTGAGCGGCGCCGCGCTGATGCTCGGCGTGAAGGGTGAACCCGCGCAGCGCGCCTGAATGCCGGCCGTTGCCGGCGTCGCGTGTGCTGCCCGTGCCGCATCGGCATTCGTCGAGGAGACGATCGATGTCGGCCCGGCTTCAAGCTGTTCGTGCAGCCCGCGCTCGCCGTCGCATCCGGTTCCCGCGCGCCGGACAACGACGCGCTGTACCGCCGCGTCGGCATCGCGCAGGATCGTGCCGTTCCTGTGCGTCTGCTACATCGTGTCGATCCTCGATCGCTGCACCATCGGCTGCGCGCAGTTGCGGATGCGGCAGGATCTCGGGTTGACCGACGCGATGTACGGCCTCGTCGCGGTGCCGTTCTTCATCGGCTGCGTGCTGCTCGAGGTGCCGAGGTTCGAGGTGCCGAGCCGTGTGCGCCACGTCGGGTTACGCGATGCATTGATCGAATGATGCATCGGCGCGGCGGCGTACCGCGTGGGGTACGGGCTAGGCCCGATACACCTCGATCCGGTTGCGGCCGCGTTCCTTCGCCACGTACAGCGCCTTGTCGGCGCGCGACAGCGACTGGTACGCACCAAAGTCCGACGTCCGCATTGCGTCGATACCGATGCTGACGGTCAGCGCGAGCAGTTGATCCTCGTGCACGAGCCGCGTGTCGGCCGCGCGCTGCTGCACGCGCTGTGCAAGCGCGCACGCCGCGTCGATCCCGGCGTGCGGCAGCACGATCGCGAACTCCTCGCCGCCGACGCGGCCGACGATGCCGTCGGGCCCAATCTCCGCGAGCAGCAGCCGCGCGAAATGACGCAGCGCGCGGTCGCCGAGCGGATGGCCCCAGCGGTCGTTCAGCGCCTTGAAGTGATCGAGGTCGAGCATCAGCACCGCGGCGTCATGACCGGTCGTCCGCACGCTGCGCAACGTGATCTCGCTCTGCCGCATGAACGCGTGGCGGTTCGACAACTGCGTCAGATGGTCGGTCGTCGCCATCCGGTGCAGTTCGGTCTCGATGTGCTTGCGCTCGGTCGCATCCGTGATGAAACCGTGCCAGACCGTGCCACCGTCAGGCATGCGTTGCGGGCGCGCGTCGCCTTCGCGCCAGCGCATCCCCTGGTCCGGCAGCAGCACGCGGTATTCGAGCCGCCACGGTGCCAGTCGCGCGGCCGACGCCAGCAGCGATTGACGGTACGCAGCCAGGTCGGCCGGGTGAATCCGGGTTTCGACCGCATCCGCGTCGCCGGCGATCTGGTCGGGCGTCAGTTCGTAGATGTCGCGCACGCCCGCGCTCGCATACGTAAAGGACCGGCGACCGTCGGCGGTCTGCCGCAGCTGGAACACGAGGCCGGGAACGTGGTCGGTCAGGTTCGTGACGAGCGTAACGGACTCGCTCAGCCGGCCGGCGAGCTCGCGCAGCGCGGTGATGTCCGTGGTTGTGCCGACCATGCGCAGCGCGCGTCCATGACTGTCGCGGGTGATGACCTTGCCGCGGCTGCAGATCCATTTGTAGGTACCGTCCTTGCAGCGGATGCGGTGCTCGACCGCGTAGCTGTCGGTGCGGCTTTCGAAATGCGCGAGCATCGCGGCCTTCACGTCGGCAACATCGTCCGGGTGCAGCCGTTCGTACGCCTCCTCGATGCGGCTCGTCAGCTCGTGCGGCGCATAGCCGAGCAGCGCCTTCCACGCCGCCGAGTAGTGGATCTCGCCGGTTTCCACGTTGCGATCCCACACGCCGGTGCCGCTTTCGGTCAGCGCCAGCGCGGTCAGCGCGCTGTGCTCCTCGACGACGTGGAGCCGCTCGCGCAGCGCGGCCTGCGCGCTCGCGCGGCAGATCGCCTGTTCGGCCAGCGTCGCCAGGTCGTACAGGAAAGTACGTTGTGCGGCATCGAGTGTCAGGTCCGTCGTGTCGGCGACACACAGTGCGCCAAGCGTCGTGCCGTCGGGGGCGACGAGCTCGCACGCCGCGACGACGCGCGGTGCGGCGCTCAACGAACGGCTGGCGCCGGGCGTGACGCATCGTCTGTCGGCAGTCGTTACGCGCTCGACAGGCGACGGGAAGAATACGGGGTCGAGTGTCGCAGGCAGCGTGCCGTCGGACGCCGCCACGCGCTGCGCGCCGGCTTCAGCGTGCGTGACGAACGCGCCGGCCGCGCCGAAATGCGCGCGGGCGAGACGGCACACGGTCTCCAGTTCGGGCAACGGCGCAAGCGCCGGTCGATGGGCGGCGGTGACGGGGGAAGAGCCGGGCGTGTCGCCAGCCCCGGTGGTGAACATACGGAACCGCATGGTCGAATTCCGCGACGGTCGATTGCGCCGATGATCGGACGAATGCCGGGTGGCGCTGCTTGGGGGACTGCAATTGTAAAAATCTTATCGTCGAGAGAAATGCGTGGCAAGCGGGTCGAACCGGCCTTGACGACGGGCGATTCAGGTGGCATCGGCGCGATTCGTCCGCCCGTGTCCACCTCGGGCAGACCGTGCATCAAGCGCAGAGCGGCGCGACGAGGCCCGAAACCGTTGGCTCAGCGCGTGACGAACGCCGTGGCGTCATGCGGCGCCGTGCGCGCATGCTTGCGCTGGCGCAGCAGCGCGACGCGGCAATTCTCGCGCGCGGTCTCGCGGCCGTCGTCGTCGAGCAGCACCAGGTCGCCGCGCATCACGTTGAGCGTGATCACGTCGTCGCCGGGCGCGCCGAGCGTTTCCGGCGTATGCACCGAGCCGGCCGGCTCCAGCACCGTCGAGCCGGCTTGCGCGATCCAGTCGTACTCGCGGTAGCGCCACGCACCCTGCAACGTATGGACGAATACCTCGCCGTCGTGACGGTGACGCGGCAGCGTGCCGCCGGCCGGCATCTTCAGCAGCGCGGTCAGCGTGTCTTTCGCCGCATTGATATGCAGATACTTGATCGCGAGCCCCGGCAGGTCGGCGCTCATCGGCAGCCACGGCAGCGCGTCGCCGGGCAGGCACGAAATCGGCGGAAGGTCGGTGGCGAGCGGGGCAGACGGCTGCGTCATGGCGGAGGCGGAGCGGAAACGGGAAGTGCGCATTATCGCAGAGCCTGATCAGGCAGCAGAGCGGGCATAAACGGATCGCCCCGGCCGCCGGAGGCTCGGACACGCATTTTCCCCACACCGATATATACAGCTTAACTGTACAGTTTTGCTGTATATATGCTATCGTGAATTCATGAACACGCCATCCTCGCCCCCGGAAGCACCGCACGTGGCCGGTCTGGCCGGCGAACTCCGCATCTCGGTCAGCAAGCTCATGCGCCGGATGCGGGAACAAACCCACCCGAACGATCTCACGTCCTCGCAGAAGTCCGTGCTGCTGCGGCTCGACCGCGACGGCCCCGCGACCGTTTCCGCGCTCGCGCGGGCGGAAAGCGTGCGGCCGCAGTCGATGCGGATGACGGTGGCGACGCTCGAAGCGATGGGCGCCGTCAGCGGCGCAGCCGATCCGAGCGACGGCCGGCAAACGCTGATCGCGCTCACGCCGGAATTCCGCCGGCGGCTGCAGGCCAACCGCGCGGCCAAGGACGACTGGCTGTTTCGCGCGCTGCATGCGCAGCTGTCGGCGCAGGAGCAGGCCGAGCTCGCGTCGGCCGTGCAGCTGCTGCAGCGGCTTGCCGAATTCCAGGACGCGGCGCGCCCGTGAACCCGATCGACCCACCCGGCGGGAGGAGCGCCCGAACATGAACATCCTGCATCTCGTGTCGTATTTTTTGGGCGGCGCCTTTCTGGCGAATGCCGTTCCGCATCTCGTCAGCGGGTTGCGCGGCGAGCCGTTCCAGACGCCGTTCGCGAATCCGCCCGGCCGCGGGCTGTCGTCGTCGACGGTGAACGTCGTGTGGGGTGTCGTCAATCTCGCGATCGGCTATGTGCTGCTGCGCCGGGTCGGCGATTTCGACCTCGCGCGCACGGCCGACGCGGCCGCGCTCGGCCTTGGCGTGCTGGCGCTCGGCCTGTTTCTCGCGCGGCACTTCGGCGCGCTGCACGGCGGCAACGCGCCGCGGCGGCCATGAGCGTGCCGGCCGCGGGCGTGTTCCGCTCGCTGCGCAGCTTCAACTACCGCGTGTGGGCGGCCGGCGCGCTGGTGTCCAACGTCGGCACGTGGATCCAGCGCACCGCGCAGGACTGGCTGGTGCTCACGCAGCTCACGCACCACGACGCGTCGGCGGTCGGTATCGTGATGTCCCTGCAGTTCGGCCCGCAGCTCCTGCTGCTGCCGTGGACCGGCTATGCGGCCGACCGCTTCAACCAGCGCCGGCTGCTGATGACGACGCAGGCCCTGATGGGCGGGCTCGCGCTCGCGCTGGGGCTGTTGACGGTCACGGGCATCGTGCAGCTGTGGCACGTCTACCTGTTCGCGTTCCTGTTCGGCTGCGCATCGGCGTTCGACGCACCGGTGCGGCAAACCTTCGTCGCGGAGCTGGTCGGCGACCGCGAGCTCGCGAACGCCGTCGCGCTCAATTCGACGTCGTTCAACGCGGCGCGGATGATCGGGCCGGCCGCGGCCGGCTTCATCATCGCGTCGGTCGGCACGGGCTGGGCGTTCGTGCTCAACGGCATCAGCTTCGTCGCGGTGCTCGCGTCGCTGTCGCTGCTGCGCGCCGACGAACTGCGCGAGAACACGCGCGCCGGCCATGCGCGCGGAAGCCTGCTCGACGGGTTCCGCTACGTCTGGCATCGCCCGGACCTGAAGGCGACGCTCGTGATGCTGTTCCTGATCGGCACGTTCGGGCTGAATTTCCCGCTGTTCATCTCGACGATGGCGGCCGGCGTGTTCCACGTCGATGCGCGCGGCTTCGGCATCCTGTCGTCGATGATGGCGGTCGGCACGATCTCGGGCGCGTTGCTCGCGGCGCGCCGCGAACGGCCGCTGTTCCGGCACTTGTGGATCGGCGCGGCGACGTTCGGGATCGGCTGCACGCTCGGCGCGCTCGCGCCAAGCTACTGGCTGTTCGCGGCGGCGCTCGTGCTGACCGGAATCGCCGCGATGACCTTCACCACGTCGACCAATGCGCTGATGCAGCTGTCGACCGAGCCGGCGATGCGCGGGCGCGTGATGGCGCTGCGGCTCGCGGTTGCGTTCGGCGGCACGCCGATCGGCGCGCCGGTGGCGGGCTGGGTCGCGAACCATCTCGGCCCGCGCTGGGCGCTCGGCGTCGGCGCGGCGTCCGGGTTCGCAGCCGCGCTGGTCGCCGTGTATTTCCTGATGCGGGTGCGGCGGCAGTCGCATCCCGACGGCGGCGCAGGCGAAGCCTGAGCCCGGTTACGCGTCGCCGCCGGTGCCGCCCGGTCGCGCCGCCGCATGCGCGGCTTCGAGGCACGACTGGAACAGCAGCGCCGCCCGCGACGGCCGCGGCGAGCGCCGCAGCAGGCTCACGAACCGGCACCGGTAGTTGAAGCGGTGCGGCGCGATCGCCTGCATCAATCCCTTGTTTTCGAAGCTTTCCGCGTAATGGTCGGGCAGGAAGCCGAGATAGCGGCCTGACAGGATCAGCGTCGCGATCGATTCCTGGTCCGATGCGGTCGCGCTGCGCGTGAGCTTCGCGCGATGGCTCAGCTCCATGTTCGGCGAATGAAAGCCGAGGCCGGCGAACGCGTGGTTGCGGATCGTCGTCCACGTGAGCTTGCCGTGCGGCGCGTCGAAGAGCGGATGCTGGCGGCCGCAGTACAGCAGCATCCGTTCGTCGAACAGTTCCGAATACACGAGGCTGCCCGAGTTGCGGTGCGCGGGGATGATCCCGACCTGATAGCTGCCGTCGATGATCCCGCGCTCGACCTCGTTGATCGACGCGACGTGCAGGTTCAGCGCGACGTCCGGGGCTTCGTCGGCGAACTGGCGGATCGCGTCGCCGAGCCGCGCGTTCGGGTTGGTGGCCGTCTTGTCGAACACCGCGACATGCAGTTCTCCGCCCATCTTGTCGTGAATGCCGTCGACCCTGCTGCGAAACGCTTCCATCGACGCGAGCAGCCGCAGGGTTTCCTCGTACACCGTCTGCCCCTCGGCGGTCAGCGTGAAGCCCGCGCGGCCGCGCCGGCACAGCACGAGGCCGAGGCGCGTTTCCAGATCCTTCACGTGGCGGCTGATCGTCGAGATGCCGATATTCAGTTCCAGCTCGGCCGCCGCCATCCCGCCGCATTGCACGACCCCCTTGAAGACCCGCAGCAGGCGGAGATCCATGTCGCTGAGCTGCCCGAGCAGCGCGCGGCTCTTCGGTTTCTTTGCTTGCATAGTTGCGCAAGTGAACATTGATATTGCGATATTCAAAAGACTAATTGGCGTCCCGACAATGCGCAATATCAACATAAGGAGGAGGGGCGCGCCGCGCCGACCGACATGACCGACACCACCATTGCCGCCCAACAGGATCAGACCGCCGTCCGCACCGATGCAGCGTGGCTCGACGCCCACTGGATGCCATTCACGGCGAACCGCCAGTTCAAGTCCGACCCGCGCATGATCGTGTCGGCCAAGGACGCGTATTACACGGACGGCGAAGGCCGCAAGATCTTCGACGGCCTGTCGGGCCTGTGGTGCACGGGCCTCGGCCACGGCCGCACGGAAATCACCGAAGCCGTGAGCCGCCAGGTCGCGCAGCTCGACTACGCGCCGGCATTCCAGTTCGGCCATCCGAAGTCGTTCGAGCTCGCGAACAAGATCAAGGACCTGACGCCGGCCGGCCTCGACTACGTGTTCTTCACGGGCTCGGGCTCCGAAGCGGCCGACACGTCGCTGAAGATGGCCCGTGCGTACTGGCGCGCGAAGGGCAAGGGCACGAAGACGCGCCTGATCGGCCGCGAGAAGGGCTATCACGGCGTGAACTTCGGCGGCATTTCGGTCGGCGGGATCGGCGCGAACCGCAAGCTGTTCGGCCAGGGTCTCGACGCCGATTTCCTGCCGCACACGCAACTCGCCGAGAACAAGTTCTCGCGCGGGATGCCCGAGAACGGCGCCGATCTGGCCGATCGCCTGCTCGACCTGATCGCGCTGCACGACGCATCGAACATCGCGGCCGTGATCGTCGAGCCGTTCTCCGGTTCGGCGGGCGTGGTCATTCCGCCGAAGGGCTATCTGAAGCGCCTGCGCGATATCTGTACCGCGCACGACATCCTGCTGATCTTCGACGAAGTCATCACGGGCTTCGGCCGTGCCGGTGCAATGACGGGTGCCGACGCGTTCGGCGTGACGCCGGACATCATGAACTTCGCGAAACAGGTGACGAACGGCGTGCAGCCGCTCGGCGGCGTGATCGCGACGAAGGAAATCTACGACACGTTCATGGCCGCGGGCGGCCCCGAGTACATGCTCGAGTTCCCGCACGGCTACACGTACTCGGCGCACCCGGTCGCCTGCGCGGCCGGCGTCGCGGCGCTCGACCTGCTCGTGAAGGAAGACGCGGTGGCCCGTGTGCGCGACCTCGCGCCGCATTTCGAGGCGGCCGTGCATGGGCTCAAGGGCCAGCGCCATATCGCGGACATCCGCAACTATGGGCTGGCGGCCGGCCTGACGATCGCGGCGCTGCCGGGCGAGCCGGCACGGCGCCCGTACGAGATCGCGATGCGCTGCTGGGCGAAGGGCTTCTACGTGCGCTACGGCGGCGACACGATCCAGCTCGCGCCGCCGTTCATCTCCGAAAAGCGCGAGATCGATAACCTGGTCAACGCGCTGTCCGATGCGCTGAACGAAGTGGACTGAGCCGCGAGCCGCTCCCTGCGACAACCGAATTCACGAAAGAGTCTGAACGATGAAACACGACAGCAATGTGACCTCCACCGTCGGCCACCTGATCGACGGCAAGCGCGTCGACGGCGGCAGCCGCGTCCAGCCGGTGTTCGACCCGGCCACCGGCGAATCGCACAAGAGCGTCGCGCTCGCCGACAAGCTGACCGTCGAAGCCGCGATCGCGTCCGCGCAGGCCGCGTTCCCGGCATGGCGCAACACGCCGCCGCTGAAGCGCGCCCGTGTGATGAGCCGCTTCAAGACGCTGCTCGAGGAGCACGCGGACGAACTGTGCGCGCTGATCACCGCCGAGCACGGCAAGGTGCTCGCCGACGCGATGGGCGAACTGCAGCGCGGGATCGAGAACGTCGAATACGCGACCTACGTGCCCGAACTGCTGAAGGGCGAGCACAGCAAGAACGTCGGCCCTGCGATCGATTCGTGGAGCGAGTTCCAGGCGCTCGGCGTCGCCGCCGGCATCACGCCGTTCAACTTCCCGGTGATGGTGCCGCTGTGGATGTGGCCGATGGCCGTCGCGTGCGGCAACACGTTCGTGCTGAAGCCGTCCGAGCGCACGCCGTCGTCGACGCTGCGCATGGCCGAGCTTGCGCTCGAGGCTGGCCTGCCGCCGGGCGTGCTGAACGTCGTGAACGGCGACAAGGAAGCCGTCGACACGATCCTGACCGACCCGCGTGTGAAGGCGGTGAGCTTCGTCGGCTCGACGCCGATCGCCGAATACATCTACTCGACCGGCTGCGCGCACGGCAAGCGCGTGCAGGCACTCGGCGGCGCGAAGAACTTCGCGGTGGTGATGCCCGACGCCGACATCGGCAATGCGGTGAACGCGCTGATGGGCGCCGCGTACGGTTCGTGCGGCGAGCGCTGCATGGCGATCCCGCTGGTCGTCGCGATCGGCGATGAAACGGGCGACAAGGTGGTCGAAGGCCTGAAGGCCGAGATCGCGAAGATGAAGGTCGGCCCGGGCAACGGTGCCGGCGTCGACATGGGGCCGCTCGTCACGAAGCAGCATTTCGAGAAGGTGACGAGCTTCGTCGAAGCGGGCGTGGAGGCGGGCGCGACGCTCGTCGTCGACGGCCGCAGCGTGAAGGTCGACGGCCACGACGGCGGCTACTACCTCGGCCCGTGCCTGTTCGACAACGTGAAGCCCGGCATGCCGATCTACCAGCACGAGATCTTCGGGCCGGTGCTTGGCGTGATCCGCCTGAAGTCGCTCGACGAGGCGATGGCGCTGATCGACGCGCACGAGTACGGCAACGGCACGTGCCTGTTCACGCGCGACGGCGAGGCGGCGCGCTACTTCGGCGACAACATCCAGATCGGCATGGTCGGCATCAACGTGCCGCTGCCGGTGCCGGTCGCGTACCACTCGTTCGGCGGCTGGAAGCGCTCGCTGTTCGGCGACCTGCATGCGTACGGCCCGGATGCGGTGCGGTTCTACACGAAGCGCAAGACGATCACGCAGCGCTGGCCGTCGGCCGGCGTGCGCGAAGGGACTGTGTTCAGCTTCCCGTCGAACCGCTGACGCGCGTTCCGGCTGCGCGCGACGCCTGCTTGTCGGCGGGTGTCGTCGTACAGCCGGCGCAAGGACGCACAGGCCCGCTCCGATCGGCGATCGGGGCGGGCTTTTTTACGCGTGCCGCGGCCGTGCCGACACGCAACGCGTGGAAGGCGCGCTTACGGGGCGACGACGTGCCACATGTTCTTGAAGTTGTCGCCGTTGCGGTCGCCCTGCTTCATGTCCTTCGAGAAGAAATACAGCGGCCTGCCCTTGTAGGCCCATTGCGGGCTGCCGTCGTCGCGCTTGACGATGGTGTAGGGGCCGACCGGGACGTCGGTCGCGCTGGCCTTGTACGGCGGCCAGAAGGATTCGCATTGGCCCGTGCATGCGCTGGTGCCGGCGTTGGGCTTGTCCTTGTCGAATGCGTAGACGGTCATCCCGTTCGCGGCGACGAGCGCGCCGTTTTCGACTTTGGTGATCGAGCCCTGAGCCGAGGCCGAAACGGACGCCATGGCGAGCACGGCGGAACTGACGAGCAGCACGGCTTTCATGAGTACCTCCTTGTAGTCCGGTGGGCGGCGCAATCGTGCGCACGGCCGGGCGTGCGCACGATCGCGGGGAATGGTGCCGGAACACGGTGCCGTGGCAGCCGGTGCGAGCGACGCGAAGTCGAATGACGGCTGAACGGACCCGCTCCATTCACCATAGGCGGTTTTTGGCAGCGCTGCGAGAAGAACCGGGGGCGCATCGGCAGCGCGTGTGTCTCGCGCAACGACACGGTGTCGGCGCGCGACGGCGCGGATTCAGGACGGTTTTCCGGCGATTGCCGCTGGTGTTGGCGTTGACGGGCGGTGCCGGGCTGCCCCGTCAGCGAAACGCGGGCGCTGCGGCGAGCGCCGTCAGCACGGCCGGCATCGCGAGCGCGGCGGCGATCGTCTGGAACGCGGTGATACCGGCCATCAGCGGCGCGTCGCCGCCGAGCTGGCGGGCCATGATGTATGACGAGGACGACGTCGGCAGCGCCTGGAACAGCAGCGCGATGGTGAGGGCGGCATCGCCGAGCCCGAGCAGGCGGCCGGCCGCGAGCGTGGCGAGCGGCATCGCCATGAACTTGAATGCCGACGCGATGCACATCGGCCGCAGCCATCCGCGCGCCGCATCGAATCTCAGTGCCGCGCCCACGCACAGCAGGCCCAGCGGCATCGACGCGGCGCCAAGCGCACGCACGGCCGGTTCGACCGCGGCCGGAAACGCAACGCCGGTGACCTGCATCGCGATCCCGAGCGCGCAGCCGACGACGAGCGGGTTCGACAGGATCTGGCGCACGAGCGCCCACGCGCCGAGCCGCGTTTCGCCGTAACGCGCGAACACCAGCACGCACATCAGGTTCACGGTCGGCACGATCGCCGCGACGCACACGGCCGCGAGCGCGATCCCGTGCGCACCGAACAGTCCTGCGGCGAGTGCCGTGCCAACATAGTTGTTGAAGCGCACCGCGCCCTGGAACACCGACGTGAAGCCGGCGCCGTCGACCTGCACACATCGGCGGACCAGCAGCAGAAGCGCCGCGACGAGCACCGTCGACCCGACCAGTGCCGCCGCGAGCGGCAAGACGGGCAACGATTGCAGCCGTGCATTCGCGAGACCGTCCGCGAACAGCGCGGGCAGCAGCACGTAGTAGCAAAGCCGCTCGGCGTGCGGCCAGAATGCATCGGCGATGAAGCCCGTGCGCCGCAGGCCGTGGCCGAACGCGACCAGCAGCACGACCGGCGCGAGCGCGAGCAGGATCGGGCCGATCATCGGCGTGCCTTCAGGTGGGCCGGACGGGACGGCAGGCAGGCGGAGCAGCGGAGCGAAGCGGGAGTCCATCCAGCGGGCGACATGGCGGCGCGCGATCGAAAGAGTGACGATGCCGCCAAGTTAACACGCGAATGCAGCAGGAATAATGGTTAATTATCGGGTGTTCAATGAGAAATTCTCATCGATGACGCGGTGACTTCGGCGGCCAGCGCACGCGCGAAACGCTCGGCCGGGCGCGACTGGTGTTCGAGCAGCACGACCGCGCGGCCCATCTGCGGCTGGCCGAACGGCAAGCGCGTGACGGGCGGCAGACGCGCGAGCGTCGAGTCGGGGAGTGCGACGATCGCCGCGCCGAGCCCGCGCGCGACCATGCGCGCGATCGTCTCCGCGCTGTCGAGCACCATCTCCTCGCGCACGCGCACGCCGATGCGGCGCAGCTCGGCGGCGATCATCCGGCCGGCCCACGCCTGCGCATCGAAGCGGATGAACGGCAGCGCCTCGAGCAGCGTGCGCGCGTCGCGCTCCGCGTAGTGCGGCGGCGCGAGCAGCCAGAAGCGGTCTTCGTACAGCGTGGTCCAGGTGAGCGCCGCCGGATGCGGGCGCACCGGGCGCGTCGTGATCGCGGCGTCGAGTTCGCCGGCCGCGACACGGTTCGCCAGTTCGACCGACATGCCGGCCGATACGTGCACGCGCAACGACGGATGCGCATCGCGCAGCGCAAGCAGCGCATCGGGCAGCGGGCCCGACAGCGCGGTCTGGATCGCGCCGATCCGCAGGCGGCCGACGAGCGTCTTCTCATCGCTGAGCGCATCGGGAATCCGGTCGACCATCGCGAGCACCTGCTCGGCCTGCGCGACGAGGATGTTGCCGGCTTCGGTCAACACCGGCTGGCGGCGCGAACGGTCGAACAGCTGGACGTTGTATTCGCTTTCGAGTGTCTTGATCTGCAGGCTCACGGCGGACTGCGTGAGCCCGATCGCTTCACCGGCGCGCGCGAAGGTGCGGTATCGGGCGATTGCGACCAGCGTTCTGAATGCGCGTAGTGACATGGACTCAATGAGGTGGGCGGCCACGGCCGGCACGCGGATTGCTCGAAGATGGCGGCGATCGTGCGCGGACGGCTCGCCGATCGCGGCACGGCCGGACCGCCGAGGCGGCTGGACCCAGCCGGCACGCTGGCGGACATCATGCCCGCGCGTGCGGAAACGGGCAACCACGGCATCGGCGAGTTGCCGCGGAAAGCGCGGTGCGGCGCGTGTGCGGCGGGCGGTGCGGATTTTCGTGAATGGCATCGTGCCGGACGGGCGCGCCTATCTGCGGGCGCGGGCTCGGTCGCGCTCGTGTGTGCCGCCTGCACGTATTTGAACGATGCCTCGGGGCGACGCGGGCCGTCGCGTCCGTCCCGGCCCTTCGCGGAGGTAACGACGATGCCTGACAACCCCGGTGACGTTGCGCGCGCGAGCTATCGCGCGTATGTCGACAAGGACCGCGACGCGATCGAAGCGCTGATCGCGCCGGATTTCCATTTCACGAGCCCGCTCGACAACCGGCTCGACCGCGATGCATACCTGGCGCGCTGCTGGCCGAACAGCGCGATGCTGGCAGGCTTCGAGTTCGTCGATGTCGCCGTGCACGGCGAATACGTGTTCGTCGTGTACGAAGCCGAAACGAGCGCGGGCAGGCGATTCCGGAACGCGGAGCGGCTGCATGTGCGCGACGGACGAATCGTCGAGGCCGAGGTGTATTTCGGCTGGTATGTGCCGCATCAGGCGCCCGATGGCGGGTTCATCGAATCGGGCGGTTGAAGTGGCCTGCCTTCGGCGATGCGCTTATCCCGCAGCATCTTCCCCGAGCGCCTGAATGAACCGCGAAAACAGCTCCGGCTGCGACGAGATCCCGAGCTTGGCATAGAGATGCCGCCGATGCACCTTCACCGTTTCCGGTGAAATCGCCAGCCGCTCCGCGATCGCCTTCGACGAATTGCCGCGCAGCACCATCCGCGCGATCGACATCTCGCGATCGGTCAGCACGCCCGCGCCGAAGCGCGCGAGCGCCTGCTCGACGCGCGCGCCGAGATCGGCGTCGGGCGTCACGCGCGTCGCGTCGCCCACCAGCCGCCAGTGTTGCCGGATCGCCGCGAGCACCCACGGCATCGCGGCTGTCAGCTTGCCGAGCGGCTCGACGTCGAAGCGCGTGGATGCACCGAGCGACAGCGACAGCAGCAGGTCGGGATGCGGCCGCAGCAGGACCTGGATTTCGTCGTCGCCGACCGCATCGCGGAAATAGCTCAGGAAATACTCGCTCTGCCGGAACAGGTCGGGCGCGACTTCCTCGAGCCGGTAGCAGCCGTCGGCGAGCCCGTCGTGCGCGGCCTGCAGGAACGGATCGAGCAGATATAACCCGTTGAGGTAAAGCGGCACCGGCGACGCGCTGTCGGTGCCGCCCGTGTCGTATTCGTCGAGCACGAGCGGCACGCCGTCGCGGCCGATCGCGGTCGCGAGCGCGTTGTCGAACGGCACCATTTCGTTGAGCAGCAGCACCAGGAAACGCCAGAAGCGCGGCTGGCCGAGATGATCGATTGCGCGGCCGAGCGCCTGGTGCATCGCGATTTCGGAGAAGAGACGATCCATACCACCACCGGAAGGGCGTAACACGAAGGGGGAATAGCGGTCCTGAAATTGGCTTCCTAGACTGCCACGCAATCAATCGGACCCGAGTATGGGTGTTCAAAAATGTGGGGCATAGGAGCACAGGAGAACGAAATGGCGATGATGTCGGAATCGACGGGCACGCTGCAAGCGACGCCTGCCACGGAAGACGCGCCGCGCGCGTTGTCGCAGACGCTCAGCGTGCGCGACGCGGTGATGATCACCGTGTCGGGCGTGACGCCCGCAAGCTCGATCTTCGTGATCGCGCCGTTCGCGATCCAGCAGGCCGGCAGCGGTGCGGTGCTGTCGTTCCTGCTCGGCGGCGTGCTCGCGCTCGCGTTCGCGCTCTGCTACGCCGAGCTCAGCGCCGCGCACCGCAGCGCAGGCGGCGAGTACGTGATGGCCAAGCGCGTGTTCGGCACGCTGCCCGGCTACCTGACCTTCATCGCGGTGCTGTCCGTCAGCGTGTTCATTCCGGCCGTGCTCGCGAGCGGCGCGGCTCCGTACCTGAACAACGCGCTCGGCACGCACTTCAGCAACCAGTCGGTCGCGCTGACGATCGTGCTGCTCAGCTATCTGCTCGGCATGCTGAACATCAAGACGAATGCGTGGATCACCGGCGCGTTTCTCGTCGTCGAGATCGGCGTGCTGATGCTGATCGCGGGGCTCGGTTTCGGTGCTCCGCATCGCGGTGCCGACGTGCTGGTCTCACCTGTCGTCGCGAGCGGCAATGCGCTGGTGCCGGCCACGCTCGCGGCGATCGTGCCCGCGATCGGCACGGCGATCTTCTGCTACAACGGCTTCGGCTCCGCCGCGTATCTCGCGGAAGACCTGCGCGGCGGCAACCGCAACGTCGCGAAGGCGGTGATCTATTCGCTGCTGGTGATCCTCGTGGTCGAACTGATCCCGCTTACCGCGATCGTGCTCGGCGCACCGTCGCTGACGGAGCTGACCAAGAGCGCCGACCCGATCGGCTATGTCGTGCGCTCGCTGAGCAACCCGACGGTGTCGCGCGTGGTCAGCGGCGGGATCTTCCTGTCGGTGTTCAACGCGATCATCGCGATCGTGATCACGATGGGGCGCCTGCTGTACAGCAGCGGCAGGCACGCACTCTGGTCGCGCACCTGCAACCGCGCGTTCTCGACGATTCATCCGCGCCTGGAATCGCCGTGGCTCGCAACCATCGCGCTCGCGGTGCCGTCGGCGGGGCTCGTGTTCGTATCGAGCCTCGACGAACTGACCGCGTTCACGGTCGACCTGCTGCTGCTGATCTATCTGGTGGTCGGGCTGGCCGCGCTCGCGAGCCGGTTCGTGCGCCGCGACGTCGAACATCACTACCGGATGCCGCTGTGGCCCGTGACGCCGCTCGTCGCGGTCGCGGGCGCCGCGTACACGCTCTACACGACGCTCGCGACGGCGACGAAGCCGACCGACCTGATCATCATAGGCGTTCTGCTGGCGGCCGCGCTCGCGATGTATGCGGTCTGGGCGCGCCACAGCGATGCGTTCCGCTCGCTCTGAACGCGGCGTCGCTACCTTGCCGTACCGAAACATCGAACCATCGAAACACTGGAGGAATTGCATCATGCGCACGAGGGATCTCGGCATCCGCATCGGACTCGGCACGCCGGGCCGCTTCAACGCGATCACGGACGTGCCGGGCGTGCGGGTCGGACATTGCACGCTGAGCGTCGAGAACGGCGATGCATCGATCCGCACCGGCGTCACCGTTATCGAACCGCGCGCGGGCGCCGCGCACGATTCGCCGTGCTTCGCGGGCGTGCATGTGCTCAACGGCAACGGCGACGCGACCGGGCTCGAATGGATCCGCGAAGCCGGCCTGCTGACGACGCCGATCGCCTATACCAACACGCACAGCGTCGGCACGGTGCGCGACGCGCTGGTCGCGAACGAACGCGAAGCGGCGGCCGGCCGCGTGTACTGGTGCATGCCGGTCGTGATGGAAACCTACGACGGCCTGCTCAACGACATCTGGGGGCAGCACGTAAGTGCCGCACATGTGCAGTGTGCGCTGGCCGCCGCACGGTCGGGGCCGATCGCCGAAGGCGGCGTGGGCGGCGGCACGGGCATGATCTGCCACGAGTTCAAGGGCGGCATCGGCACCGCGTCGCGGGTGGTCGCGGCCGACGCGGGCGGCTGGACCGTCGGCGCGCTCGTGCAGGCGAACTACGGCGTGCGCGAGATGCTGCGCGTGGCCGGGTACCCGGTCGGCGAAGTGCTGCGGCACGTGCCTTCGCCGTTCCGCGCGCCCGGTGCGCCAGGCGAAGCCGGGATGGGCTCGATCGTCGTCACGATCGCAACCGATGCGCCGCTGCTGCCGCATCAGTGCACGCGCCTCGCGCAGCGCGCGAGCGTCGGGCTGGCCCGCGTCGGCGGCGGCACCGAGGATTCGAGTGGCGACATCTTCCTGGCCTTTGCAACGGGCAACGACGGGCTGCCTGCCGCGAACTACGGCAGCAAGGGTGCGCTGACGACGGACGTGAAGATGGTGAACAACGACCACATTTCGGCGCTGTTCGTCGCGGCGGCGGAAGCGGTGGAGGAAGCGATCGTGAACGCGCTGGTCGCGGGGAGCGATGTCGAATCGCGCGGCGCGCGGGTCGAAGGGCTGGGGCAGGCGCGCTTGCTGGATGCGTTGCGCGAAGTGGGGTGGCGGCCGGGACGCGGCGCCTGAAACGGCATGCGCCGCTTCACTCGAAGCGGCGTGGCGGGCAGGGTCGTTGCGGCGATCGGCCGGCGCGTCGTGCGCGCGCGCATGCGATGCGTGCGATGCGTGCGCGGCGGGCCTGGCCGTGACGACGCGGGGTCATGCTCAGCTGCCGAAGTAGACGTTGCAGAAGCTGACGGGGCCGACGCATGCGTTCGGGTCTTCCTGCTTCGATTGCGCACGATCGACGCGGCCGGCAGCCTGGACGGTTTCGGCGCGGTTCGCCGGTTGCTGCGCGAGGTCGGCCGGCGCGGGCTGGGCATGCGCGACAGCGGCGGTGAGCGACAGGGCAACGAGGGCGAGGTGCAGCGGCTTCATTTCAGTTTCTCCTGGGTCAGTGCCAGTCTCGCTGGCAGTGAGGAAACTATAGGCTCGCACTGCTTGAAGATTAATCGCCAGGGGTGCAGAGCTTATTTCCAATCGGAACAAGGATGCCGTTGCGCACGCATCGAGTGCCGTCGAGCGCCGTCGACGATCAATGACGGTGGCGGTTGAACGGCGCGTCCTTGTCCAGCAGCGCGCTGCGGATGAAGTGCAGGCAGCCGACGATGCGCTGCATGCGGTGGCGCGCATCGGGCACCGCGTACCACGCGTGCAGCGTATGCTGCGCGGCGCGGATCGCCAGGTTCACGGATTTCAGCGTGCGCGCGTGGTGGACCGGCGTCGGATCGTCGAAGAAACGCGGCAGCTCGCGCAGCACCGCATCGACCGACGCGGTCCAGCGCAGCGTCTGCGGCGGTTTCGATTCGCAGAACCCGTGCAGCTCGTCGCGCAGGTCGATCACCGCATGACCGACTTCGAGCGTCGACAGCATCCAGCGCAGCGCGTCGCGATGTTCTCGCGTGCGCTTGACGAGCAGCGTGCGCAGCTGCGCCATCAGGTCGTGCGTGCTCGACTGGAAGCGCGCGGAGAGGCCCTGGCGCGCGCCTTCGCAGGCGAGCGTGACCTGGCGGCGCAGATCGTGCGCGATACGTGACGTGAGCCACGGCATGTGGGTCGGAAACACCACGGCAAACACGATCGAACAGGCAAGCATCGCGACGACGACGGCGAAACCGTTGTTGATCAGCACCTCGGGGGTATACGCGATCGCGTTGTCGGGGCCTGCGAGCAGGCAGAAGAACACCGCGAAACCGATCCCGTAGCCGGACAGGCCCGGGCGCATCGCGAGAAACGCGCCGAGGCCGAGCACCGGCGCGAGCGCCGCGCACAGCAGCGGAAAACCGTCGATGTTCGGATACACGTAGCACAGGAACACGTAGCCGACCGCGGTCGCGAACGCCGCGCCGACCGCCATTTGCGCGACGAACTTCGGCGCGCGGGGCGACATCGAGCTCAGTGCGCACGCGATCGCGGTGGCGATCACGGCGAGCGGGCCACTTGGCCATTCGGACGCGATCCAGAACGCGCTCATCGCGCCGACGGCGACGAGCGTGCGCAGGAATGCGAAGCCGACGAAGAACGAATTGGTCTTCACCGCGTAATGCGTGACCGAGCGTTCGAACGCATGATCGTCGCGGTCGAGCGATGCATAGGTGTCGGCATAACCGACATACTCGCCGACGAAGCGATACATCAGCTCGATCGCGGTATCGAAGTCGAGCAGGCCGCCGGCCGCGTGATCCTCGATCTCGCGGCGCGACGCGCGCGCGGCCTTCGGCAACGCGCCGTGAAAGCGGCGCAGTTCGAGCAGCGCGCCGGTCGTCGACGCGATCCCGCGCTGGCGCTCGTCGCGCAACGCGGTGATCCGCTGCGCGAGCCCGTCGACGTGCGGCGCGAGCGCGTCGAGCACGGCGTCCGAGCGGTTCGCGCGCAGGCGCTTGATGAGCTGGTGCAGCGCATGCAGGCGCGTGCATGCATTCATGAACTCGCTGTTCAGCCGCGCGAGCCGGCGGCTGCGCGCGCGAATGTGCGGATCCTCGAACGAGGCGAACGCGCGATTGGCCTCGAAGCCGACGATCTCGTCGACGAAATCGGCGAAGCGCCGTTCGAAATCGCCGCGTGCGAGGTCGCCCGACAGCGCGCCGGCCGCGAATGCCGGGAACTTCACATGACGGGCGGTCAGCGAGCGCATCAGCGCCTTCGCCGAGCTGAGCGGCAGGATCAGCGCGCTGACCGCGCCGGAGCAGGCGATGCCCAGCGCGACTTCCGCGGCGCGCGTGAGCGCGGACTGGAACAGCGTCTGCGGCGTCATCACCGACGGCAGGCCGATCAGCGCGGCCGTGTAGCCGGCGAGCACGAATCCGTACCAGCGGAAGTGGCGGTTGCGCACCGCGAGCGCGATGCAGGTGCCGATCCACAGCGTGATGCCAGCCATGTACAGCTCCGGCTGCTGCGCGAACAGCCCGCCGAGCGCGAGTGCGGCGACGAGCCCGGCCGCCGTGCCGAGCACGCGATAGAAGCTCTTCGCGAACACCATCCCCGACAGCGGCTGCATCAGCACGAACACGGTCGTCATCGCCGTGCGCGGCTGCGACATCTCGAGCCGCATCGCGATGCCCATCGCGAGCAGCGCGGCGAGCACGGTCTTGGCGAGGTGGAGCCAGATCATCCCGTCGCTCGCGGCCCAGTCGCGCGCGGCGCCGCCGAGCGGATCGAGCCAGGCTCTCCATCGTGCGGGTTCGACGGAAGGTCGCTCGATCGCAGGTTGTGGCTTCATGAAAAGAGGGGGGCCGGGGCGGGGCCGGGCAAGGTGCCGCGGCGCGTCCGGACAGGCCCGTTCGACTGGTGAGGCGCCGATTGTAGGAGTGCGGCGCGCGGGCATTAACGCAGCTACGGGGAAACGATAGTTGCAGGCCGCGTAACAATCTGCCGCATCCGCTGGAGGAAAATAGCGGCTCCGCTACAGGTGGCTTACAGGAATGGATACCCTACAAAACATGCGGGTGTTTACGCGCGTCGTCGAGACGGGCAGTTTCACCGCGGCCGCGCAATCGCTGAATTCGACGACGGGCGCGATGTCGCGCGCCGTGTCCGAGCTCGAGGCGCGCCTGCGCACCCGTCTGATGAATCGTTCGACGCGCCGTCTCGCGCTGACGTCGGCCGGCGAAAGCTATTTGCGGCGCTGCCGGCAGATTCTTGCCGACGTCGATCGCGCCGAAGAAGAGGCGAGCTGCGCGCACGAGCGGCCGGCCGGCGTGCTGCGCATGCACAGTTTCGCGAGCGTCGGCCATCACTACGTGATGCCCGCGCTGACGCGCTATCACACGCAGTATCCGGACGTGTCGATCGAGCTGTCGCTGTCGCAGCGCATGCCCGACCTGTTCGACGGCACGAGCGACATGGCGGTCGTCACCGCGTCGTCGCTGCCCGATTCGGAGCTCGTGTCGCATCTGCTGGGCTCGACCTTCAGCATCTTGTGCGCGTCGCCCGAGTACGTGAAGCGCCACGGCGCGCCGGCACGCCCGGAGGATCTCGGTGCACACGCGTGCCTGACGCTCTGCACGCCGGCTTTCCCGACCCACGAATGGGTGCTCGAAGGCGCCGAGGGCGTCGAGCAGATCCACGTGGCGGGGCCGGTGCAGACCAACACGGCCGAGTCGCTCGCGCTCGCGATCCGCGACGGCATCGGGATCGGCATGCTGCCGCTGTATTCGGCGATCGACGCGCTGCACGACGGCACGCTCGTGCGCGTGCTGCCCGGGCACATCCTGCAGAAGATGAACGTGTATGCGCTGTATCCGTCGCGCCGCTTCGTCGACGCGAAGGTGCGTACCTGGGTCGAGATGCTGCGCGCGCAGGTGCCGGGGATGATCGCGCGCGACGTCGAGATGCTGAACGCGATCGACCGCGAACCGCAGGCCGCCTGAGCATCGGCCCGCCGGACGTCGCACGTTACGAGGGGAGAGGCCGCATGATGCGGCCATGAACCGCGCGCCACCCGGAGCAGACGATCGCTCCGGGTGGCGCGCGTCGTCATGTCGTCACAGCGCGGGCTTCGCCGCGACGCCGGATTCGGTTGCGGGCGCACCCGCCGGACCGTACGCGGCTTGCGCGGCCCGATGCCCGGCGATGCGCTGCGCGTTCAGGCGCGCCTGCGCGGCGAGGATGTCTTCCGGATAGTTGCCCGCTTCACCGCGCGCCGGGTTGTAGCCGACCGACTCCAGGTCGACCAGTTCCTGCAGCACCTGTGCACGCGTGACGGGCGATTGCGCCGACTGGGCGAACGACAGGGCCGGTGCGGCAAGCAGGACGGCAGCGGCGGCGGTGACGACGAGCGATTTCACGATGTTCTCCTGTGGATGGGATAGGTGGCCGGTTCGGCGAACTAGGTTCGATCCGAACCGTCGACGCCAGTCTATGCAGCGCGCATCGTCACAAAAACCCCGATTCCCGGCAGGCAGCTTTCCAGATGGCACAACATTGGGGCGCGTCGCCCGTGTCGACCGGCCTCGCCTGCAGCGGCAGGGGGCATGGCCGGCGGGCGACGCGCCGTCACGTCATGCGGATCGGCGCTCAGAACCGCGTGCGCATGCCGATCGTGCCGACGATCTGGTTCGCGGTGCTCGATGCGCCGCCCGACGTGTTGATGAACGCCTGGTAGCCGCGGCCCGACGCGTGCTGGTACATCGCTTCCGCGTACACGTCGGTGCGGCGCGACAGCTTGTACACCGCCTGCAGGTCGACCTGGTGCCACTTCGGATCGGTGCCGTGCTTGCTGTCCGGGTTCGACACGCTGCCGTCCGTATAGACGTAGGCTGCGCCGAGGCTGACGGCCGGCGTCACCGCATAGCGCACGTTCACGTCGTAGTTGTTGAACGCGACCTGGCCGGTGGAGCCGAACGAGCCCGAGTTGTCGTACTGCGAGCGCGTGTAGACGAAGCCGACGGTCGCCGGGCCGAACACATAGCTGACGCCACCGCCATACGTGCGCATGCGGTCCGCGCCCACCGACCAGCCGCCCTGGCTGACGCCCTTCGCCTCGGCCACGTCCGTCGCGCCGGGGCTCGCGCTCGTCGAGCCCTTCGTGCCGTTCATCTGCAGGTACGCGCCTGCCAGCTTCAGCGGCCCGTTCGTGTAGCTCGCCGCGACGCTGTACGCGCGGTTGCCGGCGAAGTTCGTCGAGTTCGAGAAGCCGTACAGCGCGCCGACCTTGAAGCCCGCGAGCGAGTCGCTCGTGTACTTGACCGCGTTGTTGATGCGCACCGAGTGGTTCAGGTTGTCGTTGTCGAACGGATGCGCGAAGCCCGTATCGCCGAAATCGCCGGCCGTCGCGGACAGCGGCGCGACGAAGTCGACCATCGTGTCGTACTGGCGGCCGAGCGTCAGCGTGCCGTAGCCGGCGCTGCTCAGGCCGACGTATGCGTGCCGGCCGAACAGCTTGCCGTCCTGGCCGAGCGCGCCGTTGTTCGCGTTGAAGCCGTTCTCCAGCACGAACAGCGCCTTCAGGCCGCCGCCGAGATCCTCGCTGCCGCGCAGGCCGAAGCGGCTGCCGTTGATCGTGCCGCTGGCCATGCGCCACTGGGCGCTGCCATTCACGTTGTTGGTGTACGCGATGCCGGCGTCGATCAGGCCGTACAGCGTGACCGAGCTCTGCGCGTGCGCGAACGGGGCGAACAGTGCGGCGGCGGATGCGGCGGCAATCAGGGTTTTGTTCATGTAACTGCTCCTGCGTGTGGGACGGTGATCAAAGTTCGGCGCAAGTGTAGGGGCGCGTTCGCCCGATTCCGGCGCTCGGGGCGCGAGCGCTCCATTGCGAGTCGCGCAAGAGTGCGTCACACGGCGTTCACAAACCGTTGCCGCAGCCGGATGCCATGCGTTTTCGCCGGCGGTACGGTGTGCGATGCGAGGTTGCCGCGCATGCCGTGTCGCGCATTGACAACACGCGTGGCGTTGGCACGGGAGTTGATCGCGGCACCGCGTGCGCGGAGAATGGGCAGTCCTAGTTCATCATCCGGAGACACCCATGGCCATGCCTCGCCGACCGTCCTTCAGTGCCGCGCTGTGCTATCGCGACCCGAAAGGCGCATTGGACTGGCTCGAACGCGCATTCGGTTTCGAGCGCTCGATCGTCGTCACCACGCCGGAAGGCGACATCGCGCATGCCGAAATGAAATTCGGCGACGGCCTCGTCACGCTCGGCGGCGCATGGGCCGACTTCATCGCATCGCCGCAAGACACCGGCGACCGCAACACGCAGAGCGTCCATGTGCACCTTCCTGCCGACGCGGATATCGACGCGCATTGCGAGCATGCGCGTGCTGCCGGCGCGGAGATTCTGCAGGCGCCGGCCGACCAGTTCTACGGCGATCGCACGTATCGCGCCCGCGACCCTGGCCGGCATGTGTGGATATTCGGCAAACACGTGCGCGACGTGACGAACGACGAGATGAGCGCGGCGACCGGCCTGAAGATCGAAGACTTCAACTGAGCGCCGCACACATCACCCGCAGCGCTTTTCCCCACCACGCGGCGCACCGGCGCCGCACGACGCACTGGACCTACATGAACCTCTTCAATGCACGCCTGCGCGGCCGCGACGGGCTGTTCACGATCGGCATCGATGGCGACAGGTTCGCGCGAATCGACGCGCAAACCGCGCCGATAGCGCCGGCCGGCGCTGACGATCTCGACGCGGGCGGCCGCCTCGCGATTGCGCCGCTCGTCGAGCCGCATATCCACCTCGATGCCGTGCTCACGGCCGGCGAGCCGGCCTGGAACATGAGCGGCACGCTGTTCGAGGGGATCGAGCGCTGGTCCGAGCGCAAGGCGACCATCACGCACGAGGACACGAAGACGCGTGCGCATGCGGCAATCGGCATGCTGCGCGATCACGGCATCCAGCACGTGCGCACCCATGTCGACGTCACCGATCCGACGCTCGCTGCGCTGAAGGCGATGCTCGAAGTGAAGGACGAGGCGCGCGGGCTGATCGACCTGCAGATCGTCGCGTTTCCGCAGGAGGGCATCGAGTCGTTCGACGGCGGCCGTGCGCTGATGGAGCAGGCGATCGATCTCGGTGCGGACGTCGTCGGCGGGATCCCGCATTTCGAGAACACGCGCGAGCAGGGCGTCAGCTCGATCCGCTTCCTGATGGAACTGGCCGAGCGCACCGGCTGCCTCGTCGACGTGCATTGCGACGAGACCGACGATCCGCATTCACGCTTTCTCGAAGTGCTCGCGGAAGAAGCCCGGGTGCGCGGGATGGGCGCGCGCGTGACGGCCAGCCACACGACCGCAATGGGCTCGTACGACAACGCGTACTGCTCGAAGCTGTTCCGGTTGCTGAAGCGCGCGGGTCTCAACTTCGTCTCGTGCCCGACCGAGAGCATCCATCTGCAGGGGCGTTTCGACACGTTTCCGAAGCGGCGCGGGCTCACGCGCGTCGCGGAGCTCGATCGCGCGGGCCTGAACGTGTGCTTCGGGCAGGATTCGATCAAGGATCCGTGGTATCCGCTCGGCAACGGCAATATCCTGCGCGTGCTCGACGCCGGCCTGCACATCTGCCACATGATGGGCTACCAGGACCTGCAGCGCTGCCTCGACTTCGTGACCGATCACAGCGCGACGACGATGCATCTCGGCGACGGTTACGGGATCGCCGTCGGGCGGCCGGCGAACCTCGTCGTGCTCGACGCGGACAGCGACTACGAAGCCGTGCGCCGGCAGGCGAAGGCCACGCTGTCGGTTCGCCGCGGGAGGGTGATCATGCGGCGCGAGCCGGAGCGCGTCACGTATCCGGAGTGAGAGCGGCGGGTCGGGAGGCGGCATGCATCGTCGAGGGACGGTCATGTGCGGGCTGCCGCCCGACGTGAGATTGATCACCGCGTCCGTCTGCGCCTTGATACGTGGCAAGAATTCGGCGAACACTGCCGGATCCTGCGTTGGCTTGCCGTCCGACGGGTTGCGCGCGTGCAGGTGCAGGATCGCGGCACCGGCCTGAGCAGCCGCGACGGCGGCTGTCTCGATCTGATGCGCCGTCACGGGCAGGTACGGCGACATCGACGGTGTGTGGATCGCGCCGGTCGGCGCGCAGGTGATGATGACTTTGCGAGCGTTTGCCACGGATGGATTCCTTACGGTGAGCGATGCAGGAGGCGTCAGAGCACTTCGACGTTGCCGCAGACGGAGATCTGCCATGCCCGCCCGGCGAGCACAGGAACAGCGCGGTCGCGGCGATTTCGGCCGGATCCGTCATGCGTCGCAGCGAGATCTTCTCGAGATAGCGCTTTTCCATCTCGTCGTAGCCGGTGCCGAGCTGCTGCGCGCGCGCCTCGATTACGCGGCGCATCCGCAGGCCGCGCACGATGCCGGGCTGGATCGCATTCACGCGGATGCCGAGCGGCCCGAGCTCGATCGCGAGGCTTTTCACGAGACCGACGACCGCCCACTTGGTTGCCGCGTACGGCGTGCGGAACGCGTAGCCGAGCCGCCCCGGGACCGACGACAGCGCGATGATCGCGCCGCCGTGCCGCGTGTTACGCAGTAGCGGCACCGCGCGCCGCGCGAACTGGAATCGCGCGTTCAGGTTGATCGCAACCGTCTGCTCCCACTGCGCCGGGTCGATTTCGTCGATGCCGCCCGTCGGGCCCGCGATGCCTGCGTTGTTGACCGGCACGTCGAGGCCGCCGAGCATCGCCGCGACATCCGCGAACACGCGCTCGACCGCGGCCGGATCGGCTACGTCGGCCAGCGCCGCACTGATCGCGGTGCGCGACGGCCGGTCGGCCAGCGCCGCGATCACGGCTTGCGATGCATCGCACACATGGACGCGCGCGCCGCAGTCGGCGAACGTGTCGGCGATCTCGAGACCGATGCCCGAGGCTCCACCCGTCACGAGGACGCGCAGGCCGTCATAGGGTTTCAGCAGGTCGGAAGCTGTCATGCCGGGTAGTCTCCGTCGTTGAAGTTATCGGGTGCGGCGTCGCTCGTGGGCTGGCTGCCGCGAAATTCTGCTGCTACGGCTTTGCGTTCACGCGCCGCGGGGATTGCTCGGCCCGCAGCGTCGCAGCGAGATCATGCGCGGCGCCGCCGATGTCGAGCGCGATGCCGGCACGCACGCCGGCGCCGTCGAGCCGTTCGAGCGCATCGACGATCGCGCGGTGCGCGTCCATCGAACGCCGCATGTGCGGGAAATCGAGCGCGACCATGTTGAGGAACGGTCCGACACGCATCCACAGGTTCTCGACGATCGCCAGCGTGCTTTCACTCGCGCCGTGCGCGTAGATCGCGCTGTGGAACGCGAAATTGCTCTGCAGGTACGCGCGTGAACGGGGCCGGCCTCGGCCTGTGCCTGCATCGTCGCGCAGGTCTTGCGCACGGCGGCGATCTGCGCGTCGGTCATCCGCGCGCAGGCACGTTCGGCGATGCAACCTTCGAGAGCGATCCGCACGTCGCGCAGTTCGTCGAGCATGTCGAGCGTCATCGGCGGCACGACGAGCGCGCGGTTCGGGCCGTCGACCAGCGCGCGTTCGGCGTGCAGCCGCGCAAGCGCGGCGCGCACAGGCATCGTCGACGAACCGACCGCCTCGGCGACGCTGCGCAGGCTCAGCGCCTGGCCGGGCGCGAAGCGGCCGCTCATCAGCGCTTCGCGCAGTTGCTGGTAGACCTTTTCGGCCATCGTTGCCGATTCGATTGCTTTCAGTGCGGGCGGGACGATACGGGGTGCCAAGGCGGGTTCTCCTGGGTTTGATCTGCGAGCTGTGATCACACTTGTGATGTGCGAAGTGATGTCGATCGGGCAACGGGAGTCAAGGTGGTCGGCGTTGGGGAAAACGAGGGGGAGGTGATACGCGAAGCGGCTTGCGGGTCCGTGCTGCCGCGACCGCCGTCATTACAAAAAACTTTCACTTCGTGCATCATCACGTTCGAGTTCGAGGGCCGCGAGGGGATTCGGAAGGCGCCAGCAATTGCGATTTTCCGATGGTGTTTCCTCCAATCGAATTCATTCCAACAACAAGGAGCCATAGTGAAACGACCGTCATTTGCCGTCGCATGGGCGGCATCTCAGCGAATCTACGATTCGGCCAATTCCGGCGAGCGTGTTGCGAAAGTGATAGGTGGATACGTTGAGAAAAACATCTACAATCCGAGCCCGACAGAGCGATGGAGCAATACGTGCGCGGTGAGGATGAGCTACATCCTCGGCGAGGCCGGCATGGTGATTCCCCGTATTCCTGGACAAACGGTATCGGGCGGAGACAATCGGCAATACTTTTTTCGTGTCAGGGACTTGATCCGCTTTCTCGAGCAACGGTGGGGAAGGCCGAGGGTGTCAAGTATCCGCCTTCGAACGGCGGACCACTCGCGGCCCGACAGGGCGTCATCCTGTTCGAGGTGTCGGGGTGGAGCGATGCACAGGGCCACGCCACGCTGTTTAACGGACGTACGTGTTACGACCACTGCTATTTCAACGAACCGGGCGCACGGTATCGTACGGATCGCGCGAATTTTTGGAGTTTGTCATGAAGAGAACCCGGCTCGCAATCATGCTGGCGTGCGTTGCGATTCAACCGGCGATGGTTTCAGGGAGAGAGGCTCACGCCTCGCCGGAGGCTGGCTCACGGACCTATCTCCAGAACTTCAAGGACATGGTGCTCGCGGAGTGCCTGGCTACTGCTTACAAGCAGGCGCCGGATGTCGGCAAGGATATCGGTAGCAGCGTCAATGCGTTGCGCGACTGGACCTACTACGACATGGAGCGTGCGTCAGATGTCGTTCATGCGCTGGTGGCGAAGTACCTTGCACGCGATTACCGGAATCCGGCTGTCGAATCGGAAATCAAGGACGTAAAATTCGACTTCCTGAAGTGCATGGACCTGTATCACGGCAAGGAACTGGACGCTGCCACGAAGAAGCTCGTCCTGCGCCCGAACAGCACGTATCGGGCCGAAAACCCGCGCTAGTCCGCAGGCGCCGCAGCGGCGGAATCCGAACATCGCCATCCGCGCCCCGATCGTGCAGAATCGAACCCCCGATTCCCGCCGACGGATGCCGCATGACCGATCCGAACGACCTGTCCGCCCGCCACACCTACACCACCTTCGCGCAACGCTACGCCGACGTCGCGCCGACCAAGGCGCACAACGCGCTCTACGAGCGGCCGGCCCCTCAGCGCACCGGCTCGTCGGTGAGCGTGCCGAGAAACGCTTCGATATCCTTGATGTCCTGCGCGGTCATCGCCGGCTTGTCGCCGGGTTTGCGGTCGAACGGCGCATCGGTCACGTCGACGTTCGCGCGGTACTTCACCGGAATATCGTCGTATTCATCGACCTTGCCGTCCGCACCGCGCGAATAGAACTTCTGCGGCGAGATGCTGCGCTCGTTGTAGAACGCCATCACCTGATCGAGCGTATGGAACACGCCGTTGTGGAAGAACACCTGGCGCGTCGCGGCGTTGCGCAGCGTCGGCGTGAGGAACATCCCGCAATACTGCGTCTGGTCCTTCAGATCCTCGCGGAACGGCCCGCACACGCCGAGATCGTAGAACGCCGGATTGCGGTTCTGCGCGAGCGACTGGTTGCGCGGCGCGCCGAGCGCCTCGTACTGATAGTCGGTAAACATCGGCGGCAGGCCGTCCTTGCCGGGCTTCGACAGATGGCAGCCCGCGCAATTCGCCTTGTCCGGATCGTTGAAGAGCCGCAGCCCGCGCAACTCGGCCTGCGTCAGGCGCGCGCGGCCCTCGAGCCAGCGGTCGTACTTGCTGTTGTACGGATGGAACGACGGATCCTCGACCTGATAGCGCGCGATCGCGAACATCGCCTCCGACACCAGAAGCTGCGGGCTGGAGAACACGCGCGCGCCGAACAACTGCTCGAACTGCGCGCGATGCGACGGTTGCGCGAGCTTGCGTGCGACGTCGTCGATGTTCGCATTCGCCATCTCGACCGGATTCAGCAGCGGTCCGAACGCCTGCTGCTGCAGCGTATCGGCGCGGCCGTCCCAGAACATCCCGCCCTGCGGCACGAGCTGCGGCGCGGCCGACGTGCCGGCCACCTTCTGCGCCTTGACGACACCGGCCGCGGATGCGGCCTGCTGCGCGATGCTCGGCGCGGCATCGTTTTCGCCGGCATCGGGGCCGATGCTGAAGTTCGGCTGACGGTACAGGTACATCAGCGATTGCGGCGGCCGAAACCCGTGTTGCGTCATCACGAGGCCGCCCGGCTGGACGTCCAGCGCGTTCGGCGGCCCGTACGCATGATCGGGGCTATGGCAGGACGCGCACGACTGCTTGCCGGATGCCGACAGCGACGGATCGAAGAACAGCGCGCGCCCGAGCTGCGCAACCGCGGAAAGCGGCTGCGCGGCCGGGCGCTGCAGCACGACCGGATGCGGATTCGCGCCGGTCCAGTCGGCGACGACGTCGCCGATCGCCGCGGGTACCCGCGCGGGGAATGCGACCGCGAACGCGCCATAGGCAAGCACGGCCGCGCCGGTCACGAAGGCCGCGCGGCGCAGCAGGCGGGCAGGGGAACGCGGCGCGGCGGCGCCGGATGCGTCGGGAGACGAGAACGCGGGACGAGCTGTCATGCTGTCGGTCGAAAGTCGGGCGCCGTGTACAGGCGGCGCATTAAATGGAAAGGGCCGGCGCACGATGCGCCGGCCTGCTGCTTGCTGCTACCGGTTACGCAATGCCGGTCAGATCGCCGGCGCCGCGCTCAGCACGGTGCCTTGCGTCGGATCGAGATACAGCGGTGCCGTATTCGGCTTCGACGAGAAGTCGAACAGCCCGCGCAGGTCGCCTGCCGTCGCATCGAACGAACCGCCGCCGATGCGTTGGCCGCCGAGCCAGTTGTCCTCGATGAAGCGCACGACGGATGCCTGGTCGATCATCGTGTGGTCGACGTAGTTCTGCTTCGCATACGGCGAGATCACGACCAGCGGGATGCGCACGCCCGGGCCGCAGCGGCCGTTCACGGTGCCGCCGTTCAGGCCGGTGGTGCCGCCCGAACCGCATTTGCCGTTGCCGTTCAGTTGGTCGACCGCGTCGGACGACGAACGGGTCGGTGCCGTGTACACGTGGTCGTACCAGCCGTCCGAGTCGTCATAGGTGACGATCACGGCCGTGTTCTGCCAGTCGGGCTGCTGCTGCAGGAAGTTGACGACCTTCGTCACGAACGCCTGCTCGTCGAGCGGGTCCGAGTAGCCCGCGTGCGCATCCTGCGCGGCCGGCGCCTTCAGGAAGCTGACCGACGGGAAGTTGCCGGCCTTCACGGCCGCGAAGAAGTCGTCGCTGTCGTACTGGTGGTTCGCCGGCTCGGCCGTCTTGCCGTCGGCTTCGAGGCTCGACCCGATCGCCGCAACCGAGCTCGGGCGCGTGTGCTGCGGGTTCGCGGTCGACGCGTAGTACTGGAACCAGTTGTGGTGCGGGATGTAGTCGGCCGTCGCGGCGTTCACGGCGGTGGCGATCATGCTGCGCGCGCAACCCGTCGTGCCGTTGCCGTTGGTCGTCGACAGGTTGAAGCCGCCCATGAAGCCGCCCCACGTGATCTTCGCGCCGTTCAGCAGGTCGCCGATGTTCTTGCCGCTCATCATCGCCTGGTCGGTCGTGCTCGAGCACACGTCGTAGCCCGGGTCGACGTCGTTGATCATCGTGAGACCGCCCTGGCCGTCGTTGATGTAGTACGAGCTGGCGGCGAGCGTCGACGGCTGCTTTGACGTCTTGACGATCTGCATCCCGTTGGTCTGGCCCGACACGACGTTCAGCGCGCCCGGCGTCGACGGGCCGTAGACCGTCGTATATGCGTTGTCGCTCATTGCGAAGCGCTGCGCGTAGTTCCACAGCGCGGTGACGGTGTTGCCGTCGAAGTAGCCCATCACCTGGCCCTTCGTGCCGAACGCGCCGGCGCCGCCCGACGAGGCTTTGCCCGTGTATTTCGGGAACAGGTCGGCGAGGCCGTTGTCTTCGGCCTGCTCCTCGGCCGTGTACGCATGGTTCTGGTCGGCGGTTGCCGCTTGCGTGCGATCGAGGCGGAACGGGTTCGCGGCGTCGGTGCCGTTGGCCGTGTTCGTGAAGTTCGGGTTCGCGGTGAGCAGCGTGCCCGTCAGCCCGTTGATCGTCGGCGTGCCGGATTTCGCGGTGAACGCCGGTTCGCCCGACGGGTTCGTCGCATTCGGGTAGGTGCCGAAGTAGTGGTCGAACGACACGTTTTCGCCGTAGATCACGACGACGTGCTTGATCGGCGTGGCGGTCTTCAGCGCATCCTGCGACGACACGGCGGGTGTCGACGTGGGATCGTCGCTGCCGCCGCAGGCGAACAGCGCGAGCGTTGCGGCTGCGCAGGCGGTGACGAGCAAGGCTTGACGGAACATCGGGAAACTCCAGGTAGGTGTTCGATGGTGGAGGTCGGCCCCGTCGCCGTGTCGGTTCGGCGCGGAGCTCGTTGATAGAGCACCGGCATTGAAACAGCCCGGTATGAAGATATGGGGGCGGAGCGGTTTCGCGAGGATTGCGCCGCGGTATCGATTTCATTACGACGCGCGGCGGAGCGAAAGAAAGCGGAAAGGAACGCTGCGGATGCCACCTGGGCGACACATTCGGCGGCGTGTGCGGTCGTTGCCGCGAATGCCGCGCGGGGCGGGCCGCAGCGCGCGGCGGGCCGGTTCGCCCGCGACGTCGCGCCACGCACGTTTTTGACAATCGGGTGACGCATTCATACGATGATCGGCCCGCGGCGACGATTTCGCGTTGCCGGCCGTCAGCGAGTATTCAACGTGCCGATTCCCGTTCTGTTTGCCGTCCTGTGCGCCGCGTTCCTGCATGCGTCATGGAATGCGCTCGTGCGCAGCAGCGGCGACCGGCTGCGCTCGGCCACGGTGCTGCAAATCGCGATCGGGCTGTTCGCGCTGCTGTTCCTGCCTGCCGCCGCGCCGATCACGCCCGCGAGCTGGACGTGCGTCGTCGCGTCGGCGGTGATCCACGTCGTCTATACGCTGCTGCTGGTGCGCGCGTACGAGCACGGCGACCTGACGGTCGCGTATCCGGTCGCGCGCGGCACCGCACCGCTGCTCGTCACGCTGGGCGCGGCGGCGTTCGCGGGCGAGCGCCTGAACGCGGGCGCGCAATGCGGACTCGTGCTGATCTGCGCCGGCATCATGGCGATCGGGCTCGAGCGCGGGCGCGGCGCGCAGCACCGGATGACGCAAGTGTTGCCGACCGCGTTCGCGACCGGCGTATCGATCGCCACGTACAGCGTCGTCGATGGGATCGGCGTGCGGGAAAGCGGCAGCACGGTCGGCTATACCGCGTGGATGTTCGTGCTGACCGCGCTGTTGATGGCCGCGTACTACCGGCTGCGCGCGGGGCCGCTGCGGCTCACGCGGGACGTCGGGGAAACGGCGAAAGCCGCATGCGGCGGCGTATTCGCGGCGCTTGCGTACGGGATCGTGATCTGGGCGATGGATCGCGCACCGATGGGCCCGGTGTCGGCGCTGCGCGAAACGAGCGTGGTGTTCGCCGCGCTGATCGCGCGCGCGTATCTCGGCGAGCGGCTGACGCGGCGTCGCGCGGGCGGGTGCCTCGTGATTGCTTCGGGCGCGCTGCTGATCGGCGCGTTCGAGGCGGTGCGGTGAGCACGGCTGCCGAGCGCGCTGCCCGGGGTGTCGTGCGGCAGCGCTTCAGCCTTCCACCGGCATCGCACTCGTGCACTTGATTTCGTCGAGACACACGCTCGAATGCACGCCGCTCACGCCGGGAATGCGCATCAGCGTTTCGAGCAGGAACGTGGAGAGCCCCTTCAGGTCGCGCGCGACGACCTTCAGCACGTAGTCGATATCGCCCGTTACCGAGAAACATTCCTGGATCTGCGCGAGATCCGACACGAGTTTCTGGAACTTCGACAGGTCGCGGATATGCCCGCGCTCCATCGTCACGTGCACGAACGCGGTGACGCCGAACCCGAGCGTATCGGGGCACAGACGGGTTTCGTAGCGGCGGATCGCGCCGATCTCCTCCAGCCGGCGGTGGCGCCGCAGCGTCTGCGCGGGCGACAGGCCGACGGCCTTCGCCAGGTCGAGGTTCGACGCGCGGCCGTTCTCCTGCAACACCGACAGCAGGTGGCGATCGATGCGATCGAGAACCGGTTCAGGCATTTTTGTTTCCTCATCTGTCTCCCGGACGCAATCTTATCTCATAATGTAGGGTTTGCATGAGCGGGTTACGCAACCCGATTTCACGGTCGCGACGCTAAACTGACGCCGGATTTTCGTGTGCGTCCGCAGCAATGCGGACGAGGGCGACGGTCGGCGTCCGGTATGGCGGGCCTGCCGACAGGCATCGGGCATCGCCGCGCGAAGATTGCAGTCCCCAACCCGGCGGCTCCACGAACGGCTGCCGGCACAGCAAAACAGCGCCCGGCACACCGAGGCGCGCCGCACCGCTTCCGGCGGAGGCGGGCAGAATGGAGAAGACATGGTTTCTGGAAACGAGAAGGACGGCCTGAAGCGGGGGCTGAAGAACCGGCACATCCAGCTGATCGCGCTCGGCGGCGCGCTCGGCACGGGGCTGTTCCTCGGCATCGCGCAGACGATCAAGATGGCCGGCCCGTCCGTGCTGCTCGGCTACGCGGTGGCCGGCGTCGTCGCGTTCTTCATCATGCGCCAGCTCGGCGAGATGGTCGTCGACGAGCCGGTCGCCGGCTCGTTCAGCTACTTCGCCGACAAGTACGTCGGTCATTTCACCGGTTTCCTGTCCGGCTGGAACTATTGGGTGCTGTACATCCTCGTCAGCATGGCCGAGCTGTCGGCCGTCGGCATCTACGTGCAGTACTGGTGGCCCGGCGTGCCGACCTGGGTGTCGGCGCTGGTGTTCTTCGTCGCGATCAACCTGCTGAACCTGGCGAGCGTGAAGTCGTACGGCGAGACGGAATTCTGGTTCTCGATCATCAAGGTCGTCGCGATCGTCGGGATGATCGGCTTCGGCGGCTGGCTGCTCGCGAGCGGCCATGCCGGGCCGGAAGCGAGCATCGCGAACCTGTGGCAGCACGGCGGCTTCTTCCCGAACGGCGTATCGGGGCTCGTGATGTCGATGGCGGCGATCATGTTCTCGTTCGGCGGGCTGGAACTGATCGGCATCACCGCGGCCGAGGCCGACGATCCGAAGCGCAGCATTCCGCGCGCGACCAACCAGGTGATCTACCGGATCCTGATTTTCTACATCGGCGCGCTGGCGGTGCTGCTGTCGCTGTATCCGTGGGAGAAGGTCGTCACCGGCGGCAGCCCGTTCGTGCTGATCTTCCACGCGCTGAGCAGCAACCTGGTCGCGAACGTGCTGAACGTCGTCGTGCTGACGGCCGCGCTGTCGGTCTACAACAGCGGCGTGTACAGCAACAGCCGGATGCTGTTCGGCCTCGCGAAGCAGGGCAACGCGCCGAAGGTGCTGTGCTCGGTGAACAAGCGCGGCATTCCGCTCGCCGCGCTCGGCGCGTCGGCGCTCGCGACCGGCGCGTGTGTGCTGGTCAACTACTTCATGCCGGGCAAGGCGTTCGAGGTGCTGATGGGCCTCGTCGTGTCGGCGCTGATCATCAACTGGGCAATGATCACGCTGATCCACCTGAAATTCCGCCAGGCCAAGCGCATCGCGGGAGAGCAGACTTCCTTCCGCAGTCTGGGCTATCCTTTCACGAATTACCTGTGCCTGGCATTCATGGCCGGCATTCTCGTCGTGATGTACCTGACGCCGGATCTCCGTCTGTCGGTGTACCTGATTCCCGTATGGCTCGCGGTGCTCGCGATCGGGTATCGCTTCCGTCAGAAGAATGCGGGCTATGCGATTCGCGACGGCGCGTCCGCGCGCTGACACGGGCACCACGACCCTTCTTCCAAACGAGACCGACATAGCCATGTTCGAACACATCGACGCGTACCCGGGCGATCCGATCCTGACGCTCAACGAGAATTTCCAGAAGGATCCGCGCGATCAGAAGGTCAACCTGAGCATCGGCATCTATTTCGATGCCGAAGGCCGGATTCCCGTGATGGGTGCCGTGCGCGAAGCCGAAACCGCGCTGCAGCGCGACCTCGGCCCGAAGCCCTACCTGCCGATGGTCGGCCTCGCCGCGTATCGCGACGCCGTGCAGGCGCTCGTGTTCGGCGCCGATCACCCGGCGCGTGCGGCCGGCCGCATCGCGACCGTGCAGACGCTCGGCGGCTCGGGCGCGCTGAAGGTGGGCGCCGATTTCCTGAAGCGCTACTTCCCGGACGCGCAGGTGTGGTTGAGCGACCCGAGCTGGGAAAACCACCGCTTCATCTTCGAGCGCGCGGGCTTCACGGTGAACACCTACCCGTACTACGACGAAGCGACGGGCGGCCTGAAGTTCGACGCGATGCTCGCGGCGATCGACGCGCTGCCGGCGCGCAGCATCGTGCTGCTGCACGCGTGCTGTCATAACCCGACCGGCGTCGATCTCGACGAAGGCCAGTGGGAGAAGCTGATCGACGTGATCGAGGCGCGCGAACTGCTGCCGTTCGTCGACATGGCGTACCAGGGTTTCGGCGCGGGCCTCGACGCGGATGCATTCGCGGTGCGCGAACTGGCCCGCCGCGGCGTGCCGGCGCTCGTCGCGAACTCGTTCTCGAAGAACTTCTCGCTGTACGGCGAGCGCGTCGGCGGCCTGAGCGTCGTCTGCGAGGATGCGGCCGCGGCCGAGCGCGTGCTGGGCCAGCTGGCCGGCGCGGTGCGCTCGAACTACAGCAACCCGCAAACCTACGGCGCGAAGGTCGTGGCGACCGTGCTCAATACGCCCGCGCTGCGCAAGCAGTGGGAAGAAGAGCTCGCCGCGATGTGCCGCCGCATCGCACGGATGCGCCAGTCGATCCACGACGGCCTGCGCGACCACGTCAGCGGCGAAGCGCTCACGCGCTACGTGAAGCAGCGCGGGATGTTCACGTACACGGGCCTGACCGAATCGCAGGTCGACGCGCTGCGCGAAGTACACGGCGTGTACATCCTGCGTTCGGGCCGCATGTGCGTCGCGGGCCTGAACGATTCGAACGTCGGCATCGTCGCGGATGCGATCGGCAAGGTGCTGAAGAGCGGCGTCTGACCGGCGCGCCCACGGGCGCCCGATTGCATCGCCGAAACCGGCTGTCTCCCCTGGAGGCAGCCGGTTTTTTGTTGCGCGGCGACGGCGCGGCGGTACGATGCGGAATCGAACGCATGACGAAGGAGCGGCATGGCTATTCGAATCGTACGGCTCGGCACGCCGCGTGCGGCCGGCGAGGGCCTGAGGATCGGCACGGTGCGGCGACCGCCGCGCGGCGTACCCAAGGCGGAATTCGCATCGCGCAACTACTATGATGTATGGTTGCCGACGCTGTCGCCGAGCCCCGAACTCGTCGCGCAGGCGCTGGCTGCCGAAACCGACGCCGAATGGCGCGCGTTCACGCGCCACTTCCGCGCGGAGATGGCGCACGGCGACGCGCCGAAGGTGCTGGACCTGCTCGCCGCGCTGTCGGCGACGAGCGCGTTCTCGATCGGCTGCTACTGCGAGGACGAGCGCCGCTGCCATCGCAGCGTGCTGCGCGAATTGCTGGCCGAGCGCGGTGCGACGATCGACGCGGACGCGGGCTGAACGCCGGTCCGGCCATGCAAAGGGGGCCGCCATCGTGCGGCGCAACGAACCGGTTGACGTGGGTCAAGTGCGCGGCCGTGCGAGCCGCTATGCTCACGTCATGAGATCGTCTCGACGATGACAGGCGGACAGATGCAGATTGCCTTTCCACCGGAACCGCCCGAATATTGCGCGCGCGATCTGGTCGTCGCGTTTTCGGCGCTGGTCGACGGCCGTTGCGTGCAATGCGCGATCACGGCCGAAGCACTGGAAGACCATTTCGGTGCGCCGTCGCTGCTGGAGCGGGATTTGCTGCAGGCGTTCGAAGCGCACCGCTCGGCGATCGAGGCGATGGCACGACGAATGCTCGATGAAATCGGCGGCCGACCGGTGTTGCTGCACAGCGGTCACTTCCGGATGGACGACTGATACCGCGGGAGGATGCATGACACTTCAAGGCACGATTCATGAACGCGACTGGTCGGTCGAAGTCGAGACGCGGCCGTGCGAATCCGGCGAGTTCCGCTGCCGCGTGTCGGTCGAGCACGGGACGGGAGCGGCGCGCTTTCATCACACGTTCGAGCACAGTCATGCATATCCGACCGAACACGAAGCCGCGATCGAAGGGCTGCGGGCCGGGATGACGTGGATCGAAATGAAGGCCTCTCAGACATTCAGCGTGTGAACCGCCTCGTGCGCAGAGGTGAGTGGCTGCAATGCTGCCAGGGCAGTGATCGCCGGGGCAGCAATCGCGCCGCGCGCGGGACAGAGACACACAGGGAAAGATAACGCGGTCGACAGCGCCGACCCCGTCAGGAGGAACATCATGGGCGTGGGCATGCAGATCGTCTGCGTCGGATGCACGGATTGCGCGGCGCTCGAAGCCGAAGCGGGCGCACAGCTGGTGCAGCTTGAACGATTCCGCGCCCGGCTCGACGAGTGCCGGCTGTCGATCGAGTTGCGCACGACCGCCGACGGCGGCCGCGCCTACGACGTGCGGCTCGAGCTGGTCATGCACGATCGCGCGCCGGCGTCGCTGCCATGCAGCTCCGGCGACGACGTGAACGAGGTGATGCGCCGTGCGTTCGCGCAAGCCGAGCAGGTGCTGTCCGCGTGGCAGGCCGGCGGGCCTGAAGCGGCCGCGTTGCGTGCGGTCGCGACGGGCGCCGCCGTGCAATGACGCTCGCCGCGCCGCCGTGCGTCAGACCAGGGCGAGCGCCTGCGCGTCGATGATCCGCACGCGCTTGCCGCGCGTTTCGACGAGCGAATCCCGATGGAACCGCGAGAACATCCGGCTGACGGTCTCGAGCTTCATGCCGAGATAGCAGCCGATCTCCTCGCGCGTCATCCGCAGGTTGAATTCCGATGCCGAATAGCCGCGTGCCTCGAAGCGCGACGACAGGTTCAGCAGGAAATGCGCGACGCGCTGCTCGGCCGACATCGTACCGAGCAGCAGCATCTGGCTCGATTCGCGAACGATCTCGCTGCTCAGCATCTGGTAGAGGAAATGCTGCATCGATTTCATTTCGCGACATGCCGCCTCGAGCGCGCCGAACGGGATGATGCACACGACGCTGTCCTCAAGCGCGATCGCGTCGCAGCAGTGCTGGCCGCTGCCGATGCCGTCCATGCCGAGCGTTTCGCCGGCGATCTGAAAGCCGGTCACGTGCTCTCGGCCGTCACGATGCATCATCACCGTCTTGAACGAGCCCGCGCGCACCGCGTAGATGCTGTGAAACGGATCGTCGATGCGGAACAGCGCGTCGCCCTGGCGAACCTGCCGGGTCGAGCAGATGATCGCGTCGAGGCGGCCGTATTCGTCCGCGGTCAGGTCGGGCGGCAGGCACATCGAGCGCATCGCGCAGACCGAGCAGCGCGCGGCCGGATGCTTGGCGGCTTCGGTACGCGCGACCGCGCGAAGCGGAACCGTTGGCCGAGGCGCGACGGACGGGGCGGCGCAGGCGGTGGCTGTAGACATGAGTCACTCCGGCTCGGTCAGGGGTGGTGCACGCGAGCGAGCACCAGGGATTCGATGGTGCGGCATGCGGCGTCGAATTCGACGGTCTTGTCGAAGAAGTAGTCGGCTCCGGCCGTCGCGCATGCCTCTCTGAATGCCGGCGCCGAGTGGTTCGTCAGCACGATCGTGACGACGCGCGGCGTGGCCTTCGACAGCATCCCGATCAAATCGAGACCGCTGCCGTCCGCGAGCCGCAGATCGACAAGCACGACTTCCGCGTGACTGCTGCGGATGTGCGTCCACGCGTCCTGGCCGTCCTCGGCTTCGCCGACGACCACGACACCGCGGATCGCGCCGACGAGCAGCGCGATTCGCTGCCGGACGGCGACGGCGTGATCGACGAGGAACACCCGGAGCGCGGCGGTGGGTGGCATGCTGGCATTCATGCCGGCAGTATCGTGTTGCGCTGCCAAAAAAGAAATCGGCCGAATTGGAAGTTTGTGTAGGCCGCTGCGACGCGTTGTAGGGCGTTTCCTACAACGCGTGCGGGAAAGAGGCGGCGGCGCCTGCGTCGCGATGCCGGACGCGCGCGCAGGCCGACGGTGCTCGCCGCTGTCGCTCCCTCCAATCAGCCGCGTTGGCGCGCGTCCAGCGCATCGCGCGCCGTGCGGCACGCGGCCAGATCCCATGCGGCGCAGCCGACGCTCTTGAACAGCAGCGGCCCGCTGCGCTCGAATGCGCCGCAAAGCACGTCGGCGAGCGACGAGACCTGTTGCCAGTCCACCTTCGCGACGATCAAGTCGCCGGCCTCGTGCCGCGCGCCGGCCGGATCGTCGACGACGAGCCGGCTGTGGCGCACGGTGTCGGCGTCGATCTCGGCGGCGTCCGCGGTGAACGCGCCGACGCCGACCACGAGGCGACCTTCGCGTGCCGCTTCGCGATACACGGGCGTGCGGCTCGTCGTCAGCGTGACGACGACATCGATCGCATCGGGAATCGCGTCGCCGTCAAGCGGTGCGAGCTGCGGCGCCTGCGCGCGGTGCGCGGCGCAGAACGCGGCCGCGCTGTCGGCGCGCGAGCCGCGCACGTGCAGGCGGGCGTCCGGAAAGATCGCCGCGAGCGCTTCGGCGTGATTGGCCGCCTGCTTGCCGGTGCCGATCAGCAGGATGTCGCGCGGCGCGGCGCCGTGCAGTGCCTGGATGCCGAGCGCGGTGACGGCCGCGGTGCGGCGCCCGGTGACCGTCGGACCGTCGAGCACGAAGCGCATCTCGCCCGTTGTCGCATCGTATGCAGTGACCTGGCCGAGGATCGTCGGCAGCCCGCGTGCGCCGTTGCCGGGGCACACGTTGACGAGCTTGTGGCTCGCGAGGTCGCGCGCGCTCGACGGCATCGACAGCATCACGCCGCCCGCCTGCAGTGGCACGACGAGCCGTTCGGGGCTGACGATCTCGCCCGCCGCATATTCGGCGACGGTGTGCGTGAGCGTCGCGAGCAGCGCCGGGTAGTCGAGCAGCGCGGCCGTTTCGGCGGCATCGAAAGCGGGAATGCGGGAGAGAGCGGTCATCGTGTCGGTCGGTTGTGTCGGTGGGCGTGAACGACGGGCGCATGGCGCGCTCGCCACGGAAGCCGCCGGACTCGCGGCGGCAGACGGTCTGGATCAAATCTATACCAGTTGACGGCTGTCCGGCAACCCGGAAAATCATGCAGATTGCCGATTTTGGTTCTAATATCCGTCCAGATGGGCCGTCTACCTACCGGCCCTGGTGCCGCTTCGGTATAGTGCGCATCCATTCCCGAACCACGGCCCCGACCGGGCAGGAGCCCCAGATGATGTCCGCGCGCCCCGAATCCCTCGAAGCCGGTTTCCGGCCGCTGCAGATCTACGAGCAGGTCGCGGAGAAGATTCGCGACGAGATCCGTGCGGGGCACTATGCGGCCGATTCGAGGCTGCCGTCGGAGCGCGAACTCGCGGCGCTGTTCCAGGTCGGCCGGCCGGCGGTGCGCGAGGCGCTCGGCGCGCTGCAGAACGAAGGGCTGGTGTTCACGAAGCGCAATTCGGGCACCTATGTCGTGCCGGCGCCGCTCGACGTGCTCGCGCAGCGCGGCGACTCGCGAGGCGCGCCCGATGCGGACTTCAGCCCGACGTCGACGCTCGACGTGCGGCTCATCCTCGAGCCCGCGATCGCTCGCCTCGCGGCCGCGCACGGCCGCGCCGATCCCGTCGCCGAAGGCTATCTCGCGCAGATGGAAACGATCACCGATATCGACGACCCGCAGCAGCGCGCGCTATGGAACGAGAGCGACCGGCTGTTCCACCGGCAGCTCGCGCTGATGACCGGCGACGCGTTGATCGTGAAGATCGCGGACGAAGTCGCGAAGACGATGGACCAGCCGCTGTGGAAGCGGCTGAAGGACGACGGCATCTACGACGCGGGTCGGATCCGGCTCTACGTGTCCGAGCACCGGCTGATCTACGAGGCGATCGTGTCCGGCGACGCCGATGCGGCCGCCTTCTACGTCGAGCAGCACATCCTGCGCGTACGGCGCGACATCACGCCGAAGTAACGCGTGCCACATCATTCTGGTCTGAAACATGACCAGAGCCGTACGGGTTATTTTGAAATTGCTTGCATGGTGACCACGCGTGTCCTACATTGGTTTCACACAAAACCAATCGGGAGCCACCACCATGCGACATTTCGTAACTGCGCTTTCGGTGGCCGTTGCCGCCGGCGCGCTGACTTCCGCGCACGCGCAGGAAGTCGTGGCGATCGGCCACTCGGCGCCGTTGACCGGCCCGCAAGCCGCGAACGGCAAGGACAATGAAAACGGCGCGCGCCTCGCCGTCGACGAGCTCAACAAGGCGGGTGTGAAGGTGGCCGGCAAGACGGTCACGTTCAAGCTGGTGTCCGAGGACGACCAGGCCGACCCGAAGGCAGGCGTGCAGGTCGCGCAGAACCTGGTCGACAAGGGCGTCGTCGCGGTGCTCGGGCCGTACAACTCGGGCGTCGCGATTCCCGCGTCGCGCGTGTATGCCAATGCCGGCGTGCCGATCCTGCCGGTCGCGTCGAATCCGGCACTCACGCGCCAGGGCTTCAAGAACATCTTCCGGATCGGCGCGAGCGACGAACAGCTCGGCGGCACGATGGCGACCTTCGCCGCGAAGACGCTGAACGCGAAGACCGCGGCGGTCATCGACGATCGCACCGCGTACGGGCAGGGCGTCGCCGAGCAGTTCGCGAGCGTCGCGAAGGCGAACGGGATCAAGATCGTCGACCAGGAGTACACCAACTCGTCGGCGACCGATTTCCTCGGCATTCTCACCAAGATCAAGGCCAGCAATCCCGACGTGATCTTCCTCGGCGGCTACGCGGCGCAGGGCGCGCCGATGGCGAAGCAGATGAAGCAGCGCGGGTTGCGCGCGAAGCTGCTCGGCGGCGACGGCATCTGCTCGGCCGACATGGGCAAGGTCGCGGGCGACGCGGCGTCGATCGTCTACTGCGCGCAGGGCGGCGTCGCGCTCGAGAAAACGCCGGCCGGCCGCGAATTCCTGAAGAAGTACCACGACACCTATCACACGGAGACGCAGGTCTACGGTGTCAACTACTACGACGGTGTGAAGCTGCTCGCCGACGCGATGGTCAAGGCGGGCACGACCACCGACAAGGCGAAGCTGATCGCGCAGTTGGCGAAGTCCAGATACGCGGGGGTCGCGGGGACCTATTCGTTCGACGAACACGGCGACCTGAAGGGCGCGCCGACCACCGTCTACGTGATCCGCAACGGGCTGCCCGAACCGTACGCGAAGTAACCGTCACCGGACGGCGCCGGCGCGCCGTCCTTCGTCTTCACGCTTTCGATCCTCATGAAAATCTCCCGATCCCTTTCCACCGTCGAAGTCCATACCGGCGGCGAAGCGTTCCGCATCGTCACGAGCGGGCTGCCGCGCCTGCCGGGCGACACGATCGTCCAGCGCCGCGCCTGGCTCAAGGAGAACGCCGACGAGATTCGCCGTGCGCTGATGTTCGAACCGCGCGGCCACGCCGACATGTACGGCGGCTACCTGACCGAGCCGGTGTCGCCGAATGCGGATTTCGGCGTGATCTTCGTGCACAACGAGGGCTACAGCGACCATTGCGGGCACGGCGTGATCGCGTTGTCGACCGCCGCGGTCGAGCTCGGTTGGGTGCAGCGCACGGTGCCGGAGACGCGCGTCGGCATCGATGCGCCGTGCGGCTTCATCGAGGCGTTCGTGAAATGGGACGGCGAGCACGCGGGGCCCGTGCGCTTCGTCAACGTGCCGTCGTTCATCTGGCAGCGCGACGTGTCGGTCGACACGCCGTCGTTCGGCACCGTGACCGGCGATATCGCGTACGGCGGCGCGTTCTACTTCTATGTCGACGGCGCGCCGTTCGACCTGCCGGTGCGCGAAGCGGCGGTGGAGAAGCTGATCCGCTTCGGCGCGGAAGTGAAGGCCGCCGCGAACGCGAAGTATCCGGTCGTGCATCCGGAGATCCCGGAAATCAACCATATCTACGGCACGATCATCGCGAACGCGCCGCGCCATCCGGGCTCGACGCAGGCGAACTGCTGCGTGTTCGCGGATCGCGAGGTCGATCGCTCGCCGACCGGCTCCGGCACGGGCGGACGCGTCGCGCAGCTGTACCAGCGCGGGCTGCTCGCGGCCGGCGACACGCTCGTCAACGAATCGATCGTCGGCACGGTGTTCAAGGGACGCGTGCTGCGCGAGACGACGGTCGGCGACATCCCGGCCGTGATCCCGGAAGTGGAGGGCAGCGCGCACATCTGCGGATTCGCGAACTGGATCGTCGACGAACGCGATCCGCTGACCTACGGTTTTCTGGTGCGCTGAACGCCGGCGCACGGCACCCGGTTGTACCAGGCTTGGCGCGCCATCCCGTTGCGGGGCGCGCGCCTTTTTTGTTGTAAAAATGCGCGATCGGACGCTGTTTGCACCGGCGCGGGCCGGCAGCGGGCCGGTGTGCCGCGCGAGTTTGGTACGATGCAGCCTTTCCAGCAGATCCCCCACCCGCGTGAATCGCCGAAACGTGTCGTCAGTGCGTGACTTCTGTGCCAAATGGGTCGCGCGCGCCCAACCCGTCGCGGCCGCTGCCGCCGTGCCCGTCAAGCGTGTCCTGGCCGTCGCCTGGCACCATCTCCGTCATCCGACGCGCCGCGGCGTGCTGCGCGCGGCCGCCGCCGTGCCGGCGCTGTTCGTGCTGTACGTGCTGGTGCTGATTCCGTTCACGCCCAGCATCGGCGACATCCGCAAGGCGCGCGTCGACCAGCCTGCGCAGGTGCTGTCCGCCGACGGCAAGCTGCTTGCCGAATTCAAGCCGTCGAACCGCGAATGGGTGTCGCTCAAGCAGATTTCGCCGCACATGGTCGATGCGCTGATCGCGACCGAGGACCATCGCTTCTACGAGCACCACGGCCTCGACTGGAAGCGCACGGCGTCGGCCGCGCTCCATACGTTCTCGGGCGACCGCCAGGGCGGTTCGACGATCACCCAGCAGCTCGCGCGCAACCTGTATCCGGACGAGATCGGCCGCGCGCCGACGCTCACGCGCAAGGTGAAGGAGGCGATCACCGCGCTGAAGATCGAGGCCGTCTACAGCAAGGACCAGATCCTCGAGACCTACCTGAACACGGTGCCGTTCCTGTATAACGCGTACGGCGTCGAGATGGCCGCGCGCACCTATTTCGACAAGTCGGCCGACGAGCTCGACGTGCTCGACAGCGCGACGCTCGTCGGGATGCTGAAGGGCAACAGTTACTACAACCCGGTGCTGAACCCCGAGCGCGCGCTGCAGCGGCGCAACACGGTGCTCGGCCAGATGGTGAAGTACGGCAAGCTGTCGCCCGCGCAGTTCGCGCAGTTGCAGCGCCGGCCGCTGCGCATCGACTTCGAGCGCCAGAAGGAGCCGCCCGGACCCGCGCCGCATTTCGCGCAGCAACTGCGAAAATGGCTGATCGCGTGGGCCGACCGCAACGACTACAACATCTATTCGGACGGGCTGATCGTGCGCACCACGATCGATTCGCGGCTGCAGCAGATGGCGACCCAGGCGCTGACGCAGCAGGCGAACCAGCTGCAGGGCATCGCGAACAACGCGTGGAGCGGCCGCGACGGCTGCGGCACCGACAACGAGGTGTTCCGCATCTTCATGCGCGAGTCGCCTGAGTACAAGGCCGCGCAGGATGCCGGCAAGAACGATGCGGCCGCGATGAAGCAGCTCGCCGCCGATCGCGGTTTCATGCGCGCGCTGTGCAAGGCGAAGACCGACGTGCAGGCCGGCTTCGTCGCGATCGATCCGCGCGACGGGCAGATCCGCGCGTGGGTCGGCAGCCGCGACTTCACGAACGAGCCGTTCGATCACGTGTCGCAGGCGCGGCGCCAGCCGGGTTCCACCTTCAAGCCGTTCGTCTATGGCGTCGCGTTCGCGAACGGGATGAAGCCGGACGACACGTTCATCGACCAGGCGGTCGAGATTCCGCTGAAGGGCGGCGAGGTCTGGCGGCCGAACGACGACGTGCCGCCGTCGGGCAAGCCGATGACGCTGCGCGACGCGGTCGCGCTGTCGCGCAACCGGATTACCGCGCAGGTGATGGAAAAGGTGGGCCCGGCGGCCGTGGCGCGGCTCGCTCGCGACATGGGCGTGCGCGAGAGCCCGCTCGAGCGCGTGCCGTCGCTGGCGCTCGGCACGAGCCCCGTGACGCTGAAGGAGATGGTCGCGTCGTACGCGACGATCGCGAACGGCGGACTGTACGTCGAGCCGCAAATGGTGACGCGCATCGAGAACCGCCAGGGCGACGTGCTCGCCGAATACGCGCCGGCGCCGCCCGAGCGCGCGCTCGACGCGGAAACCGACAAGACGCTGCTCGACGTGATGCGCGACGTCGTGACGCGCGGCACCGGCGGCAGCATCCGCACGCGCTTCGGAATTCGCGGCGACGTGGCCGGCAAGACCGGAACCACGCAGGACAACGCGGACGGCTGGTTCATCCTGATGCAGCCCGGGCTCGTCGCCGGGGCCTGGGTGGGCTTCGACGACGGCCGCGTGACGCTGCGCAGCGACTACTGGGGGCAAGGCGCGCACAGCGCGCTGCCGATCGTCGGCGACTTCTTCCAGCGCGCGCAACGCGCACGGATCGTCGACACGAAGCTGAAATTCGATACCGAGCCGTCGCCCGGCTGGTTCGCGTCGGTGCGCGAGCGAGTGACCGACCTGTTCGACGGATGGTTCGGGCCCGAGCCGAAGAAGGCATCGCCCCCTGTCAGGACGCAGCATATCGAGCGTCAGCCCGAGGCGGACGCAGCGGCGGCATCGGCGGCATCGGCCGCGTCGGCGCCCGAGGCGGCATCCGGCGGCATCGTCGAGGAATGGATTCCGGCGTCCGAGGTGGCGGCATCGGCTGCTGCATTGTCGGCGGGCGCGTCGCAGCCGCAGGCCGTGCAGCCGCCGGCCGCGGGAGGCAGCGCGACGAGTTCGGGCAACACGGGGGGCGGGGGGCTCGGCTCCGCACCTGCCGTCCCGCCTTCGGCGGCACCGTCGTCGCCCCCGGCTCCGGCTCCGGTTTCACCCGACGCGACCAGCGGTTCGGAGTAACGAGCCGTTCAGATTTCGCGCGATGCTGCCGTAATAGCGTTGTCACGACAGCTCGCGCGGTCGCTCCGCGCCTTTCCGATGCGGCTTATCACCGATCACGTCGCGCTCGCGCGCGATGACGTCTCTGCCGGCGTCCCCCTCGGCTTCGATCTCTACGATGCGGGCGGCGCCGCGCTGCTGCCCGCCGGCACCACGCTGCGCGATCCGGCGCAGCATGCATTCCTGTTCGATCACTTCCGGCCCGTCCGCAGGCGCGATGACGACGAGCCCGCCGCGCCGGCGCACGACACCGTGCTGGCCGCCACACGCATGGGACTGTCGGCCGGTGCCGCGATCGGCATCCGCCGGCGGGTCGGCGCGACCCGCGTGCTGCAGCGCTGCCGGTTGATCGGAGTCGGCGCATCGGGCGTGCTGTTCGTCGAACCGCAGCCATCGGTCGTGCTCGATTTCACCCGCGGCGACGACGTCGAGGCGGTCGCAATCGGCCGGTCGGCGGTGTCGCGCTTCGGTGCGACGGTCGAAGCGGTGCAGGCCCCGGGCGGCGCGCCGTACATGGTGCTTTCGCCGCCGGGCTTCGTCGACCGGTTGCGCACGCGCGCGGAGCCGCGCGTGCCGGTACGGATCGCGGCCTGCTGCACGGGCGGGTCGGCGCAGGCCGACGGCATCGGGATCGTTCGCGATCTGAGCCTGAACGGATTGTCGATCGCGGTCGACCGGCCGCTCGCGGCGGCCGGCGAGTCTTTGAGCGTGCAGTTGCCGTACACGGACGGGGATCGCATCGCGTTACTGACGCTCGACGGCACGGTGCGCGCGGTGCACGCCGATCCGGCGACGCCGGGCTGGACGCTTCACCACGCCGCTTTCAGCGAAATCGCCGCCGCCGACCGGATTCGCCTCAAGGCGCTGCTGTTCGACTTGTCGATCGGAGATGTGGAAGCCGATCAGGTTCGTTGATACGCGGTCGCCGTTTCACATCGGGCAAACGCGACTGCCGCGGGGCGGCTCTCGAGGATCCGGTGGATCTGTTCGCCCAGGCGGTACATGCCGATCGCGCCGCTGCCTTGTGGGCGCCTATTGGGTGCCTATTGGGTGCGAATGCAACCAAAATCATCTGATGATTGGGCGGAAGGCATGGCAATTGTGCGGAATTCGCTCAACAGTGAATTCGCGATTTAAGTATTTACCCTGATAGCCGCGCCGCCTAGACTTTTACTCATGCGCAACGACTACCGAGTCCGAAGCGCCTGACAAAACAATCTGGAGGTAACGCATCATGAAATCGCTGATCAAGGCAGTTGCACTGGCCGCTCTGGTGGCCGCACCGGTCGTCTCGTTCGCCCAATCGAACCAGCAGCCGCTCACGCGCGCACAAGTGCGTGCCGAGCTGGTCCAGCTCGAGAAGGCCGGCTACAACCCGAACGACTGGATGAACTATCCGGAAAACATCCAGGCCGCACAGGCAAAGATCGCCGCGGCACAGAACACCGGCACACAGGCCGACGCAACGGGTTACGGCGCGAACCCGATCGCGACGTCGCAGTCGGGCCTGCGCGTGACGGTACCGGCCGCAGCCGACCGTTCGTCGGTGTACTTCGGCCACTAAGCTGTTCGCAGTGCGGCCTCCTGGCCGCCGGCGAGACCGTAGCGAAAAGCCCGCGCTCGATGTCGAGTGCGGGCTTTTTTGCATCCGCGGCAAGCGTCGCGCCGGCTGACAATCCGCCGCGTGTGCGCTAGCATCGCGGTCGGCCTGGCACGCTGCGGCAGCCGCGGCGAAAGGGGTAGCGCCGGCTGGTCTGCGACGCCGCGCGCCGAGGCGCGGCGGCAAGCCAGACACCACGTTCCTCGAATCAACGAAAAATCAACGAAAACAAACAGGAGCATCCATGCGTGTCTCGACCGGTCTGCTGTGCGCGCTGGCGCTGACGGCAAACGTTGTCCATGCGCAGGCGAATTGTGCGGATGCGACGGATCAGGCAACGATGACGGTGTGTGCCGACCGCGCGTACAAGAAATCCGACGCGGAACTGAACCGCACCTACCAGGCCGTCACCGCGCGCCTGCGCGATGCGAAGCCGCTCGCGGAAAAACTCGTGAATGCGCAGCGCGCGTGGATCGCCTACCGCGATGCCGAATGCAACTTCTCCAGCGCGAACGCCGAAGGCGGCAGCGTGTACCCGATGGTCGTGTCGACCTGCCTCGACGATCTGACCAAGACGCGCAACGAGACGCTGAAGGGCTATCTGTCCTGCGAGGAAGGCGATCTCGCGTGCCCGGTGCCGGCGAAGTAACGGCCGCGTAGCGCGCCGGCAGCCGGCACGGTTCGCCGGTCCGGTCGCCTAGACGTCGTCCGTTTCGTCGAGCAGCTTGTGCCGCATCGCGTAGCGAACCAGCGCCGCTTCGTGCGGCATCTGCATCTTTTCCAGGATCCGGGTCTTGTAGGTGCTGACCGTCTTTGCGCTCACGCACAGTGCCTGCGCGATCTCGGTCAGCGTCTGTCCGGCGGCGATCCGGCGGAACACGTCGAACTCGCGATCGGATAGCCGCTGGTGCGGCAGCGTCTCGGCCGGCTCGTTCAGGCTCTGCGCGAACTGTTCGGCCATCGCGAGGCTGACGTAGACGCCGCCCGACGCAACCTTGGTCACCGCGCCGACCAGCTCGGCACTCGCGCTTTCTTTAGTCAGATAGCCCGATGCACCGGCGCGGAACGCGCGCACCGCGTATTGCTGTTCCGCGTGCATGGTCAGCACGAGCACGCGCAGCGCGGGCTTCTCGTCCTTGATCTGCTTGATCAGCTCGACGCCGTTGCGGCCCGGCATCGACAGGTCGAGCACCAGCACCTGCGCGGGCGTCGAACGTACGAGCGCGATCGTCGACGGGCCGTCGCACGCTTCGCCGGCCACTTCGAATCCGGTGGCGTTCTGGAGGATATGCCGCAGACCGTCGCGCACGAGCGTATGGTCGTCGGCGATGAGCACCTTGATCATGTGAGGGTGGTTTCCTGTTGAACGGTGCCGAGCGGGAACGCGACGGTGATCGAGAAGCCGCGCGCGAGCGCGGTGTCGATCGTCACGCTGCCGCCCAGCATGTGTGCGCGTTCGCGAATGCCGATCAGGCCGAACGATTTGTCCTCGTGGACGGCGCCGCCCGGTGCCGCGCCGCGGCCGTTGTCCGCCACGCGCAGCACGCAGAAGCCTTCCTCGATGTCGAGTCGCAACGTGACGCGCGTCGCGTCCGCATGGCGCGCGACGTTCGTCAGCGCTTCCTGGACGATCCGGAACAGCGTGGTCGCGCCCGTGCTGGTGAACGTGAGCCCGCCGGTTTCGATTTGGCGTTCGACGTCGATGCCGTAGCGGTTCGTGAAGTCGTTCGCCAACCACTCGATCGCGGGCACGAGGCCGAGATCGTCGAGCATCACGGGGCGCAGGTCCGCCGCGATGCGCCGCACCGACGCGACGGTCGCGTCGATCAGCCGGCGCATGCCCTGCAGGTGCGACAGCACGCCGACGTCGGGTTGCGCATGGTCCGGCGCGCGCAGTTGCTGCTCGACGACCGACAGGTCCATCTTCAGTGCGGTCAATTGCTGGCCCAGGTCGTCGTGCAGTTCGCGCGCGATGCGGGTCTTTTCCTCTTCGCGCACGTTCTGCAGGTTCGCCGACAGTTCGCGCAGTTCCTCGCGAGACTGCTTCAGCGCATTCTCGGCGCGCTGCCGCTCGGTGATGTCGCGCAGCATCACCGTATAGAGCTTGCCCGATGCATCGCGGATCTGCGAGATCGACGCTTCGATCGGGAATTCCTCGCCGTTGCCGCGCAGCCCGAACAACACGCGCTGGCGGCCCATCTGCCGCTCGGACACGCCCGTCACGCCGAACTGGTCGACGTGCTTCGCATGCGCGGCGCGAAACCGCTCGGGGATGAAGCGCGACAGCGGCGCGCCGATCGCCTCCATCGCCGATACGCCGAATACCTGTTCGGCCATCGGGTTGAAGATCACGACCGTCTGCTTCTCGTCGATCGTGATGATCGCTTCCATCGACGAGCGGATGATGCCCATCATCCGCGCCTCGTTCAGGATGCCGCGGCTGCTGGCGCCGGTATCGACGTTGCCGGCGCGCCCACGCAGCAGGGCGTGGACGAGTGCCGCGAACGCGAACGACGCGATCAGCCCGGCGGCGAGCACGGTGCCAGCCGCGCGCTGCGCGCCGGTCGCGCTCGGGCGGCCGTCCGCGGAATAGGCGAGCGTCAGCACGGTGCCACCGAAATTCAACTGGTCGGAGCGCCGCATCAGGTCGGGCGACGCGGAGGCCTCGTCGGTCGTCGTCTCGGCACTCGCGATCGGGTGCGGATCGTCGCCGGCGCTCATCCGCAGGTCGAGCCCGCGTTCCGTGTCGAGCGCGCGCTCGACCAGGCGACTCGGGCTCACTTGCGCGAACAGCACGCCGTCGGCACCGGCTTCGTGGAGGCCGGCCGTCGTGACGGCCGTGTGCGGCGAAGCCGTCGCGGGCAGGAACAGCGTGAGGGTGCGCGTATCGCGGGACGTATCGTCGTTGGCAGGATGGATGCCGAGTGCGACATCGCCGGTGTGCAGCGCGCGTGCCAGTGGTACCTGATCGGATGCGCCGAAATGCACGGCGGCTGCGCTCGACACCGGCGCACTGAGCGCCGCCACCGCGAGCGGGCCGGCCGGCATCGGCGCGCTGCCGGCGAGGGCGCTGCGTGTCGCGGGCGACAGCGGCGCATAGCCAAGCTGCCGGATCGGCGAACGTCCGCTGTCGAGGTCGAGCGTATCGGCGTATCGGCGCCATTGTTCCGGCGTCATCTGCGGCGCGAGCACGAACGCGCCGCGTGTGCTTTCGAGCACGGCGACGCCGGCTTGCAGCTCGTGGCGCAACATCGCCGTCACGTGCGCCGTGCGGCGTTCGAAGCGCGAATGGACGGCGCCTTGCCACTGCCCGCGAACGAGCAGCGCGACGCCGAGCGACAGCGCCGCGCCGGCGAACAGCGCAACGACGCCGGCCGCGAGCGGCTGGCGTAACATGGTCTGGAGGCGCGTGGGCCCTCGGGCGTCACGCGACGGGGTTCCACTGGCGGTCATTCGATCGGCCATTCTGGTGTCGGGGTGGCCCGTGGCGCTCGGGCAGCGCGGCAAAACCGGGAAAAACTCGCACCGGCCGCGTGCGATGTCTATTTTCAAGATGAAATTGTGCGCGTTTTACACGTTTTTTGTAATAGGGTCAGCTAAAAATGCGATAGCCGGGCGGTGCAGCGGGCGTTCCGGCGACGTTTGACGCGCGTCAACCGGCGCGTCGGCACGTGGGGCAGACTGTTCGGCAGGTGAGCCGGCATCGGGCCGGCTTGCGGTGACGGGCGCGTCGTTGCGCGATGCGCGGCGCGTGCCCGGTCGGAGGGCGGACATGTACAAGCGGATTTTCGTCGGGCTCGACGGCAGCCCGAGCGCGCGTCTCGCGCTGAACGAGGCGATTCGGATCGCGGCGGCATCCGGCGGCGAGGTCACGTGCGCGTACGTCGTCGAGCACCGGCCGCAACTCGTCGACGTCGATGCGGGCTTTGCGGCCGAACGCGACGGCGACGCGGCGGCAGCCGATGCGGCGACGCCCGTGCTCGACGACGCGAAAGCGGTGCTCGCGCAGCAGCATGTGCCGGGCACCGTGCGCGCGCTCGACGCGTACGGCGAGGACGTCGCCGTGGTGCTGATGCGCACGGCGGCCGAGGCCGGCGCCGATCTGATCGTGATGGGGACGAGCGGGCGGCACGGCTTGCGCCGGCTGCTGCTCGGCAGTGTCGCGGAATCGCTGCTGCGCGCGGCCGACCGGCCCGTGCTGCTGGTGAGGCACGACGAGCCAGCCGCGGCGGCAACCGCGTGACGGGGCGGCGCGGCGCCGACACGTGAGCGTTCGCGGGCAGGGCGCTGATGCGCGGATGCCGGCGTGGTGGTGAATGCAGCGATGCGTCCGATGCATCGATCGACGTATCGATGTATCGCGTATGCATCGTCCGGCACGGGCGTGATCGTGCCGCGCCGGTTGCATCGTCGCCCGCACTTCTGGCAGCATCGAACGGTGTTCGCTTCATCGGCGCGCGCTGCGTTGCGCGCGCGATCCAGTCGCCGCGTGCATGGCCGCGGCGATCGACGCAGCGGCACGCGACGGCGGCCGATCGCATTTCCGATCGGCCGTGCCGTGCGTCGCGTGCCCGGTTTCCTACTTTACCGACGTCATCCGCCATGCCGATCTCTGCCGCCGACCTGATTCACCAGTTCGATCTTCAGCCGCATCCCGAAGGCGGCTATTTCCGGGAAACCTACCGCGCGGCCGATACCGTCGTGCGTCCGGCCGACGGCGCGCAGCGCGCAGCGTCGACCGCGATCTACTACCTGCTGTGCGACGGTGCGTATTCGTCGTGGCACCGGATCCGCTCCGACGAGGTCTGGCATTTCTACGCGGGCGATCCGCTCGAGGTGTGGGTGCTCGACGAGCACGACGGCCTGACGATCCACCGGCTCGGCAACCCGCTCACGCATCCGGGCACCGTGTTCCAGGCCGTCGTGCCGGCCGGACGCTGGTTCGGCGCGCGCTGCGCGTCGCCGGAGCATGTCGCGCTCGTCGGCTGCACGGTTGCGCCGGGGTTCGAGTTCGCGGAATTCGAGCTCGCGGACGCGACGGCACTCGCCGCCGCGTTTCCCGAGTACGCGGAATACGTCGCGGGGCTCGCGCAGCGCCCCGACGCGTGAGCGTGCCGGCTGCCTCCGACGGCAGCCGTTCAGTACGGTCCCGGCCAAACCCGTTTAGAATGCACCGTGGTGCAGGATCGGCTGCGGACGTGCCGCGGCGATCGCTGCCAGCCGTACCGATGGCCGCCCCCGTCGCACGGTCCGCATGTCTTCCAGGAGCGCCGCCGTGTGGCACTTTCCCATTGCGATTCCCTCGTCGCTCGGCCCGTGGGCCGTGTTCGCGAGCGTACTGATCACGCAGCTCGGCGTGCCGGTCCCGGCCGTGCCGATGCTGATTCTCGGCGGTACGATGGCGGCGATGGGGCAGGCGTCCTGGGCAAGCATGTTCGCGGCGGCGATCGGCGCGACGATGCTGGCCGATTCGCTGTGGTTCTTCATGGGCCGCACGCGCGGCCGGCGCTTGCTGAATGGGCTCGTGCGCTTCTCGCTGTCGCTCGACACGACGCTGCGCTTCGCGCGTAATGTATTCGAAAGATACGGCGCGCCGCTGCTCGTCCTCTCCAAATTCCTGCCGGGCCTCGGCCTCGTGTCGGCACCGCTGCTCGGCACGACCGCGATCGGCATCGGCGTGTTCCTGTTCTGGGATCTGGCCGGCGCGTCGTTGTGGGCCGCGTTCTGGCTCATCGGTGGTGCGGCCGTGCATGACCAGATCGTCCAGTTCGTGCTGTGGGTGCGCGCGAGCGGCGGCACGATCCTCGACGCGTTCCTCGCGATCTTCATCACGTTCCTGCTGTACCGCTGGGTGCGCCGCGTGCAGTTCCGCCGCTATCTCGCGCAGGTGCGCATCTCGCCGCCGCAACTTGTCGAGATGATGACGTCGAACGAACCGCCACTGATCTTCGATGTGCGGCCGCGCGCGATCCGCGAACGCGAACCGTACCGGATCGCCGGCGCCGTGCCGGTCGATCTCGATTCGCCTGACCTGCTCGATCCGGCGCTGCTGCAGCGGCCGATCGTCGTGTATTGCGTGTGTCCGAACGAGGCCACCGCGAAACGCCTGATCGCGAAGATGCAGCGCAAGAAGATGCTGCACAACATCAAGGCGCTGAAGGGCGGGCTCGACGCGTGGGAGAAGCACGGTTATCCGGTCGAACCGATGCCGACCGATCTCGACGCGTCGCGGTATTTCGTGCGGCCGGACCACGGCACCGCGCTCGGCGGCGAATATACGGTGCGGGCGACGTTGTCCAAATAAATCGTGTGCGGAATGCCGCGCACGTCCCGATTCCGCGGTCGATTTCACGCTTCTCATTCGCGCGAAAATCGGCTGGCGCGAAACACCTCTGATTATTCTTAGAATTCCGCCTGCATATTGCGCGCGTTTGATTACGCACATTCGACGCGCGTTCGTTCGTGCCGAAGGCGATTGATCCCGTCGTCGCCCGCCACACCCACAGCCGCGTCGCACGGCCCGCGCGGGTATTGATCACGATCATGCACGCGCGGGCCGAACGTCATATCCTGTTTGAATCGCTTGTCCGCGCTTCGCGTGACCATCCGCCGATCCCTGCGACCGCGCCGTCCGTCCGCCGCGTGCCGTTGCCGCGCGAAGCTCCGGTCGTCGTCCGCAAGGAGGCCTTCGCCATGCCATCCAGTCCGACCATCCCGCCACTTGCGCGGATCTCGCTGGCCGTCGATCTGACGCCGGAGTCGCTGTCCGCCGCGCGCTACACGCGAACGCTGCTGCGTCCCGGCATGCAGGTGCGCATCGTCTGCGCGATCGACAATCCGCGCCTCGTGCTGCCCGACATCCCGCGCGTCGACGCGTTGCTGGCATCGGCGCGCGAGGAGATGACGCGCGAAGCGCAGGCGACGCTCGAGCGCACCGCCGAACTGTTCGCCGGCAGCGGCGCGGAGATCGAGCAGGTGATCATCGATACGTCGGTCACGGGCGGCACGGTCGCCGATGCACTCGCGAAGGACACGTCGGCATGGCATGCCGACGTGCTCGTGGTCGGCGCGAATCCGCACCACGGGCTGCTTCGGCTCGTCGAAGGCGCGATGTCCGACACGCTGGCCGCGCGCGCACGCTGCGCGCTGCTGATCGTGCCCGCCGACTATGCGCGGCCGTCGGAAGGGCCGCTGCAGCGCCTGATGTTCGCAGTCGACGGCAGCGAGCCGTCGCTGCTTGCGGTGCGCGTCGGGCTCGGTTTCGCGGTGCCGACGACGTTGCTGTACGCAGCCTATGTCGTCGATCGCGCGGTTCGCCTGACCGATATCGTGCCGGTGCGCGCGCTCGAGGATGCGTATCGCGCGGAGGGGGAGGATGCGCTGGCGCGGATCGGCCCGCTGTTCCACGCAACGGGGAACCCGACCAAGCGCGGCATCGTCGAAACCCGACCGACCAGCGACGACGTGGCCCATGCGCTGATGCGCGACGCGGTGCACTGGCATGCGGAACTGCTGGTGGTCGGCACGCACGGCCGGCGCGGCATCGCCGCCTGGTTGATCGGCAGCGTCGCGCGCCGGGTCGCGCATCTCGCGCAGGTGCCGGTGCTGCTCGTGCGCGGCGACGCATGAAGATCGCGATGCGATGGATGCGAAGCAAGCTTTCGTTGACCTGCATCAGAAACGTCGTGCGCCGCTCGTGAGACAGTGACGCGACGTTCGGCCTGGCGGATGGTCTGTCGTCCGTATGCGACGCTGCGATTCGATGCAACGCGTTCGACACGGGCGAACGGACACGTATCCGACGCCGTTGCGATCGACCGATTTCCAGAGCCGCGTCACGCATCGCGTGGCGCGTGAGCCGCTCAAGAACTCTCCGGCACGAGGGTAGGCAGCCGGCGGCTGCCTTGGAACGACGGACGGGGTGTCTTTCACCCCGTCCGCTTTCCTGGCCCCGTGCAGACTACTTTCCTCGCAGGTATTTTTCTCGTCGATGTCGCCGTGTGGAACGGCGCGTGGCGGCACGCGATCGCGCAATGGCGGATCGGTGTGGATGGCGGCATGCACTGCGCTGGCACATACCCGGCGCGCAGCGCTCGCTGCCGAATGGGTATCGCAGTCGTCGCAGCCCGCGCACGGCCCCGTGCCGCATCGGCTGCGTTCAGGCTGTCACGCGGCACGCAGCACTCGCTGGTCGCGCCGGCAGCCGGCGCCGCGCCGTACGCATGCGCGCCGACGCACGCCATGCGGCCGTCCTCGCCCGCCCGGCGTGCGATTGCGCAGCCGCGGCCAGCCAGGGCGCGTCTTGCGGCGCGGCCCCGCAACGACCGGCGTGGCGGCACCGGCCCGCGCGCGGAGGGCAGCCGCGAACCGCTGCAGCGCGAGCACCGATCCCGCGACGCTCTGGTATTTTTCAAGGCCGATCTGCCCGTCGAGCGTGACGAGCAAACCCGATTCGCGCGCGAGCGCGAGCAACGCGTCGAGATCCTCGGGCGGGCGGATACCGGTCGGCACGGCGGGCGCGGACAGCGCACGCGCGCGCCGCTGTCCGCTCCGGGCCGAAAAGTTGCGATATGCCATGATTGGTCTCCTGCACCGGACCCCGCGTGCCGGCTCGAAGGCCGGCTGAGCGATGACCGGGTATGAACGTATCGTTCATGACATCAGTATCCGCCCACCGACACCGCGCTGCCAATCGGCGCGCGCCGAAGTTGCTGTCAGGCATTGCGTGCGGCGTATCGGAATCCGCTGACACGCCGAACCGACGATCAGCCGCGCCGGGGCGGGCCGGCGGGCCGGCGCACGGTGCCCGGCACCCCGATCCGGTGCATTCGAACAGACGAATTGCGGCCTGCGCACGTCGCTTGACGCAGGATTTCGGACGGTCTAAGTTCTCCCCTGCACCGACGTCGCGCGACGGTCAATCGTCTGCGCGATCGGCGGTGCCGCGCCGCGGGGTGGCGTGGCAATCCTTCCAGTCGTTCGCGGGCCATGGGCGCCGCGAATCGCGCACGCCGCCGGTCCGGCAACGGATCGGCGCGGCGGCACGCAACGTGTCGTTGATCTCGCGCAAACACGTTTCGGCGCATCGTACGCCGGGCGGCCATCCAGTTTCTAATCTTCCGGTAGCGTCATCTTTTCCTTTCGTTCCTCGACCGTCAGGAGCCCGTCGATGTCACAGGACAATTTGCTTGATTCATTGAAGGCCGTTGCCGAACAGCGTGCGATCGGCGCCGATCAGCTGCGCGCAATGCTCGACGACGAAGTGCGTGCGCTGTCGTCCGATGCCCGCGTGCACGACTACATCCACGTGTTCGCGATTCGTCACCTGCGCGAACGGATGCGCAGGCAGGATGAACTCGAGCGCGACATGCCGTCCAGTACATCGAGCAAGGAGCCGGATACGAGTACCAGTCGCCGTCTGTGACGGACGCTCGCCGCGGCCGACGCCACGGGCGTTCCCGGCCGCATATTTCTTCATACGTTTGATCGAATTGACGCAACGGCCTCAAGTAAGCCGCGCGGATGCCGTTTACCCGGTGAATTCGTCCACCGGGCGTTCGCGCTCCCTTATTGAGTCGTTGCCATGTTCTCGTCCATCCGGACCCGCATCCTTGCCGCGTGCGTCGCCATCGTCGTATTCGCGCTCGTCGCCACCACGCTGATCAATTACTTCATCGCGCGCTCGTACAACGACGACGCGATCGACCGCAACCTGACATCCGTCGCGAGCGGCCACGTGGTCGGCATCGGCGATTGGGTCGCGACGAAAAGCCGGATGATCGCGTCGCTGCAGGATGCCGCGCTGTCGCCCGATCCGCTGCCGGTGTTCAAGCAGATGGCCGCGGCCGGCGGCTTCACGAACGTGTACGCGGGCTACGCGGACAAGGCGTTCCGTTTCTCCGACCCGACCGGTATCCCGCCCGACTACGATCCGACCGGCCGTCCGTGGTACAAGCAGGCCGCGCAGGCCGGCAAGCCGGTCGTCACGCCGCCGTACGTCGATGCGGGCACGGGCAACCTGGTCGTCACGTTCGCGGTGCCGATCCTGCGCGACGGCGCGCTGAAGGGCGTCGTCGCGGCCGACGTCGCGATGGACAGCGTGATCGCGAACGTGAAGTCGATCCACCCGACGCCCGCGAGCTTCGGCATGTTGATCGACAGCAGCAGCCACGTCGTCGCGCATCCCGACGCGAAGCTCACGCTGAAGCCGGTTACCGACGTGTCGCCCGAGCTCGGCGGCATGAGCGCCGCGTCGCTGGTCGCGGCTACCGTGCCGGTCGAGGTGCACGTCGGCGGCGACGCGAAGCTCGCGCGCGCGCAGGCCGTGCCGGGCACCGACTGGTATGCGCTGGTGCTGCTCGACAAGGCGGAAGCGACGGCCGGGATGCGCTCGCTGCTGACCGCGTCGCTGATCACGCTGTTCGTGATCGTCGGCGTCGCGTCGCTGATCGTCGGTGCGATCACCACGACCGCGTTCCGCCGCCTGTCGCAGGTGCGTCAGGCCATGGCGTCGATCGGTTCGGGCACGGGCGACCTGACGCAGCGCCTGCCGGCCGAAGGCCGCGACGAGGTGGCCGATATCGCGCGCTCGTTCAACAGCTTCGTCGACAAGCTGCACGACGTGATGCGGCAGATCCGCGACGCGAGCGAATCGGTGCGCACGGCCGCGAACGAAATCGCCGCGGGCAACCAGGACCTGTCGTCGCGCACCGAATCGGCGGCGGCGAGCCTCGAGGAAACGGCCGCATCGATGGAAGAGATCACCGCGACGGTCGGCCAGTCGGCGGCCGCGGCCGGCCAGGCCGACGAACGCGCGGCCGCGGCATCGCGGATCGCGTCGCACGGCGGCGTGGTCGTGTCGGACGTCGTGGCGACGATGGGAAAGATCGAGGAAGCGTCGGGCCGGATCGGCGACATCATCGGCGTGATCGACGGGATCGCGTTCCAGACCAACATCCTCGCGCTGAACGCGGCCGTGGAAGCGGCGCGTGCCGGCGAGCAGGGTCGTGGTTTCGCGGTCGTCGCGCAGGAAGTGCGCAGCCTCGCGCAACGCAGCGCGCAGGCCGCGCGCGAGGTGAAGGTGCTGGTCGAGTCGACGGTGGCGAGCGTGTCGGCCGGGTCGGAGCAGGTGCGCCAGGCCGGCGACACGATGCGCGAGATCGTGTCGAACGTCACCAACGTGACGACGATCATCTCCGAGATCACGCACGCCGCAAACGAGCAGACGCGCGGCATCCAGGAAGTGAACCGCGCGGTCACGCAACTCGACGAAATGGTGCAGCAGAACGCGGCGCTCGTCGAACAGTCGACCGCTGCCGCAACCGCGCTGCAGACGCAGGCGAACGCGCTCGCGACGACGGTCGGGCAGTTCAGGGTCGCCTGACCTGCGCCGGGTGACGCAACTCGAGCCGCCGTGCGCCACGCGCGCGGCGATGCTCAGGCGTGGCCGCCGTCGCGCATCAGCGCGAGCCGGTTGTAGAGCGTCTTCAGGCTGATGCCGAGCGCTTTCGCTGCTTGCGGCTTGTTGCCGTCGAAGTGATCCAGCGTCGCCGCGATGAAGCGCTGCTGCGCGTGGTGCAGCGTCGCGCCGAGCGGCAGCGCCATCGCGTCGTCCGACGTTTGGTCGGGCAGCGGCGTCGGCTTCGGCAGCGCGACGTCGATGCCGTCGTCCGCCAGAATGTACGCGCGCTCGATCGTGTTGTGCAGTTCGCGCACGTTGCCGGGCCACGAATACGCGCGCAGCGCGGCGATCGCGGCGTCGGTCAGCCGCTTGTGCGAGCGGTGCCGTGCGTTGAGGGCCTCGACGAATTCATGTGCGATCGCCTCGACGTCGCCGTTGCGCTGGCGCAGCGGCGGCACATACAGCGCGAACGCGGCGAGACGGTAGAACAGATCCTCGCGCAGCCGGCCGTCGCGCACGGCTTCGGCCGGGTTGTGGCGGGTTGCCGACAGGATGCGCACGTCGAGCGAAATCGACTCGGTGCCGCCGACGCGCACGATCGCGTTCGATTCGAGCGCACGCAGCAGCTTGACCTGCAGCGCCGCGGGCATTTCCGCGATCTCGTCGAGCAGCAGCGTGCCGCCGCACGCGGCTTCGAAGAATCCCTCCCGTTGCGCGACGGCGCCGGTGAAGCTGCCTTTCTCGTGGCCGAACAATTGCGCTTCGGCGATGTCCGCCGGAATGGCGCCGCAGTTCACGGGTACGAACGGCCCGTCGCGGCGCGCGCTGAGGTCGTGCAGCCGTCGCGCGACGATATCCTTGCCGACCCCGCTTTCGCCGGCAATCATCACGCTGGCGCGGGTCGGAGCAATTTTCTCGATACGGCCGAGCAGCGTGCGCATCGCCGCGGAGCGGCCGGACAGCCGGCGCGCGTCGGCGCGTTGCTTCGGACGGTTTGCGGATTCAGCCATAGGTGTCAGCGGGCCGTTTTGAAAATCGGCATCGCGCATTCCCTTCGTTGCAATATTTATTATCGACAGCGGAACGGTGCGGAAGGTGCCGCGGTATAGAAATTTCCAATGTTCGATGCGATGCCGGAAGAAATACGCGATCGCCGCATCGCGATGCCGGTATGCGGCAACCGGGGACAGGCCACCGATGCCTTTTTACACCCGCCGAATGAAAAATCGAAACGCACCTGCAAGCGCGCGCCGCGCAAACACGGCACGCGGCGGACCGACGCGACAGCGACGCCGTCAACGCGGGTTGCGCGGCCAGGTCTTCGAACGCCATCCCGCGGGTACGCGAGTTGCGGGGGCCTGAAGGCTCGCGCGACGGTTGCCGGCGCGATGCAGGGACACGATGAGGACCTTTACCCGTGAGCTGTTTCGGCAGGGCGCATGGGTCGTGCTGGCCGTCGGGCTGGCGTCCGCGCTGCAGGCGTGGGCGATTCACGTCGTCGGCGTGCATGAACCGTTTGCGCCGCTGCCTTTCTACGTCGGTGTCGCGGCTGCGGCGTGGATCACGTCGTTCGGCGGCGGCCTGGCCGCGACCGCCGTGAGCGTGGCCGTGATCGGCGCGCTGTGGTGGCGCGATGCGCCGCTGCCCGCGTGGCTGACGCAGGCCGGCGCCTTCATTGCGATCAGCTTCGTCGAATGCGTGCTCGTGACGGCCGTCAAGCCGCTGCTTGCAAACGATCGGCTGCGCGGGGCCGAGGATGCTGAAGAGGACGACGCGCGCACGTCGCGCCGCGAACCGGCACCCTCGGCGCGCTCGCTCGACGACATCCTGCTGCGCCGCGTGGTCGACGCATCGCCCGACGCGATCGTCGGCCTCGATGTCGCGCGGCGGATCACGAGCTGGAACCCGGCCGCGCGGCGCCTCTTCGGCATCGACGCGGCGACGGCGATCGGACACGACGTCACGACGCTGATCGCGCCGCGCTGGCTGCGGTTGCATCCGCTTCCCGCATCGTTCGCGAATGCGCGCGTGCCCGCCGGGCCGCTCGACATCCTGTGCCTGCGCCGCGGCGGCGGCTGCTTTCGCGCGACCTTCGCGGCGTCGCCTATCGTCGACGCGCAGGGCAACTGCACCGGCCTGTCGATGACGCTGCGCGAAGCGCACGAACGCCGCCGCGACGAGCGGCGCGACCTGCGTTCGTTGCGCGGCGCGCGCGACGCGCGCGTGCAGGCCGACGAGTCGAACCGGCTGAAGGACGAACTGCTGGCCACCGTGTCGCATGAACTGCGCACACCGCTGAATGTGATCTACGGCTGGGTCGAGGTGCTGCGCAGCGACAACGGTCAAGGCTTCGCGCACCAGGCGATCGACGCGATCGATCGCAGCGCGCGATCGCTGTCGCGCATGGTCGGCGACCTGCTCGACGCATCGTCGCTCGCGACGGGGCGGATGCGGCTCGAACGCGCGCCGGTCGACGTCGTGCGCATCGTGCACCAGGCAGTGCGCGAACTCGGCGCGACCGCGGAGGCGAACGGGCTCGAACTGTCGACCGCGTGCGCGATGTCCAACTGCGTGATCTCCGCGGACAGCGAGCGCATGCGCCAGGTGCTGTCGAACCTGCTGTCGAATGCGATCAAGTTCACGCCGCCCGGCGGCCGCATCAAGGTGTCGCTGACCCGGGCCGGCGCGCGCGTACGGCTGTCGGTCGCCGATACGGGGCAGGGCATTTCCGCGGAACGCCTGCCGCATCTGTTCGATACGTTCAACCGGCCGGAAGGCGCGTCCGCGTCGCCGAAACGCGGGCTGGGGCTCGGCCTGTCGATCGTGCGCAACATCGCGCGGCTGCATGGCGGCGAGGTCGCGGCGACGAGCGCAGGCGCGGGACGCGGCACGACCGTGACCGTGGTCCTGCCGGTGGAGTTGGACGCCGACGATCCGACCGGCCATCCGGTGCGGCCGAGCGGTGCGTCCACGGCGGTCGCGCTGGACGGCCAGCGCGTGCTGGTGGTCGACGACGACGCGACGTCGCGCGCAAGCCTTGCGGCAGCGCTCGAAACCCTCGGCGCGCAGGTATCGACCGCGCAATCGGGGCACGATGCGCTCGACTTGGTCGCACGGCAGCACCCGAGCGTCGTGCTGTCCGATCTCGCGATGCCCGACGGCGACGGCTTCTGGCTGATCGACCACATCCGCCATCTGCCCGACGGCGTCGGGCACCTGCCCGTCGTTGCGGTAACCGCGCATGCGGGCACGGCGGACCGGAACCGCGTGATGGCCGCCGGCTTCGACGCGTATCTGTGCAAGCCGGTCGACATGCCGACACTCGCCGGCGTGATCGCCGACGTGTCGCCCGCCGATGGGGCGGCGCCAACCGGACGGCACCGCTGACACGCGGGCATCCGCGCACCCGCGAGGAGGCACGATGCAGGGATCGGACAGGACGCAGCGCGACGACACCAGAGGGAGGCCAACGCACCTCGGGCGCATGCCGTCCGTCGCGCCGATCATGAGCATACGGGTGCCGTCGTGTGCATGGCTCGCGACGCCGCGCTACGCATCGGCTGACGAGCGCGTGCCGGCGAAGCTCGCGAGCAGGGTGTCGGCCGGAGGCGGCCAACTGCGTGATGCGACGATCGCGTCCCGGATCCGGGCGGCGCTCGTCGCCGAGCGCGGGCTGGCCTCCGACAACATCGACGCGCAGGTTCACGACCGCGCATCGCCTCGCAAGACGGATGGGCTGCGGCGTTCGATCGGGCCGATCCGTCGACGGATACGGAGATCCGGATGACGGAGAACGTCAGGAACTCGCGCCGATTCGTCGTGCTTGCCGGCACCGCGCGCATGCTGGTACCGGCCATGCTCGCGACGCTCGGCGCGACGACGTTCGCACCGGCGCATGCGCAGGCACCGCCTGCATCGTCCGTTCACGTGGCGCCAGGTGTGATCCGTCCGGGCGAGACTGCCGACGAAGCGGACATGACGCGGCGGCCGAGCGGCATCGACGCCGAATTCGTCGACAAGGCCGGCATCGTCGGCAAGACGGAATGGCAGGCGAGCCAGCTCGCGCTCGATCGGTCGTCGAATCCGGACGTGAAGGCGTTCGCGCGCCGGATGCTCGACGACCACGGCCGCATGACCACGGAATTGCGTCGGCTCGGCGCGCAAAAGGGTTTGCCCGTGCAGGCGCGCATGCTCGTCGATCCGGCGGTGACGACGCTGCGCACCCAGACTGGCCATGCGTTTGACAAGGGTTATATCGCGCTGGCAGGACCGAACGCGCACGAGGCGACGATCAGGCTCTACGAAGCTGAGGCGCGCAACGGGCGAGACCCGCAGCTTCGCGCGTATGCCGCCAACATGCTGCCGATGCTGAAGGCGCACCTGAGCGCCGCGCGCGAGCTCGAGCATTCGGTCGCGGCCGCGCGCTGATCCGCATCACCCGTGCGGCAGACCCGCGCGTCGGTCAATGCCGCCGCGTGTCGTTCTCCGGGCCGCCCGGCGACGCCTCGTAAGGCGGCGAGTCGAGCGCCGTTTCGCCTTCCTCGATCAGCCAGTACGGCGACGCACCGTAATACGCGTGCAGCGCCTCGGCCCACGTCGGATCGGCCATCGCGGGCCAGCGGCCCTTGTCGAAGCCCGGCGCTTCGCGTACGCGCTCGGTCGGCACGGGCAGCACGAAGCAGCGGCGCTCGACATCGAGCGTCAGCACGTTCCACGGCACTGCGAGCAGCTTGTCGCCGATCCCGAGGAAACCGCCCGACGACACGACTGCGTACGCGATCCGGCCCGAGCGGACGTCGAGCATGATGTTCGTGACCTTGCCGATGTCGTCGCCGTCCATCGTCAGCACGTGATCGTCCTCCAGCGTGCCGGCGGCCATCACGTCCGGCCCCGGTCCGCCGGCCGAATGGCCGCTGTCGCCGACAATCCGCGCATGCGTGCGCGACGGTCTGTCCGTTGTCATCGCGTTTTCTCCTGGTCGAGGCGGCGCGGCGCACGCGAATCGCGAGCCGCACGAGCGAGGGGCCGGTCAGCGGTGGCGTGGCAACGACACGTCCTCGAGCGTATTTGCCAGCTCGTCGCGTGCCGGGCCGCCTGCGCGCGTTGCGATGTCGCCCAGCGACACGATGCCGACGATCTGGTGCCGGGCGTCGAGCACCGGCATCCGGTGCAGTTGCACATCGGCCATCCGCTGCTGGACGTCGCCGACGCCATCGTCCTCGACACACCACTGCACGGGTGTCGACGCGACGGCCTTCACGGCGGTGTCGGGCGAATGCCCGTGCGACAGCGCGCGCACCGCGAGGTCGCGGTCCGTCACGATCGCGACGAGCTCGGTGCCGTCGCAGACCGGCAGCACGCCAATGTCGAAGCGCTGCATCAATTCGGCCGCATGGCGAATCGTGTCGGTCGGCGCGACGCACACCACGTCGCGCGACATGATTTCGTTGACGCGATACATGAACGCCTCCTTCGTGAGCGAGACGATCCGGAAGCAGGACGCGTGCCGCGTTCAAGCGGCACACGCCGGCGCCGCGCGGCAGGGCCGTGGAGAAATTTGCCAGTCGGCTTGTACATCTTCCACGGCGGCAGTCGCGACCGGGCCGCGAGCGATGATGCTCAGTGGCCGACGCCCGTTATCAAAACGATGGCAAATACCAGCGCGCTCTCGATCGCGGCGAGCGCCACGACGCCCGCCGCGCCGCTGACTTCGTGCCATGCACGTTCCATGCGTTTCATCAGTTCACTCCGGTTGTGCCGGCCCGGCGCTACGCTGCCGCGCATCGGGAGGCCGGGTGCCGACGTCAGCCGTGATCGCGGGGCGGTGGTGGGGCGTCGGGCGCGCGACGGTCGCGTTCGCTGGACGGCTTGGCGGGGTCGATACGGGTCGCACCGCCAACGGCGGGCGGATCGCTGGCCGGGAACGTCTCCTCGAGCCCTTCGTCGATACGCTCCTCCGTTTTGTCATCGGACGGCTTGCGCGACACGGCGAGGGGAAGCAGGCCGGCAGCCGGTGACACGGCGTCGCGGCGGCCGGTAGCGAAAACGGTCATGATCGAACCTCCTTGCTGGTAACGACGGACGCAAGCGCCGTGCCGCGCAATATGGGCCGCATGGCGCTTGCAGCCGCCGGGCCGGCCGGACTGGCGAACACATGGCCCGAGAGCCGCCGGCATGGACGAGAGGACATCGTGATGAATGAACCCACGGAAAAAGGATACGTTACGACGCGAACGGGTGCGGTGGCGTTTTCAGTCACGTGTGCGAGCGGTTTGCGACCTGGAAGTGCGAATCGCCGGTCTATCGGCCCGAGAGGCGCATGTTCGACGGGAGGAACGAGGTTCGCGAACTGAAACATGCCGTGTACGCTGGGCCGGAGCGCGCGCGGTGTGTGCGCCGTCCGATCCGTCCGCGCGCGGTGCAGCTCGCCGCCGAAGGGCGCACGCGCGGGCGGGTGACGTGACGGCGGCTTGCGACGCATGATCGGCCGCGCGGCCGCACCGGCGAGCGGGCACGCCGCTTGCGCCCGGTCGCCGCGCCAATCGACACGCGCGAGCCGCCGCGCAGGAATGACATGAACACGCGATCCATGCTGCACCGTCCCGAACCGACGCCCGACGTCGATCCCGACCCGACGCTGCCCGAGCACGACGATCCGGTCGATCCGCCCGTGCCGCCGGGCCTGCCGCAGGGCGATCCGCCATCGCGGCCGCCGCCGATACGGATGCCGGGCGGGCGCAGCGAACCGCGGCCGGCCGCGCGATCACTGAAAGGAGGACCATCATGGACATTCACGTGCAATCGCCGGACAAGCGCGCGATCGCCCAGGTGCTGGGCCGCTATTTCGAGTCGCGTTCGTTGCGCTACCACATCGAGGAGTTGCCGGGCGGCGTGCTGCATATCGGTTTTCGTGCAAGCGGCCACCCGGTCGCCGTCACCGTGTCGTTCGACGACACCGCCTACGACACCTACACGCACTGGGACGCGAGCCAGAAGCAGCTCGCGCTCGGGCGGCTCGCGGATGGCTTCTCGCGCATGATGTCGAAGCGCAGCCCGGCCGCGCTCGCCGGCGACTATCACGTCGAGCGTTTCTGATTCCGCAACCATCCTCCGGCGCGTGCCGGGGGCCGGCAAAGTGCCCGTGCTCAACGGGCGCTTTGCGGCTTCGCGCGCGTCGCGTAGGATGTTCACTAATTCAGCGCACGCTACGTTCGCGCCGCCGGCTGCCTGCCGTTGCAGCCGGTCAGGCGCGACGCGCTTTCCCTCAGGTTCGTTTCGCGCAACCGACGGAGACCGCCTTGATGACCGTTGCCCGCCCGTTGTTGTCGCCCGGCACCCGCCGGTTCGTGTCCGGCCTGTCGGCCTTCGCCGCGCTGGCGGCGTCCGGTGCCCGCGACGCGTCGGCCCAGACGCCTTCGCCGCTCGGCGAATGGCAATACTCGGCGGGCGTCCCGCTGCAGAAACTGTTCAACCCGACCGTCCGCACGTGGCAGGTCAGCGTCGGTGCCGCGATGACGCTGCAGCCGCGCTACGCAGGCTCCGATCGATATCGCGTGATGGGCGGCCCGAACTTCGACTTGCGCTATCGCGACCTGTTCTTCCTGTCGACGGGCGAGGGGCTCGGCGCGAACGTGCTGCGCGGGCCCAACTGGCGCGTGAGCATGTCGGTCGGCTATGACCTTGGACGCCGCTCGGCCGACGATCTCGACCACCTGAACGGGCTCGACAACATCAACGCGGCGCCGGTGATGAAGCTCGCGGCCGATTATGTGATCTCGAAGGATTTCCCGCTCGTGCTGCGCGCGGACGTCCGGCGCAGCATCGGCGGCTCGAACGGCTGGGTCGGCGATTTCTCCGCGTACATGCCGATGCCGGGCAGCAACGAACACTTCTTCTGGTTCGCCGGGCCGACCGTGTCGTTCGCCGATTCGCGCTACATGAACAGCTGGTTCGGCGTGAGCCCGGGGGCGTCCGCGCGTTCCGGGCTGCCGGCCTATTCGTCGGGCGCGGGGATGAAGTCGTTCGGCGCTGGCGTGACGATGGTCTGGTTCGTCAACAAGCACTGGTTCGTGACGATGGACGGCGCGATCGAGCAGCTCGTCGGCCGTGCACGGCGCAGCCCGATCACGCAGCAGTCGACGAACGGCGTGTTCGACATGTCGGTGAACTACCAGTTCTGATCGGCGAGGGACCCGCGGGCGCGGCCGGGCGGTGCGCGGCATGCGGTATTTTTCGTCACATTTGATATGATTCCGACCTGTACAAACGTACAGTGATCGATCCCCGTGACGCCTGCATCGCCGACGCCTCCGGCGTTTTACTACCTGACCAACTTCGAACGCGCGCTGGCCTGGCTCGGCGAGCGTTACGACGACCTGCTCGACGCGCACGAACACGCGTTTCTCGCGCATTTCGCGCGGCTGCCGAAAGCATCGCGCGCGTTGCTCGTGCGGATGCTGATGCGCAGCGGATCCGACTTCCGGGCGAGCAAGCTCGTGTACGACGAAATCGGCAGCACGCTCGACGCGGCCGCGCCGCTCGTCGAACTCGGCTGGGTCGATCCGGCGCCCGCGCTCACGCTCGACGAACTGTTCGCGCTGTCGACCAAGGGCGATCTGCTGAAGATGTTCCCGTCGCTCGCCGCGCACGCGGGCGAGCGCAAGCCCGACTGGCTCGAACGGTTGCGGCCCGCGCACGAGGTTGCGCAACCGCTCGACGCGTGGTGCGCGCAGGCCGACGATCGCGTGCTGCGCGTGACGGTCGGTGCGCTGTGCGACCGGCTGCGGCTGATGTTCTTCGGCAATCTTCATCAGGACTGGAGCGAATTCGTGCTCGCCGATCTCGGCGTGTTCCAGTACGAAAGCGTGCCGTTCGCGCCGTCGTCGCGCGCGTTCCAGCAGCGAGCCGACGTCGATACGTATCTCGCGCTGCAGACGTGCCGCGAAGCACTCGACGCGTGGCCCGACGACCTGCCGTTCGACGACCTGCTGCGGGCGATCGACGCGGTCGGCTGCGCGCAGCCGTGGCTCGCGACGCGCCGCGCGAAGCTGCTGTTTACGCTTGGGCAGACCTGCGAGCGGCGCGCCGACTGGACCGCCGCGCTCGACGCCTATGCGCGCAGTGCGTGGCCGGGCAGCCGGCATCGGCGCATTCGCGTGCTCGAACGCTGCGGATGCGACGACGATGCGCTCACGCTGGCGCTCGAGGCGCGCAGCGGCTTCGAAAGCGACGAGGAACGCCAGCGCGTCGAGCGGATGCTGCCGCGCCTGCAGCGCCGTCTCGGGCAACGGGTCGAACGCGCGGGCAGCGCGCCCGACGTGCCGCGCGAAACGCTCGTGCTGGCGCGTCCCGACGCGTTTGTCAGCGTCGAATTCGCGGTGCGCGACCATCTTGCACAGCCCGACGCGCCGGTTCACTACGTCGAGAACACGCTGATCAATTCGCTGTTCGGGCTGCTGTGCTGGGAGCCCGTGTTCGCGGCCGTGCCCGGCGCGTTCTTTCACCCGTTCCAGCGCGGCCCGGCCGACCTGCACGCGCCCGATTTCGCGGTGCGCCGCACCGATGCGTTCGCCGGCTGTTTCGCCCAACTCGACTCGGGGGCATATCGCGACACGATTCGCCGGCACCATGCAACGAAGATGGGGCTGCAATCGCCGTTCGTGTTCTGGGGCGTGCTGACCGACGAACTGCTCGACCAGGCGCTCGCCTGCCTGCCGCCGGCGCACCTTCGGCTGTGGTTCACGCGCCTGCTCGCCGACATCCGCGGCAATCGTTCGGGGCTACCCGACCTCGTCCGTTTCTGGCCGGACGAGCAGCGCTACGAACTGATCGAGGTGAAGGGCCCCGGCGACCGGCTGCAGGACAACCAGACGCGCTGGCTAGCGTACTGCATCGCACATGGCATTCCGGTGCGTGTCGTCGATGTCGAATGGGCAGGCGCCGGCGTCGAGCAGGTTGAAGCGGCGGGGCTGTCCGCATGAGCTATGTCGTCGCGGTGCGAGCGATGTGCGAGTTCACCGCGCGACGCGGCGATCTCGACCTGCGCTTCACGCCCGCGCCGACCGCGCTCGAAGGCATTGCCGGTCACGGTGCCGTCACGTCGAAGCGCGGCGCGCGCTACGAGACCGAGATCGCGCTGGCGGGTACCTGGGGCACGCTCACCGTGCGCGGGCGCGCGGACGGCTACGACCCGGTCGCGAACCGGCTCGAGGAGATCAAGACCTATCGCGGCAGCCTCGATGCGATGCCGGCCAATCACCGCGCGCTGCACTGGGCGCAGGCGAAGGTCTATGCGCACCTGATGTGCGACGCCCGCGACCTCGCGGAAATCGACGTCGCGCTCGTGTATTTCGACATCGTGTCCGAGCGCGAGACCGTGCTGACGGAAACGCTGAGCGCAAGCGTGCTCGCCGCGTTCTTCGCCGAGCAGTGCGCGTGCTTCGTCGGCTGGGCCGAGCGCGAGACCGCGCATCGCGCGGCCCGCGATGCGGCGCTGCGCGCGCTGACGTTTCCGCACGGGCAATTCCGCAGCGGTCAGCGCGAGCTGGCGGTGTCGGTCTATCGAGCGGCGCGCGACGAACGCTGCCTGATCGCGCAGGCGCCGACCGGCATCGGCAAGACGCTCGGCACGGTATTTCCGCTGCTGAAGGCGTGCGGCGAGGGCGAGCTCGATCACGTGTTCTTCCTGACCGCGAAGACGCCCGGCCGCGCGCTCGCGCTCGAGGCGGCCACGACGCTCGGCGCCGGTACGCCGGCGCTGCCGCTGCGCGTGCTGGAGCTCGTCGCGCGCGACAAGGCGTGCGAGCATCCGGACCGCGCGTGCCACGGCGAATCGTGTCCGCTCGCGCAAGGTTTCTACGACCGGTTGCCGGCCGCGCGCGACGCGGCGATCGGGGCGGGGCTGCTCGATCGCGATACCGTGCGCGAGACCGCACTCGCGCACGACATCTGTCCGTACTACCTCGCGCAGGAACTGGCGCGCTGGTCCGACATGGTGATCGGCGACTACAACTACTACTACGACGGCAGCGCGATGCTGCACACGCTCGCGCAGCAGAACCAGTGGCGCGTCGGCGTGCTCGTCGACGAAGCGCACAACCTGCTCGATCGCGCACGCAAGATGTACAGCGCGTCGCTCGACCCGTTCGCGTTCGCGGCTGCGCGCGAGGCAGCACCGGCGGCACTGCGCAAGGCATTCGACCGGCTCGCGCGTGCGTGGGGGACGGTGAATCGCGCACAGGCCGAGCGCTACGCGGCGTACCCGGAGATTCCTGGCCCGATCGTGTCGGCCGTGCAGAACCTTGTCGCGGCGATCGGCGAGCATCTGACCGATGCGCCGCGCGCGAACGGCGATGCGCTGCTGCGCTTTCATTTCGAGGCGATCCAGTTCGGTGTGCTCGCCGATGCGTTCGACGGTGCGTCGATCTTCGACGCGACGCTGCACGGCGAGCCGCTGCCACGCGAGTCGGAGCCCGACGGGGGCGCGCCGGCCGGGCGCCGACGCCGCATCCAGTCGACGCTGTGCGTGCGCAACGTGATCCCGGCCGGCTTTCTCGCGCCGCGCTACGAAGCCGCACGCGCGACCGTGCTGTTTTCCGGCACGCTCAGCCCGTTTCATTTCTATCGCGACACGCTCGGGCTGCCGGCCGACACGGGCTGGCTCGACGTCGACGGGCCGTTTCGCGCCGAGCAACTGACCGTGCGCGTCGCGAGCCACGTGTCGACGCGCTGGCGCGATCGCGACCGTTCGCTCGAACCGATCGTGGACCTGATCGCCGCGCAGTATGCGACGCGGCCCGGCAACTACCTCGGCTTTCTCAGCAGCTTCGACTATCTCGGGCGCGTCGTCGCGCTGATGCAGACGCGCCATCCGGACGTACCCGTGTGGGCCCAGGCGCCCGGCATGGCCGAAAGCGAGCGCGACGCGTTTCTCGCGCGCTTCGACGCGGGCGGGCGCGGTGTCGGCTTCGCGGTGCTCGGCGGTGCGTTCTCGGAAGGCGTGGATCTCGTCGGCGAACGGCTGATCGGCGCGTTCATCGCGACGCTCGGGCTGCCGCAAGTCAACGACGTCAACGAACAGATGCGGCGCGCGATGGATGCGCGCTTCGGCAACGGGTACGACTACATGTATCTGTACCCGGGCTTGCAGAAGGTCGTGCAGGCTGCCGGGCGCGTGATCCGCACCGAGCACGACGAGGGCGTCGTGCATCTGATCGACGATCGTTACCGAAGGCGGGAGGTGCGCGATCTGCTGCCACGGTGGTGGCGGATCGGGTGACCGTCAGGGGGCGTACCGCGTACGCGCTTGCCCGAATCCCTACAGCACGTTGAGCATCGCGAGCGCGGTTTCCTGCAGATGCGGCAGCACGCGCCGCACGGCCGCGTCCGTCGATTCCGCGCCGATCGGCATGTTCGTGCTCAGCGCGGCGACGACTTCGCCGTGACGGTTCTTCAGCGGCACCGCGATGCCGCGCACGCCGACCTGCAGTTGCTGCTCGATCACCGCGAAGCCCGCGTCGCGCGCGTGGTCGACCTGTTCGAGCAGGCGTGCCTTGTTGGTGATCGTGTTCGGCGTGAATGGCGCGAGTGCGGTATCGGCGAGCCATGCGCGGACCGCCTCCCGATCCGGATGATGCGCGAGCAGCACGACGCCGGGTGACGTCAGCGGGGCCGGCACGCGCGCGCCGAGCACGAAGCCGGTCGTCATCACGCGCGACACGCCGTTGCGGGCGATGAACACGAGCTCCCAGCCGTCGAGCACGCTCACGTAGGCCGATTCGTTCAGCGATGCGCTCAGTTGCTGCAGATAGGGCTGGACCGTGCGCGGCAGGCGCGCCGAATCGAAGTACGACCAGCCGACCCGCAACACGCGCGGCGTGAGGCCGTACAGCTTGCCGTCGGTGTACACGTAGCCGAGCGATTCCAGCGTCAGCAGGTAGCGCCGCGCGGCCGTGCGCGTGAGCCCGGTGCGGGCGGCGGCCTGTGTCGGTGTCATTCGCGCGTGCTGGCTGTCGAACGCCTCGAGGATCATCAGGCCTTTTTCAAGGCCGGCAATCCAGTCGCGTCGGTCGAGATCGGGCTTTTTCATCGTCGAGGGGCGGTGGTGGCGTGTCAGGACGTGCGCGGTGTTCGCGCAGGAGTGGGCGATTATCGCGCGAGTCGTGGAGGAAGACGAGTGCGCGATATCCGAACCGTCCATTTGGCTAGCTTGCTGATTCACATTGAAGATATACAATCTTTCACGTATATCTATGGAGGCTCATATGCAGGTTGCAAAGTGGGGCAATAGCCTGGCGGTTCGCCTTCCGGCCAGTGTGGTCGACGCACTGGAGCTCCGCGAAGGGGACGATATCGAAATCGTGGTCGACAGCCCTCGGGTCTTCGCGGTAAGTCGCAAGCCCAGGCCCGACGAGCTTCTGCAGCGCTTGAGGCATTTCAGGGGCAAGTTGCCCGCCGATTTCAAGTTCAGCCGGGACGATGCGAATGAGCAGGATTGAGTTCGAGAAATCGTTCGTCGACAGCAATGTCGTGCTTTATCTGCTGTCCGGGGACGAAACCAAGGCAAACCGTGCGGAAGCGTTGTTCCTTCGGCGGCCGACCATCAGCGTTCAGGTATTGAATGAAGTCGCCAGCGTTTGCCACCGGAAATTGCGGATGCCGTGGCGTGAGGTGGGGAAGTTTCTGGAGCCGATCAGGAGTTTGTGCCATATCGTGCCGATCACTGTCGATACGCACGACCTCGCGCGACGGTTGGCGGAGTGGCATCGCTTGTCTTTCTACGACGCGTGCATCGTGGCAACTGCTTCGATCGAGGGGTGTGAATACCTGTACACCGAAGACATGCATGACGGCTTGCGAGTACAAGGCGGCCCGGTGTTGCGAAATCCGTTTGCCTGAACGCTGAGGGTTTCTGGTCCGCTGGCGGGGACGCATGACGATGGGCGAACGCGACGGCCACCGATGGCTGAAGAGGGTTTTCCGGCGTATCGATGCCACCGGCCGAATGTGAAAAGCGGGACAGTCGGATGCGGCGCGCGCGTTACGCTCGCCGCATCCCGATTGCCGTTACTCGCTGCTCGTCCACTCGACGTTCGCGCCGACCGAACGCAGGTTTTCGACGAAATGCGGGTGCGCGCGGCGGATCGGCAGCGCATTCATGATTTCCGAGCGGCCTTCGATGCTCGCGGCCACCATCAGCAGCGCGATCGCGACGCGGATGATGTACGGGCTCTCGACGCGCGCAGGCGTCAGTTGCAGCCCGCCGAACGTGATCAGCCGGTGCGGATCGGACAGCAGCACGTGCGCGCCGAACTTCGACAGTTCGCCGGACCAGCCGAGCGCGCCGTCGTAGACCTTGTTCCAGAACATCGCGCTGCCTTCCGCGCGCACGCCGAGCGCGATGAAGATCGGCAGCAGGTCGACCGGCAGGTACGGCCACGGCGCGGCTTCGACCTTGGTCAGGATGTTCTGCGTGAACGGCCGACGCACGCGCAGCGGGCCGTCGCGTTCCGCGCGGGACCAGCCGTCACGGTGTGTAACGTTCACGCCGAACTTCGCGAACGTGCGGTCGATCAGCGGGAAATGCTCCGGCGACGAGTTGCGGACCGTGATATCGCCGCCCGTGATTGCACCGAGTGCGAGGAACGTCGCGATTTCGTGGAAATCCTCGGCGAAGCGGAATTCTCCGCCGCCAAGCTTGCCGCCGCCCGTCACGCACAGGCGCGACGTGCCGATGCCCTCGATCGCGACGCCGATCATCGCGAGGAACTGACAGAACTCCTGCACGTGCGGCTCGGACGCCGCATTCATCAGCGTCGACGTGCCGCTTGCCGCCGTCGCGCACAGCGCGAAGTTTTCGGTGGTCGTCACCGACGCGTAGTCGAGCCAGTGATCGTTGGCCGTCAGCGGGCCGTCGGCACGAACGATCAGCGAATCGGGCGTGCGCTCGATATGCGCGCCGAAGCGCTCGAACACTTCGACGTGCGGATCGATTTCGCGCACGCCGAGCGTGCAACCCTTCACGTCGTTCTCGAGGCGCGCGACGCCGAAGCGCGCGAGCAGCGGCGGAATCAGCATGATCGACGAGCGCATCGCCTCGGGCAGGCGGTGGACGGCCGGGTCGAACGCCGTGTTGCGATGGTGGAGCTCGAGGATGCCTGTCGTGAAATCGACCGACACGTCGCTGCCGAGCGTGCGGAAGATGTCGAGGATCTTGCGCACGTCGGTGATGTCCGGCACGCCGACGAGGCGCAGCGGCCGATCGGTCAACAGGGTGGCGCACAGAATCGGCAGGACGGCGTTCTTGTTCGCGGACGGCTTGATGTCCCCGCGCAGCGGGTTGCCGCCGTGGACGATGAGATTCGACATGATATGGGGGCGTATCGGTGACTGACGTAGGCCCATATGATGCCATTGGTCGGCGGGCGACGTGGAATGTTCAGAGGGGAAAATGGGCTTCCGCGCGCGGGATTGACCGTGTTTGACGTTGGGTGGAGGCGGGGCCTGACCGGCTGGCCGGGGATGGCAGCCGGTGCGGAAATGGCCGGCCGCGTATCGGGCCGGCCATCCGGTCATTCCCTCACTGCGCCGCCCGCATCCGCGCGGCGACCACCAGCGAGATCAGGCAGCCCACCGCGAGATAACCGGCGACGAGGTGCCACGAACCGCCGGCCAGACTGACCAGCGCCACCGCGATGAACGGCGTGAACCCGCCGCCGACCACGCTCGCGAACTGATAACCGACGCCCGCGCCGCTATAGCGGTATTCCGCGCCGAACAGCTCGGTGAAGAGCGGCTGCTGGACACTCACGACCATGTCGTGCGCGGCGTTGGCCAACAGGATCGAGAACACCACGATCCACGCGATCGAACGTGCCTCCAGCGCGACGAAGAACGGCACCGCCGACGCGAGACCGATCAGCGCGCCGATCAGGTAGATGCGGCGCAGGCCGAAGCGGTCCGCCATCCAGGCGAAGCACGGGATCGTCACGCAGCTCACCGCACCGACCAGCAGGCCGATGTTCAGGAACAGGTCACGCGACATGCCGAGATTCGACGTCGAATAGCTGAGCGCGAATGCCGTGACGATATACATCGTGAACAGTTCGGCGAGCCGCAGCGCGACGATCAGCAGGAATGCCTTCGGATGGCGCGTCAGCGCCTCGAGCACCGGCAGGCGCAGCTTGCGGTTGCCGTGTTCGACCTTCTCGACGAACTCCTGCGACTCGTCCATGCTCTTGCGGACCCACAGTCCGATCAGCACCAGCACGATGCTGAACACGAACGGCAGGCGCCAGCCCCACGACTTGAATGCGGCCTCGCCGAGCGTATGGCTCAGGATCGACACGATGCCCGTCGCGAGCACGAGCCCGACGCCATAGCCGACCTGCACGCCGCTGCTGTAGAACGCCTTCTTGTGCTTCGGCGCGCTTTCGACGGCCATCAGCGCCGCGCCGCCCCATTCGCCGCCGACCGCGAAGCCCTGGATCGCACGCATCAGCACCAGCAGCACGGGCGCCCACCAGCCGATCGTCGCAAAGCTCGGCAGCAGGCCGATCGCGACGGTCGACAGCCCCATCAGCATCACGGTCAGCACGAGCATCCGCTTGCGGCCGAGCCGGTCGCCGTAATGGCCGAACACGACGCCGCCGAGCGGGCGGAACAGGAAGCCGACGCCGAAGGTCGCGAATGCAGCGAGCGTGCCCATCGTCGGGCTGATCTTCGGGAAGAACTCGGAATTGAATACGAGCGCGGCGACGATCCCGTACAGCAGGAAGTCGTACCAGTCGACGACGGCGCCGACAAAGCTGCCGATCGCGGCCTTGCGGGCCTGGCTGCGCGCGCGGGCGCCGGCGGCGGCGTCGAGGGTGTCGAAGGTTGGGGTCATGGCGAAGTCTCCTGGCACGGCGCATCGTGGAATCGCGGCGGCGCCGCGTCCGATGCTGCATTGAAGTCGAAGGGTGAACGGAGAATAGGGCGCGCGCTCCGTCACGGCAATTGGCCGATCGGTTAAATTGCGCGATTATCGTTCGATTGTGTGCGATTATCGAACGATTTTCGGGTTTGCACTAGGCGATGGACGAATATCCCGTTCGGTCAGGGTGTGCCGCCGTGAACGATCTGGTTAAAATCGGGACCATCAAAACCGCACCCGAATCGGGCGGATGTCCGGCCGTCACCTCGGCCGGGCGTGCCGCACGCGCCGGGCGTCATCCCCATCGACCGCATGCCTCCGGAGACTGGAATGCCCGGCAATTCCCACCCCCTGTCCAGCGATACGCCGCCCGTTGCCGATCCGGCCGCCAATCCGCTCGGGATGGCCGGACTCGAATTCGTCGAGTTCGCGGCGCCGGTGCCGAGCGCGCTCGCGCAACGCTTCGAGCAGCTCGGGTTCAAGGCGATTGCGCGCCATGTCAGCAAGAACGTCACGCTGTACCGGCAAGGACAGATGCAGTTCCTGATCAACGCCGAACCCGATTCGTTCGCTGCGCGCTATGCGGAGGAATACGGGATGGGCGTCTGTGCGATCGGGCTGCGCGTGGCCAGCGCGCGGCGCGCGTTCGAGCGGGCAATCGAACTCGGCGCGTGGGCGTTCGAGGGCGAGCGGATCGGGGTCGGCGAACTGAAGATTCCCGCGATCCAGGGGATCGGCGATTCGCACCTCTATTTCGTCGACCGCTGGCGCGGGCGGGACGGCCAGCGCGGCGGCGTCGGCGACATCTCGATCTTCGACATCGATTTCCGGCCGATCGACATCTCGACCGCGCATACCGATCTCGATTGCGCGGGCACGGGCCTGCAGCAGGTCGACCACTTCACGCAGACGGTCGGCGCGGGGCGCATGCGCGAGTGGCTCGACTTCTACCACGACCTGCTGCACTTCCGCGAAATCCACGAAATCGACGCGCACTGGCATGTGTCGGAAGATTCGCGCGTGATGGTGTCGCCGTGCGGCGCGGTGCGGATTCCGGTCTATGAGGAAGGCACGCGGCGCACCGAACTCATGCATGCGTATTTGCCGGACCATCCGGGCGAAGGCGTCCAGCACGTCGCACTGGCGACCGACGACATCCTGGCGAGCGTCGATGCGCTGCGCGCGAACGGCGTCGAATTCATCGAGCCGCCGGCGCGCTATTACGACGAAGTCGATGCGCGGCTGCCGGGGCACGGCGTCGATCTCGATGCGCTGCGCCGCCGCGCGGTGCTGATCGACGGCGAAATCGGCAGCGACGGCGTGCCGCGCCTGTTCTTCCAGACCTTCGTCAAGCGCCGGCCCGGCGAGATCTTCTTCGAGATCGTGCAGCGGCAGGGACACCACGGATTCGGCGAAGGGAACCTCGCGGCGCTGGCCCGCGCGCGCGACGCAGGCTGAGCGGCAGCGGCCACGGAATCAGCCGCAGCCTGGCCTCAAGCGCCCGCGGCCGGGACGCGGTTCGGCGCCGCGTCGTTCGGCTCCTTGAGCGCGCATGCAGTTCCACCCGGCGTGTACATCGACACGACGCAGCGATTGCATGACGTGCAGCCCGACTGCGCGAGGCGGCCGTCGCGCAGCCCGTTTACGAAGCCCGGCTCGAACACGAGCGCGCGGGCAAGCGCCACCGCGTCGAATCCTTCGCGCATCGCCAGCGCGACGTTTTCGCGCGAACGCACGCCGCCGAGATAGGCGAGCGGCATCCTGACGGCCGCGCGCACTTTCTTCGAATGCTCGAGGAAATACATCTCCCGAAACGCGCCCATCTTCGGCTCGGTGAGTTTCTGCAGCGCCATCGCGGCGCGCACGATCGCGTTGTCGGCGTTTGCGCGCGCGTCGCCCGGCAGCGGGCTGCCGAACAGCTGCCATACCGACTCGACGTTCATCCCGCCGCTCAATATCAGCAAGTGCGCGCCTTCGGCCTCGAGCCGCCGCGCGATCTCGCATGCGTCGTCGGCCGTCCCGCCGCCGCGCACGCCTTCGGTCACGCCGATCTTGCAGACCACGGCGAGATCGCGGCCGACCGCATCGAGCACGCGGCGCAGCACCTCGACGGGGAACGCCGCGCGACGCGCCGCATCGCCGCCATACGCGTCGCGGCGACGGTTGTACAGCGGCGACAGGAACTGGCTCAGCAGATAACCGTGCCCCATGTGGATCTCCACCGCGTCGAAGCCCGCGTCACGCGCATGCCGCGCCGCATTTGCGAATTCGTCGGCAATGACGGTCATCTGGTCGCGCGTCATCGCCCGCTTCAGGAAGCGGCCGCTCATCACGCCGACCTTGTTGAACCCGCCCGACGCGCTCAACGGCCGTTTCGTCGACAGCGACGGCAGGAACGTGAAGCAGCCGCCGTGCGTGATCTGCGCGGACGCCGCCGCGCCGTGGCGATGCACCGCGTCGGTCAGCGCGCGGAATTGCCGGACCGTCGGCGCATCGAGCCGCGCCTGGTCGACGAACGTGCGGCCGTCGTCGCTGATCGCGCAGTACGCGACGGTCGTCAGCGCGGCGCCGCCTTCGGCGATGCGCTCATGAAACCCGACGAGCGCACGCGACGGCACGCCGTTCGGCGTCATCCCTTCGTTGGTCGCTGACTTGATCAGGCGGTTGCGCAGCGTCAGCGGGCCGATCTGCAACGGGCTGAACGCGGTATCGAGGGCGGCGGGTTCCATGTCGGGCGGGCGTCGGGATTGGGCACGGCGACCATTGTGCGGAGTCGGCGCGGTGGCGCATCGTCCGCATGGATGACCCGCCGCCGGTGCGCGGCCGCGCGCATCGCCTAGTCGGCCGCACCGAGCTTGCGCGCCTGGCGGCGCATCCCGTCGAAGATCGCATCGGCCACGTCCGCCGGGAAGTCCGCTGGAATGCGCGACGCGACGTCGGCGATCGCCGGTTCCGTGCGTGCGCCCACGTCGGCCATGGCTGCGCGCACGTCGTCCTCGGTCAGGCCGACGCGGGCGCCTTGCGCGATCCAGTGACGCGGCTGGATATCGCCGATCACGTAATGGCGATTCTTCCCGCACACGGCCATCGCGAGCCGCGCGCGTCGCGGCGGCAGCTGGTTGCGGCGCGTGCCGATGATCGGATGCGCGGACAGCACGTCGTACAGCGGCGTGCTGCGATACGTATTGCCCGGCAGGTGCGCGATGCTGAAATTCTTCGCGTGACCGTCGATGGCCGCGAGCACCCAGAACACGAGCTGCGTGACGAAGAAGTTCATCCGGTCCTGCGCGGCATCGGCGGAATTCGCGAGGATCCCCATGATCGTCGCGATGCCCGGGCCGCCGTCGGATTCGTACTTGGCGCCCGACGGCGTGCCGGTCGCCTGGCACATGTCCTCCTGCGGCAGCCGCAGGATCCACGTGCCGTCGCGGGACGGGCGGCGGTCGAAGCGCTCGACGATCAGCGCCTTCTGGTCGTCGAACCGGCCGATGTCGCACGCGGCGACCGGCAGCCCGTATGCGGCGACGATCTTCGAGCACAGCCATTCGTTCTCGACCGACGTGCGCATGTCGGCCTGCATGTTCCCGACGCGCCCGAGCGGCAGCTTGAAGATATGCGTGGTCGGCGTGCTGCCCGACGGCAGCAGCCAGCGGTTGCCGTGACGCAGCAGCGCGGTCTTTTCCTGCGCGCCGGCGATCGACAGCCGCAGCTCGCCGTCCGGTTCCGCGTGGCCGGGCAGCGGCGCGGCGGTCGCGTGGCGCAGCACGTCGGCCACGGCCGCATCGTCGAGCACGGTGCCGTCGATCGCCTGGAGGTCTACTGGCCTCTCGTCGGGCGGCAGCAACTGCAGCGCACCGACGCAATCGCGGCCGATCGACGCGAGCAGTTCGAACGGCGCGGTCGACCCGAGCCGGTAGCGCTGCGCGATGCGGCGGCGGATCGGCTGGCTGTCCGGCAGCAGGTTGTCGAAGTAGTCGGCGACGATCGCGCCCTGGTGCGGCTGGTTGCCGGGCGTGAACGGCAACGACAGCGACAGCGGACGCCCCTGCGGATCGTCGACCCACGCGGGCAGGTAGACGAGGCGCTCGACGCCGCGCCGGACTTCCCAGTACCCGACCGGGATGCCGTTCATCCACAGGTCGAGGCGATCATGGCGGGGGCGGCGGACCATCGTCACCAGTCCTCCCGCTTGGTGCCCCGAGGCTTGCCAGGTGTCGCCGCGGCAGGCCGTTTGCGCGCGGCGGCGGACGGGGCCTTCGCCGCGGCCGGTGCGCGGGCCGGTGTATCGGACGCGCCGGATGGGCCGGATGAGCGACCGCGCGCGGCCGGTGCGCGCTTGGGCGCGGGAGCGGAGGCCGTGTCGTCGGGTGCCGCTGGGTCGTTCGGCGTGCGTGGATCGAGCGACAGGCGAACCCCGAGTACGTTCAGCACCTTGAAAAGCCGTTCGATGCTGACCGCGGACGGATTGGCTTCGAGCTGCGCGTACGACTGCTGCGTGACGCCGAGGCGGGCGGCGAGCTGCGCCTGCGTGAACCCCGCCGACTTCCGGAAGCCGACGAGGATGGGGCGCAACTGGCTCAAGGTCTGGACAGGGAATGCCATGGGCTCTCCGCGAAATGACAGGCGATCGCTTGTAATCGAAAAATACAGCCTACGGCATGTATCGTCAAAATACAAACCTGAGACTGTATTTAACAAAAACAAACGATAGCCTGTCAAACGGCAACCCGTGGATCGATGCTGGAAGGGCGACGCGAGCCCGCCCGCGCTGCGTCACGCCGCCCGCAGCGGGCTCGCATGCGCGGCACGTGCGCTTTCCGGATCGTCGTCACCGAGCGGGATGAACGCCATGATCTCCAGGTCGTGCCCCGACAGCGCCGGCAGCCGGAACGGGCTCGACAGCACATTCAGCCGCCGCACGCCGAGCTCGCGCAGGATCTGCGAGCCGATCCCCGTGACGCGGCCGTCGTGGCGTGCATGGCCGGCCGGTGTCCGCATCGCGTCGCCACGCATGTCGCAGTCGAGCAGCACCGCGACGCCGCAGCCGGCTGCATCGATCCGCTGCAACGCCGCGTGCAGCGGCCACGAATGCGCGGACGGCTCGGCGTCGAGCAGATCGAGCAGCGAATGGCATTCGTGCACGCGCGTCAGCACGGGCGCCGACGGATCGGGCTCGCCGCGCACCAGCGCGAGATGCGGTGCGCCGTGCACCGTGTCGCGATACTCGATCGCGCGGAACCGGCCCCACGGCGTATGCAGCGGCCGTTCGCCGACGCGCTCGACGAGCGATTCGTGCTCGCGGCGGTAATGAATCAGGTCCGCGATCGTGCCGATCTTCAGCCCGTGATGCGCGGCGAACGCCTTCAGCTCGGGCAGCCGTGCCATCGTGCCGTCGTCGTTCATCACCTCGCAGATCACCGACGCAGGCGTGAGCCCGGCGAGCGCGGCCAGATCGCAGCCTGCCTCCGTGTGCCCCGCGCGCACCAGCACACCGCCCGGCCGCGCTGCGATCGGAAACACGTGGCCGGGCTGCACGAGATCGTCGGGCCGCGCGCCCGAGCGCACCGCCGCGCGGATCGTCCGCGCGCGATCGGCCGCGGAAATGCCGGTCGTCACGCCTTCGGCTGCCTCGATGCTGACCGTGAAAGCGGTACCGAACGGCGTGCCGTTGCGATCGGCCATCGGCGGCAGCCTCAGCTGCTCGCAGCGCTCGGCGGTCAGCGTCAGGCAGATCAGCCCGCGCCCGAAGCGCGCCATGAAGTTGATCGCGTCGGGTGTCACGTGATCGGCCGCGATCACGAGATCGCCTTCGTTCTCGCGATCCTCTTCGTCGACGAGCAGGACCATCCGCCCCGCACGCAGCTCGTCGACGATTTCCAGCGTACCGGCGAGCGTCATTGCGCCTCCGTCGCGTCGAATGCGCGACGCAGCGCATCGGCGCCGAACGTCAGCACGCGATCGGCCGCATCGACCGCGCCGAGCATGCTCGCGAAGCCGTGCAGCTGGCCTGGCCAGCGGACGAGCGACACCGGCGTGCCGGCCTGCGCGAGACGCAGTGCATACGCTTCCGCCTCGTCGCGCAGAGGATCGAATTCCGCGCTGACGATGGTGGCCGGCGCCGCACCCGACAGGTCCGCCGCGGCGAGCGGGCTCGCGAGCGGCGATGCGCGGTCGGCGTCGTCGTCGAAATACTGGCGCTTGAACCAGCGCATCGCGTCCGCCGTCAGGAAATAGCCTTCGCCGAGCGATTCGTAGGACGGATGCTCGGTCGCGCAATCGACGACCGGATACAGCAGCAACTGGTGCGCGATCGCGACGCCCGAGCCGCGCAGCTGCAGCGCTGCGACCGCGGCCAGGTTGCCGCCCGCGCTGTCGCCGGCCACGGCGATCGCACCGGCGCGCGCGCCGAGATCGCGCGTGCTGGCGGCGGCCCAGCGCACGGCGTCGCAGGCGTCCTGCGTGGCCGCCGGGAAGCGCGCTTCCGGCGCGAGCCGGTAATCGACCGACAGCACGAGCGTGCGCGCCCGTCTGGCGAGGCTGCGGCACAGATTCGCGTGCGAATCGATGCCGCACGCGACGAAGCCGCCGCCATGGAAAAACACGGTCAGCGGCAACGGCCCGTCGGCGTCGGGCCGATACAGTCGTGCGGATAACTGACGCCCCGGGGCGGGAATCTGCCAGTCCTCTTCGGCGGCAATCGCATCACCTGGTGCGAAGGCGTTGCCTCCGGCAAGGCTCGCGCGGTACGCGGGAACGGTCAGTCGATCGAAATCGATCGCGGGCGCTTGGGCGAGCGCGGCGAGCAGCGCCTGCGCCTGAGGGTCGAGCGGCATTGGAACTCCTGTCTGAATCGGATGCGGTCTGAATCAGGTAAACCCGCGTCGCGGTTTTCCCTGAGGCCGCGCCGGACGCTTGTCGGCACGGCCTGACGGGCATTCCAGCGCAGCGGGCAGGGCGCCACATCATCCGATTGGACGATGGTTCGCGCGCCCGAATGGCCAAAGCTCACCATTCAGTGAATGTCCCGATGACGCCGGAATTAAGACGCGTCTTAATCATGGCGGCGCGGATGAATCGCACCGAATACAAGTTGCATGGAGGATGGAGCGTGCTGATGGAGACGAGATGGGCCCCGCAGGAGAGCCAGTCAACGAGCGAAGAGGCCGACATCGGCGTCGCGGATTTCAGCGAGCTGATGGCGCGCATCTACCAGGGGCCGATGGAAACGCCGCCTTGGGCAGGCGCGCTCGAGATGGTTCGCCGGCTGCTGCAGGCCAACTACGTAACGCTGATCCTGCGTGCGGCCGCGAGCGATCGTCGCGCGCCGCTGTCCGTGCACGCATCGGAATTCGGCCCGGTCGTGCCGGGTGACGGCGAGGCCTCGTACAACAACTACTACTATTCGCTCGACCCGTTCGTCGGCCTGCCGGCCGATCGCGTGGTCACGGTCGACGACGTGTTCGGCGATACGGGCTGGCTGTCGAGCGAACTGTACAAGCAGTTCCTGAAGCCGCAGGACGTGCGCTACATCCTCGGCGCGGACCTGCGCACGCCGTCGGGCGTCGAGTGCCGGTTCCGCGTGTGCCGCAACCACGCGTCGAAGCAGTTCTCCGCGCGCGACAAGGCGATCTGCGCGCTGCTGCTGCCGCACCTGAAGCGCGCGGTCGAGCTGCATTCGCGGCTCGACACGGCCGAGGTCGAGCGGTCGATCTACGCGAACGCGATCAACCGGATGCAGATCGGCACGATCACACTCGACGAGAACGGCACCATCATCGACATGAACAGCGTCGCCGATGAGATCCTGAAGCAGAACAACGGTCTGACGATTGCGCGCGGCACAATCGAGGCGACCGATGCGCAGGAGAATCGCACGCTCAAGCGGCTGATCCGCCACGCGGTGATGGGGCACCACGGCACGGCCGCGGCGATCGTCGAGGCGATGCCGATCACGCGCGGCTTCGACAAGCCGCGCCTCGGGCTGCTGGTGCGCACCGTGCTGCTGTCCGACTGGTCGGAGGACAACAAGCGCCGGCCGGCCGTCACGCTGTTCCTGCGCGATCCCGACCGCAAGCCGCAGGGCGCACAGGAAATCATCCGCAAGCTGTTCGACCTGACGCCCGCCGAAACGTCGCTCGCGCTGCTGCTGACGAACGGGCTGACGCTCGAGGAGGCAGCAGAGGAATCGGGGATCAGCAAGAACACGGCGCGCACGCATCTGCGCGCGATTTTCTCGAAGACGGGTGTGACGCGCCAGGCGACGCTCGTGCGGATCCTGCTCGGGAGCGTGGTGCCGCTGGGGTGATCGGCGCGGCACGTCGTATGCCGCCGCATCGATATCGAATGGATTCGTCTGCCGATACATCGACTGCGGTCGACGGGTACGGAACGGCGATCATGGCATCATGAACAAGAGGCTCGCGCGGTGCGAGCCTCTTTCGTTTCGTGCGCGGCCGATTTCAGCGGGGATGTCGATATGGCGATGCGCAATGCGATGCTGGTGCCGTATCGCGAGCGTGTGATCTCAGGGGCAGCGGGGCGCGTGCTCGAGATCGGCGCCGGATCGGGCCGGAACCTGCCGCTCTACCGCAAAGGCGTACGTGGCGTATTCGCACTGGAACCTTCGGCGGAACGGGTCGAGATGGCGCGCCCTCGCGCCGTGCAAGCCGGTGCACCGGTGGACTTCCTGATGGCGTCCGCGGAATGCATTCCGCTGCCGGACGAAAGCGTCGACACGGTGGTGAGTACCTGGACGCTCTGCTCGACCCCTGATGCCGGCGGGCGCTCCGGGAAATCCGACGCGTGCTGGCGCCCGCAGGGCGACTCCTGTTCGTCGAGCACGGCCTTGCGCCGGAACCCGGTGTACGCCGTTGGCAGGATCGCCTGACGCCCGCATGGTGCTGCCTCAGCGGCGGCTGCCATCTGAACCGTCCGATCCGGTCGCTGATCGAGGGGGCGGGTTTCGAGTTCGAGCAGATCGATACCGCGTATGCGTCAGGGCCGCGCTGTTTCACCTACTTCTACAACGGCGTCGCACGGAAAGTCCGTGGCGTTACCGCATGACCACCGCGATGGATGACGGAGCAATACAGCACTACATGTCGCAAGCTTCATCACGCCATTGCCATACGTCATCGAAATGGAAGCCCATGCCCGGCTCGTCACGCGCGTACTCGCGAATGCGCCTCTCGATGAGTGATCAAAGCCGGCCGAGATGCTTGAATGTGACGACAACAGTGACGGGATGACGCGCCGACAGGCAACTGCGGCACAGTGCCCGCATTCAGTAGCGGCGCCGATCCTTCACCAGCAGCCCATCGGGTCTCCACCTTCCGGCATCGAGCGTCCCCAGCAGCATCGTGCGCGGGGGAGGCCCCTCCGGGTCGTGATAATGAACGGTGCGTTGCTGGATGCCCGTGATGACGATCACGTGACCGATTCGAGGCTGGTCGGGCCTGTCCAGAAAATGACCTGCGGCCCAGATCGGACCGGACTCGGTCAGTACCGCGGCGAGCCACTCGGGCGTAATGACCGTAGGCTGATCAAGTGGCACGAGTCCTTCAATGGCGCACAAGTCGGCGATCTTTTCCGGCGGGAGCCCCTGGTCCGCCTGCCATAGCGCCGGCATGCCCAGGCGCGGCCCAGGACGGTGGTAGTACGAAACCATGCACGCCGCGGCATACCAGCATGCGTTTTTCAGCGCTCTGGATCCTGACTTCGTTTTTTTTGCGCCGCTCTGATCGACCAGCGGCACGCTCAATCTGACGTCCACCATTTCGGGTCTCCAGACAGGAGGGATCCGTAAAAGTGTATGAAGAATCGGACGCGACGACAACCATCCCTGACAGGCAACCTCAGCGCGACGATCGGCTGCCCGCGGACGACGTTCGCTGGTCCGCGTTAGTTTGCATAAAGTTGTTCCAACCTTGGCGCAAGCACTGAAAACATTAGGTGGTGGCCCCGCATTAGCGGGGCTGCCGCCCCATTCGCTTTGCGGGAAAAGGCGCGTTCCGTCAGACAACTTCGAACAAACCGGCTGCGCCCATTCCGCCCCCCACGCACATCGATACGACGACGTAGCGCGCGCCGCGTCGTTTGCCTTCGATCAGTGCATGGCCGACCGTACGGGCACCGGTCATCCCGTACGGATGGCCGATCGAAATGCTGCCGCCGTTGACGTTGTACCGGGCCGGATCGATTCCCAGCTTGTCGCGGCAGTACAGCACCTGGCATGCAAATGCCTCGTTGAGCTCCCACAGGCCGATGTCGTCGACTTTTAGGCCATGAAGCTTCAGGAGCTTGGGGATCGCGTAGATGGGACCGATGCCCATCTCCTCGGGCGCATTGCCGACGACGGTCATGCCGCGATAGATGCCGAGGGGCGTTGCGCCGATCTGTTCGGCAGTCTTACCATTCATCAGAACGCAGGCGCTTGCGCCGTCCGAAAGCTGGCTTGCGTTCCCGGCGGTTACAACGCCACCGTCAACCACCGGTGCGAGAGAGGCAAGCGATTCGAGCGTCGTGCCGGGACGATTTCCCTCATCCTGCGTGAGCGTGACTTCCTTCCGCGACGTTTCGCCGGTCACTTTGTCGACGACCAGCATCTGAGTCGTGATCGGGACGATTTCGTTCGAGAAACGGCCTTCCGTTTGTGCCGCGGCAGTGCGAAGCTGGGAATCGAGCGCGTACTGATCCTGCACCTCCCGAGAGATCCCGTACTTGCGGGAAACGAACTCGGCGGTCTCGAGCATCGGCATGTATGCGGCGGGTTGCACGGCCAGCACGTTGGGATCCTGGTCGGCGCGCGTCCACTCGAAGTAGCGGGTCTGTACCGCAGAGATGTTTTCCTGGCCGCCCGCGACAACGACCTGCATCCCGTCGCACATGATCTGTTTGGCGGCCGTGGCGATCGCCATCAGGCCTGACGCACATTGCCGGTCAAGTGTTTGTGCGCCGACTGAAGCAGGTAGCCCGGCCGCCAGCACACCTTGTCGGGCGATATTGTTGCCGGCGGTTCCCGCGTTGAGTACCGAACCGATGACGGCGTCCTCGATGCGATCCGGTTCGATACCGGCGCGCAGTACAGCATGCCTGATTGCGTGACCGAGCAGGGTGGGCGAGTGCGTTAGGTTGAATGCGCCACGATATGCCTTGCCGATCGGCGTGCGCGCGGTGGAAACGATGACAGCATCAATCATATTGATATCCTAATAAATTAAACGAAAGCAACGAAATGGAGGTGTCTCACACGGGTCAGAACCAATGCTCCGGCATCGTCAGAGGGGTTGTTTCCACTGGATTGAGCACGGCGAGACACGCAGCTACCTTGGGCATTTCCCACCCGAAGAAGTAGTCGCACGCTGCGAGCTTGCCGCGATGGAAGTCGCTTCCGGTAGGGCCGTTCTCGAGCGTGTTGGCCACGATCGCCTGGTCGAGCCAAAGCCAGCCGACGACGACATGGCCAAATGCTTCAAGGTAGGCAGCCGCATTCGCCAACTGGACTTCCGGGTCGTCGAGCCGGTGCAACGCGTCGGTGACGATGCGGATGCGCTCCCACGCGCATTCGAGTGTGCCGGCATGGTCCTGGAGCGGACGGATCGACCGTGCCCTGAATACCGTCGTGGCAATTTTCCTGTCGAGCGCTGTCATGGCGGTACCGCCGTTTGCGCGAGTCTTCCGACCAAGCAGGTCGAGCGCCTGAATACCGAATGTGCCTTCGTGTATCGGGTTGAGCCGATTGTCGCGATAGAACTGCTCGACGTTGTATTCGCGCGTGTAACCGTAGCCGCCATGAACCTGAATGGCGAGATCGTTGGCGACGAGGCCCCATTGGGACGACCAACTCTTGACGACGGGGGTGAGCAGGTCAAGCAGACAATGCGCCTCTTCGCGGTCGTTGACGTCTTCTTGCGAATGGATATCGTCGCTAAGTCGAGCCGCATACAGACACAACGCGAGTGCACCGGATACATATGCCTTTTGCGCGAGCAGCATGCGCCGGACATCGGCATGACGAATGATGGGGGCCTGTCCTGATGCGGGCGATCGGTCACCGCGTGTCCGGCCCTGCAGGCGCGTCTTCGCATAATCCAGCGAGTGAAGGTAGCCTGTATAGCCAATCGCGGCGGCGCTGAGGCCGACCGAGATACGCGCCTCGTTCATCATGTGGAACATGTAGGCCAGCCCTTTGCCGGGCTCGCCAACGATCTCCCCGATTGCGCCCGCTTCGCCTTCCGGACGGTAGCGACCCTCACCGAAATTCAGCAGGCAATTTACAGTGCCGCGGTAACCCATCTTGTGATTGATACCGGCGAGTACGACATCATTTCGCTCGCCAGGCAGTCCGTCGGCGCTGATCAACTTGCGCGGTACGGTGAAGAGCGATATCCCTTGAACGCCCGGAGGAAGTTGCCCGTTTTCATCGGGAATCTTTGCCAATACCAAGTGGACAATGTTCTCGGAAATCTCGTGATCGCCACCGGAGATCCACATCTTGTTGCCGAACAGGCGGTAGCGGCCGTCTTTACTCGGAACCGCGCGCGTGCGGATATCTGCAAGACTTGATCCGGCTTGCGGCTCCGACAAGCACATCGTGCCAAAACATCGCCCTTCCGCCATGGCCTTGACGTAGTGCTCCACCCGGTCTCGCTCGCCGTGGGCCATTAGCAAATTGGCGTTGGCGATGGTAAGAAACGCGTAGCCTGCAGTTCCCGGATTGGCTGCCAGCAAATACGCCATGCCGGCCCGTTCCACGGTGCTCGGCAGGCTCATGCCGTTCCATTCGTTGGGGAACGAGGCGCTGATCAAGCCGGCGGCCGAAAATGCACGCAATGCGACACCCACTTCCGGGTTGATGGTGACGCGTTCTCCGTCAAATGCGGGTTCGTTGCTGTCGTTCTTTTTGTTATGCGGCTGGAAGAGATCCGTGGCAAGCGATTCGTATACATCCAGCACGGATGTGTAGTCGAATCGGTCCTGCCCGGCAAACCGTTGCCGACGGGTAAGAGATTCGACCTGCAGCCAGTCGAAAAGAATGAACTCCACGTCGCGACGGGAGAGGGTGAGTTCGCTAGTCATGGAATCGAATGAGTGAGTATCTAGAGTCTTGGCAAGTTTTCGAATTTCTTCAATAAATTCTGGAATGCGAAATTACTGTTTCAAATCGATCGAACCGGGAAACATTCAGGGAAATTATGAGTTGATCGGCATCATCCACTCCGCCACGATGGCTGGCTTGTGATGGTTCTTAATTTCCACCATTACGCCAACGGTCAACTGGATGCTCGTGATGTTTCGCATCGTGACCTGCTTCAATGTGAAGCGCACGCTGTTCAATCTGAAATTGATCTAGTTCTGCTGCCTTTTGACCTCGGGGAGAGCGTTGGAAGCCCACTCGGAAAGCATCGAAAGCGCGAGAAACCCGTAGGCGATGGTTTCGACGGACGATCTTGCGCGTGCAAGTTCCTCATCCACATAAATCGATTGCCGGTCACTGTGAAGTCGACAAACTTATTGATCGAAGGCTGATCAATGGAGAACCATTCGGATACGCCCAGTTCCGTGTCGACGAGGGGCGACAACCGGGGTAGAGCAAGCCGGGTGCTTGCATGGCGCCGCCCGTCAGCCGCGTGGCCCCTCAGATCGCGGTCAGGTTTGCGTGCAGCCGTCCCGGACTCGTCACGCATCGAAATGCTCCTTCGTATTCGCAGAGGCGATGCGGGCCTTTTTGAGCTCGAGATCGCCCTGGGCAACACCGGATGAAGGAACCGTCTCGCCGCTGCGGTTCGTCACCTCGTCGAGGCGTTGGGCGAGCTGGTGAGCGACCTGGTCGCCGGTCCCGAGATGGATGCCGGGCGTCAAGGTGATATGTGCGGCCTCGAAGCTGCCCGCGCCTGCGCACAGGACCAACCGAGTAGGTGCCTCTTCACCGGCAAGCACCGCGACGGCGGGGCTGACGGACGCAGGCGACAGCGTGTCGAGGGTGTCCGCCGACATCAGGCCTTCGAGCATGCGTGTACCGGCCGTCGGAGCAAGGCAGTTCACGCGGATGTTGTATCGCTCGCCTTCGATGGCCAGTGTCTGCATCAGGCCGACCAGCGCCATCTTCGCGGCACCGTAGTTCGATTGCCCGAAATTGCCGTACAGGCCCGACGACGAGGTCGTCATCACGATGCGACCGTAGCGCCGTTCCCGCATGGATTCCCACACGGCCTTCGAGCAGTTGACCGCGCCCATCAGGTGAACGTCGATCACCGCGCGAAAGTCGTCGAGCGTCATCTTGCTGAAGCTCTTGTCGCGCAGGATGCCGGCGTTGTTCACCAGGATATCGACATGACCCCAGCGCGAAAGCGCTTGGTCGACCATGTGCTGAACCTGTTCGGAATCGGTAACCGATGCGCTGTTCGCGACCGCCTCGCCGCCGGCAGCGACGATTTCGTCGACGACTCGCTGGGCGGCCGTGGCGGAGCCGCCTCTGCCGTTTACGTCGCTGCCCAGGTCGTTGACCACGACCTTTGCCCCCAGCCGGGCAAGCAGCAGCGCATGCTCGCGCCCGAGACCGGCGCCGGCGCCGGTCACGATCGCAATGCGATTCGTCAGGTCAATCTTCATGGGTTGTCTCGTTGGTGATGATGTGGTGGCCTACGACGAATAAACGCGCATTCATTCCGCGTTTGTCGCGACATATGGGTGATCTATTACACGTATCAGGAGGTGGCAGGCATGGAGCCATTCGCGGAGGTTTTCGGTGGGAAGGCATGCTCATGCCTGATATGGTCAAATGATCAAGTCCTATGATCGGTGAAGTTAACATGGTGTTCATCGGTGGTCGATCGTGGTTAACCCGTCGCTTTCCGAAGCCTGCAGTAATTGAAAGGCACGAGGTCGATCCGACGCGGTCGAGTGGAGTGTGCCCCCTGAGTTGCGAAACGAGCCGTGAACCGGAATAGATCGACGTATAGCTGAGGCCCGAATTTCGATTTGAGAGGGAAGCTCGAGAGGGAAGCTCGATGGACCAGACAGGGCCGAAGATTCCTGTTCGGGTATTGCGCCAGTTGTGCTATCTCGTCTGGTCTCGAGACGACCAGAGGTGACGCAACAACAACGCCTCCAGAGAGGGATGAATGCGCGAACCAGAGTTGGCGTCTTGCGGAGGCCACGGCCATCGCGTTGCCGTTGGCCGCGACGATGAACCGGAGAGCCGATCGGTTTATATAGGACTCTGGATCTTTTTGCCGACCGATATCCGAAGTTTCGCGCGACTGCGAACCATGTTCGCACGCTGCCTTTTCCATCATGGCGACGCCGTTTAGAAGCGAGTGGGGAAATTCCCCATCTGGTTCCGGTCGGAACTCGACCGGAACCAGAGTGAAGGGCGTGAGGAAAATAGGGCGCAGGCCGGGATCGAAGAACTAGTCGCGCGAGTTCCGGGAAGCGGCGGCGGGGCAGGTCGAAATTTCTTTCCCTTTTCTAAAGCGACCGGAGGCGGCATGAACCCCGTCGCTGTCATGCAAACACATCGGCAACATATCTGCCATGCTCCCGCTCCATCGTGTCAATCCACGCGCTGGCGCTTTCATCGTTCTCTCCAGTTGCCTCCTGATAAATGCGACCAAGCGTGGCACGTACGGCAGGCGCCATATTCTTTCCATCCCCGCAGACAAAGACGGTGGCACCTTGCGCAAACAGTGCGGCGATTTTCTCGCGTTCCAGCCAGACTTTGTCTTGAACAAAGCGAGCACCTTCCTCCGGGCGGTTTGAATAAGCCGGCATCACTTCGACCACACCACATCGTGCCCATTCGCCGAGTTCGTCGCGATAGAGAAAGTCGACGTCAGGGTCATCGATCCCGAAGAAGAGTAACGACGTGCCGACGTTCTCTCCCCGCTGTTTCTGTAACGCGCGCTCTTGCAGAAAGCCGCGGAATGGGGCAATACCGGAACCCGCGCAGATCAGAATCATCGGAAGATCGGGTTCGGCTGGCGGTCGAAAGCGTGCATTCGACGGCCTGACCGCAACGGACAGGCTGTCACCCGTGTTGAGTCGCGCGAGATACGACGACGCCACCCCTTCATGACGACCATTGCCGGAGAGCGCCGGTGCATCGACCACTGCTACCGTCAGCGTGACATGGTCTGCCTTCCAGAGCGGGGAAGACGAGATCGAGTACTGGCGTGCTTTCAGCGCGGGCAGCATATCGAGGAACTTTTCGAACGACAGATCGACGGAGCCGAAGCGTTCGAGCAGATCCATGACGGTTGTCCGCTTTCCCAGAATCTCGCATTCGAAATCGTCGGCGCTCAGGCGCTCGAGCTCGACCTTTTCGGGCGGGCAACGCGTGGCCGCGGCCAGGCTGGACACTTGTGATCGAGTTGCGGGAACGGCGAGTTCGACATAGCTCGAAAACAGTTCACCGCAGCCGATTGCCTGGCCGAGCGGAAGGCGTGGATTACTCGACGTTCCTTCGATCACCACTTGAGTGTCCCAGCTCACGCGAAATCGACGCAAGACGCGATCGACGTTATTTTTCGAGTTGCGGGGCAGAACGGCCAGGTAATCTCCCGACCGGTAAGTCATCGCTTCCGGAAGTTTCAATTCAATATGCTTTTTGGAGCGGCTGCCAGCCACGCTAATATCAACCAGCTCTCTATTGTCGACGATGGACGCATGCGCCATGTCGCCGATATTCAGCACTTTTTCACGGGAACTGTCGGCGAAGCTTACTTTCAGTGCGACATCGTTATGTTGAACGACCGAGACGTCCTTCCCGGCGCTGATCGCAAAGCGATTCCACATTTCGGAATACCAACGGTCGAATTCACCAAAGAAGTCGCCACCGGAATCGAGCTCGCCTCTGAAGTGCACTCTCGTCGCACCGGCCTTCTCGAGCGCTTCATCGACTCGCTTGGGAATCGCCTGGTATGTCCGTGCCCATTGTTTGTTGCCGCACCCAAGAACCGAAAAATTCACGCCGTCCAGCGCACCGTCATCCAGCGCTTCGACATACGGGACGAATGATTTGGCGTTGTCCGGCGGCTGGCCTTCGTAGGAAGCGGTGACGATCACAATTGCAGGATATCCGTCGATTTTTCCTGCGAAGTCGTCGAGGGGAGCGCACGTGGCGTGAAATCCGTGACGACTCGCGTCCCCTGCAATACGTCTAGCAAAGGATTCGGCGGAACCTGTATTTCCCCCAAAGAGGACGAGCATGTTCGACAGATCTTCGCCGGCAGGGATCGACTGAAGCGGGGCGACGCTGGTGCTTTGAGCGCTCGGGGGGGCGTGAAGGGCCGTATCGGGCACTTTGAGCGCACCTCGGGCCCGCGGTTTCACGTTCACCCGGAAACCGGTCGGCTTCAGCGTGAGCGTTTCGGCGACATTCAGCTCGTAGTTCGGATCTGCGAAAGAGAAATCGAATCGCTGCAGCAGCATGATCAGAACGAGATGGGCTTCCTGCATGGCAAAAGGGCGGCCGATACAGGCACGCGCACCATTGCCAAAGGGTTTCCATGAATTGGGGGGAAGCTGCTCCGCATTCTCCGCTGCAAATCGCTCCGGACGAAACGCCTCGACGTCCTCGCCCCAAACGCTCACATCCCGATGCAACATGGGCGTCAGGATCATGATGATGTCGTCTGGAGAAACGGCATATTTCCCGCCGAACGTGGTGTCGGCGAGCGGTGTCACCGCGAATGCCGGCGCCGTCGGCCAGATTCGCAACGTCTCCATGAGGATGTGTTCGATGTAGCGAAGTCGTGCGAGATGCTCGATCCGCGGTGTCTCGCTACCGACGATTTCGTCGACCATATCTCGCGCTTTCTGCAAGATATCCGGGTTCTTGAGAAGAAAATAGGTCGCAAAAGACAGCAGCCCGCTGGTCGTTTCATGTCCGGCGATGAGAAATGTGATCATCTGGAAGACGATATTCTCATCATCGAGTTTCTCTCCCGTCACCGGATCGATGCCGTTCAGCATTCGGTCCAACAGGTCCATCGACTCTTCGTTGTCGTGCGGGTTCTTCCGCCGGTCTTCGATCATTTTGGTCGCGAGCGATCGCATGACTTCAATGTCCGCGTCGAACTTTCGACTGCGATTGACCATCAACTTCGAAACAAGTTTTGGTCGCAACTCGCGCTTTCCCGCCTCGCTGAGGGTGTTGACCATGGCATCGACAAACGGATGCTGGTCTTCACGGTAGAAGCTGTTGAAACGACAATCAAACGCACAAAGGGCAATCGTATCGAGCGTCAGTCGAGTCATGTGATCGGACACATCGACCGGGGTCTCCGGGCCGAACCGCTCCCAATGGAGAAACATCTGGTCAGCGATGTCGACCATTTTGTCGAACATCGACCAGATACTGAGCGGGCCGAACGCCTGCATCAGCACACGATGCGCTTTTGCCCAATTCGGTTCGTCACTGAATGCCGTAAATAACCCGTCCCCGATCGCGGGTCTAAGCTCGAGCAGAGATTGGTGTACACACTTCTGAAATCTGCTTTCATCACACACTTCATTCACAAGTGCTTGTCCGCTGACAACGTAGTAACCTTGCCCGAACACCTCGAACCAATAGACCGGCCCGTAAGTGCGTGCAAGATCCATCATCTTTGCAAGCGGGGACGGCCCGAGGACCTCCATCAGATGACCGATGACGGGTTTCAGGGGCGGCTGGGGAACGAGGGCGGAGGATTTCATTTCAATAGCCTTTCAGAGGTATGTCGGAGCATCGCATCTCAATCTATTGAACAAATGTAAAATAGACAAAACCACGTGTCCAGATCTTTTTATGCCACCTGATGTAAGCCCTAATCCCGCCGATCCTCGCTTTCAACGGAGTTACGACGCTCTCGTTCGTGCCGTGAGCGAACTGCTCGATGAGGCGCCGCTGAGCAAACTCAGCATTGCTCAATTGGTGCAGCGCGCGGGCGTCGCGCGTCCTACGTTCTATCAGCACTTTCCCGACCTTCAGGCTGCCGCTCAGCGGGCGGCGTTGGTGAGGCTCGACAACGCTTTTGCGTTCGTCGAGGAGCAAGGCAAGCTGCTGAACCCACCGAATGCCGCTTTCGTCAAGTCAATGGAGGTGGAAACCGCGCTGATTCTTGAGCATCTGCATGCGCATGAGCCGTTCTATCTGACCGTATTCAACGACGCGGCGACATCGGCGTTTTTCGATGAATTGGTGACGTTCGTTGCCGGCCGCCTCCTTCCGCCTTATGAAGGAGTCCGAACGGAAGCGGAGCAGGATTGCCTGACGGTGCTTGGCGGTGGATTGGTGTGGGCGGCGGTGCACTGGCTTCGCCAGGGCGCCATGCGCGAGACCCCGGAGGCAATGGCCAAGCGAATGGCCAGCACCGCGACGACGATCCTCGACGCTTTCGGCCTTACGTTCGGATTCGCGCAGGCGGGTCCAGCGTAGCGGGAGGCACGGTGGGTGGCCAGGTTGCTCGACGTACGCCGCTCACGTGTCGAATCGAACGCTCGTCGTTGAGCATCAAACGAATTTGAACTAATTGCGGCCTGAACCTGCGGCGGCTTCCGACTAAACTGCACTTCTCTCGGGGCGGGGAGAATTCGGGTCTGCCTCCTTGGTTGTTTCCTTTCTCGGCAAGTACGAGAACGTTCGAATAAGGAGGGCCTGATATAAAAGCAGTCGTATCTCACGGCATCGACGACATTCGCATCGACACGGTGCCCGATTCCGAAATCAATGCGGCGGCCGACGCGATCGTGTGCCTGACGGCCAGATCTGCCGCACCGACCTGCACATGGTGTGCGACACGTTAGGCGGGATGAAGCCGGGCACGATCCTCGGCCATTAAGGTGTCGGCATCGTCGAGACCGTTGGGCGCGACGTGCGCAACCTTTGGCGCGGCGATCGTGTGCTGATTCCATCGACGAGCGCATGCGGCAGTTGCGCGTACTGTCGCGCGGGCTACACCGCGCAATGCGACGTCGCGAACCCCGGCAGCCCAAGTGTGGGTATCGCGTTCTTTGGCGACCCGGCCGACAGCGGCGCGTTCAACGGGCTGCAGGCCGAGTACGCGCGTGCCGCTTGCGCACGCAAGCCAGATCCGGCTGCCCAATGCAATCGACGACGATCGCGCGATCCTGATGCCGGACATTTTTCGCACCGGCTGTTTCAGCGCGCAGCTCGCGGAAGAGAGCGCGGGCGACACGGTCGCCGTGTTCGGCACTGGACTGGCCAGCCAGTTCGCGATCGCGATCCCGTGACGGTATCCAGCAGTCCAGCCGCCTTGCGTTACTCAGCGCCAGATTGGGCCGCCCGATCCACCGCGCAACCGAGTGCGCCGCGTCAAACTCGGCCGACTCGGCCGACTCGACGGATTCGTCCACCATCGTCTGCACCTGACCGATAAGTTTCGAGAGGCCGACCGGGCGCTCGGTTTGCCCGGATCGCCTCCTCAACTTCACGCGGTGCGCCGATGCGGGCGAGTGCATCGTTATTCATGGCATTCGGCCGCGCGGCATGCAATTCGTAGAACACCGTGCGCCTGGAGTGCGCTTTCCGCTCGCGTCGTCGCGGCAGGAACAACTTTGTGCAAACGGACGGCGCGAGCGCGGCATCGCCGAAGATCAACCAGATCTCGACATTATAGAAATAATGTCAAATCAATAATGGCGGATGATTGGATATTTATCGGTTTACGTTATATTATTCACAAAACCACAGAGCGAACCGCCATGTCAGACCTCGCTGCCGACGAATCCCGCCTGATCGCAGAAATCGACCGCCTGAAGGCCGATTTCCCGAAAACCCGCGAGCTATATCGCGAGGTCTGCGCATTGATGTTCTTCCGCTTCGGCATCACGCCCACCGCGAACCGGCTTTACCAGCTCGTGCGCAAGGGCAGCATGAGCACGCCGACGGCGGTGCTCGGCGAGTTCTGGGCCGAGTTGCGGGAAAAGAGCCGCGTGCGCATCGAGCATCCGGACTTGCCGGCCGATCTGCAGGCGGCAGCGGGCGAACTCGTCGCCGCGTTGTGGAGCCGCTCGACCAACGATGCCGCCGCCGCACTCGATGCATTGCGCACCGAAGTCGAAGCCGCGCGCGTCGCGGCAAAAGCGGAAGTCGCTGCGCTGCAAGCCGACCTGTCCCGCACCGAAACCGCGCTGGAGCAACGCACGGGTGCATTGCTGGCGGCGCAGGTACGTATCCAGGAACTCGAACAGGCGAGGGCGGCCGACGAGGCATCGCGCCGCGCGCTGCAAGCGGAAGTCGACCGGCTGAAGTCCGACAACGCGGACGCCGATCGCGCGCTTGCACAGGCGCGCGCCGATTTCACGTCGCAGCTCGACCGGCTGCGCGACGACGCGGGCCGGGCCGAGGAGCGCCTGCGCGCATCGGAGAAGCGAGCGCTTCAGGAAATCGATCGCGAACGGCTCGCTGCCGCACGGCTGCAAAAGGAACTCGACGCAGCCACCACGCGCGCCGAACAGCGCGATACGCAGCACCGCAAGGATCTCGCGGCGCTGCAGACGCAACTGGCCGACACGCAACACCGCTGCGGCATGCTCGAAGGCCAGCTCGACGGTGCTCGTGCGGCCAATGCCGCGTATGTCGGCGAGCTCGACGCGCTGCGCGCCGAACGCACGGCGCGCCCGCCCGTGCGCAGGGCGCCGGGTCGACCTGCCGGCGGCAGCCTGCGGGCGGCAAAGCCAGTCGCCAGGAAGCGTGCCCCCAAGCTCGCGTGACATGCGCGCCACGGTGCGACGACAACACGTCCGCGACGCGGCGCGATTCGGGTAAAGTGCCGCTCAATTCACCGGCTCGGCGTTACTAGACGACCGGTCTAATCGTTGCTAAGATACGCCATCATGAATGCATCTTCGGGCGCGGAAGTCCGCCAGCACATCCTGAATATCGCGAAGCCGATCATGCTCCACAAGGGGTTCTCGGCGGTCGGTCTGAACGAGATTCTCGCCGCGGCGGGCATCCCGAAGGGCTCGTTCTACCATTACTTCGGCTCGAAGGAGGCATTCGGCGAGGCGCTGCTCGAATCGTATTTCGATGGCTATCTCGAGCATCTCGACAACCTGCTCAAGCATCAGGCCGGCACGGGCGCGCAGCGCCTGATGACGTACTGGGGCAACTGGCTGCACACGCAGTGCGCGGACGATCCGGAGGGCAAGTGCCTCGCGGTGAAGCTCGGCGCGGAGGTGTCCGACTTGTCGGAGGCAATGCGTGCGGTCCTGCGGCGGGGCACCGGCCAGATCATCGAGCGGCTCGCGGGCGGAATCGAGGCTGGGCTGGCCGACGGTTCGCTGGGCGGCGTCGACGATCCAGCCCATACGGCCGCGATCCTCTATGAGCTGTGGCTCGGCGCAACGCTGCTGGAGAAGATTCACCGCAACCGCAAACCGCTCGAGCGCGCGATGCTCGAAACACGGCGGATGCTGAACCTGCCGCCCGTCGAGCCCGACGGCGTGCAGCCGTAACCCGGGCGCGCATAGGCGCGCCTTGTTTTTGCATGGACTCTAGACGACTGGTCTACTCACGCTGAAGTCCGATTGCTTTACCCGCGAGGCTGCGGCTGCGCCGGCCGATTCGCCGACACGGCCGCAATCTCGCGCACGGCGGTTGTCGATCATTGATTCGATCGTGCCCGTTGCACATCCATTCCTGTTGACGGAGGTTCCCATGCCGCAGAGCAAGGCAGCAAACCGCAGAATCATCCTGAACGCGCGCCCGGTCGGCGCACCCACCCCGAACGACTTCCGCACCGAGACCGGCGACGTGCCGGTGCCCGGTGCCGGTCAGGTGCTGTTGCGCACGGTCTGGCTGTCGCTCGATCCGTACATGCGCGGCCGGATGAGCGACGCGCCGTCGTATGCGCCGCCGGTCGAACTCGGCGACGTGATGGTCGGCGGCACGGTCAGCCGTGTCGTCGCATCGAACCTGAGCGCGTATCGCGAAGGCGACCTGGTCGTCGCGAGCGGCGGCTGGCAGGACTATGCGCTGTCCGACGGCAGCGATCTCATTCCACTTGGCCGTGACTTCGCGCATCCGTCGCATGCGCTCGGCGTGCTCGGCATGCCCGGGTTCACCGCGTACACCGGGTTGCTCAAGATCGGCGAGCCGAAAGCCGGCGAAACCGTAGTCGTCGCCGCCGCGAGCGGGGCGGTCGGCGCCGTGGTCGGCCAGATCGCGAAGCTGAAGGGCTGCCGCGTGGTCGGCGTCGCGGGCGGCGCCGACAAGGTCGCATACGTGAAGGACGCGCTCGGCTTCGACGCCTGCATCGATCACCGCGATCCGCAATTCGCGGCCAAGCTGAAGGAAGCCTGCCCGAACGGCATCGACGTCTATTTCGAGAACGTGGGCGGTGCCGTGTTCGACGCGGTGTGGCCGCTGCTCAACGATCATGCGCGCGTGCCGGTGTGCGGCATCATCGCGCATTACAACGACGCGGCGTACGACGACACCGCAATGTCGAGCGGCCGTGACCGCGTGCCGGCACTGATGGGCACCCTCCTGCGCAAGCGCATCCGTATGCAGGGTTTCATCATTCTCGATCACTATGCGACCGGCTATGCGTCGTTCCTGAAGGAGATGAGCGAGTGGGTCGCGCAGGGCAAGGTGAAGACGCTCGAGGATGTCGTCCCCGATCTCGCCGATGCGCCGAATGCGCTGATCGGCTTGCTCGCCGGCAAGAATTTCGGCAAGGTCGTCGTGCGTGTGGGGCCGGACGAACTGGCCTGACACGACACGTCCGCTTGCACGCTGGCGTCGCCCGACGCCGGCTTGTGGCATGCTCGATTCCCTTTCCCAAGGAGTAAAAACATGGCGCTTTATGTGATGGCTTCGGTGTTTCCGAAACCCGAGCACGCGCAGGCCGTCGAGGCCGAACTGCGCGGCATGGTCACGGCAACCCGTGCCGAACCCGGCAACCGCCGCTACGACCTGTTCCGCGAACAGGACGGCTCGCCGGCGCTGCACCTGTTCGAGATCTACGACGATCAGGCCGCGTTCGACGCGCACCTCGCGAGCCCGCACTTCACCGCATTTCGCATCAAGTCGGCCGACTGGTTCTCGGCGCCGCCCGTCATCAAGGTGTTGTCGGGCATCGACGCGGCCGAATAACCCGCGCTGAACCACCGCCGCGGCTCGCCCCCGGCCGGGCCGCGCGGCAGCCGCCGCGTGCCGCGCCGCGGCGGCGAACCACCCGGCGCGCCGGTCGCGCCGCTTCCCCAATACACCGGCCCCGGAGGCTGAATGGTCACCCTCAATATCAACGGCGAGAACCGTACGGTCGACGCCCCCGACGACATGCCCCTGCTCTGGGTGCTGCGTGACGTCGTCGGCCTGACCGGCACGAAATTCGGCTGCGGGATCGCGCAATGCGGCGCGTGCACCGTGCATCTCGACGGCGTCGCCGCACGCTCGTGCGTGCTGCCGGTCGCGGCCGTCGCAGGCCGCAAGATCACGACGATCGAAGCCGTTGGCGCAACGCCGGCCGGGCAGAAGGTCCAGGAGGCGTGGCGCGAGCTCGACGTCGTCCAGTGCGGCTACTGCCAGTCCGGGCAGGTGATGGCGGCCACGGCACTGATCGCATCGAACCCGAACCCGAGCGACGCCGACATCGACGCGGCGATGGCCGGCAACATCTGCCGCTGCGGCACGTACAACCGGATTCGCGCGGCGGTGAAGCATGCTGCGAAGGGAGCCTGAGATGAAACAACCTCCACGCTCACTTTGTTCTCTTGGGGGGGCGCAGCCCCCCCATCTCCCGAACGCACATCCATCCGAGTTTGACGCGGCTCTGCGGAGGCTGACATGTCGCAAGGACTGATCGATGCAGGTCGGGCCGGCGCGGGCGTGTCGCGCCGTTCGTTTCTCAAGGCGGGCATGTCGCTCGGCGCGGCGGCGGGCGGCGGCCTGCTGCTCGGCTTCAGCATGCCGGCAGCGGGCGACGACGCGCGGCGCTCGGTGATCGGCGGCGATGCGGACGAAAGCGCGCGCGCCGGCGTATTCGCGCCGAACGCGTTCGTGCAGATCGACCGCAACGGCAAGGTCACGCTGGTGATGCCGAAAGTGGAAATGGGCCAGGGCGTCTACACGGCGCTGCCGATGCTGATCGCCGAAGAACTCGAGGTGCCGCTGTCGAACGTCACGCTCGACCATGCGCCGCCGAACGAGAAGCTGTTCCTCGATCCGCTGCTCGGCGGACAACTGACGGGCGGCTCGACGTCGGTGCGCTACGCGTGGGAGCCGCTGCGCCGCGCCGGCGCGACCGCGCGCACGCTGCTGATCGCGGCGGCCGCGAAGCAATGGAACGTCGAGCCTGCCGCCTGCCGGGCCGAAAACGGCGAAGTGCAGCACCCGCCGAGCGGCCGGCGTGCATCGTACGGCCAACTCGCCGCTGCCGCGTCGAAGCTGCCGGTGCCGAAGGACGTCGCGCTGAAGCAGCCGGCGGATTTCAAGCTGATCGGCAAGCCGGTGAAGCGGCTCGATTCGCCGGAGAAGGTCGACGGCACCGCACAGTTCGGGCTCGACGTGCGTCTGCCCGGCATGCTGTACGCGGTGATCGTGAACAGCCCGGTGTTCGGCGGTACGGTCGCTAGCGTCGACGATACCGCGACGAAGAAGATTCCCGGCGTGCGCCAGGTCGTGCGCGTCGACAACGCGGTCGCGGTGGTCGGCGATCACACGTGGGCCGCGAAGCGCGGCGCATCGGCGCTCGTCGTCAAATGGAACGAAGGTGCGGACGCGAAGGTGTCGATGAAGGACATCGTCGCCGATCTCGCGCAAGCCGCGGCAAACGGCAAGGGTGCCGTCGCGCGCAAGGACGGCGACGTCGGCAACGCGTTCGCGAACGCGAAGACGCGCATCGATGCCGTCTATGAGCAACCGTTCCTCGCGCACGCGACGATGGAACCCGTGAACTGCACGGTGCAGGTGCGCGCAGACGGTTGCGAAATCTGGGTCGGCACCCAGGTGCCGACCCGGGCGCGCGATACCGTGCAGCGGCTCACGGGCCTCGCGCCCGACAGAATCGTCGTGCACAACCATTTGCTCGGCGGTGGCTTTGGCCGGCGCCTCGAGACGGACATGATCGGACAGGCCGTGAAGGTCGCCAAGCAGGTCAACGCGCCGGTGAAGGTCGTGTGGACGCGCGAGGAAGACATCCAGCACGACATGTATCGCCCGTACTACTACGACAAGATCTCGGCCGGCCTCGACGCGAACGGCAAGCCGGTCGCATGGCAGCACCGGATCGTCGGCTCGTCGATCATGGCGCGCTTCGCGCCGCCCGCGTTCAAGGACGGCGTGGATCCCGACGCGGTCGAGGTTGCAAACGACCTGCCGTACGACCTGCCGAACCAGCTCGTCGACTACGTGCGCCAGGAGCCGCGCCACATCCCGACCGCGTTCTGGCGCGGCGTCGGGCCGACGCGCAGCACCTTCGTCGTCGAGAGCTTCATCGACGAACTGGCCGCGCAGGCCAAGACTGACCCTGTCCAGTATCGCCGCGCGCTGCTCGACAAGACGCCGCGGGCGCGCAACGTGCTCGACGTCGCGACGAAGGCGGCCGGCTGGGGCACGCCGCTGCCGAAGGGGCAAGGGCGCGGCGTATCGGTGATGCACGCGTTCGGCAGCGTCTTCTCGATCGTCATCGACGTCGCCGTGGAGGATGGCGAAGTGCAGGTCAGGCGTGCCGTGTGCGCGGTCGACTGTGGAATGTATGTGAATCCGAGCACGATCGAGGCGCAGGTTCAGGGCGGCATCATCTTCGGGATCACGGGCGCGCTGTATGGCGAGATCACGATCGAGGACGGCCGCGTCGTGCAGAGCAACTTCACCGACTACCGGATGATGCGCATCAATGAAACGCCGCCGATCGAGGTTCATCTCGTGAAGAGTGGCGACGCGCCGGGCGGGATCGGCGAACCGGGCACCGCCGCGACCGCGGCGGCCCTGTCGAACGCGATCTTCGCGGCGACCGGCAAGCGGCTGCGCAAGCTGCCCGTCGGCAGCCAGCTGAAGACGGCCTGAGGGGAGGGACGAATCATGCGAAACCTCGCCCCGCATCGTCTGAAACACCTGAATCGCGCTGCCCGCACGCTCGGCGCATCGCTGCTCGTGCTGCCGGCGCTGATGGCCGGCACGGCGGCGCAGGCCGCGCAAACGGCGCCGGCCGACAGCGCACTGGTCGCACGCGGCGCGTATCTCGCGAAAGCGGGCGACTGCGTCGCGTGCCATACCGCGCCGCGCGGCGCGCCGTTCGCCGGCGGCCTGAAAATGGTCACGCCGATGGGCGCGATCTACACGACCAACATCACCCCCGATCCGGACACCGGCATCGGCGGCTATACGGAAGCCGAGTTCGCGGGCGCGCTGCGCGCGGGCGTCGCGAAGGACGGCCATCGCCTGTATCCGGCGATGCCGTATCCGTCATACGCGAAGCTGCGCGACGACGACGTGAAGGCGCTGTATGCGTACTTCATGCACGGCGTCGAGCCGGTGAAGCAGGCGAACCGTGCATCCGACATTCCGTGGCCACTCAACATGCGCTGGCCGCTGGCGCTGTGGAACGCGGTGTTCCTCGACACGACGCCATACGCCGACAAGCCGGCCAGGGACGCGATGTGGAACCGCGGCGCCTATCTCGTGCAGGGGCTCGGGCACTGCGGGTCGTGCCATACGCCGCGCGGCGCCGGCTTCCAGGAGAAGGCGCTGGACGAAAGCGGCGCGGCGTTCCTGTCGGGCGCGCCGATCGACAACTGGTTCGCGTCGAACCTGACCGGCGAGCACAATACGGGGCTCGGCCGCTGGAGCGACGCGGATGTCGCGCAGTTCCTGAAGACCGGCGCGAACCGGCATGCGACCGCGTTCGGCTCGATGGTGAGCGTGATCAACCACAGCACGCAGGAACTGACCGACGACGATCTGGCGGCAATTTCCCGCTACCTGAAATCGTTGCCGGCGGCGGGCGGCACGCTCGCGCCGCCTTACCGTTATGATCCGAAGGCGACGCAGACCGCGCTGGGCCGGCCGGCAAACGATCCGGGCGCAAAGGTGTATAACGCTTACTGCCTGCATTGCCACGGTGCGGACGGCCGCGGCTACGCGCCGCTGCTCGCGCCGCTCGCCGGGAACCCGAACGTGCTCGAGGCCGATGCATCGTCGCTGATCAACGTGACGCTGAACGGCAGCGACACGCTCGTAATCGGCGGCGTGCCGTCCGCGTATCCGATGCCGGCATTCGCGAACGAGCTGAACGACCGGCAGATCGCCGACGTGCTGACGTTCATGCGCGCCGGCTGGAACAACGGCGCACCGGCCGTGCTGGCGGCGGACGTCGCGAAACTCCGCAAGGCGACGGCGGCCGCGCGCTGAGCGCGGCCGATCGTGGCGGATGACGACGGGCATGCGTGCCGCGCGCCTGTCGTCGAACATTACCGGGTGCAGCGCACCCGGCAACGCAGCGCTTTCTGTCAACCGGCGCGCGGCCGTTCGCGGCAGCGCGCGTTTTATCGACGCAAAACTGGGGTGTCTGGATGGCTAACGTGACTTATACGGATACACAACTGCTGATCGACGGCGAGTGGGTCGACGCCGCGAGCGGCAAGACGATCGACGTCGTGAACCCGGCGACGGGCAAGGCGATCGGCAAGGTGGCCCACGCGGGCATCGCCGATCTCGATCGCGCGCTGGCTGCGGCGCAGCGCGGTTTCGAAGCATGGCGCAAGGTGCCCGCGCACGAGCGCGCGGCGACGATGCGCAAGGCGGCGGCGCTGGTGCGCGAGCGCGCCGACGCGATCGCCGCGCTGATGACGCAGGAGCAGGGCAAGCCGCTGACGGAAGCGCGTGTCGAAGTGCTGTCGGCCGCCGACATCATCGAATGGTTCGCGGACGAAGGCCGCCGCGTGTACGGCCGGATCGTGCCGCCGCGCAATCTCGGCGCGCAGCAGACGGTCGTGAAGGAACCGGTCGGCCCGGTCGCGGCATTCACGCCGTGGAATTTCCCGGTCAACCAGGTCGTGCGCAAGCTGAGCGCCGCGCTCGCAACCGGCTGCTCGTTCCTCGTGAAGGCGCCGGAAGAAACGCCGGCATCGCCGGCCGCGCTGCTGCGCGCGTTCGTCGACGCGGGCGTGCCGGCCGGTGTGATCGGTCTCGTGTACGGCGATCCGGCGGAAATCTCGTCGTACCTGATTCCGCATCCGGTGATCCGCAAGGTGACGTTCACGGGCTCGACGCCGGTCGGCAAGCAGCTCGCGGCGCTCGCAGGCCAGCACATGAAGCGCGCGACGATGGAACTGGGCGGCCACGCACCGGTGATCGTCGCCGAAGATGCGGACGTCGCGCTGGCGGTGAAGGCCGCCGGCGGTGCGAAGTTCCGCAACGCGGGCCAGGTGTGCATTTCGCCGACGCGTTTCCTCGTGCACAACAGCATCCGCGACGAATTCACGCGCGCGCTGGTCCAGCACGCCGAAGGGCTGAAGGTCGGCAACGGCCTCGAGGAAGGCACGACGCTCGGCGCGCTCGCGAATCCGCGCCGGCTGACCGCGATGGCGTCGGTCGTCGACAACGCGCGCAAGGTCGGCGCGAGCATCGAGACCGGCGGCGAACGGATCGGCTCGGAAGGCAACTTCTTCGCGCCGACCGTGATCGCGAACGTGCCGCTCGAAGCGGACGTGTTCAACAACGAGCCGTTCGGCCCGGTTGCCGCGATCCGCGGTTTCGACAAGCTCGAGGACGCGATCGCCGAAGCGAACCGTCTGCCGTTCGGGCTGGCCGGCTACGCGTTCACGCGCTCGTTCGCGAACGTGCACCTGCTGACGCAGCGCCTCGAAGTCGGGATGCTGTGGATCAACCAGCCCGCGACGCCGTGGCCGGAAATGCCGTTCGGCGGCGTGAAGGATTCGGGCTACGGGTCGGAAGGTGGGCCGGAAGCGCTGGAGCCGTATCTCGTCACGAAGTCGGTGACGGTGATGGCGGTCTGACGACCGTTCGACCGCATGCGTGCTGCCGTTTGCGCGGCGCGCACGTCGCGTTGCCGGAGGCCGGGCGTTCTGCCCGGCCTTTTTTCTGCGCTCCGTACGGGATGGTTGCGTCCGCATCGTGCGGTGCCGTCGCATATCATTGCGGCTTGCGCTCGCACAGGGCGCGGGCGCAAGCCGCGCGTGATCCGGCAATGCCCGCGCCGATCGCGTCAACGACGCCCGGTCGTGGCGGTCGTTCCAGTCGAGCACGGGACCCACGGCGCACGAAGGCGAATGCGCGACATTATTTCCGTCCGTCGCGATGCGGCACCGGCAGCGCCCGCCGCTCAATGCCGGCTGCTGCCACGATAGCTCTCCACTTCCGCGTCGTACGCCGCGAGAAACGCCTTGCCGAACACCGACGCAAAATCGTCTTCGATCGCGAACACCGTGTCGCGATGGGTCGCCGCGTAGCGATCCCACATCCTCGCCTTGTAGAGCGCGGGCACGCGCTTCTCGTACCAGCGCATCGCATCGTCGCGCTCGCGCAGCCGTTGCGGCGAAAAGCGCGTCAGCAGGTCCATCAGCGCGGCGCGCATGCCCGCGACCATGCCGATCTGGTGCGCATGCAGATCCTGGAATGCGTCGCTCACCGCGCTCTGCGGCGACATGAAGCCCGGCAGCGGCAGTCCGAACATCTGGCGCAGCACCGCGCCGCCGTCCGGCAGCAGCTTCAGCGGATTGTTCTCGCGATCGAGCAGCATCGTCATGTGCGCCTTCACCTCCCGCTTCAGGATGCTGCGCGACGATAGCAGCTCGACCGTGCCGTTCGCGAACAGCGCCAGCAACTGCCCCGCGATGTACAGCTGCTCGGCCGACCACTGATGCGATTCCGCAGCCGTATCGAGGCCGGCGCCCTCGAAGAACGCGCTCAGCAATTCATCGGGCGTCGGCACGCGGCGCGGCTGCGGGGCCGGCGCGTCGGCCGGTTGCGTCTCGGCATGCGGCGCCGCCGGCTGCACGCGCACGTGCTGCGTCCACTCGGGCGCATGGTCGGCCTGCGTCGCGGAGGGGGCGTCGCGCCCCGCGTTGCCGCGTTCGGCCGATGACGCCGAGCCCGATGCGCCGATATCGGGCGACGACTGCGCGAACAGGTCGAGCGGATCGATCGACAGCTGATTCAGGTCGCGCTGCGACGGCACCGAGGATGCGGCCGGCGCGGTGCGGCTCGCCGGCTGCTCCGCGTTCTTGCGTGCCGTGCCGGACCGCGTGCCGGCGTCCGTCGCCTTGCCGCGCGGCACGAGGCGATCCTGCAGCAGCCCCCACAGCCGGTTGCCGGCGCCTTTCGCTTCGCCATGCGTGCGCGCGGCCGCTTCCGGCGCGCGCGGCGGGTCGGCGCGCGCGCCGGCATCGGCGGGCATGTCAACGACAGGTGCGTCCTGTCCGTCGTCACGCTCGGCCCTCAGCACGTACGGCCCGATGCGGATGATGTCGCCGGTATTGAGCGGGCGCTCCTGCGCATAGCCGACGGGCTCGCGATTCACCTCGATCGTCGACACGCTGCTCAGGTTCTTCAGCAGGCACGCGTCGTCGCCGACCTGCAGCAGGGCCTGCAGCCGGGAGATCTGCCGGGTGTCGTCGCGCAGCACGAGATGATTGTCGGTGGCCCGGCCGATGGTGCCGCCGGGCGGGTGGAATACGACGGCGTCGTAGGAGTCGCTTTCGACCGGCTCGCCGGCGTGTTCGATCACGATCAGTTGCATGTCATACGTCGCTCGGTGATGAAGCGCTCGCGGGGAAACCGGTTCGGTCAGGATGACGACGCATGTCTGCGGCGCGCGAATTCGAACGCGGGCCCCCAGATCGGATGCCCCTTCTCGGCGGGGGACAAGTCGAAGCGCGGGTTGAGGTCGAGAATCTTCGAGAATTCGGCGCGGCACTGCGCGATGCGGTTCGTCACGCAATAGCTGAACGCGAGCAGCTTGTGCGCGGCAACCTGCGTATCGGTGTCGGCCCCGTCGATCTCCTTCGCGCGGCTCAGGATCGCGATCGTGCGCCCGTAGTCGCCGACGCCATAGGCGGCGCGCGCGCTGTCGACCGCAGCGCGCGCCGCCGACTGGGTGGGCGACGTGCTGCACCCGCCGATTCCCAGCAACAAGGCGCCGAGAAAAATCACGATCGTTGATCGGCCTTTCATTCTGAAATGAAATATTTGCGTAATTGGAAGGTGATGAACAAACGCTGTTGGATTCTAGTGCCAATCATGCCGATCGAAGCCGCCGTTACGTTTTGTTTCATTTTGCAAATTACATTCGAGTTGTTACTCAAATCGATTACGGGTTTTCGGCTTGTTAATCCTGAAAATCGATTCTATAGTTCGCTGTGCTTTTGGGATTCGTCAGTTGTTTGTTCGGCGCCCGTCAATGACCGGAAAAGCGGGCCGGTCATTCGGGCCATGCAAACAGCCGCGCACGACCCATGGGGCGCGAGCCACCCACCGTCGACAGCCGGCGAGCCTGGGTTCTGCGTCCATACAGCAAGTATCCATGCAATAGAACCGGGCCGCCGCGGCGAACCGGTCGGATTAACACGTCTTCTCAAAATGACCGACTTCAATTCAATCCATCGTCACCTCCCCAATTTCGATCCCGGCCCGTAATTGGCGATTTGACCCGGCTTTTTACAAGAATAAATTGCCGAATGAAATTTCAGTAGAAGGATATGCAAGTCACATAATTACCGGTCAATTGATTGTCCCTTTTTAAGGCGGAGCGCCAATTTCGCGTATGGAAATCGGCGGGGGGATTATTGCGCTGCGAGGGTGAAATATGCGATGGCGGTCGAGCGGGTTCATCGTATTGGGATGTGCATTGCTGTTGCCCGGATGCGGTGCGACCGAGCGTGCCGCCGCGGTGCCGTATGCGATCACGGTCGACGTTGCGCCGGACGTCAACCCGGACGTCAACCGCAAGCCTTCGCCGATCGTGCTGAAGGTGTTCCAGCTGCGCGCGGCGTCGGCGTTCGACGGTGCGGACTTCTTCTCGCTCCAGGACAAGCCCGAGAACATCCTCGGCGCGGACCTGCTCGGCACCGACCGCGTGATCCTGCGCCCGGGCGAATCGCGCACGCTGCATTACCGCGGCAATGTCGAGGCCGGCGCGATCGGCGTGGTCGCCGAATACCGGATGCTCGACAAGAACCGCTGGCGCCTGACGGTGCCGCTGCCGCGCGCGAAGCAGCTCAACGTATACAAGTTCTGGCAGACGTCGCCCGGCGAGCTGAAGCTGTCGATCGCGGTCAGGAACGGCGGTCTCGCGTTGAACGACGCACGGGGGCGCCCATGACGGAACCGACGATGTCCGCGACGCCGGTCGCCGCATTGCGTCAGCGCGTGGTGTGGACCGAAGGAATGTTCCTGCGGCCGCAGCATTTCCAGCAGCTCGAACGGCACTGGGAACGCTACGTCGCGCTGCGCTGCCTGCCGCTGCAGGGGTTCTACTGGGGCTTCGACACGCTCGAGATCGACCGCGAGCAACTCGCACTCGGCAAGGTCGCGCTGCGCGCGGCCGCGGGCGTGATGCGAGACGGCACGCCGTTCGACCTGTCGCATCCCGACGATCTGCCCGAACCGCTCGACGTGCCGGCCGATGCGAAGGACCAGCTCGTCGTGCTCGCGCTGCCGCTGTGGCGCGGCGGCGGCGAGGAGGTGTCGTTCGGCGCCGGTGCGGCCAACGGGGGCAATGCGGACGTCGCGCGCTACGTCGTGCGCGAGCATGAAGTGGCCGATGCGAACGCGGTCGCGCTCGGCCCCGCGCTGCTGCAGACGGGGCGCCTGAACGTCCGGCTGATGCTCGCCACCGAGCTGACGGGCGACTGGCATGCGCTCGGCGTCGTACGCATCGTCGAGCGGCGCACCGACGCGCGGCTGCTCGTCGACGACGGCTACATTCCGCCGCGCCTCGTCGCGCAGCGCGATGCCGCGTTGCTGGCGTACACGCGCGAACTGCACGGACTGCTCACGCAGCGCAGCGAAGCGCTGGGCGAGCGCCTGTCGGAACCGGGGCGCGGCGGCGTGTCGGAAGTCGCGGATTTCCTGCTGCTGCAGCTCGTGAACCGCTATCTGGCGCTGACCTGGCATGCGCAGCAGGACGTCGCGACGCATCCTGAGACGCTCTTCTGCGACTGGCTGAAGCTCGCGTGCGACCTCAGCACCTTCACGGCGGCCGGGCGGCGCCCGCAGTCGCTCGCGGTCTACGTGCACGACGACCTGCGCACGAGCTTCGCCGAACTGATGACGGAGCTGCGCCGGTCGCTGTCGACGGTGCTGGAGCAGAACGCGATCCAGATCGAGCTGCGCGACGCGGGCAACGGCATCCGGGTCGCGACACTCGCCGATCCCGCGCTGCGCGACACGGCCGGCTTCGTGCTCGCGGTGCGCGCGGACGTGCCGGCCGACAGCCTGCGCGCGCGCTTTCCCGCGCAGGCAAAGCTCGGCCCGGTCGAGCGGATCCGCGACCTGGTGCAGTTGCAGCTGCCGGGCATCACGATGCGCCAGTTGCCGGTCGCGCCGCGGCAGATCCCGTATCACGCGGGTCATACGTACTTCGAGATCGACAAGGGCAGCGACCTGTGGAAGCAACTGGCGCGCTCCGGCGGTCTGGCATTTCATTTCGCCGGCGAATTCCCGGGGCTCTCGATGGAGTTCTGGGCGATACGCGGGTGAGGGCGGGATAGCGCGATGAATTCTTCCTCCGATTCGATCTCCGCCGGCGCAGGCGGATTCGTGCCGCCGAATCCGGGCGGCATGCATCCGGCCACGGCGTCCGGTGCGGCCGGGCCGACGGCCACGCAGCCGCGCCCCGGCCGCTGGGCCGCGAGCGGCACGAACCCGCTCGTCGCGGCCGCGAACCCGCTGCTCAATCTGGTGCCGCAGATCCGCTCGACCGTCCATCATCCGAATCCGGCGTGGCTGCGCGAGCATCTCGTCGTCGAGATCCGCCAGTTCGAGGCGCGCGCACAGGAAGCCGGCGTGCCGTCGGAGGCGATCATCGGCGCGCGCTACTGTCTGTGCACGGCGCTCGACGAAGCAGCCGCGCTGACGCCGTGGGGCGGCAGCGTGTGGTCGTCGCACAGCCTGCTCGTGTCGTTCCACAACGAAACCTGGGGCGGCGAGAAGTTCTTCCATCTGCTCGAACGCCTGTCCCAGCAGCCGCGCCAGCATCTCGACCTGCTGGAGCTGCTGTACTTCTGTCTCGCGCTCGGCTTCGAGGGCCGCTATCGGGTGCTCGACAACGGTCACGCGGAACTCGATGCGCTGCGCTGGCAACTGGCCCACACGATCCGTTCGGTGCGCGGCGAATTCGATCCCGCGCTGTCGCCGCACTGGCGCGACGTCGTCACGCGCGACGTGTCGCGCCGCTTCGTCGTGCCGCTGTGGGTGTGCGTGGCGCTCGCGCTGCTGATCGGCTTCGGCGTGTTCGTCGGGCTGCGCCTCGCGCTTGCCGGGCATTCGGACCAGCTGTTCGCATCGATCGACGCGCTGCACGTGCCGAAGCTGCAGCCCGCGCAGGCACCGCCGCGCCCGGCGCCGGCGCCGCGCGTCGCGAAATTCCTGGCGCCCGAGATCGCAGCCGGCCTCGTGTCGGTGCGCGACGACGCCGATCGCAGCGTGATCGTGCTGCGCGGCGACGGGCTGTTCAAGTCCGGCTCGACGTCGGTGATCGATCGTTACGCGCCGGTGCTCGCGCGCGTCGCGGATGCGCTGAACCAGGTGCCCGGCAACGTGCGCGTGACCGGCTATACCGACGACACGCCGGTGCATACCGCACGCTTCGCGTCGAACTGGGACCTGTCGCGCGAACGCGCGGAGGCCGTGCGCAGCATGATCGCCGCGCGCCTCGACCATCCGGAGCGGCTCGCGGCGGAAGGGCGCGGCACGCTCGATCCGGTTGCGCCGAACGATACGCCCGCGAACCGCGCGCTGAACCGGCGCGTCGAGATCACGCTGCTGCCGGCGCCCGGCAGTGCCGCCGTCGGCGCGAGCGCGACGCAGGGGGCCAACTGACATGAACCAGGCTGTCGCGCGTTTCGTCCGGCCGTTGCCGTCGCGGGAGATCTGGACCTTCGCCGGTCTGGTTTTGCTCGCGTGCTTCGTGTGGCTCGCCGGGCCGCTGTTCGCGTTCGCCGAGGTCCAGCCGCTCGAAAGCGCCTGGGCGCGCGCGGTGACGATCGCCGTGCTGTTCGCCGCGTGGGGCGCGCGCGTGGCGTGGCGAAGCTGGCATGCGAGCCGCCTGAATGCGCAGTTGCTCAACCAGTTGCGCGAAGCCGCGCCCGGGCCGGCCACCGCCGACGATCCGGCCAAGGCCCAGCTCGACGAGCTGCGCAGCCGCTTCGACGAGGCCGCGACGCTGCTGAAGAAAGTCCGCTTCGGGCAGGCCGATACCGCGCGCAAGGGGCTGGCGCGCTGGTTCGACCGGATGTCGCGCCAGTATCTGTACCAGCTCCCGTGGTACGTGTTCATCGGCGCGCCGGGCTCGGGCAAGACGACCGCGCTCGTCAATTCCGGGCTCAGCTTTCCGCTCGCCGAACAGTTTGGCCGCGCGGCGATTCGCGGCGTGGGCGGCACCCGCCACTGCGACTGGTGGTTCACGAACGACGCGGTGCTGATCGACACGGCCGGCCGCTACACGACGCACGAAGGCAATCGCGTGCTCGACGAAGCCGAGTGGAAGGGCTTCGTCGAGTTGCTGAAGAAATACCGTACGCGCCAGCCGCTGAACGGCGCGATGCTGACGATCAGCGTCGCCGACCTGGTCGGCGCGTCGGAAGCCGAGCGCACGCAGCACGCGATGGTGCTGCGCAAGCGGCTGCTCGAACTGCGCGCGCAGCTCGGCATCCGGTTTCCCGTCTACCTGCTCGTGACGAAGGCCGACCTGCTGGCCGGCTTCGCCGAGTACTTCGGCGGCTTCGGCCGCGCGGAGTGCGCGCAGGTGTGGGGATTCACGTTCCCGCTCGCGCAGAGCGAGGCGCCGGGCTTCGACCTGCGCGCCGCGTTCGACCGCGAATACCGGCTGCTGCACCAGCGGCTGAACGACGGGCTGCCCGAGCTGCTCGCCACGCAGACCGATGCGCGCCAGCGCGAGATGGCGTACCTGCTGCCGCAGCAGGTCGCCGACCTGCAGGACATGCTCGGCCAGTTCGTCGCCGAAGTGTTTTCCGTGTCGAGCTTCGAACCGATGCCGATGCTGCGCGGCGTCTACCTGACGAGCGGCACGCAGGAAGGCACCGCGTTCGACCGCGTGATGAGCGGCATCAAGCGCTTCCTGAAGATCGAGGGCGTGCCGCCGGTCGCGCAGGTCGGCTCGACCGGGCGCAGCTTCTTTCTGAAATCGCTGCTGCAGGAGCACATCTTTCGCGAAGCCGCGCTCGCCGGCAGCGACCTGCGCTGGCATCAGAAGCGGCGCGTGCTGCAGATCGCCGGCTACGCGCTGCTGGCCGTCGTGAGCGTGATCGCGCTAGCCGCGTGGCTGCGCAGCTACTCGAACAATCGCGCGTATCTCGACCGGATCGCGCAGCGCGTGCCTGCCGTCGATGCGCAGATCGCCAGCGCGAAGTTCTCGGATGCGGCCGACATCGCACGGCTGCTGCCGGTGCTCGATGCGCTCGGCGGGCTCGCGAATGCGGGCGGCGTCGACCGGTCGCATCCGCCGCTCGCGTACCGCTGGGGGCTCTTCCAGGGCGAGAAGATCGACGAGGCCGTCGACGCCGTGTACCGGCGCGCGCTCGACGACGTGCTGCTGCCGATCGCCGCGCGCCGGATGGAATCCGCGCTGAGGGATGCGCGGCCGGACGAAACCGACTACGCATATGCGGCGCTGAAGGCCTATCTGATGCTGTACGACAGCGCGCACTACGATCCCGCGTTCGTGCAGGCCGTCGTCGACCTCGAAATGGAGCGCTCGTTGCCGCCCGATTTCTCGCCGGCCGAACGCTCGGCGCTGCGCGCGCATCTTGCCGCGCTGTTCGGCAACCGGGTGGCGGTGTCGCCGTATCCGATGAACGAGCGGCTCGTGGCCGACGTGCGCGACCGGCTGCGGCAGGTGCCGTTCTCCCAGCGGCTGTACCGCCAGCTCACGCGCACGCTGCGGCCGGCGACTTCCGCGTTCGACTTCAGCGTCGCGCGCGCGGTGGGGCCCGACGCATCGCTGGTGTTCCGCCGCCAGGGCGGCAAGCCGCTGTCGGAAGGCGTGCCGGGCCTCTATACGCGCAACGGCTATCGCAACGTGTTCTCGCCGCGCCTCGCCGGCGAGGTCGATGCGTACGGGCACGAGGAGGTGTGGGTGCTGAACCTCGGGCTGTCCGAGATCCCTGGGCCGAACGATGCTGCCGCGTGGGCGCGCGACATCCGCCAGCTGTACCTGAACGACTACCTGAAGATCTGGGACGACTATCTCGCCGACATCAAGCTGCAGCACACGGCAACGCTTGCGCAGAGCATCCAGGTCGCGCGTGCGCTGTCGTCGGCGGATTCGCCGCTCACCCGGCTGATGATCGCGCTGGCGCGCGACACGGCGCTCGGCGATGCGCCGGGCGGGGCGCGCAATCTCGCGTCGCGCGCCCAGGACAAGGTCGACGAGGCGCGCAGTTCGCTGTCGCAGATCTTCGCGGGGCAGGGCACGAGCGACGCGAATCCATCGGCGGCGGCGCCGGCAAGCCCCGAGCAGGTGGTCGACAGCCACTTCGCCGGGCTGCGTGCGTTCGCGCCGGGCAGCGGCGACCAGGCGCAGGCGTTCGACGCGGTGCTGAAGTCGATCGACGCGCTCTATACGTACCTGACCGCCACCGACGACGCGCTGCGCAGCGGCGCCCAGCCGCCGCCGTCCGACGCGCCCGCGCGGCTGCGCGCGCAGGCCGGGCGGCTGCCCACGCCGTTCCGCGAAGTGCTCGACGACCTGTCGAACGTCGCGAACGGCAGCGTCGCGACCGTCGAGCAGCGCAGCGTCGCGCAGCGGGCCGGCGCGAACGTCGGCGACTTCTGCCGGCAGGCGATCGCGGGCCGCTATCCGTTCGCGCGCGGAGCGTCGCGCGACGTCGCACCGGCGGACTTCGCGCAGATGTTCGCGCCGGGTGGCCTGATGGACGATTTCTTCCAGAAGAACCTGCAGTCGATCGTCGATACGACGTCGCACCCGTGGCGTTTCGCGAACCGCAATGCGGACGCCGATCCGGCGGCGACGGCGATGCTTGCGTCGTTCGAGAAGGCCGCGGTGATCCGCGACGCCTATTTCGGCGGCGGCGCGCGCACCGCGCAACTGAAGGTACAGATCCAGCCGCTCGAAATGGACCCGTCGATCACGGAGATGGTGCTCGACGTCGACGGCCAGATCGTCCGCTACGCGCACGGCCCGCTCGTGCAGAGCGCGGTGGACTGGCCGGGCCCGCGCGGCAGCAACCAGGTGCGGCTGCAGGTGTCGGGGCAGGCCGGCGCGACCGACGGCTTCACGACCGGCGGGCCGTGGGCGCTGCATCGGCTGTTCGACCGCGCGGCCGTGTCGGCCGGGCGCGGCTCGGACCAGATGATCGCGCGCTTCACCGTCGACGGCAAACCGCTCGTGCTACAGGTGAATGCCGGCAGTGTCCGCAATCCGTTCAGGCTGCCCCAGATGGAGTCCTTTACATGCCCTCCGAAGCAATGAGCCGCATCCCGCCGCTCACGCGCGCCGATGGCGACGCCCCGGCCTGGTACGGAAAAATTCCGGGCGCCGGCGACTTCGTGAACAGCCGTCTGCCGCACGCGCTCGCGCTCTGGTGGGAACGCTGGCTTCAGCAGGGAATGGCCTCGATGCGCCAGCGCGGCCCGGACGAGATCGCGCGCCACTACACGGTCGCGCCGGTCTGGAATTTCCTGGTGCCGGCGGGCGCCGGTGCGTCGTGCGTGCAGGCGGGCTGTCTCGCGCCGAGCTGCGACCGCGTCGGGCGCTACTACCCGGTGATCGTGACGCTGCCGATGCCGGCGGCCGACGACTGGAACGGGCTGCCGGACACCGCCGACGCGTTCTACTGGCAGATCGGCCATGCGCTGCTCGACGCGATCCGGCATGCGCGCGCGCCGGTCGATCTCGAGCAGACGCTCGAGCGCGTGCGGCTCGCGCCGGGCGGCGGGCTACCCGCGGAAGCCGTCGACGGGATGCCGTCGACGCTGCCGGAACGGCCGGCGCTCGCCGCATGGCCCGGGCTGTCCGGCTATTTCGATCCGCACGGCGGGACGAGCTTCTGGTGGACCAATCGCGCCGACGGCTCGCCGCTGCGCACGCATGCGCATACGGGCGTGCCCGACAACGCGCTGTTCATGACGCTGTTCGGCGGCTAGCGGCCGGCGGCGGGCAACCCGGATGCGGTATCGCGAGGTAGACATGAAGGACCCTTTATCGAGAGACAACGAGCACGACACGGCGACCCGCGGCGGCGCGCCCGAATTCACGGTGCGGCCGCTGCCGCTCGGTCATCGCCTCGGCGAGCTGCAGCTCGACGAGGTGCTGGGCATCGGCGGTTTCGGCATCGTCTATCGTGCATTCGACCGCACGCTGCGGCGCGCGGTCGCGATCAAGGAATACATGCCGTCGATGCTCGCGACGCGCGGCGGCGACTACACGGTGTCGCTGCGCTCCGAACGGTTCGCGCAGGCATTCGACGCGGGACGCGGTGCGTTCCTGAACGAGGCGCGCCTGCTCGCGCAATTCGACCATCCGGGGCTCGTCAAGGTGCTGCACTTCTGGGAAAGCCACGGCACCGCGTACATGGTCATGCCGTTCTATGAAGGACGCACGCTCAAGCAGCTGCTCGACGGCGGCGTGCGGATGAGCGAGACGCAATTGCGCCACATCGTCGGCGCGCTCCTCGGCGCGCTCGACACGCTGCATCGCGCGCAATGCTTTCATCGCGACGTCGCGCTCGACAACGTGCTGATCCGCCCGAACGGCAGCGCGATCCTGCTCGACTTCGGCGCGGCACGCAAACGGATCGGCGATCTCGTCGACGACGGCGCAATGATGATCAAGCCCGGCTACGCGCCGATCGAGCAGTACACCGACGATCCCGCGTTCAGCCAGGGGCCGTGGACGGATCTCTATGCGCTCGGCGCGGTGATGCACGCGATGATCACGGGCGAGTTGCCGCCGGCGGCCGTCGTGCGCAGCATCAAGGACACGTACCGGCCGCTCGCGTCGCGCGAGTTGCCGGCCGGCGAGATGTACAGCCCGGCGTTTCTCGCGGCGATCGATCACGCGCTGCAGTTGCGGATCCCGGATCGGCCGGAGTCGGTCGCGGCGTTCGCGGCCGAACTCGGGTTGCGGGACGTCGACCGCTCGGGCGGCGGGTATGGCGCGGCCGTTGCGCCGCCGGTGGTCGATGCGGGGGGCGGCGGGGAAGGGAAGGCGGCTTCGGGTGTTTCCGAGGCTTCGGGCGTGGCTGGTGCTTCCGGTGCTTCCGGTGCTTCCGGCCCGGCGGACAAAGCGTCGGCTGTGGCCGCGACAGCTGTCGGTGAAGGCGGGACGGCGTCGGGCGATGCGGCATCGGACGGACGGTCGTCGAAGCCTGAGCCGCCGGAAAGTCCAGTAAGCACACCGGATACGTTGTCTGTCACGCCCGCTGCCGAACGCGATGGGCCGGAAGATGATACGTCTTCGGCGTCGAAGGCGGGTGCTTCCACTTCAGCGTCACCTCCGGGTACATCACCGCCGGCTCGCCCCCCGCGCCGCCCGTCGTTCATCGCGGCAGGAAACCGGCGCATACCGACCTACGTAGGTGGCGCGCTGGTCGCGCTGATCGCCGTCGGCATCGCCGCGACCTATCTGTCGCGCCCGACGCGGATCGCCGATGAAACCGAAGCCGGTGCGAGCCAGCCGCTGGCCGGCACCGCTTCCTCGGCCAGCACACCGGATGCGATGCTCACCCAGCACGGTCCGACGCCGATCGTCGTGCCGCCGTCGAGCCTGCCGGCCGGATCGTCCACACAGGTGCCGCCGCCGGCGCTGGCCGCCACACCGGCGAGCGCACCCGCCGTCGTAGCCACGGTTCCCGCGCCGCAGGTGGCGACGACCGCCACGGACATCGCGGGCGCCACGCCGTCGCCATCCGGTTCGAGCTCGACCATCGCACCGGCCGGCAGCCTCGACGCATCGGAGCGCGTCGTCAACGTGCCACCGTCGGAGGCCGCCGCGTCGCCGTCCGCGAACGCGTCCGTTCCGGCGCGAACCTTGCCGTCGGAGGCCGACATGGCCGTCGCCGCGGTCAGTGCGCCGGCCGCCGCCGAGCAGCGCCCGACGAAGCAGGAAACCGTCCAGGTCCGCTTCAACGTACGCCCGTGGGGCGATGTGTATGTGAACGGCGCTCGGCGCGGCGCGAGCCCGCCGCTGCGCTCGGTGTCGCTGACACCGGGCGTCTATCAGATCGAGATTCGCAACGGCTCGCTGCCGCCGTTGCACCGCACCGTGGCGATCGACTTCGGCAGCAAACCGGTCAGCATCGACTATGCATTCGAATGACGTCAGCCAAGCGGCGCTAGCCGCCGCCGCGTTGTCCTCGCCCTCGCCGGGCCTGCCGGCGGCGACGCCGCGCGCCGATCCGATCAGCCGGGTGCTCGCGGACGTCGCGCCCGATGCCCCATGCGGCCCGAACCTCGAATACGACGCCGACTTCCAGCAGCTTCAGGAGCGGGCGACGCCGCGCGCCGAGCAGCAGTACGGCGACACCGTGATCCCGGCCGAGATGCCCGACTGGCGCACGGTCGAGCGCCTCGCGCTCGCGCTGAGCGAGCGGACGAAGGACCTGCGCGTCGTCGCGTATCTCGCGCGCAGCTGGACCGAGCAGCACGGCATCGCCGGTTACGCGGACGGGCTCGCGATCGTTGCGAGCCTGCTCGAGCGCTGGTGGGACGACCTTCATCCGCACCTCGATGCCGACGGCGAACCGGACCCGACGCCGCGGATGAACGCGCTCGCCGATGTCGCCGGTGCGCACGAGTGCGCGCGTGCGGCGCGGCGCCAACCGCTGTTCGACGGCGGCCCGAGCGTGCGCGACGGCGAACGCGCGCTCGACGGCCGCGACGAAGCGGGCGGCCCGGCGGCAGTCAGTCGCGACAGTCTGCTCGCCGCGCTGTCGACCGCGCGCGACGACGGCCGCGTGCCGATCGATGCGGTGCGCGCCGCGCTGCACTCGCTGGACGCGATCCGCGCACGGGTGACGGACCGGCTCGGTAGCGAATGGGCGCCCGATGAGAGCGATACGGAGAAGGCGTTGCAACGCATCGTCCGCGAGATGCCGGCGCCCGCGCCGGTGCCGCAGCCAGCCGCGCCGGACGGTTCGATTCCGGCAACGCCGGCCGCGTCCGGCGCCGCGCAAGCCGCATCCGTACCGGCCACCTTGCCGAACGGGCAGGCCTGGCGCGATGCCGAGGTCACGAGCCGCGACGACGTGCGGCTCGGCCTCGACAAGATGTGCCGCTATTTCGAACTGCACGAGCCGAGCCATCCGGCGCCGCTGCTGCTGCGGCGCGCGCAGCGGCTGCTCGCGCTCGACTTCTACGAAATCATCCGGGATCTCGCTCCGGAAAGCCTGCCGAAGCTGGACCTGCTGAGCGGCGAGCGGAGCGAATGAAGCAGGGCCGCGACCCAGGCGGCGGCAACGTACACGCAATCTGATCGATGTGAAGGAGTGGACGATGACGGACAGAACCAAGGCGGCAGGCAGCGGACAGAAGTTCATCGCGCGCAATCGGGCGCCGCGCGTGCAGATCGAGTACGACGTCGAGACCTACGGCGCCGAGCGCAAGGTGCAGCTGCCGTTCGTGATGGGCGTCATCGCGGACCTGGCGGGCAAGCGCGCCGAACCGCTGCCGGACCTGCCGGAGCGCAAGTTCCTCGAGATCGACGTCGACAACTTCGACGAGCGGATGAAGTCGGTCGCGCCGCGCGTCGCGTTCCAGGTGCCGAACACGCTGACGGGCGACGGGATGCTCAGCGTCGACATGACGTTCGAGCAGATCGACGATTTCTCGCCGGCGGCGATCGCACGCAACGTCGACGCGCTGCGCCGGCTGCTGGATGCGCGCACCGAGTTGTCGAACCTGCTGTCGTACATGGACGGCAAGCATGGCGCCGAACAGCTGATCGAGCGCGCGATCAACGATCCCGACCTGCTGAAGACGCTCGTGCGCGAACCACGCGCCGACACGCAGGGCGGCAACGCGACCCAACCGGAGGCCCGCGATGAATGATCCTGTCCAGTCCCGTGCCGATACGCGCGATGCACGCGACGCCGCGCAACCGGCCGCCGCACACGGCGAATTCGCCGCGCTGCTGCAGAAGGAGTTCAAGCCGAAGACCGCCGAGGCGCGCGAGTCGGTCGAGCGCGCGGTGCGCACGCTCGCGCAGCAGGCGCTCGAACATACGGTCGGCATGACGACCGACGCATACGGCAGCGTGAAGCAGATCATCGCGGAGATCGACCGGAAGCTGTCCGAGCAGATCAACCAGATCCTGCATCACGACGAATTCCAGACGCTGGAAGGCGCGTGGCGCGGCCTGCATTACCTCGTCACGCACACCGAGACCGACGAGTTGCTGAAGATCAAGGCGTTGCCGGCATCGCGCAACGAGGTCGGGCGGATGCTCAAGCGCTACAAGGGCGTCGCGTGGGACCAGAGCCCGCTGTTCCGCAAGATCTACGAGGAGGAATACGGGCAGTTCGGCGGCGAGCCGTTCGGCTGCCTCGTCGGCGACTTCTACTTCAATCACAGCCCACCCGACGTCGAGATGCTCGGCGAGCTGTCGAAGATCGCGGCGGCCGCGCACGCGCCGTTCATCGCGGGCGCGTCGCCGGAGCTGATGCAGATGGACTCGTGGCAGGAGCTGTCGAACCCGCGCGACCTGACCAAGATATTCCAGAACACCGAATACGCGGCATGGCGCAGCCTGCGGCAGTCGGAGGATTCACGCTACGTCGGGCTCGCGATGCCGCGTTTTCTCGCGCGGCTGCCGTATGGCGCGCGCACCAATCCGGTCGACGAATTCGACTTCGAGGAAGACACCGACGCCGCGAATCATGATCGCTACACGTGGGCGAACTCGGCGTATGCGATGGCCGCCAACATCAACCGTTCGTTCAAGCAGTTCGGCTGGTGCTCGTCGATCCGCGGCGTGGAGTCGGGCGGGGCGGTCGAAGGGCTGCCGAGCCATACGTTCCCGACCGACGACGGCGGCGTCGACCAGAAATGCCCGACCGAGATCGCGATCAGCGACCGTCGCGAGGCCGAGCTCGCGAAGAACGGCTTCATGCCGTTCGTGCACCGGAAGAACTCGGATTTCGCGGCGTTCATCGGCGCGCAGTCGCTGTACCAGCCGGCCGAGTACCACGACCCCGACGCGACCGCGAACGCACGGCTGTCCGGCCGCCTGCCTTACCTGTTCGCGTGCTGCCGGTTCGCGCACTACCTGAAGTGCATCGTGCGCGACAAGATCGGCTCGTTCCGCGAGCGCGACGACATGGAGCGCTGGCTGAACGACTGGATCATGAACTACGTCGACGGCGACCCCGTGAACTCGTCGCAGGAAACCAAGGCGCGCAAGCCGCTGGCGGCTGCACAGGTGGTCGTCGACGAGGTCGAGGACAACCCCGGCTACTACACGTCGAAATTTTTCCTGAGGCCGCACTACCAGCTCGAAGGGCTCACCGTGTCGCTGCGGCTGATCTCGCGGCTGCCGTCCGCGAAGGCGGCGAACGAGTGAGCAGCAAGCGGCATTCCGTACAGCACTCAACCCGGCATTCAACCTGATTTCGCACCGAAACGGAGACGGCAATGGGCGTGGCAATGTTTATGAAGGTGGACGGCGTGACCGGCGAATCGGCGGACGCGCAGCACAAGGGCTGGACCGACATCGAGTCGTTCACGTGGGGCGCGAGCCAGCCGGGCGCGATGGCGAGCGGCAGCGGCGGCAATGCGGGCAAGGCGAGCTTCAACGATCTCGTCGTGGCCGCGTACATGGACAAGGGCGCGCCCGCGATCATCAAGAACTGCGCGAGCGGCAAGCATTTGCCGAAGGTCGAGATCTCCGCGTGCAAGACCGGCGGCTCGCAGATCGAGTTCATGCGCGTGACGCTGCAGGAAGTGCTGGTCACGTCCGCGCAGGTCGCGGGCATCGATCCGGGAGACGCGGCCGACCGTCTGATGATGCATTACGGCTTCCAGGCCGCGAAGGTGAAGAAGCAGTACTGGCAGCAGAACGACAACGGCGGCAAGGGCGCCGAGGTGTCGGTCGGCTGGAACATCAAGGAAAACACCGAGATGTGACGGCGGACCGATGACGATGGACGACCCGGGAACCCGCAACGGCCTGCACGGCGGCATGCGCGACCGGCTGCAGCCCGCGCTGCTCGACCGGCTGACCGACGACGCACCGCAGCGTGCGACCGATCCGCCCGGCACGCAATGGATCGGCGCCGAGCGCCTGCGCGCGGCCGTGCTGCGCGATCTCGCGTGGCTGCTCAATACGCGCAACGGCGAGGACGGCTTCGTCGACTGGGCCGCGTTCGCGCACGCGCAGGCGTCGGTGCTCAATTACGGAATGCGCCCGCTCGTCGGCAAGCCGATGTCGGGCGTCGAACGCATGTCGGTCGAGGCGTCGATCCGCGACGCGATCGTCCGCTTCGAGCCGCGCATCGCGCCCGACAGCGTCGAGGTCCGCAGCATCGCCGATGCATCGGGCGGGCGCGCTGGCGAGCGGCGTCACAACGTGCTGCTGTTCGAGATCCGCGGCACGCTGTGGTCGATTCCGCACCCGGTCGAATTCGTGCTGCGCTCCGACCTCGATCTCGAGACGGGCGCGATGTCGCTGCAGTCCGCAGCGGGAAGCTGACACGATGGATACGCGCCTGCTCGACTACTACAACCGCGAACTCGCGTACCTGCGCGAGCTCGGCGACGAATTCGCGCAGCAGTTCCCCAAAGTCGCCGCGCGGCTGCGGCTGCACGAATCGGGGCCGCCCGATCCGTACGTCGAGCGGCTGCTCGAAGGCTTCAGCTTCCTCACCGCGCGCGTGCAACTGAAGATGGACGCCGAGTTTCCGCGCTTCACGCAGGCGCTGCTCGATGCCGTGTATCCCGGCTATCTCGCGCCGTTGCCGTCGATGGCGATCATGCGCTTCGCGCCGATGCTGAACGAAGGCAGCCTCGCGCAGGGCTGGCGGTTGCCGGCCGGTACCGCGCTGCGCGCGCGGCCGGCCGCGTCCGAGCAGACCGCGTGCGAATTCCGCACCGCGCACGACCTGACGCTGTGGCCGCTCGAGCTGACCGATGCGGCCGTCACCGGCGCGCCGTCGTGGCTGCCGCGCGGCGCCGTGCCGGCGCGCCAGGACGTGCGCGGCACGCTGCGCATCCGGCTGAAGGCGCGCGGCGGCACGAAACTCTCGCAACTGTCGCTCGATCGGCTGACCTTTCATCTCGCAGGCCCCGAGCGCGACGCGCTGCATCTGCTCGAACTGATCGCCGCGCATGCGCTCGGCGCCGTCTGCCACGACCCGGGGCAGCCGCCGCGCTGGCTGCACACGCTCGACGCCGACGCGATCGTCCACGAGGGTTTCGATCCGGCGCAGGCGATCCTGCCCGACGACGGGCGCAGCTTCCACGGCTACCGGCTGCTGCGCGAGTATTTCGCGTTTCCGGCACGCTTCCTGTTCTTCAGCATCGGCGGGCTGCGCGCCGCACTTGCGCGCGCCACCGGCGACGAATGCGAGCTGACCGTGCTGTTCGACCGGCACGACGCGGCGCTCGAGGCAGCCGTCGATGCGCGGCATCTGGCGCTGAACTGCACGCCGGCCGTGAACCTGTTCGCGCGTCGCGGCGATCGCATTCGGGTGCAGCCGGGCGCGCGCGAGCATCATGTCGTCGTCGACCGCAGCCGGCCGCTCGACCACGAGATCTATGCGGTGCAGCGGCTCGCGAGCGAGCAGCGCGACGACGGCCAGTCGCGCGAATTCCGGCCGTTTCACGCGTCGTTCGCGAGCGACGACGGCAACTACGGCGCGTACTACACGGTGCGGCGCGAGCCTCGGCTGGTGTCCGCGCAGGCTCGCGCGAACGGCACACGCACCGGCTACGTCGGCAGCGAGGCCTACGTGTCGCTCGTCGACAGCCAGTGCGCGCCGTACGACGAAACGATGCGCTACCTGTCCGTCGACACGCTGTGCACGAACCGCGATCTCGCGCTGCTGCTGCCGCCCGGCGACGCGAACGCGTTCACGCTGCGCATCTCGGCCCCCGTCGAGCGGATCGTCGCGATTCGCGGCCCGTCGCGGCCGCGCCCGCCGATCGCCGACGCGCAGACGGCCTGGCGGCTCATCCGTCATCTCGGGCTGGCCCGGCAGACGATGACCGATCTCGACGACGAGGAGGGCGCGCATGCGCTGCGCGAGCTGCTCGGCCTGCACGCCGACCCGGCCGATGCCGCGATGCGCCGGCAGATCGACGGCGTGCGGCGCGTCGCATTCTCGCCCGTGTTCCGGCGGCTGCCGGCGCTCGGGCCACTGATGTTCGGACGCGGCGTGCAGGTCGACGTGACCGTGGACGACCATGCGTTCTCCGGCGACAGCCCGTTCCTGCTCGGCGCGGTGCTCGAACAGTTCTTCGCGCGCCACGTCTCGATCAACGCGTTCGCCGAATGCGTGCTGACCAGTGCGCAGCGCGGCACGCTCGCGCACTGGCCGGCGCGCATCGGCAGGCGGCCCGCGATATGAAACACGGCACGCCGCCCGGCGCTCGACCGGCCACCGAGGACGCACGCCGCGACGCGTGGTGGGCACGGCTGCGTGCCGCGCCGCATGGCTACGACCTGTTCGAGGCATTGCGCTGGCTCGATGCGCTGTCGCCCGGCCGCGCACCGCTCGGCCATGCCGCGCGGCCGCGCGACGAACCGGTGCGGCTCGGGCAGCAGCCGTCGCTCGCGTTCGCGGCATCGATGCTGGCTGGCGCGTACGACGATGACAATGGCACCGCGCGGCCGCGCATCGCGATCCACGGTTTCGGGCTGTTCGGGCCGAACGGACCGCTGCCGACCCACCTGACCGAATACGCGCACGAACGCGCAGCGCAACACGACGACTCGACCTTCACCGCGTTCGCGGACCTGTTCCATCACCGGCTGATCCTGCTGTTCTACCGAGCATGGGCCGATGCGCAGCCGACGGTGAGCCTCGATCGTCCCGGAAGGGCGCGGTTCGACGCGTACATCGCGAGCCTGGTCGGGCGCGCCGCGCATGGCGACAGGCCGGCCGCGCGGGCCGATGCCGAACGCCCAGCAGCCGGCACGCTCGCGCCGCACGCGCTTTATTTCCATGCAGGCCATCTCGTACGGCACACGCGCAATCCGGAAGGGCTCGTGCAGATCCTGCGGCGCCATTTCGGCGTCGACGCGCGCATCGTCGAGCACGTGCCGCGCTGGGTCGCGATCGAACGCTCGCAGCGCTGCGTGATCCGCGCGACGCGACCGACCTTGCGCGTCGGCGGCGTCGCACTCGGCATCGCGGTGCGCGACGCGCAGTCGCATTTCCGGATCGTGCTCGGGCCGCTGTCGCTCGACGCCTACCGGTGCTTCCTGCCGGGCGGCCCGCACGCGCGGCAGCTCGCGCAATGGGTGCGCGAATACGTCGGCATCGAGTTCGACTGGGACGTGCAGCTCGAACTGGCGGCCGATGCGGTACCGGCGATCGCGCTCGGCGCGCCGCAGGGCCTCGGCCGTACCGCGTGGCTCGGGCAGCGGCTCGAAGCGGGGCACGCACGCGATCTCGTCGTCCGCTACGACGCGCGCCGTGGCGGCCCGCCGCGTGCCGGCGCCGCCCTTCATCGCGAAACCGCCTAAACGGGAACCGTCATGTCCGATATCGGCCGCGCCAACCTGTTCGGAAAACTCGATCCGCTCCTCTACGAGACGCTCGAGCAGGCGACCGGATTCTGCCGGCTACGCGGCAATCCGTACGTCGAACTCGCGCACTGGCTCAAGCAGCTCCTGCAACGGCCTGACGGCGACCTGCAGCGCGTGCTGCGCCGTTTCGGGATCGACGAGGCGGCCATCGACCGCGGGCTGGTTGCCGCGCTCGACCGGCTGCCGCGCGGCGCGGGATCGGTGTCGGACCTGTCCGTGCATATCGACGACGCGGTCGAGCGCGCGTGGGTCTATGCCACGTTGAAATACGACGCGACGCGGATTCGCGGCGCCGTCCTGCTGCTCGCGATCCTGAAGACGCCGCAGTTGCGCAACGTGCTGTACGCGAGCGCACGCGAGTTCGAGCGCATCGTGCCCGACGTGCTCGCCGACGAACTCGAATCGATCGTCGACGGCTCGCCGGAGGCGTCACCGGCCGCGCATCCCAATGCGGGCTCGGGCGCCGGCGGCGCCGCCGCGGTGCGCGGTGTACCGCCCACGGAAGGGTCGGCCCTTGCGCGCTTCGCCGTCGACCTGACCGCCCGCGCGCGGGCCGGCGAGATCGACCCCGTTGTCGGGCGCGACTCGGAAATCCGCCAGATCGTCGACATCCTGCTGCGGCGCCGACAGAACAACCCGCTGCTGGTCGGCGAGGCCGGTGTCGGCAAGACGGCCGTCGCGGAAGGCTTCGCGCTGCGGATCGCCGCCGGCGACGTGCCGCCGTCGCTGCGCGACGTTGCGCTGTATCTGCTCGACATCGGGCTGCTCCAGGCCGGCGCGAGCGTGAAGGGCGAGTTCGAGAGCCGGCTGTGCGGCGTGATCGACGAGGCGATGTCGTCCGAGCAGCCGGCGATCCTGTTCATCGACGAAGTCCATACGCTCGTCGGCGCGGGCGGGGCGGCCGGCACCGGCGACGCCGCGAACTTGCTGAAGCCGGCGCTCGCGCGCGGCCTGCTGCGCACGATCGGCGCGACCACGTGGTCCGAGTACAAGCAGTACATCGAGAAGGATCCCGCACTGACGCGGCGCTTCCAGCTCGTGCACGTGCTCGAACCCGAAGAGGCGGCCGCGGTGACGATGCTGCGCGGCCTCGCCGCGAAACTCGAAGCCCACCATCGCGTGCTGGTGCTCGACGACGCGCTGCAGGCCGCCGTGACGCTGTCGCATCGGTATATCCCCGCGCGGCAGCTGCCAGACAAGGCGATCAGCCTGCTCGATACGGCCTGCGCGCGCGTTGCCGTCAGCCAGCACGCGGTGCCCGCGCCGATCGAGGACACGCGGCGGCGCATCGACGGCCTGCGAGTCGAGCGCGAACGGGTCGGGCGCGAATGCGCGCTAGGCAGCGGCGACACCGCGCGGCGCGACGCGATCGATACCGAGCTTGCCGCCGTGCAGACGGAACTCGATCGGCTCGACATGCGCTGGCAGGCCGAGCGCGAAGCGCTGACGGCGATCGTCGAGTCGCGCGCGACGCTGCTCGACGACGATCCGTCGCACGAACTTTCCGCCGCAGCACGCACCGATGTTCAATCGCGCCTGGCCGCCGCACAGCAGGCGCTGGCCAGCCTGCAGGGTGACGCACCGCTCGTGCTGCCCGCGGTCGACACGCATGCCGTAGCCGCCGTCGTCGCCGACTGGACCGGCATCCCGCTCGGCCGGATGGTGCGCGACGAGACACAGGCCGTGCTGAAGCTCGCCGAGACCCTCGGCGAACGCGTCATCGGCCAGCGGCATGCGGTCGAACTGATCGCCGAGCGGATCCAGACCGCGCGCGCGAAGCTCGACGATCCGACCAAGCCGCACGGCGTGTTCCTGCTGTGCGGGCCGTCCGGCGTCGGCAAGACCGAGACCGCGCTCGCGCTGGCCGACACGTTGTACGGCGGCGAGCGCAACGCGATCACGATCAACATGAGCGAATTCCAGGAGGCGCACACGGTCTCGACGCTGAAGGGCGCGCCGCCCGGCTACGTCGGCTACGGACAGGGCGGGGCGCTCACCGAGGCCGTGCGCCGCCGGCCGTACAGCGTCGTGCTGCTCGACGAGATCGAGAAGGCGCATCGCGACGTGCACGAGATTTTCTTCCAGGTGTTCGACAAAGGCTGGATGGAGGATGGCGAGGGGCGCGACATCGACTTCCGGCATACCGTGATCCTGCTGACCTCGAACATCGGCACCGATCGCGTGATGCAGCTGTGTCGCGATCCTGATCGCCTGCCCGACATGCTGACGCTTGCCGATGCGCTGCGCGCGCCGCTGCTCGACGTGTTCCCGGCCGCGCTGCTCGGCCGATTGACCGTCGTGCCGTACTACCCGCTGACCGATGCGACGCTCGCACGCATCGTCGAGCTGCAGTTGCGACGCTTCGAGAAGCGGATCGACCTGCATCACGGCATCCGGCTGCAGTGCACCGACGCGGCGACCGCGCTGATCGTCGAACGCTGCCGGACCATCGAATCCGGCGGCCGGATGGTCGACGCGATCCTCACGCATACCGTGATGCCACGCATCGGCCGCACGATTCTCGAGGCCACGCTCGAAGGGCGTGCGCTGGCGTCGATCGAGGTGAGCGCGGCCGGCGGCGAATTCGCTTACCGGTTCGACGAGGAGGGAACGACGTGAATCGCGTATTCACACTCGACAGCCCGCACGGCGACGACCTGAAATTCCATACGCTCGACGGCAGCGACGAACTCGGCCGCCTGTTCGAATTCCGGATCGAGGCGCTGGCGGACAGCCACAGCCTGTCGCTGAAGGACTTGCTCGGCAAGCCCGTGACCGTGCGGATCGAGCAGCAGGACCTGTCGACGCGATACCTGAACGGGATCGTCGCACGCGCGACGCTGGCCGGCCGGCGCGCCGAACGGCACTACGGCTACGAGCTCGTCGTGCGGCCGTGGCTGTGGCTCGCGACGCGCCGCTCGGACTGCCGGATCTTCCAGAACCGCACCGTGCCAGACATCGTGCAGGAAGTGCTGGCGCCGTATGGCTTTCCGATCGAGAACAAGCTGACCGAATCCTATGTGCCGCGCGAGTACTGCGTGCAGTACAACGAGACCGATACGGCATTCGTGTCGCGGCTGATGGAATTCGAGGGCATCTATTTCTATTTCCGGCACGCGGCCGACAGTCACACGCTCGTGCTGTGCGATGCGATGTCGTCGCACGTCGCGTTGCCCGGCTACGAAACGATCCCGTACATCGCGCAGGATCGCACGGCAATCGCCGACGAGGAGCACATCGACGCGTGGCTGCCCGCTCAGGAGGTAAGCGTCGGCAAGCATCAGACCACCGACTACGACTATACGAAGCCGCGCGCCGATCTTTCGTCGCAGAAAGTCGATCCGCGTGGTCACGATCACGACAGCTTCGCGTCGTTCGAATGGCCGGGCGGGTATCGCGACGATGCGCCGGGTGCGCATTACAGCCGCGTAAGGCTCGAGGAACAGCAGGCCGAGCATGAGCGGGCGAGTGCCGAGACGGACGTGCGCGGTGCCGCGCCCGGGTATCTGTTCACGCTCGAGCATTGCCCGCGTGCTGACCAGAATCGCGAATATTTGATCGTGCGGTGCCAGTACCGCTTTCAGGAGAACGCGTATGCGAGCGATCAGGGCGCCGAGGCCGTCGTGCATCAGACGATGATGATCGTGCAGCCGTCGAGCCTGCCTTACCGGTCGCCGCGAGAGACGCCGAGGCCGCGCACCAATGGGCCGCAGACGGCTACCGTGGTCGGGCCGCCGGGGGAGGAAATCTGGACCGATCAGTATGGGCGCGTGAAGCTGCAGTTTCGCTGGGACCGGTATGGGCAGAGCAACCAGGATTCGTCGTGCTGGGTGCGGGTGTCGAGTCCTTGGGCCGGGGGTGGGTTCGGGGGGGTGCAGATTCCGCGGGTGGGCGACGAGGTCGTGGTCGATTTTCTGAACGGCGATCCGGACGAGCCGATCGTGACGGGGCGGGTTTTCAACGGCGAGAAGATGCCGCCGTGGGGGCTGCCGGGGAGTGCGACGCAGAGCGGATTGTTGTCGCGGTCGTCGCCGGGCGGGACGACCGAGCACGCGAACGCGTTCCGGTTCGAGGACAAGAAGGGCGCCGAGCAGCTGTGGATGCATGCGGAGCGGAATTTCGATGCGGAGACGGAGGCCGATCACACGCTTTCTGTCGGGAACAACCACACGCATACGGTCGGGAACGACGAGACGATGCAGGTGAAGAACAACCGGCAAAGGAGCGTCGGGCAGAACGAAACGGTGAATATCGGCAAGAGCCGGGTCGCGCAGATCGGGGTGGATGAGACGCATGGGGTTGGCGGGAACCGGACACGAACGGTCGGGAAGAAGGAGACCGTGACGATCGCGTCCGATCGTGAGGCGACGATCGGCGGCAGCCACACGGAGTCGGTCACACATGCCAAGACCGAAACGATCGGCGAAGGCAAGACGCTGAACGTCGGACAGATGTATCAGACGACGTCGAAGGACATGAAGACGCTGGTGGCCTCGGCGCATACCGAGGAGATCGGCACGCGAACGTCGACGATCACGAATGCCCATACGCACACGGTCGGCGGCGAACACACCGTCAACGTCGGTGCGAACCACACGACGAACGTGCAGCATCAGGTGACCGTCAACGCCGGCGACCAGCTTTCGCTCGTCTGCGGGATGTCCAGCATCGTGATGAAGAGCGACGGCACGATCGCGATCCAGGGCATCAACGTGACGTCGACCGGCACGGAAAGCCACAGCGTGAACGGCAAGACGGTGACGTCGTCGGCGACCGCCGAACACACGGTCGAAGGTGCCGTCCTGAAACTGAATCCCTGACGGAGGCTCGCACGAATGCAGAACTGGCAGCCGACCAATCCGGTGGAGCGCAGGTTCATGGATGCGCATTCGGACTGGATGAGTTTCGCGAAAGAGCAGGACGCGCGATTGATGATCTGGCAGACCGACGAGACGGATGCGGAGCTCGTCCGGCTGTATTTCCAGGTCCAGGACGAAACGTCGTGCGCGGTCAGGACCATGCGGGCGTCGTTCGTCAATGAAGCCGGTTATGCGACAGCGTTGGCGGACGAGCTCATCGCATTCTACGACAGCCGGCGGGAGGCATCCGATGCTCAGGGCATGCGTGCCGACTGGCAGGCGCCGTACGACGATGGCAAGAATCCGATGCTGTATCTCTTCGCAGTTGCCGAAAGCCTGATGCAGCACCATCCGGACATTTTCCCGGCGATGGTTTTCGTGCTGGAGCCGCTGAAAGTGCGGGATAACGCGGCGTGGGTGCGATGGATGGACGATTTGCTGTCGATCATTGCGGTCGCGCCGCAGCTTGCCGAGCGTGTGCGCTTTGTCGTACCGCGTATCGATATCGCGCCGTTTGCGGCGCTCATGCAACGGCATCGCACCGCGGTGCGCGTCGTGCAAGGCAAGTATTCGATGGCGAGTGTGCCACGTGAGCTGCTGGCGGAATCGGGGGAGCGCGGGCCGAGCGGTGAGTTTCGACGGCATTTCGTGATGCTGACCGAGATGATCGAAGGCGGTAATCCCTCTCGGCTGGAGGAATTGCGTGCGGCGGCACTGAAGGTTGCGGAGTGCGAGCAGTGGTTCGATCAATGCGTTGTCGTGCACCTGATTGCGGGAGCCGCGTATCTGAAATGGCGCGATCGGGCGCGGGCGATCGAGGCTTACCAGAGCGCCGCCAGCAGTGGCATGCGCGCGGTCGAGGCCGGGCATCCGGCAGGGCACAAGCTCGTTGCGAACGGGTTGTTCGGCGAGGCGAGCGTGCATTTGACGCACAAGGATTATGCGCACTCGGCTTACTGCTACGAGCGTGCGGCGGCGTCGACTACGGCGGCGAAAGATGGGTTGATGACGGTCGAGGCGTGGCGGATGAGCGCCGTGTGCTGGGAGCGGGCAGGGGAGCGCGAACATGCGCTGGAGGCCGGGTTCAATGCGCTCGATGCGGGGTTGATGATCGACGAGCCGATGCGGGCGAACAGTAACCTGCCGATGGTTGTCGAGTGGATGGTGTCGCAACTGGGTGCGATGGACCGGCGGCGCAACGCGTTGAGCGAGAAGGTCGCTGCGTTGCGCGGCGGGCGCTGAGCGGAGGCCGAAACCGTGGCACTTCCAGCCGTCAAGCATCTCGATCCGGTCGTCGGCGTCGACCTGCATTCGGTGTTGGTGGCGCCGAGCCCGACGCCCGTGTTCCTGCCGCACCCCCATATCGGGTTCATGCTCGACCTGCGCGAATATGTGAACGCCGCCTTGGGCGTCATCGGCGCGATCGCCTTCACGATCGTCGAGGAAAAGGCGGTCGAATATCTCAAAGACCATCCGGACGACGCGAAGAAACTCGACGACACGCTCAAAGACGCCTCCGGTGAGCTTCAAAAGTTGGCGAAGGATCCGACTGTCGCGCAAGCGCTGAAGGGTGCAAAGACTGCAGGCGATATCGCAAACGCGATGGGTGCCGGCGTCGGGATGGGCAGCATCGCAGGTCGGCCGATCTTCGTGAACGGAATGCTGCGTGCTACCGCCGGCACGCACGCATTCCATGCGCCAGCGCTGCATTTCCCGCTCGGCGAATCGTTCGCGCCCCCCGATCCGGACCCATCGAACGACGCGGAAGCGTACATGGGCAGCAAGACCGTCCTCGCGAACAACGACCCGATGGCATTTCTGGCGTTGCCGGCAATGAGTTGCTGGGCGCTCGGGCTGGAGCCGCCGACGCACAACGGTGCGCATACGAAGCGCGAGCATCTGTCGTTGCCGACGTCATTCATGCTGCCGATTCCGACCGGACGACCCGTGCTGGTGGGCGGGCCGCCGATCGTCAACATGGCGGCGCTTGCGAAGGGCTTGTTCAAGGCATTCCGCGGGTCGGAGTGGGCGAAGACGCTGGCGGATAAATTGCATTTGAAGTCGGGATTTCTGCGGTGCAAGGTGCTTCACGCAGAGCCTGTCGATGCAATCAGGGGAGAAGTGGTTGTACAGCAACACGATTTCACGATCACCGGCCGCCTCCCGTTGGTGTGGGATCGCCATTATGCGAGCCACGATATGCAGGATGGAGCAGTTGGCGTCGGCTGGAGGACACTTGCAGATGTCCATTTGAAATTGATGCGGAACTCAGGAACAGTGGGTGTCGCCGCATATTTTTCGGATCACTCGACGGCTTTCGACACGATGCCGGAGACGGTTGGGATACAGACTTGTGTATATGACTGGCAGTATGGACATGCCTTGTACCGGCAAGATGATCGCCTTGTCCTGCGTACGTATGCCGGGATCGAACATGAATTTGTGTTGCCGGAACGCTGGAAACATGCGGTAGCCACGCTCACTGAGGGTGCCGCATTGATTCTTCCCATTGAACGGATGGCCGATCTCAGCGGCAACGCGTGGACATTCGAGCGCGGACCGGATCGAAACCTGGTGCGCCTCGTTGAATGGAAGAGCGATGGTAAAACCGGACGCGTTATCAGGTGTGATCCAAGGTCCGGTAGCCAGATCGGAAGCCATTCAAGTCTGCTCGCTACCTTGACGCTAATTGACACAAGCGGCCGTATCCACCCCCTCGTCAGCTACGAGCACGACCGAAACGGGAATCTGATTACCGTATTCGATGCGATGAACCACCCACATCGGTTCACATATGACGACGATCATCGGATGGCAAGTCACACAAGCGCGCGGGGAATAACGTTCTACTACAGCCATCGACACTACGATGACGATGTGTGGCGGGTCGATCACGCGTGGGGTGAAAGCGGCCTCGTCGACTACCGCTTTGACTACGACATCACGCATCGGGAAACGCGGATCACAAATTCGCTAGGGAACCAGACGATCCTACAGGCGAACGAGCGAGGCATACCGGTCGCAAGAATCGATCCACTCGGGAACGTAACGAATTATCGATACGATGCCCGGAGCCGTACGAGCGAAAAAATCGATTCAGCCGGGCGCACTACGACATGGAGATATGACGAATATGGAAATCTGGTTACGCAGACGCTACCGGATGGAACTGCCGTATACGCCCAGTACAACGAATTTGGTAAGCCGATATGTGTAACTGCACCCGGAGACAGGCAATGGCACTACGCATGGGATGAACATGGCAATCTGCTTGCGCAGACTACACCGATACAGACGCGCATGCACTACGAGTACAACTGGCTTGGTCAGCTTGTCAGGCATACGGGACCACGAGGTGCAGTGACTCGCTTCGACTACGATCACGATGGAAATCTCGCAGAGGTAATCGACGCGCTCGGACATCGCACCCGATATACTTTCGATGCCCGAGCCAATATCATCGCGACAGTCAACGCGTTAGGCCACATGAGTCGCTACGAATATGATCGCAACGGCAACCTCATACGGGCGATCGAACAGGGAGAACGGGAAACCTCTTACAGTTACGATGCCAACGGGAACCTGACACGCTATCGCAATCCAGATGGCGAGGTCACCCAATTGGAATACTCTCCGCTTGGACATATCAGCACACGCTTGGCACCGGATGGTGGCGTGGTCGAATACCGCTACGACACTGAAGCTCGTCTGGTTGGCATAGTCAATGAGCGCGGCCAACTGCATCAGATAAAGCGCGACCCCTTGGGGCGCATAGTCGAGGAGGTTGACTACTGGGGTCAACCACAGCGGTACGAATACGGCGCAACGGGTGCGTTGTTGCGTAGCATTGATCCGTTGGGACAAACGATCGAATATGAAACGGATACGCTCGACCGTCTCGTGCAGAAACGAATGCCGGATCCACGGCAACCTGATGCGATTCGTGCTGATTTTTTTTCCTACGATTGCCATGGAAATTTGATAGTCGCAGAAAATCCAGATAGTCGAATCGAGCTAGCTTACGACGCTGTCGGTCGTGTAACGGAGGAGCGACAGGGCAACGATTTTGTGATTCTGCATACATACGACGCCGCCGGTAACCGAATTGAGCGTCAAACGCAACTCAACGTAAGCGGCATCGTTACGACACATACTGTTCGCTATGGTTACAACGCCCTCGATACAGTCAACTCGATCCAGATCGATGACGCGATGCCCATTACATTCGAGCATGATCCACTCGGACAAGTCATTCTCGAACATCTTGGAGCAGAGATGCGGCGTGAAATCTCGTACACGTCCGACGGACTACTTGCGAAACAGACACTGCTCACTGGCACCAGCGTTTTGTTCGCCAGCGAATATGCGTACAACGCTAATGGCGAAGTGATCGGGAAGGGTGACTCCCGCTTCGGCACCGAGGGTTACCAGTATGACCCTGTAGGAAGGCTGACCGCACACCTCGATCCTACCGGCAAATTGCAAGAATTCGCATACGATTCTGCTGGAGACTTACTTAGCATTCGAACTCGAAATGGGCCGCAAAGAAAGATTATCAACATAAGGGGCAACCGCGGAAATCGGATTCTTGATGAGGAATCAAACGATCCCCGCTGGGTGTACGATCAGCGAGGAAATTTGATATGGAAACGTGAATCACAACAGGATTTGGCACTCCAATGGGATGCACAAGGGCTACTGATCGAGTCGTTGGCAACTCGACCTCGATCGTCGGACTCTGAACCAGGCGATGGCGCACTTAACATTCGAACGCAGTATATCTATGATGCTTTTCGCCGTCGACTCAGGAAGACGACTCTCGCAGTGCATGGTGCAGGAACGCAAGCAACGTTCCAATTCGCTACAACAGCGCGGCGAAGCGTTAGCCACTTTTTTTGGGACGGCGATGCGCTCGTGGCTGAACTCGCTGAAGGCGATGGAGGACATCCAGCATATCGATTGCCCTATGGCTTGATGCTCGATGAGGATCAAGCCCCGAGACAGCCTGAAGGGCGAGTTCGAAAACACCAAGAATGGGTCTACTATCCAGACACGTTTGTTCCACTAGCCTGCGTTAGCGATGCCGAAGCAGCGAATACCCGTTCCAAAAATTGGCGCAATCGTCGGATTTCCTACTACCGACGTGATGTAAATGGTTGCCCAACCCAAATGATCGATTCCAACGGACGTGAGGTTTGGTCTACGGGCATCAGTAGCGGATCGACGGCTCCAATGAACACGAACGACTACAACCCGATTCGTCTTCAAGGGCAGTATTGGGACGTAGAAACAGGGCTACATTACAACCGACATCGATACTACGACCCGTTTCTCGGAGGCTTCATATCCAAGGACCCTTTAGGCTTGGCTGCTGGAGTCAATTTGTATCGTTACGGGCCAAATTCAACAGTTTGGACCGATCCGCTTGGATTTCGATCCAGTAGCGCGCAACCGAATAATAATTTCCCGTGGGACCTTGCGCATATACTCGGGGATCTCAATCGAAATAATGACCCGCCACTGAGTGGCTTCCACCTTAATCGTCCACAGCGAAGGCGAATTCGAGACTGGGGCGCCGGCCCGGGCGAACCCAAGCTATATCCCGTTCGAGTGACTCCGCTCGGTGGCCCCTGTCTCCATGGAGCATACAAAGGACAGATCGAAATCGAAGTCGGTAATCGTTGGGAAACCGTTGCCACGAACAAGAGCTTCTTCCCTGACCACTGGAATGCAGCCGAGTTGCGCAGGCAATTGCAATCAATTGATCCGCACGATCCGTCGAAATGGCATTTCGACCCAATGACCCGGAGATTCGAGGGCACAACAGCGTCCGGACTTAGGATTGCCGGATACGAAGATGAATGGGGAGGGGAATACCGTCCTTTTCCAGAGTGTCACTGACTGCACTGGAGCGCATTGCAGGCAATCAAGGCTAGTCTACACGGCTCCCCAGACATGCCTTGAATTTTACATAACGTGAATTATCAACGTTAAATCTAGGTGTAGCGGCTAAGTTGTAATGTCCGCTTCTAGCTAAGTTCAGATGTCCGCTTTTCGGTCCGTCGTAAGCTGATCGGCCGCTGGGAATCCAGCGCCGGAGGCTTCGATGGCTGTAACGGAACGGATCACGATGACGATGCGCGAGCTGGACAGGTTCAGGGTCATTCAGGATGTGGCGGACGGCAAGCTCAAGCCGTTGCGTGCGGCAGAACGGCTGGAGTTGACGACACGACAGATCCGCCGGTTGGTCGCCCAGCTGCGTGAGCACGGGCCGGCGGGATTGGTGTCGGGACACCGAGCGAAGCCCGGCAATCGCCGCCTGGATCCAGGAGCCGCCGACCGGGCGTTGTCGATCATCCGAGATCGCTACGCCGATTTCGGACCGACGCTGGCTTGCGAGAAGCTCTGGGAATGCCACGGTATCCGGCTGGCCAAGGAAACGGTGCGCCGGCTGATGACCGATGCCGGGTTGTGGGTGCCGCGGCGGCAGCGTCCGCCGAAGGTTTATCAGCCACGCGCGCGTCGCGCATGCCTCAGTGAACTGATTTCCCGCCCATCGCAAGCTGTCCGGCGACGGAGGCTGAGATGGCTGCCATTTTCCGAATAAAATGGCAATCTGGATTTAACTTAGTTAACCGAAGTATTTATCAGAATCTTCATTCTCCTATCACACAATTAGCGAGATTCAATTGGCCTTCTCCATCCCGACAAGACTAAATTTCGTCGGCACTTCCCCCTCAGCCAAGGAATCTCATCAATATGTCACACACCGCGAATCGCTTTTTGCAGAGCGTGATCGCCGCGGCCTGCGTCGCACTGGCCTCTTCTTCGCATGCCGTCGAACTGACGCGCGACAACGGCTCGCCCGTCGGCGACAACCAGAATTCCCAGACAGCCGGACCGAACGGGCCGACGTTGCTACAGGACTCGCATCTCATCGAAAAACTCCAGCGCTTCGATCGCGAACGCATCCCCGAGCGTGTCGTGCATGCCCGAGGCACGGGCGCGTTCGGTGAATTCGTGCCGAGCGCCGACATCAGCGACCTGACGATGGCCAAGGTCTTCACGCCCGGCACGAAGACACCCGTGTTCGTACGCTTCTCGACCGTGATGGGTTATCGCGGCTCGCCGGAGCAGGCGCGCGATCCTCGCGGTTTCGCCGTGAAGTTCTACACGGAACAGGGCAACTGGGATCTGGTCGGGATCAACCTGCCGATCTTCTTCATCCGCGATGCAATCAAGTTCCCGGACTTCGTCCATGCGAACAAGCCGAGCGCCGTCACGGGCGTGCAAGACCCGAACCTCGCGTTCGACTTCTTCGCGCATGCGCCTGAGGCGACCAGCATGCTGACGCGGCTGTACACGACCGAGGGCATGCCCGATTCGTACCGGCACATGGACGGCTACGGCGTGCATGCGTTCAAGTTCGTCAACGCCGACGGCAAGTTCACGTACGTGAAGTTCCACTGGAAGAGCGAGCAAGGGATGCACGGGCTCCGTCCGAAGGACATTCCGGGTTCGATCGGCGCCGACTGGAACCTGATGACAAACGACCTGTATGGCGCACTGAAGGCCGGCAACGCGCCGAAGTGGGATCTCTACATTCAGGTGCTGAAGCCGTCCGAGCTCGACGCGTTCGATTTCAATCCGCTCGACGATACGAAGGTATGGGCCGGCGTCCCGGAACGCAAAGTGGGCACGCTCACGCTGAACCGCGTACCGGACAACTACTTCGAGTCGACCGAGGAATCCGCCTTTGCCCCGTCGCGGATGGTGCCGGGCATCGAGCCGTCGGAAGACCGGATGCTGCAGGGCCGCATGTTCTCGTACGCGGATACGCAGATGTACCGCCTTGGCGCGAACTTCAACCAGTTGCCGATCAACCGCCCCCGCGTGGCCGTCACGAACAACAACCAGGACGGCGCGATGAACTTCGGCGACCGCAAGGGTGAAGTGAACTACGAGCCGTCGACGCTGAACGAACTCGCGCAGAACCCGCGCTACAAGTCGGTGGCGACGCCGCTGTCCGGCACGACGCAGCAGGCCGCGATCCGCAAGACGCTGAATTTCCGGCAAGCCGGAGAGTATTACCGAACGCTGTCCGCTCAGGAGCAGCAGGATCTGGTGACCGCGCTGTCGGGTGACCTGAACCACGTGAAGAACGACGCGAACAAGTACGCGATGCTGTCGTACTTCTACAAAGCCGACTCGGACTACGGTACGCGCCTTGCGCGTGCGACACACGCCGACCTCTCCCGCGTGAAGTCGCTCGCCGACAAGCTCGTCGAGAACTGATCAGCAATAGAGCGAAGGCTGCATGCGCGGCCTTCGCGCCCTGACCTACCGGATTGCGCCGCGCGGCCACGCGCGGCGCGCATCGCTGATGAAGAACCGACTCCGCACCATCCTCTTCCGCACGCTCGCGATCGCGGGCGCCGTCATGCTCGCGGCCTGCGCGCAGATCGCGCCACCCGCGGCCGTTCCCGACCCCGACGCGCACGCCGACCTGCGCCGCTACGATGATGCGTGGTTTGCCGCCGCGCGCCTCGGCCGCATCGACATCCTGCAGTCACTCATCGACGCGCATTATCCGATCGACACGACGACGCGCGAAGGCTATACCGCCGTCATCCTCGCTGCGTACCGCGACCAGCCAGCGACGCTCGACTATCTGCTGCGCAACGGCGCAGACCCGTGCATCGGCGATCGTCACGGCAACACGGCACTGATGGGGGCGCTGTTCAAGGGCGAGACTGCGATCGCGAAGCGGCTGGCCGATACGCGCTGCCCGATCGACCAGACCAATCACGCCGGCGAAACGGCACTGTCGTTCGCCGCGCTGTTCGGCCGTCTCGACATGCTGCCGGTGCTCGTCGCACATGGCGCGAATCCGGATCACCTCGATGCACTCGGCCGCACCGCGTTGCAGAACGCAATTCTGCAAGGCAACGACGCTGCGGTTACCGCGCTCGAGAAGGTCGGTGCAACGCCTAACGCGGATGTGACGCTGCGATTGAGGCCGTGAACAGCATGGCGAATCGGTCCTGGTACGTATCGCAAGCGGAGGCTCCGACAGGATTACTGCTTGACCTTGAATTCGCCTTCGACGTTAGGCTTTTGCCCATCGTCATTTTTGCCGGCCTGCAAGGGGTAAGCGTCGAGCCTGCCAACGCAGGCACGCAACAAAGCGCCGTGGAAGTTCAACGTTGTTCGGCCGTCAGTTGCCTCAACTGTTCGAGCAGCTTTGCGGCAGGGCTCGGCAACAAACCGTGCCGACGTCGAAATGCGGTCAAGGTACGCCGCCCGACTACCCCTGGCAATTCGAGCGTATCGAACACCCCCGCCTTGCTCTCCGTCACGTACATCGGTTCAGCCATCCAACTCAGGAAACCTGATCTTGAGACGAGACTCTTCAACACGGTTATCGATCGGGTTTCGACCACGACGTTCGGTAATCCGAGCCCGTTCGCCACGAACACCTGCTGCATGTGCTCGAATGGCGCGGTGCCGCGCGGCGGGATCGCCCACTGTTGATCCAGCGTATCGGCCAGCGTGATCCCCGGTTTGGCGCGCAGCGGGTGATCGAGCGCCGCCACCACGTAGCTGTTGTCCTCCCAGCGACAGTCGTCGATCGCGACGATCTCTTCGGTGTCGGGTATTGCCATGCTGAGCGCAAGATCGATTTCGCGCTGCACCAGTGCCTCGGCTAGACGATCCCAGACGCCTTCGATCACTTGAACGCGCAAATTGGGCCACTTTTGCAACACGCCGCTCACGGCGAGCGGCAGCACAAGGCTCGCAATACTGCCTACCGCACCGCAGCGAATCGTCCCGCGTGCGAGCCCACGCATCGCGTCTATCTCTTCGCGTGCCTGCTCCGCCTCGCGTTGCAGCAGGATTGCGTGCGGCAGCAGCGCCTCCCCCACCGCAGTCAGGTGCATGCCGCGCGTATGGCGCTCGAATAAAGGGGCACCAACCTCGTCTTCGAGCCGGCGGATCGCCCGGCTCAGTGCCGGTTGGGTGACGTGCAAGGTCTCGGCCGCGCGACCGAGGCTACCGGCCGAGGCAATCGTGACAAATGCGTGAAGCTGCTGGAGATTGAAAGTCATGCCGAAAGGTAATGCCTTTTTGTGAAATCGGCAATTTCGGACTGTTCCGGATGTTTCGATAATGCGTACACCAAGACCGTACTGAACGACAGGAGACTTCAATGGCGCACAGCCTCCCACCGCAAAACCATCAAGGCAGCAACGCGCAGGGCATGACGGTACGCGATGCGGTGATCGACTTCGCGCGCCGCGTCGGCATGAACGTCGTGTTTGCCAACCCGGGCTCGACGGAACTCCCGATGTTCCGCGACTTCCCCGCCGATTTCCGCTATGTGCTGGGGCTGCAGGAAGCTGTCGTCGTCGGCATGGCCGACGGCTACGCACAGGCCAGCGGGCGAGCCGCCCTCGTGAACCTGCATTCGGCAGCCGGAGTCGGCAACGCGATGGGCAACATCTTCACCGCCTTCCGAAACCGGACACCGCTGGTGATTACGGCAGGACAACAGGCGCGCTCGATCCTGCCATTCGATCCGTTTCTTTCAGCCACGAGCGCCACAGAACTCCCCAAGCCCTATGTGAAGTGGAGCATCGAGCCGGCGCGCGCCGAGGATGTGCCGCTTGCCATCGCTCGCGCATGGGCGATCGCGATGCAGGAGCCGCGCGGGCCCGTGTTCGTTTCCATTCCGGTCGACGACTGGGACCATCCGGCCGAGCAACTGCCCGAGCGCGTCGTTTCGCACGTGACACGCCCCGCTGCGGACGCGCTCGCGCACATTGGGGATTTGCTCGATCAATGCGAGCGCCCCGCGTTCGTGGTGGGCGGCGCCGTGGATCGTGCCGGCGCCGTCGACGACCTCGTTCGCCTGGCGGAACGTCACTGCGCACGCGTGTACGTCGCACCCATGACCGGGCGCTGCAGTTTTCCGGAGTCTCATCGGCTGTTCGCCGGTTTTCTGCCCGCGATGCGCGAGCGCATCGTCGAACTGCTCGATGGCCACGACGTGGTGTTCGTCGTCGGTGCACCGGCCTTCAGCTATCACGTCGAAGGGCACGGCCCGCACGTTCCCGCGGGCGCGAAGCTTTGCCAGTTGATCGATGATCCGGGCACGGCAGCATGGACGCCTCAGGGCTTGGCCGTCGTCGGGAACGTGCGGCTCGGCATCCAGGATCTGCTCGAGCGCCGCGCGCCGCGCGGGCGGCCGTTGCCTGCACCCCGGCAGTTGCCGCCGCGCGCGCTTCCGCCCGGCCCAGGCGAGCGCATGTCGGTCGCGTTCGCGCTGCAAACGCTGAGCGAAGTCCGTCGCGCCGAAGACATCGTCGTCGAGGAAGCACCGAGCGCGCGTCCCGTGATGCAGGCCTATCTGCCCATCCAGCGGGCAGGCGGATTTCTGACCATGGATAGCGGCGGCCTGGGATTCGGGATGCCGGCAGCGGTCGGCGTGGCGTTGGCGCGCCCGGGCGAACGAGTGATTGCGGTAATCGGCGACGGCTCCAGCATGTACTCGATCCAGGCCATCTGGTCGGCAGTACATCTGCAATTGCCCATCACGTTCGTGATTCTGAACAACACACGCTATGCGGCATTACAGGATTTCGCGCCGGTGTTCGGCTTCGGACCGCAAGACCCTGTACAGGGCACGGACCTGCCCGGTCTCGATTTCGTGAAGATCGCCTCCGGCATGGGATGCCCGGGCGTGCGCCTGACCGACGCCGACGGCCTGCGCGACACGCTACGAAGTGCGCTGTCGGCAACCGGCCCGTCGCTCGTCGAAATTGAGGTCGCGTAAGCCGTCTTTGATTTTCGAACAATCCAGGAGACAAACGATGAAAACAGTGTCGATGCTGATCGACGGAGAGCGAGTCATGGCGCGCAACGGCGCGATGTTCGAGCGCCGTAATCCGCTTGACGGTGCGGTGGCGTCGCGCGCGCCCGCCGCCAGCGTCGAAGATGCAAACGCAGCGGCGGATGCCGCGGCCCGCGCGTTCCCGGTCTGGTCGGGCTTCGGCCCGCTCAAGCGGCGCGCGTTGCTGACGGCTGCGGCCCATGCGCTCGAAGCAAAGTCCGATGCCTTTGCAGCGGCAATGGCGTCCGAGACCGGCGCTTCCGGCCTGTGGGCCGGCTTCAACGTACACCTGGCGGCACAGGGCTTGCTCGAAGCCGCCGCGATGACCACGCAAATTGGCGGTGAACTGATCCCGTCGGACGTCCCCGGCAGCCTCGCCATGGGCATGCGTCAACCGGCGGGCGTCGTCCTCGGCATCGCGCCATGGAACGCGCCCATTATTCTGGGTGTGCGCGCAATCGCACTGCCACTCGCATGCGGCAACACCGTGGTGTTGAAGGGTTCGGAGATGTGTCCGGCCACGCACGGCCTGATCATCGAGGCGATGCAGGACGCCGGGTTGCCGCCCGGTACGGTGAATTTCGTGACGAACGCCCCGTCAGACGCCGCCCGCATCGTCGACGCGCTGGTCGCCCATCCGAAGGTCCGGCGGGTCAACTTCACGGGTTCGACTCGCGTGGGGCGCCTGATCGCGGAACAATGCGCCCGTCATCTGAAACCGGCAGTACTCGAACTCGGCGGCAAGGCGCCGTTCATCGTGCTTGACGATGCGGACATCGACGCTGCGGTCGATGCGGCAATCTTCGGTGCATTCGCAAATTCGGGGCAAATCTGCATGTCGACCGAGCGCATTATCGTCGACGAACAGATCGCCGATGCATTCGTCGAGCGGATCGCCATGCGCGCGCGTGCGCTGCCGCTCGGCGATCCGCGAAACGGTCCGGTGGTCCTCGGCTCGGTCGTCGACATGAGTACGGTCGAGCGCTGCAACGCACTGATCGACGATGCGCTCGCGCACGGCGCAACGCTGGTGTGTGGCGGCAAGGCTGACACCACCCTCATGCCGGCCACGTTGCTCGATCACGTCACGCCGGCGATGCGCATTTACCACGACGAATCATTTGGCCCGGTGAAGCCGATCGTACGTGTGCGCGGCGAGGAAGCCGCGATCGCTTGCGCGAACGACAACCCCTACGGTCTCGCGTCGGCGGTATTCAGTCGCGACAGCGCACGCGCGATGAACGTCGCTCGACGGATCGAATCGGGTATTTGTCACATCAATGGACCGACGGTACACGACGAGGCACACATGCCGTTCGGCGGCGTAAAGGACAGCGGCTTCGGGCGATTCGGCGGCCACGCGGGTATCGCGGAGTTCACCGACTTGCGGTGGATCACCCTGCAGACCAGTCCCCGCCACTACCCGTTCTGAGGAGCACGCCATGCAGATCGCAATTTTGGGTGCCGGCGCGATGGGTTCGTTCTTTGGCGGCCGTCTCGCGCTGGCCGGTCATTCGGTCAGCCTGCTCGATATCGACGACGCTCATCTCGCATCGATTCGCGGCAACGGCCTGCGGCTTTCGACGGATTCCGGCGAGCAGATCGTGCGCAATCTCGTCGCACTGAGGCCGGAAGAGGCCACCCTGCCAGTCGACCTCGTCATCGTCTTCACGAAGACGATGCATACGACCGCCGCGCTTGACGCCGCGAGCGCGGTGCTAGGCCCCGACACCGCCATCCTTTCGTTGCAAAACGGCTTGGGGAACGCCGAACGGCTCACCCAATCCGCATCGCCCGATCGGGTCATGGTCGGTGTGACCACGTGGCCTGCCGACAAGTCGGAACCCGGCGCCGTCAGCTCACATGGTCAAGGCACGATCCGGCTGATGAGCGCAAACGGCGCGCATACGAGCGCGCTCGAACAGACGGTCCACGCTTTGAACGATGCTGGCCTGTCGTGCCAGGTCGATCCCGATGTCTGGGCCGCGATTTGGGAAAAGGTTGCGTTCAACGCCGCCCTCAACAGCCTGTGTGCGGTGACGCAATGCATGGTCGGCGAGTTGACGAATACCGCTGACGGCGAAGTACTGGCGCTGAAGATCGTTTCGGAGGTTGTCGCCGTGGCGCATGCGCTCGGAATTTCGGCAAATGAAGCGCACGTGGCGTCGAATGTGCGCGATGCGCTCGCCCACCATCGCACGCATCGGCCATCGATGCTGCAGGACGTGCTGGCCGGCCGGCGCACCGAGATCGGAGCGATCAACGGTGCGGTAGTCGAGGCCGCCAGCAAGGTCGGTGTGGAGGTGCCGTATACGAACAGCCTGGCCTGCCTCGTCAGACTCGTCGAGGCCCGCGCTCGTTAGTCGGACAGCGCGACAGTTCGACACCGAAGCGCATGTCGGCTGTCACCAGGCATGTCGTTGAACCATTCGCCAACAAATCCACGCAGCCAGCCGCGGTGCGGATCGTAGCGCAACCCGCCGCGGACATTTCAAAGACAAGGGCACGCTGTGCGCCCCAGGAGACACAATGGACCAATCCCTTCCCGCGTCATCCGAGACGCGAACCTCATCAAGCGGCCCCCGCCCGCACGGCGGCGGAACGCTCGATATCGGGCACACGCTCGATCACGGCCCATACGCACTCGTACAGCAAATCGCTGTCGTCCTTGCAGCGCTTTCCATTGTCGTGGACGGCTTCGACAGTCAACTCATCGGCTTTGCGATCCCGGTCCTGATCAAGGAATGGGGCGTAACACGCGGGGCCTTTGCGCCGGTGGTCGCGGCGGGGTTGATCGGCATGGGAATCGGCAGCGCAGTGGCAGGCCTGTTCGCCGATCGATTCGGGCGTCGCTGGGCCGTCATCGCGAGCGTGTTGATTTTCGGCACGGCGACTTGCGCGATCGGGTTCGCGCCGAACATTGCCGCCATTGCCATGCTGCGCTTCGTGGCGGGTCTGGGTATCGGTGGAGCGCTGCCCACGTCGACGACAATCACCGCCGAATTCACACCGGCCCGGTATCGGACGCTTGCGGTAACCGCAACCATCGTTTGCGTACCGCTTGGCGGGATGCTCGCCGGATTGTTCGCAGGGCAGGTGTTGCCATCGTATGGATGGCGCGGCCTGTTCGTCGCGGGCGGCATCCTGCCGCTCATCCTGGGCATCGTGTTGCTCGTCATGCTGCCTGAATCGCCCCGCTATCTCGCGCGTCGTCGGCATCGCCGGCCCGACCTCGTGCGTCTGCTCACCCGCATGGGTCATCAACTCCACGCCGACACCACGTTTACCGATGCGCGCGAGCAGCAAACCGAAAAGCAGACGGGATTCCTGACCCTGTTCCGCGAGGGCCGCGCGCGCGATACGGTTTCGATCTGGAGCGCATTCTTTGCATGTCTGCTGGCCGTCTATGCGGCGTTCAGCTGGCTGCCCGCCATGCTCACAAGCGAGGGATTGTCGGTCGCGATCGCCGGCTACGGATTGACTGCCTACAATCTCGGCGGCGTGCTCGGCGCACTTGCGTGTGCGGTGGCAATCGCTCGCTACGGCTCGCGCGGCCCCCTGCTTCTATGCTGCATCGGGGGAGCCGTCAGTGCATGGCTGATCCTGGGTGTCGACCTGAAGCATCAGACTGCGTTGCTGATCATTGGACTCGGGCTGCACGGCCTGTTCGTCAACGCCGTCCAATCGACGATGTATGCGCTCTGCGCCTATGTCTATTCGACCGGCGTGCGGGCAACCGGCACTGCGTCCGCGCTTGCTTTTGGCCGGCTCGGCGCAATTCTCAGCGCATTTGCCGGTGCGACCGTTATTACTGCGACCGGGGGAACCGGCTACCTGCTGATGCTGGGCTCGGCGATGATGGTCGTGTTCGCCGCGCTTGCCGTCGTCCGTCAGCATATTCCCGCATCCGCAGATTCAAGGCGACGTTAGGCATGCGAATTTCCGGTGGCAATCGCCGATTGACGCCGGAAATTGGCGGAACCATATTTCTCGAGATGGTTCATGTGACGCAGCCGTCTGCCGTTGGAAGATCGAAAAATGGGATCGCCTGATATCTCGAACGCGAATTGCCGTGTTGACGAATCGCTCGTATCGCTCGCCAAATGGGAGCAGGCGGCGGCGCAATGCTGCGTTCCGCTTGCCATATCGCACGAGCGAGATGCGCACTTCTCGGGAAGCATACAAAGCGCGACGATCGCCGATGTCTGCGTCTCACGAATTTCCGGCGGACGGCATGTCGCCGAGCATGATGCCGCATCGGTCTCCAACACGGACGGAGACTATATCCTTGCCGGCCTGCAGTTGCAGGGGGCCGGCAAGTTGATTCAGGACGGACGTTCCGCTTCCGTCGAGCATCACGACCTCGTTTTTTTCGACTCGCGCAGACCGTTTCGCTGGGAGCTCTCCGAGCCGTTCGACCAAATCTGCATACGGTTCCCGATGTCGCTGGTCACGTACCGGATCCCGCTTCGGGACACCTTCGTCGCCCATACGATTTCCGGCACGCAAGGCCTGGGCATGCTCGTGGCTCAACACCTCATCACACTGTGCGCCGAACGCGACCGGCTCGCCCGTTCTCCGAGCGCGCCGCAAATTTCCACGTCGGCTGCGGATATGGTCGGCGGGCTGCTGGCGGAGTGGATGCAAGTCCGCCCCGGCCCTCGAACCAATCTTCATGCGATGCACTTGCAACAGTTGCGTCAGTTCATCTCGAACAATCTTCGGAACCCCGATTTGAATGCCGACATGGCGGCAGCAGCGCTGGGCATATCGGCACGCTATCTTCATCGCCTCGTTCAACAAGATGAAACCACCATCGGCCGTATGATTCTCGTTGCCAGACTGGAGCGCTGTGCGCAGTGGCTCTCGCTGAAATGCTATGCAAATTGCTCGATCGAGCAGATCGCGGGAACCTGGGGATTTGCGAGCGCGGCGCATTTCAGTCGAGCGTTTCGTGCTCATTACATGAAAACGCCGCGCGAATACCGGCTAATCCATCAGTCGACAGCGTCCTGATGGTCGTCGGTGTCGCTCGGTGCGCCCTCCCGCGCCGGCAACGGCGACCTGCACGACGCATCGCTTTGGCCGGCATGCTCCACGCACCGCCGCGGTTGCTTGTCGAACCAGAGTCGCAAGACGTCGGGGCGCGCGTAGTGCCCGACGGGATCCGCTGCCGCCTTCGCGAGCGAGATGCGCGCGAGGTCGATGTCAACGTACAGCAACCCTTCCGTCGCCTCCGGTAGTTTCTCGACGAGCGATTCTCCGTCCGGCCCGTACGCCACGGCGTGCCCGCCGCCGGCACGGATCATCGCACGCTTGTCTGCCGTGTCGCACAACATGTCGACCATTTGCTCGCTGATCACCGCGCACGGTGCGAGCACGAAGCACGAACCCTCAACGGCATAAACCCGGCTGACCGCGTTGTTCACCTCATGCCCGAGCGCGGGCGCGAATTCATACATGGAGAAACTCGGCCAAGCCGCGACGTGCACCTGTTCGTGCTGCGCATACATCGCGTACTTGGTCAGGGGCTGAATGTGCTCCCAGCAACACAATGCACCGACGCGGCCGATATCGAGATCGTGCACGGCCAGATCGCTGCCGTCGCCATCGCCGAACACAGTGCGCTCGACATGAGTCGGTCGCAGCTTGCGGCGCGTGGCGACAGTCGCGCCATCCGGACCGATGATCCACTGCGCGATATAAAGGCTGCCGCCGGATCGCTCCGACAAGCCCAGTACCACGGTCATCTTGTTGCGTGCCGCGGCGTCCCTCAGAGCCGCTGCTTGCGGCCCGTCATACGTCATCGAATTGTCGAAATAGCGCTGGACGAAGCCTGCCCCAAGCGCCCATGCGGGAGATCCAAGCCACACATGGAACGGATAGCCCGGCAGCCAGGTTTCCGGAAATGCAATCAGCGAGGCTCCCTTTTGTCCGGCTTCGTCGATCAAGGCGATCGTTTTATCGATCCCTCTGTCGAGGTTCAGGAATTCGGGAGCAGCCTGAACGACTGCCGCAACGTACTTCGGATGTTCTAGTGCCATTTGAGTACCTGTGATTGAACTGAACACCGTTCCGACTAGAACCGGTGTTGAATGCCTACCGACGCTGCCAGCGTATTGCCGTCCGGGATGCGGGTAAGGTCGCCGTTTGCGGCGACGCCGGTTCCCATGCCGCCATGATTGTTGACAAGCGCGACTTGCGCATAAAGCGACGTCCTCACCGACAACGAGTACATGCCGCCCACCGAATACATCAGCGAGTGACTGCCGCTCGCCGATCGGTCCTTCGAGTAGTACACCCCGCAGTCCAGGAGAATCGGAGCAGACGGCTTCCATGAGAGCCCGCCACCGTAGGTCATGTAGTTCGGGCTGCCAGGCGCCGCGTTATTGCGCAGGCGAATGGCGAGCGCGTAACCGGTGACCGATTCGAACGAATATGACGCCCCCAGCGTGGCACCGTCTATCGCCGTCTGGCCTGAGGTCGTGTCTTTCGCCTGATAGTACGCGGCGTCGGCGGAGAACGGTCCTGCCTCGTATGTCAGTGACCCGGAGAGCCGACGCCCCTTGACGCCGCTCCCTGCAATTCCGCCCGGTGCGTACTGAACGCTGCCCGTGAAGCCGCCGAGTGTCGGTGACGTGTACACGAATGAGTTGGCATCGAAAATCCCGTTGATTCCGATCTTGCCCAGATATTCCGTGAACGCGCTCGCGAAATTGGACATGGCTCGCGGGTCGCGGCCGCCGATCGCCAGAAAGAACGGCGAAAATTGCAGGCCAGCCTTGATGTCGCCGAAACCACCCGTTGCCTGGACGTACGCGTGTCGGCCAAAAATACCGCCGTTGGAATTACCGAACTGCCCTGTCGTCGTCGAAAATCCGTTCTCGAGCGCGAAACCGATTTTGGTCCCGCCGCCGATGTCTTCCTGTCCTTTCAGCCCCCAGATCGACGGCGCCCATCCGCCATCGAGCGCTCCCTTCAACGCCCCGGCGTTGCCGGAGGACTTGGTTTGGTAGACAAGGCCCGTATCGACGATGCCATACAAAGTGACATTCGACTGACCAAAGGCGTGCGTCGATACGCCTCCCAGAGTTGCCATGGCCAGAAAGGCAACTGACGGTCGCTGAAGCATTTTCATTTGAAGGTCTCCAATGGAATTTAGTTTTTCTGTGCGGTCAGGCTTTCATGCGTCGTGGCGTGACCGCGCCTTCCCGGTGCGGTTTCCCTCAGCAGAAAGGCGAGCAGAAAACCGGCGCCGAGCGCGGCAGAGGCAAACAGGATCGTGAACTGAAGGCCCATATGCTGAGCAATGAAGCCGGCAATGGCTGGCGCGACACCACCGCCGAAAATCTCGCCGGCGCCTACGACTGCGCCCACCGCGGACGAGGTCAGGGATGAAGGCACGGCCTCGGCCGCAACCGGACCCGCCATCAGCGAGATCGCGCCGCAGCAGAAGAAGGCAATCGCAAACAGGAGCACGAACAACACCGCCGGAACAGTCGGCGCATAAGCGAAGGCGAGCAAGGACGCACAGCCGGCAAGGAAGGTGATCTTCGCGGCATTCCTGCGCCCGATGGAGTCGGATATGCCGCACACGAAGATCTGACCGGCAAATCCACCAAATCCGAGGCCAGACATCACGAAGCCCATCTGTGCCGTCGGCATGTGACGGAAGTCGGTCAGATACACCGGGGTAATGGCCGCGAGAACGAACAGTCCGGCCATTGCACAGAAGATGGCACCCATGCCGACGCGCACGTTGCCGTAACGGAGCACCGAACCCCAACTTTCCCGGTGCTGTGCGCGATCGGGCGACTCCGTCGAGGCAATGTGAGCCGGTTCACGAATCGTTCGGTACATCAGGAATGCGAGCACCAACCCCGGTGCGGCGACGATTGCGAACACGAGGCGCCACGAAGGAACGACCGACAGCAGCTGCGTGGCGATAATCGGCCCAAGACCGAGCCCGAAAAGTGCGAAGCAGCCCTGAATGATTCCCAGGTTCAGCCCGCGCCGGGCGGGGGGCGACGCGTCGTCTCCTGCCGCGAAGCTGGCGGGACAATACGCGCCTTCGGTGATGCCCATCAGTACGCGCGTCATCATGAGCACGCCGACACCGCCAACGAGGCCGGTTGACCCCGACAGCAGCGAAAACAGGATGATGGCGGGAATCAAGATCTTGCGCCTGCCGACTGTGTCCGACAGACGTCCCATCAAGATCGCGGACACACCCCACGCAAGGCCCAGCACGGCCGTGACGTTGCCGAGATCCTGATAGGTGAGACCCAAATCCCGCATCATTTGCGGGAACAGCGGTGTAATGAGCCAGCGGTCGAGACCCACCAGCCCGAAGCCAAGCGCGAGCAACACAATCGCCCGCCGTTCATATGTCGAATTTGATCTGATGTTTGAATTCATGGTGCAACCCCCTTGCGTCTCCCGCAACCAGTCCTGAGCATGTACGTCCACTTGTTGACCCTCTCCGGCATGTACCGCATGTCGGAGTGGCGTCAGGGCAATCGTGCGTCGCGGAAATTTTCAGAGGTTGACTGACAGCGAACTGCTTCTTGACGTGGAGCGCATCGCATAAAAAGCATCGACACGGCGCAGATTGATGCGAGGGAGCACTTGTAAATCGGATGTAAAGTACATCCATCAGGAAAAATGACAGCAACTCGCGTCGGCGTTCGCGTCGAGTTCGCTGCAATCGATGCACCAGCGCTAAGCGCAAGTTTCCAGGAAACCCGAAATCGGGCGACGTTGCGATTCCACGCAATTTCGCAGCGGACCTTTCCTGTGCAGCGCCTTAATCGACCGTCACACGATCTCCAATAATGACCGCTCGATCCGTCGGCCCACGTGCCGACGCGACCCACCGGCGATCGGGCCGGAGACCAACGATAAAAAATCCTATGCATTCCTATAAGACTGGACAGCCCGCCGGCACGCGCGCTGCTGTGACGCACGCCGGCCGTCGCACCAGTGCGCTCCCGGAGACCATGATTGCTGCTTGCCTGGCCGGATTCATTCCGTGCGTCGCGCACGCACAGAGCAGCGTGACGCTGTACGGCCTGATCGAAACGTCGATCACCTACGCAACCAATCAGCGGACGCAAGGCGCCGGTTCTCCGGGCAGCGGCAGCGTCGCGCTGACGAGCGGCGCATTGAACGCATCGCGCTGGGGGCTGCGCGGCCGTGAGGATCTCGGTGGCGGGACGGCCGCGGTCTTCGCGCTCGAAAATGGCTTCTCGGGCACGACCGGCAAGCTGTCGCAGAAAGGCGTCGACATGTTCGGCCGTCAGGCGTGGATCGGTGTGAGTTCGCGCACGGCCGGCACGCTCACGTTCGGCCGCCAGTACGACCTGATCCTCGATTTCGTGACGCCGCTTGGTGCGTCGGGCCCCGGCTGGGGTGGCAATCTCGCGGTACACCCGTACGACAACGACGACTCGAACCGCAACCTGCGCATCAATCACGCGGTGAAGTACACGAGCCCGACGTATCGCGGGCTGACGTTTGGCGCGCTGTACGGGTTCTCGAACACGGCCGGCGCATTCTCGAACAACGCCGTCTGGAGCTCGGGGCTCGGCTATGCGAACGGACCGCTGAAGCTCGGCGCCGGTTACCTGAAGATCAGCCGCGACCGCAACGCGTCGAACCCGGACGGCGCACTGAGCACGGTCGACGGCTCGGCGACGATCACGGGCGGCAACCAGCAGGTCTGGGCCGTGGCCGGCCGCTATGCGTTCGGTCTGCATTCGGTCGGCGCCGCGTGGTCGCACTCGGCCACCGACGGCGTGAGCGGCGTGCTCCAGGGCGGCGGCATCACGCCGCTGAAGGGTGAATCGCTGGTCTTCGACAACTTCACGGTCGACGGCCGCTATTGCGTCACGCCGGCGTTCAGCCTGTCCGCCGCGTACACGTACACGATGGGCCGTTTCGACACGCGCACGGGCCAGACGCGCCCGAAATGGAACCACGTGGTCACGCAGGCTGGCTATGCGTTCTCGAACCGCACGGACGCGTATCTCGAAGCCGTCTATCAAAGCGTGAGCGGCGGCAACGGCAATCCGGCGTTCAACGCAACCGTGTGGACGATGACGCCATCCGCCAACAGCAACCAGGTCGTCGTCGCGCTCGGATTGCGGCACAAGTTCTGATACCTGCGCTGGTTCGCGCCCGACAGGCGGTCGTCGTTTAAGCCTCGCTTAATCGTCGCTGCCTACGCTGGAATGGCCGCGCCGGTGCGCGGCCATTCCGTGCCCGACACGCTTGCGCCGCACGCGCCTGCGCAGGCGAAAAGCCGGGATTGCAACGCAACACAACGCGCACGCGCTGCGGGCGCGGCGCTGCATGTTGCCCGCGCGCCACGCGCCCTCCTGGTGCACAGCGCCCTTCGACGAAGGCGGAGCACGTCATGGACACCCCTTCCCCGCCGCTTCAAACGATCGACGTGCAGCGGCGCACGTTGCTCATCGCGACGACCGTCACCGGCGGCATCGGCTGCCTTGCGACCGCGATTCCGTTCGTCGACTCGCTGTCGCCGCCGGCCAGTGCGCTGGCAGCCGGCGCGCCGGTCACGGTCGACATCGGCTGGCTCGCCGAAGGCGCGATGATGACGGTCGGATGGCGCGGCAAGCCGGTCTTCATCGTCAACCGGACGGCCGCGATGCTCGATGCCGTGACGAAAGCCACGCCGATGGTCGCGGATCCCGCCACGCTGCATCCGTTCTCGATGCCGTTGCCAGACTATTGCCGCAATCCGTTCCGCGCGCGGGCCGATCGCCGCAACCTGCTGGTGGTGGTCGGCGTCTGCACGCATCTGGGCTGCACGCCGATTCCGCGCTTCCAGGCGGGTGCGCAGCCGAACCTGCCCGACGACTGGCCGGGCGGATTCCTGTGCCCGTGCCACGGCTCGACCTACGATCTCGCCGGGCGCGTGTTCCGCGACAAGCCCGCGCCGCAGAACCTGGACGTACCGCGCTATCTGTTCACGTCGCGCACCGAACTCGTGATCGGCCGGGACGAACACGGCGAAGCGTGACGCCGCTGCCCGCTGCCCGCTGCTGCGGAATCGCGCATCCCGCGCCGCTCGCGCAAGCAAGAATGCGTCCTGCCCCGTTTCCGCGCGAAATAGACGAAGAAACTGGTCACGCTGTGACATTTTTCCTAATCTAGTTGCAGCGGCGCCGTGATTCGGCGTTCCTGCGGAGACAATCTTTCATATGGCACATCGCTGGCTTACGAAAGTGCATCGCACGACGCACGGAAGCCGGCACTTTCGTGCCGTCTCGGCCGGATTCGTGACATGCCGGTTCGCACCCGCGACGCTTTCCACGCAGTCAACCGCAGGAGACGCACAATGAGCAAAACGAACCGATTTGCGGTGCTGGCAGCTTTCGCCCTGCTGGCGGGTTGCCACCACGCGGCGAAAACGCCCGAGAATGCCGGCATGGCACCGGCGCCCTCGAGCGAGGCGGTCGCCACGGTTTCGGCCGACGATCTCAACAATCCGAACAGCCCGCTCGCAAAGCGCAGCGTCTATTTCGACTTCGACCAGTATTCCGTGAAGCCGGAATACCAGTCGCTGCTGCAGGCGCATGCCGACTACCTGCGCAGCCATCCGTCGCGCCATGTGCTGATCCAGGGCAACACCGACGAACGCGGCACGTCCGAATACAACCTCGCGCTCGGCGAACGCCGTTCGCAGGCCGTCATGAGCGCGCTTGAAACGCTGGGCGTGCAGGCCTCGCAACTCGAAGCGGTCAGCCTCGGCAAGGAAAAACCGGTCGCGCTCGGCCACGACGAAGATTCATGGGCACAGAATCGTCGCGCCGACCTTGTCTATCGTTGAGCGGATGCAGCCGCAGTGGCGGCATCCGGCCACGCTTCATCCGTAGCCAGTCATGCAGCGACTCGCCGGGGCGCACCGCTCGCCCCGGCTGCGCGTCGTTGCGATGCGACTCAGCTCGTCTGGTTCATACGCACCATCATCCCGGCCGTCTCGTCGCGGCCGGGCGCGCAGCGCAGCGCCATCACGTACACGATCACGCTCCACACCGACACGGCGAGGCTGTCCCGGCCGAAACCGATCGCGCCGAGGCCGCCGCCGATCCCGCCCAGCCACGACAGCAGCCAGAGCCCGCCGAACCACGGCAGCAGCCACGCGATGTGCTTCCAGCCGAATTCGCGCGTGCTGCGGCGCAGGATCGCGTGATGGTACCGCGCATACGCGACGAACCCGATCGCCACCAGCGAGCACCAGCGAGAACCAGCGAGAACCAGCGAGAACAGGAAATTGTCGGTGCGAATGTCGATCTGGACCGATACGCAAAAAGCATGGAATAAACCGCCCGCCGGAAACGTTTCGTCATCGCGCGCTCGCCGGTTCACGCGAACCGCGTGGCCGCGCAGCCTGCGCGGCGAAAGGAGAGTGAAATGAACTCGGCAAGACTGGCCGCGGCACTGCTCGCGGCGCTGATGCTGGTGCTGTCGGCGGGATGTACGTCGTCGGGCGGCGGCGTATCGCAAGGCCCCGGCATGAGCCGGTATGGCGGTGCGGGCGGCAGCGGAGGTGGAGGTGGTGGTGGCGGAGGGGGCGGCGGTTACTGAGGCGCCGTCGGACAGGTTCGAGCGGGACGTCATGCGCGAGCGCAGCCGGAAACCGGCCGCGTCGTGCGCGACGCCCCGCTCCACCACACGCGTTATCGACGCATGGCCTTCACGTCGGCCGGCGTGACGTTCGCGGGATGGCCGCCCCACGTCGCGCGCAGGTAGTTCGCGAGCTGCGCGAGTTCGTCGTCGCTCAGCGTGTGCGCGAAACCCGGCATCGGCTGCAGGTTCTCGAAGCCGGCGAACTTCTGCTCGTCGATGCCGTCGAGCATCGCGACCAGCAGGTTGCGCGAGTCGCCCTGACGCAGCGTCGAATTGCCGTTCATCGGCACCGCCACGTGCGGCTTGCCTTCGCCGCTGAAGCCGTGACAGCCCGCGCACACCGCGAGATACACCGAGCGGCCGGCCGCGAGCTGCGCGGCGTCGGCCGGCACCGGCTTCACCGGCTGCGGCGCCGGCGGCGTATCGCCGAGCAGGTACACGGACAGCGCGCGCAGGTCGTCCTTCGTCAGGTATTGCGTGCTCAGGTGCACGACCGGATACATTTCGCCGAACGCCGAGCCTTGCGGCGCGATGCCGACGCCGAAGAACGTCTGCAGGTCGGTGCCCGTCCAGCCGCGCGCGGCGAGGCCGGCCGGCGTGATGTCCGGTGCGGCCACACGGCCGAGCGCGGCGCCCGCGAACGGCTTCGCGCCGTCGAGCTGGCCGGTGAACGCGCGCGGCGTATGGCATTCCGCGCAGTGGCCGAGCGCGCCGGCCAGATAGCGGCCACGTTGCCAGTCAGCGGACTGGCCGCTCGATGCATCGGGCAGGCTGTCCTTCAGGAACACCATGTCCCAGAACACCATGCCGAAGCGCAGGTTGTACGGGAACTTGAGTTCGTGCGCGCGGTTTTCCTGCGCAACCGGCTTCACGGTCTTCAGGTACGCGTACATCGCGTCGGTATCGGCACGCGTGAGCTGCCGGTACGACGTGTACGGCATCGACGGATACAGGCGCTTGCCCGGCGCCTTGCCGTCGTGCAGCGCGGCGTAGAAGTCGTCCGCGCTCCAGCTGCCGATCCCGTGATCCTTGTCGGGCGTGATGTTCGAGCCGTAGAACGTGCCGAACGGCGATTCGAGCGGCGCACCGCCGGCGAACGGCGCGCCGTCCTTCGCGGTGTGGCACGCCGCGCAGTCCGCGGCCTTCACGAGATAGCGGCCGCGCGCGACCGGGTCGGCACCGGGCGCGCCGGAAGCCGCGCTCGAGGCCGGCGCGTCATGGCCGCCGCAGGCGGCGAGCAGCAGCGCGCAGGCGGCCGCGAGTGCGGGCAAGCCTGCGGCCCGCGCGGCACGATGGGCGAATGTGCGTTTCATGCGGCGTCCTTCACGAGTCCCGGCGTCGTCAAAATCACGTCCTTCACGGCTTCGTAGTAGCGGACGTAACCCGTGCAGCGGCAGATGTGCGCATTCAGCGCATCGGTAATCGTGCGCTCGACGTCGGCCTTCGCGATCGGCTCGCGCTTCAGGCGCTCGATCAGCACCGTCGCCGCGTTGACGAAGCCCGGCGTGCAGTAGCCGCACTGGAAGCTGAAGTGCTCGAGGAACTTCTGCTGGATCGGCGACAGCTCGACCACTTCGCCCGCTTCGTTACGCTTCGCGTGGCCTTCGATCGTGCGGATCGAACGGCCGTGGAAGAAGTGCGCGCCGGTGATGCAGGTGCGCATTTCCTCGCTCGTGCCGTCCGGCTTGTCGACGATCACCACGCATGCGTGGCAGATGCCCTGCCCGCAGCCGAGCCGCGAACCGGTGAGGCCCGCGTACTCGTGCAGGAACTCGATCATCATCAGCCCCTCGGGCACCTGCATCGGGCCGACGGACTTGCCATTGATGCTCACCGACAGCGGCTTCTGCTGAAAGCGGACGAGCGGACGCTCGACGGCGACCGGCGCGGCAGCGGGTGCGGCCGGCGCGGATGCCGGAGCGGCCGAAGCCGCGTCAGGCGCGGACGCGCCGGTCGCCGTCGCGCTGGCGCTCGCGGCCGAAGCCGCGGTTTGGGCGGTCGTCATGCGAGCACCTCCTGAATCTTTTGCGGGGTCACCGGCAAATCGGTGAAACGATGGCCGATCGCATGCGCGATGCCGTTCACGATCGCACCAACGACGGGGATCATCACCACTTCGGCGACACCCTTCGGCGGATCGGTCTCGGACAGCGGCGGCAGGATGTCGCCCGTCTGCGACCACACGGCGACGTCGGTCGCGCGCGGCAGCTGGTAACGGTTGAAGTTCCACGTGCCGTTGCCGGGGCCATCCTCGTAAAGCGGCAGGTACTCGTGCAGCGCATGGCCGATGCCCATCGCGAGGCCGCCCTGCAACTGGCCCGACACGAGCTGCGGCGAGATCTGGTTGCCGCACTCCATGATCGAGTGATGCGCGAGCAGCTCGACCTTGCCGGTCGCCTCGTGCACGGCCAGCTCGACGAGCGTGCCGACTGCCGTGTAGTACGTGACGGCGGCGTTGTTGCGGCTCGTCGGCGGGATGAACACGCGCTTGCGGTCCAGCACGCGGTAGCCGTTCGCGGTCGGCGCCAGCGTGCCGCGCATCGCGGTCGCGCCTGCCGGCGCGGCGGTGCCCGGCATCGGGCCATCGTCGCCGGTCTTCGGCGCGCCGACGCGCAGCGACAGCCCGTCGATCGGCAGACGATCGACCGCGCCGCCTACTTCAAACTCGGCGTCGGTCCACTGCCAGCGGTTGAACACGTGCACGACGGCGCCGGTCGGCAGGCCGAGCGCATGCGCCTGCTTCGCGAGCTGCTCGAACGTCAGCGGCTCGAGGCCGTCGGCGGTCAGCTTGCCGTCGACCCAGCGCGCGTCCTCGATGCGGATCGTGTACGGCGCGGCCTGGCCGCCGCCGAGGCCGCGCGTCCAGATCGACATCGCGGCCGGCCACAGCCCGTAGCGGAACACCGCGCGCGCGGCTTCGCGCGTGCTGTGCGTGAAGTAGTACGCGGAGTTCGTCGCGCTCGACGGCGACGCATAGCCCGGCGACCAGCGCGGGTTCGCGCTCAGGCGGTCCTGGTCGGCCTGCGACATCAGATACGGATCGCCGCTCGTCTCGACCGGCAGGTCCGGCCATTCGGTCAGCGCGACGCGCACCTCGGTCGCGGGACGACCGAGCCACTTCGCGACCGCGACGGCTTGCGACGTCGACATCCCGGTGCCGATCTCGGCGGCCGTGTGATGCAGCGACACCTTGCCGTTCTCGTCGAATTCGACCTTCGCGAACGATGCCTCGGCACCCGTGCCGAAATCCTTCTGCACGCACGCGAAGCCGACGCCGTAGCGCCTGCCCGGGTTCGCTGCCTCGAATTCGGCCTTGCGCGCGGCGCGCCGCGTCCACAGCGGATGCTGCTTCGCACGCTCCAGCACTTCCTCGACGCGCAGCGCGCCCGCGGGAATCGCGCCCTGCGTGTTCTTCATCCCCGAACGCAGCGCGTTGCGCAGGCGGAAATCGATCGGATCGAGATTCAGTTGCGCGGCGATTTCGTCGACGGCCATCTCGGTCGCGGCCATGCTCTGCAGCGTGCCGTAGCCGCGGGCCGAGCCGGCGTCGATCGCGCGCGATGCGATCGCGACCGCCGCGAGATCGCTCTTCGGGAAGTAGTAGATCGATTGCGCGGCCGTCGCGCCGACCATCGCGACCGACGGCGAGAAGTTCGAGCGCCCGCCGCCGTTCGCCTCGAAGTCGCCCTTGAACGACTGCAGCAGGCCCGTGTTGCGATCCACCGCGATCCGGTAATGCATCTTGAACGCGTGACGCTTCAGCGACGTCTGGAACTGCTCGTAGCGATCGTTCGCGAACCGCACCGGGCGGCCGTCCGCATACAGCGCACAGACGAGGCCGTAGAACGGCACGTTGAAGTGATCCTTGGAGCCGTAGCCGACCGTGTAGCACGGATGCACGAACAGCTTCTTCACCGAGAAGTGGCACTTCGCGACCATCGCGGCCGCGTTCTCCGCCACTTCGAGCGGCGACTGGGTCGGTACGACGAGGTGCAGCGACTGCGTCGCGGCGTCGTACCAGCAGTTCGCGTTGTCGGGTTCGAGCGCGGCGGTATCGACCGACTGCGTGTTGTACTCGCGGTCGAACACGAGCCAGTCGGCCGACGGACGATCGAGTTCGGCCGCGATCTGGCCGGCCAGGAACATCCCCTGCTCGTCGAGCTTGCCGTGCTCCTTGCCGTCCGGCCAGACCGGCAGGTGCTTGCGCATCATGCTCGGGAAGATCGGCGCGTCCTTCAGGCTCGAGTAGACATCGTCGTCGTAGGCCGTCTTGCCGCCCACGCGCACATAGCGGAACGTGCCCCACGGATCGCGCTCGAGCGGGCCGGTGACAGCGCCGTAGCGGATCACGTCGTCGCGGAACTTGAGCGCGTTCTTCGCGAAGCGAAAGCGCGCGAAGTCGTGATAGATGAGGATCGCGACCGCATGGCCCAGATACGCGGGCGTCTTGCCCGCGGGCAGCAGCATGTCGTCGCCGTAGAACGCCGGGAATGCGACGCCGTCGCGCGCGAGATCGTCGGCCGTGACCACACGGTCCGGTTTCAGTTCGTCGCCGAGCAGCGACAGGTCGAAACCTGCGTAGATGCGGTCGGCCTGCGTGACGCGCAGGATCAGCGCGTGCGACTGCTGCTGCGGCCAGTGCGGCATGTCGGCCGCGCGCACGTCGCGGGCGAACACTTTCGCGCCCGTGACCTTCGCGATGCCGTCGATGCGGAATTGGGGGATGCCGGTGACGCTATCCCATTTGACGGGTGTGAGGAGTTTTTCTTCGAAGAGCGCCGCGAACGCGCGGCTGCCGATGGGCGCGACGTAGACCGCGACGCCCGCCAGCACGCTGGCTTTCAGAAAACCCCGCCGTGACAGGCCGTGGTTTTTCATTGGGATAACCTCCTGATGCGGCTCGGACGGCGATCGGGTGTCGCGGCGTTCGGAGCGGCGCGCATTCTGGCATTGTTTTGGATATATCGCCTATAGTATTTCTCGCATGAATTACTTATTGGATTTCTTATGATCGGATTCAGACGGGCTGTGGCGGCCGGTCGCGGGTGGCATCCGCGCGAGGCAACGCGGCGGCGCGGGGCCGCATCGAGCACCGTCCGCCGATCGCGCGCCATCGGCAGGCCACGTGCGGCGCGCGGCGAATCCGATCCACGGGCGGCTACCCGACATCGTCCCGTCCGCAACGATCCTGCCCTCGCGCCGGCGAATGCGCAAGGCTCTCGCGGCCGTGGTTTACGACTACTTGCCGACGCGCCCGCACGGCACGCTCGGTCGATGTTTCATGGTAATGTCGTGCGCATCCGGCTCGCCGGTCATCCCGCCACGTGCCGTGCGGGCCGGCCGGCGGTGAATCGCATCGTGTCGAGGTCAAAAAAGCCATGGCAGTCAAGGCACGCCTCCTGAACGCTGTTCTCGCCACACCCCCCTGCGGCAATCACCGCGTGACGGCCGCACTGCGCCCGTCGATGCTCGTCACGCTGTTCGAGGACGTGCGGCCGATGGCACTATCCGGCCTCGCCAGCGCGTTCGTCGCGGCGATCGCGCTGATCCGGCTCCAGCAACTGTGGTGTTTCGTGTGGCTCGTCGTCGACGTCGCCCTGCTCGCCGCGCGGCTCGCGATCGCACGCGCATATACGATACGCCGCGCCGCCGGCGACGATCGCGCCGAATACTGGGCGCGGCGCTATGCGCCCGTGTCGCTCGCCGCGTGCTTCGTGCTCGGCCTCGGCGTGATGGGCTGCGTGGATGCGCCCGACGTCGAGCTCGGCACGCTGTCGGTGATGGTCGCGGGCGGCGTGTTCGGCGGGATCGCGTCGCGCAATTCGGCGCTGCCGCGGCTCGCGATGACGCAGGTCACGCTCGGCGTCGTGCCGATCGGCATCGGCGCGCTGCTGGTCTCCCGGCCGGGCGCATGGCTGCTGCTACCGCCGCTCGTGATCTATCTTGCCGCCATGCGCACGGTCGTCCAGCGCCATTACCGCGTGCTGGTCGCACTGATCGCCGCACGCCAGCGCAATGCCGAGCTCGTCGCGCACTTCGACGCCGCCCTGACCTACATGCCGCACGGCCTCTGCATGATCGACGGCGAGAGCCGCGTGATCGTCGCGAACCGGCGCACCGCACAATTGTTCGGCTCTCCGCGCGAAATCATGCTGGACACGCCGCTGCCCGACGTCGTCGCGGCGCTGGGCACGAACACGGTCACCGATCCCGACGGCGCCGGTCTCGCCGCGCAATGCGACGTCTGGCTGAGCCACGACGAACCGGAGCCGCTCGACATCACGCTCGCCGACGGCCGCCAACTCGAACTGACGCGCCATCGCGTGCCGGACGGCAACGCGGTAATCATCGTCGAGGACGTGACCGCGCGCCGCCGCACCGAGCAGCACATCCGGCACCTCGCGCGGCACGACGCGCTGACGGGATTGCCGAACCGCCACGAACTGCATGCGGAACTCAAGCGGATGCTCGCGCATCGGCCGCGGCTGCCGAGCGCCACGCTCGCCGTCATGTATCTCGACCTCGACGGCTTCAAGGCGATCAACGACCGGTTCGGCCACCAGGCCGGCGACGAAGTGCTCACGCAGGTCGCCGAGCGGCTCGGCAAGACGCTGCCGGCCGGCGAGCTGGCGGCGCGGATCGGCGGCGACGAGTTCGTCGTCGCGCTCGACGCCACCACGATGCAGGCCTGCTCGGTCCTCGCCGCGCGCATCATCCAGCAAATCTCGGCGCCGTATACGCTGTCGATCGGCGAAACCGTGAGCTTCGGGATCAGCATCGGCATCGCGCTCGACGACGGGCACGGCTCGCCCGACGAACTGATCCGGCAGGCCGACAGCGCGCTGTACGATGCGAAGTCCGCCGGCAAGGGGATCTACCGCTTCTATTCGGCCGGCAGCCGCCGCGTGGCGCCTGCGGCCGCGAGCTGAACGCACTGGCGCCCTCGTTTCCGCCGCCCGTTACCGCGCTTCCCTGTACGTCCCTTCGCTTCCCGCGATTCATTTCCGCAACGCGTTGCCTGGCACGGCGCGTGCGCGCATGTGTTCGCGTCGCACGGCCATGTCACGTGACGTGTTCCGTAACATCGGCCCGCGCCGCGCGTCACGATCGCCGCAGAAGCCCGCACGATCTCAGCGTTGCGCGGTGTTTCATGGTTGGCACTCTTATTGCTCCTTGACTGGAAAAGAGGATGTCAGGGGAGCCCGCACATGAATACCGTCGAAGTCCTCAGTCGCGCAGAAACGATCGATCAACTGGATGTGATCGACGGTGCCTCGCTGATCCGGCGGCTCGTTTCCGAGCGCCGCACGACCGCCGCCCGTGAAGCCGTGTGCGTCGACAACCCGCCGCTGACGCTGTACGGCGCCTTTCGCCAGGGCGTTACCGATCATGCGGCGCGACGCGCGAATCCGTATCGTGCCGGCAGCCGCTTCTGGGCGCTGTGGGAAGAAGGCCGTATCGAAGCTGAAACGTCGGGGCGTTGACGCGATCGCGCGTGCCGGCCCTGTCACGACAAGGGGCTGACGCGCAACGCGGCGCGCGCGAGCCCGCAAGCGTTTCAGCGCTGCAACATCGCACGCGGCTGGTCCCGTTGCGCATGTCGTGTCTTCGCGCATGGGTCGAGTGACGGCATTCGGCGCCGCGCGCACCGCGCCCGCCGCGCGGCGGGCGTTTCCCGATAAGATGGCAGATTCCCGTTCTTCGAACGATGCCGCCATGACCGCCTCCTCTTCACACCGAAATCCCATCCACTGCGAAATCGACCTCGATGCACAAGGCAAGCATGCGGGCTACCTGCGCCTGCCGCATTCCGTGCATCGCTCCGCATACGGCTGGCTGCCGATCCCGATCGCGTCGATCCGCAACGGCGACGGTCCGGTCGCACTCGTGATGGCCGGCAACCACGGCGACGAATACGAAGGCCAGATCATCGTGTCGCAGCTGATGCGCGAGATCGATCCGGAGATGATCAGCGGGCAACTGATCCTGCTGCCGATGGCGAACTTCCCCGCGGCGGACGCGGGCCTGCGCGTGTCGCCGCTCGACGAGGGCAACCTGAACCGCAGCTTCCCCGGCGATCCGGCCGGCACGCCGACGCAGATGATCGCGCACTACATCGAGCATGCGCTGCTGTCGCGCGCGCAGTATCTGGTCGACCTGCATTCGGGCGGCAGTTCCTTGCTGTACCAGGGCGGCAACATGCTCGCGATCGATCCGCTCGACGACGACGAAGCCGCGAAGCTCAACGGGCTGCTCGTGGCCTTCGGGCTGCCGAACGCGCTGCTGCACGCGCCGAACCCGGTGCATTCGGCATCGGCCGCGCGCCGGCAAGGCGCGATCTCGATCGTCACCGAACTCGGCGGTGCGGGGATGGCCGATCCGGCGCTGATCCGGCTCGGCCGCCACGGGCTGCTGCACTACCTCGGTCATATCGGCCTGCTGCGCGGCCCACTCGTGCCCGACGCGCCGCCGACCGTCACGCGCTTCCTGCGCGTCGACGGCGATCGCCACTTCGTCTATGCGTACGAACGCGGGCTGTATGAACCGCTCGTCGAACTCGGCGACCAGGTGACGGCCGGCCAGCCGGCCGCATGGGTGCACTTCCCCGATACGCCGCTACGCGAGCCGGTCCTGCATCGCTTCAAGGGCGACGGCGAAGTGGTGTGCAAGCGCGTGCCCGCGCAGGTGCAACGCGGCGATTGCCTGTTTCAGCTGGCGGAGGCGTCGACGCCGCCGCGCCTCATCGGCCAATAGGCCAAATCCGGATCCATCTCTTTCCTGTGCTGTCTGCCGGTAATGGCGGACGGCACGCGTGCGCCATTAACCAACCTGACAAATTAACCCTTTTGGTTACGATCGCAGATGGAAAAGAGAACGCCTCACTGCAAGCTGTCCCGGGTCAAGGCACTCGTCGAGATCGGCAGCGTCCGGATGACGACGAGTGCGGTATTCGGCGCCCGGCAACCGGGTTTCACGGAAACGGAGGCAATCGGTGTCGTGATGTCGCTGGACACCGCCGATTTCTACAAGAGCATGACGACCTACGCCGACCACACGATCTGGCAGGACGTCTATTGGCGTCGCACCGTGAACGGCGACGTATATCTGAAACCGACCGTGATAGACGACGTGTTGATCGTGTCTTTCAAGGCGCGATGAAAATGAAGTGTCCTGCGTGCGGTGCCGCGAAACTGGTCCGTGATACACGAGACATCCCTTACACGTACAAGGGCCGCTCGACCGTCGTTCGCGATATAACCGGCGACTTCTGTCCGGCCTGCGGAGAGTCGGTGCTTGATATCGACGAGGCAACCCGGCTTGGGGAAGCGATAGGCGAGTTCAACAAGCAGGTGAACTCGACCATCGTCGACCCGAAGTTCATTGCGAAGGTGCGCAAGAAGCTGATGCTGGATCAACGCGAGGCGGCCGAGCTATTCGGCGGCGGCGTCAATGCGTTCTCGCGCTACGAAACCGGCAAGACGAACCCTCCGCTTGCCCTGGTGAAGTTGCTCAAGATTCTGGATCGTCATCCCGATCTGCTTGCCGAAGTGCGCGCAGCCTAGGGGCCTGTTTACGCTCGCCGTTCGGCATTGCGCGTACGTGGAACAGGAAATCCGACGCATGCGCACCTTCCTCGTCGCCCCTTCCCCTGCAAGCCTTCTGACTTCCGCCGCGAAATCCTTATCGAAATTGCTTCGTTCGCCTTTGCCGTCCGCACCGCTAACGTGTTCCAAACGGCGGCGGCACGCCGGATGTCTCGCAGGATACCCAACGGCCGCCGCCATCACGACAACCGCGTCGCGATAACGGAACAGACCAGACGGGCCGTGTGCCCCGCCCCCGCCAGGAACGTCCGCATCGCGCGCCCTTCGCGATGCCCATGGCCACGAACGACCGCATCATCGACACGACACCGCTCGACGTCCGCGCCCAGCCGCTGATCGACGCGCTGATCGACGAATACGCGACGCGCTACGACGCGTACCGCCCCGACAGCCGCGCGTCCGCACGCGACGAACTCGCGCGCTATCCGGCCGGGCTGTTCGCGCCGCCCGAAGGCGCGTTCGTGCTGCTGCTGCGCGACGGCGAAACGATCGGCGGCGGCGCGTTCAAGCGCTACGACGCGCAAACCGCCGAACTCAAACGCATCTGGACCCGCGCGGACCTGCGCCGCCAGGGGCTCGCACGCCTGATCGTCGACGCGCTCGAACTGCGCGCCGCGCAGCAGGGCTATCGACGCGTGTATCTGACCACCGGCTTTCGCCAGCCCGAAGCGTGGGCGTTGTACGACCGCACCGGCTATACGCGGCTGTTCGATTCGTCGATCGAGCCCGAAGCGTATTTCCACCTGCGCTTCGGCAAGGATCTCGCCGATCCGTCGCGCACGTCGACGCTCGCCGACCTGTGGGCGCCGCTGCCTGAAGCAGTGCTGCCGCGCTGAACGCCCCGCCTCATCCACTTCCATTCCGTACGACACGACAACGACAGGACGCATCCATGCAACGAGCCGCACCCTTCACGCCGCGCGCGATCCGCACGCTGGCCGCCGCGCTGATCGGCGTGACCGCGATCACCGCCGCCGCCGCGACCTTCGACCTGAGCCCCGAGCAGCGCGGCCGTCCGCGCGGCACGGTCGATGCGGCCGTCGAGCGCGCGGTGCCCGCGTCATTCAAGTTCGCCGAAGCCGGCACGCTGACGATCGGCGTTGCACCGAGCCTGCCGCCGATCAGCTCGTATGCGACCGACGCGCGGACGGTGATCGGCTTCGACGCGGACGTCGGCCAGCTCGTGTCCGACAGCCTCGGCCGCAAGCTGAAGATCGTCCCGCTTGCGTGGGCCGACTGGCCGCTCGCGCTCGAATCGGGGAAAGTCGACGCGGTGATCTCGAACGTCACCGTCACCGAGGAGCGCAAGCAGAAGTTCGATTTCTCGACCTACCGCAAGGACCAGGTCGGCTTCTACGTGCGCAACGACAGCAAGATCCAGTCGATCCGCGAACCGAAGGACGTCGCGGGGCTGCGCATCGTGACCGACGCCGGCACCAACCAGGAAAAAATCCTGCTCGCGTGGGACCGCGAGAACGTCGCGCACGGCCTGAAGCCGGTGCAGGTCCAGTACTACGACGACCAGGCGATGCGGATCGTCGCCGTGCAGTCGGGCCGCGCGGATGCCGTGTTCAGCGTGAACTCGGTGCTCGCGTACCAGAGCGCGCAACAAGGCAAGACGCGGCTCGTCGGCGCGATCAGCGGCGGCTGGCCGCGCACGGCCGACATCGCGATCGCGACGCGCCGCGGCAGCGGGCTCGCCGATCCGCTGACCGTCGCGCTGAACGGGCTGATCAGGAACGGCCGTTACCAGCAGATTCTCGAGCGCTGGAACCTCGCCTCCGAAGCGATCGACCAGTCGCGCACGAACCCGCCGGGCTTGCCGAAGAGCTGAGCGCCGTCCCTTCCACGCGTTGTGCAGGAACGCCGAACACCATGTCTTATTCGCTTTCATTGCTGGACAAGAGCCCGATCGCCGACGGCGCGACCGCCGCCGACGCGCTGCGCTTCACGACGACCCTCGCGCAGCGCGCGGAACAGCTCGGCTACGAGCGCTTCTGGGTCGCCGAGCATCACGGCGCGCCGGGCTTCGCGAGCTCCGCGCCCGAGATCGTCGTCGCGCACCTGCTCGCGCACACGTCGCGCATCCGCGTCGGCTCGGGCGGCGTGATGCTGCAGCACTACAGCCCGTTCAAGGTCGCCGAGTCGTTCAGGCTGCTCGCCGCGCTCGGGCCGGGCCGCGTCGATCTCGGCGTCGGCAAGGCGCCCGGCGGGCTGCCGCTGACCACACGCGCGCTGCAGTGGTTTCACGACAAGGCGAAGAAGCCCGACTTTGCGGGCCAGCTCGCGGCGCTCGATGCGTTCCTCGGCTGGGGCGTCGCCGAAGATCATCCGCTTGCCGGCGCGCTCGCGATGCCGGTGCCGCCACACGCGCCCGAACGCATCCTGCTCGGCGGTTCGCCCGACAGCGGCGCGCTCGCCGCGCGCCACGGCTGGCGCTTCTGCTATGCGGGACACTTCAACGGCGACGACGCGAACCTCGAGCGCTCGCTGGCCGCGTATCGCGACGCGGGCGGCACGCGAGCGCTCGTCGCGCTGTACGCAGTCGCCGCGCCGACCCGCGACGAGGCCGAGCAACTGATCGGATCGCTCAAGATCTTCAAGCTGCAGTTCGCCGGCGGCCAGAGCTTCAACCTCGCGAGCGCGCAGGCCGCTGCCGAATTCGCGCGGCAAAGCGGCGCGTCCGACTACCGGATCGACGAGCTGCGCCCGACCGTGCTGGCCGATACGCCCGAGCGCGTGCACCGCACGCTCGATGCGCTGAGCCGGCGGCTCGACGTCGACGCGTTCGTGATCGACTCGCCGGTGACCGATTACGCGGCGCGGCTCGCGTCGGCCGAATGGCTCGGCGGCGCGCAGTCGATCACGCCCGTACAGGCGGCCCTTTCGGCCGAACGTTCCCTTACCCCCGACCAGAACGCGTGACGCTCCCATGACGACCCGACGATCGATTCCCTTCGGCCTGATGCTGCAAGGCGCAGGCAGCCACATGAACGCATGGCGGCACCCGAGCAACCCGCCGGACGCGAGCATCAACCTCGACTTCGCGATCGGCATCGCGCGCAAGGCGGAAGCCGCCGGCATCGCGTTCGCGTTCGTCGCGGACGGCCTCTACATCAACGAGAAGTCGATCCCGCACTTCCTGAACCGCTTCGAGCCGCTGACCGTGCTGTCGGCGCTCGCGGTCGCGACCCGGAAGATCGGGCTCGCGGGCACGATCTCGACGTCGTACAGCGAGCCGTTTACGGTCGCGCGCCAGCTCGCGTCGCTCGATGCGATCAGCGGCGGGCGCGCGGGCTGGAACGTCGTGACGACGCCGCTCGAAGGCACCGCGAAGAATTTCGGCAAGGCGCATCCCGAGCATGCGCTGCGCTACGAGATCGCCGACGAATACCTCGAAGTCGTGCAGGGGCTGTGGGATAGCTGGGACGACGACGCCTTCGTGCGCGATCGCGCGACCGGGCGCTTCTTCGATCGCGACAAGCTCCACACGCTCGACCATCACGGCCGCTTCTTCCAGGTCGCCGGCCCGCTGAACATCCAGCGCTCGCCGCAGGGCCAGCCGGTGATCTTCCAGGCCGGCTCGTCCGACACGGGCATCGGGCTCGCGGGCAAGTATGCGGACGCCGTGTTCACGCATTCGCCGTCGCTCGACGAAACGGCTGCGTTCACGCGGCGCGTGAAGCAAAGCGCGGTCGAGCACGGACGGCAGCCGGGCGACGTGAAGATCTTCCCCGGGGTCGGGCCGATCGTCGGCCGCACGGCTGCCGAGGCGGAAGACAAATACCAGGCGATCCGCGACCTGCTGACGATCGACGAGGCGCTCGCCTATCTCGGCCGCTACTTCGATCACCACGACTTCACGCAGTACGCGCTCGACGCGCCGTTCCCCGAACTCGGCGACCTCGGCCGCAACAGCTTCCGCTCGACCACCGACCGGATCAAGGCCGACGCGAAACGCAAGCATCTCACGCTGCGCGAGACGGCACTCGCCGTCGCGACGCCGCGCCCGAACTTCATCGGCACGGCCGAGCACGTCGCCGACGAACTGATCCGCTGGCACGACGCCGGTGCCGGCGACGGCTTCATCCTCGGTTTCCCTGTACAGGCGCAGGGCGTCGACGACTTCGTCGACCTCGTGATTCCGGTGCTCGAGGCGCGCGGCCGCTACAGCCGCGACCTGCCGGGCAGCACCCTGCGCGACCACCTCGGCCTGCCACGCAAGGCAAGCCGTCATGCGGCGCCGGACGCCGCGCAAAAACAGGACGACGCGGCCGAAGCGCACGCGTAACGCCGATGCGCCGACGCCCCGCTACGCCCGGCGCTTCCGACCGACCCGATCGAGGACCTACACCGACATGAGCGACACGACCCATCTCGGCGGCACGCTGCCGCCGCTCACCTCCCACGGCGTGCGCAACACCGGCACGCACCTGCGGATCGTGCCGGCCCGGCACCGGTCGCGCACGGCCGGCACCGTGCTCGCGCTCGTGCTGATCGCGCTCGCGCTGCGTTCGATCCTCGGCAACCCGCAATGGGGTTGGCCCGTGTTCGCCGAATGGTTCCTGTCGCCGCCGGTGCTGTCCGGGCTCGCGCGCACGCTGGTGCTGACGCTGCTCGGCGCGGTGTTCGGCTTCGCGCTCGGCGCGTTCGTCGCGCTGGCCCGGCTGTCGCGCTCGCGCCTGCTCGCCGCCAGCGCGTGGACCTTCGTGTGGCTGTTCCGGTCGATTCCGCTGATCGTGCTGCTGCTGATCCTCAACAACCTCGGCTACCTGTACGAACACGTGCGGCTCGGCGTGCCGTTCACCGACATCGTATGGTTCGACACGCCGACCACCGACCTGATCAGCCCGTTCCTCGCGGCCGTGCTCGGCTTGACGCTGAACCACGCGGCGTTTTCCGCCGAGGTGATTCGCGGCGGCATTCTCGCGGTCGACCAAGGGCAGCTCGAAGCCGCCGCCGCGCTCGGCCTGCCGCGCGGCCGTCAGACCGCGCGGATCGTGCTGCCGCAGGCGATGCGCGCGATCCTGCCAACGGCGTTCAACGACCTGATCACGCTCGCCAAAGGCACGTCGATGGTGTACGTGCTTGCAATGCCCGAGCTGTTCTATACGGTCCAGGTGATCTATCGCCGCAATCTCGAGGTGATTCCGCTGCTGATGGTCGCGACCGTCTGGTACCTGATCATCCTGACCGTGCTGTCCGCGATCCAGGTGCAGGTCGAACGCCACTATGCGCGCGGCGCGCTGCGCAACCCGCCGCCGTCCGCGCTGACGTTCGTGCTGGTGCGCGTCGGTGCGCTGTGGCGGCGTGCCGCGGCACGCAACGCGACAGTCGCCGCAACGGCCCGCGATCACGCCGCAGTCGCTCCGGTGCCGCACACCGGCGGCGAAATTGCCGTGCACAACGTATCGAAGCAGTTCGGCCTGCAGCGCGTGCTCGACAACGTGTCGTTCGTCGCGCCGCGCGGCAGCGTGACGGTGATCGTCGGGCCGTCCGGTTCGGGCAAGTCGACGCTGCTGCGCACGATCAATCATCTCGAACGCGTCGACGACGGCTTCATCGACATCGACGGCGAGCTGATCGGCTATCGGCGCGACGGCGACGTGCTGCACGAGTTGAAGGAGCGCGACGTGCTGAAGCGGCGCACGGCGGTCGGGATGGTGTTCCAGAACTTCAACCTGTTTCCGCACCTGACGGTGCTCGAGAACCTGATCGAGGCACCGGTTGCCGTCGCGGGCGTCACGCGCGATGCCGCCGAGCGCACCGCGCGCACGCTGCTCGCGCGCGTCGGCCTCGCCGACAAGGCCGATGCCTATCCGCGCCAGCTGTCCGGCGGCCAGCAGCAGCGCGTCGCGATCGCGCGGGCGCTCGCGTTGCGTCCGAAGGTGCTGCTGTTCGACGAGCCGACGTCGGCGCTCGATCCCGAACTGGTCAACGAAGTGCTCGACGTGATCAAGGAACTCGCGCGCTCGGGCACCACACTCGTGATCGTCACGCACGAAATCGGCTTCGCGCGCGAAGTCGCGGACAACGTGCTGTTCATGGAGCGCGGCCGCGTCGTCGAGTCGGGTCCGCCCGCCGTCGTGCTCGACGCGCCGACTCATCCGCGCACGCGCGCGTTCCTGTCGCGGGTGCTGTGATGCAAGCGGCTCACGACCTGCGAGGAGACCGCCGATGATCGACCGACGCCAGTTCATGACCGCCGCGCTCGCGGTCGCATCCGGCCTGCGCTGGCATGCAGCCGATGCGGCCGCCGCGACGGCGGGCCTCGATCCGCGCCAGGCCGGCCGGATCCGCGCATCGCGCGACGACGCGGCGATTCGCGCGGCAAGCCACTATCGCTGGGTGCGCGATGGCGCATTCACGGTCGCGATCTCGCCGCACGCGCCGCCGGTGTCGACCTATGCGACCGATGCGCGCACGGTGGTCGGCGCGGATCCCGACTACGCGCAGCTCGTCGCCGACGCGCTCGGCCGCACGCTGGTGCTGGTGCCGATCGCGTGGGCCGACTGGCCGCTCGGGCTCACGTCCGGCAAGTACGACGCGGTGATCTCGAACGTCGGCGTGACCGAGAAGCGCAAGGAGAAGTACGACTTCACGACCTACCGGCTCGGGCTGCACGGCTTCTACGTGCGCACCGCGAGCCCGATCGCGAGGATCGCCGAACCGAAGGACGTCGCGGGCCTGCGCATCATCACCGGTGCGGGAACGAGCCAGGAGCGCATCCTGCTCGAGTGGAGCCGCCGCAATGTCGCGCAGGGATCGAAAGCGACCGAACTGCTCTATTTCGACGACGATGCGGCGGCACGCGTCGCGCTGCTGTCGGGCCGCGCCGATGCCGAGCTGAATCCGAACGCGTCGCTCGCATACGAGGCTGCGCGCGACGGCAAGATCCGCCGGGTCGGCGTCGTCAACGCGGGCTGGCCGGCGAACGCCGATGTCGCGATCGCGACGCGTCGCGGCAGCGGGCTCGCGCCGGCGCTGACGCTCGCGACGAACACGCTGATCGGCAACGGCCGCTACGGGCAGGCGCTCGCGCGCTGGGGGCTGCAGAGCGAGGCGGTGGCGCGCGCGGAGACGAATCCGCCGGGGTTGCCGTCGTTCTGACGCGATGGGCCGACGCACCGATGCACGAAATGAAATCGCCCCGGCACTTCACGATCGAAATGCCGGGGCGAAACGAAGAATCGACCGTCGTCGCGTCGTCGCCTATGCCGTCGCCGCCGCGTGATGCCGGTCGAGTTCCGCCACATGTGCATGAATCGCCGGAATCAGATCCCGCCCATAGGCCAGCGCATCGTCGAGCGGATCGAAACCGCGAATCAGGAACGTCGACACGCCGAGCCGGTAATACGCGCCGAGCGATCGTGCGACCTGCTCGGGCGTGCCGACGAGCGCGGTCGAGTTCCAGCGCGCGCCGGTCAGGTTCGCGACGCCCATCCACAGCCGCTCGTCGAGCACGTCGCCCTGCGCGGCCGCGGCCATCAGCCGCTGCGAGCCCGCGTTCTGCGGCGCATGGCCATCGATCGGCTGGCCGTTCGCGAGCCGCGCGGCACGCACGCGTTCGCGGATCGCCTCGGCCTTCTCCCACGCGGCGGCTTCGGTATCCGCGACGATCGGCCGGAACGACACGCTGATGCGCGGCGCGCGTCCGAACGGCGCCGCAGCGGCCCGCACGCGCGCGACCTGCTCGCGCACCGCGGCGAGCGGCTCGCCCCATGTCATGTAGACGTCCGCGTGCTGCCCGGCCACGGCCAGCGCGGCCGGCGACGAACCGCCGAAATAGATCGGCACGTGCGGCCGCTGCGCGCCTTTCACGACCGGCGACGCGCCGCGCAGCCGGTAGAACGCGCCGTCGTGATCGACCGGTGCATCGGCGAGCCAGATCCGTTTCAGCACGTCGAGATACTCGCCGGTGCGGCGGTAGCGTGCGTCGTGCGGCACGAAATCGCCGTCGCGCTGGAGGTCGATGTCGTCGCCTCCCGATACGACGTTCAGCGCGAGCCGCCCGCCGGTGAAGACGTCGAGCGTCGCGATCTGCCGCGCGGCGGCCGACGGCACGATCACGCCCGGCCGGTGCGCGAGCAGGATGCGGATGCGTTCGGTCGCGGCGGCCGCGAACGACGCGACGATGAAGCCATCCGCCGCGTTGCTGAAATGGCCGACCAGGACCTGGTCGAAGCCGGCGGCTTCGTGCGCCTGCGCGAAGCGCCGCACATAGTCGGGCTGGACGGCGCCGCCGCCCGGTACGTCGACCTCCGCGCCGGGTGTCGCGGTGATCATGCCGATGATGTCGACAGGCATGTCGGGTTGTCCTTCTGGTGATTCTGGCGGTGGATCGGAATGGGACGACTCGGCGGCACGGTCACGGAGCGGCGGCCGTCTTCTGCGCAGGCACCGCGAACGCGCCTGCATACGAGCGGTCGAGCAGCTTCGCCGTGTCGTACGCGCCCGGAATCACGCCGGCCTTGTGCAGGAAGTCGGCGGTGTTCTGCGCATCCTTCGCGGCCGTGTCGTCGACGGGGCCCACGCGCTGGTGCGCGTTGTTGAGCCAGCGGTACGCGACGTCCGGCTCGAGCTTCGCGCGCTTCGCCCACAGGTCCGCGTACTCGCGCGGATGGCTGTCGACCCACTGGCGTGCGGCCACCACACGCCTCAGGAAATCCGTGATCTCCGCGCGCCTGGCCGTAGCCGCCTGCTCGTTCGCGGCGACGAAGCTGAGCGCGGGCATCAGCCCCTGCGCGGTCGTCACCGGACGCGCGCCCTGCCGCAGCGCAAGCGTGCTGACGAACGGCTCCCACAGCGACACGGCGTCGACCGAGCCGTTCGCGAGCGCATTGGTCGCATCGATCGGCATCAGGTACGCATACTTGACGGAATCCGCGCGCAAGCCGGCGTGTTCGAGCGCGCGCAGCACGAGCTGCTGGCTCCACGCGCCACGCCACACGGCAATGGTCTTGCCCTGCAGGTCGGCGACGGTGCGCACCGGCGAGTGCTTCGGCACGAGGATCGCGACGCCGTCGAGGCTCTGCCGCGACACCGCGACGACCTTCACCGGCGCGCCGCGCGCGGCCAGCGTGAGCAGCGCGGAATCACCGAGGAAGCCGATATCGATCGCGTTGCCGTTCAGGCTCTCGGCGACGGGCGCGGCGGCCTGGAAGTGCTTCCACTCGATCGAGTAAGGCAGGTCCTTCAACACGCCGGATGCCTCCATCGACGCCTGGATGTTGAAGTAGTTCTGTTCACCGACGCGCAGCGTGACGGTGTCTTTCGCGATGCCCGGCTGCGCGGCGAGCGCGAGCAGCAGCGCTGTGACGATTCGGCTCAACAACGTGATCTCCCCGGAGGTTGGCGGGCTGCCGCGTGATGGCGGCGCCCTTTGGTCCGCCGGGCCAGGCGGCCGGCGAACGGGATGGAACCGGTGAAGATACGTCGATCCGCGTCATGAGACAAACGCAATATTCTGCTTTGCAAAGATGCAAATATTTTATGGAAAGGCCGCCACGTAGCGACGCCGTCCGCCGGGTTGCAGGGAACCCGTTCGAATGATTCCTCGATAGATATTTCGCGCACGAAATAAATCACGAACTATATTTCGCATACGAAATAAAACCCGGAACGAGAACGGCCATGACGTCAGAACCCATCGAGTTTTCCGCTGCCGATGGCTACACGCTGCGCGGCACGCTGTGGTCGCCGGACGCGCCACCGCGCGCGCTGGTGCTGATCCATCCGGCAACCGCTGTGCCGGAGCGGTTGTATGCGGGCTTCGCGCGCTTCCTGACCGAGCGCGGCTTCGCGGCGCTGACCTACAACTATCGCGGCATTGGCGCGTCGCGGCCCGCGCGGTTGAGCGCGCTGCAGGCGCGCATGCGCGATTGGGTCGAGCTCGACGTCGGCGCCGCGATCGCGTGGGCACGCGATGCGTACGAAGGGCTGCCGCTGCTGGCGGTCGGGCACAGCGTCGGCGGCCACGCGATCGGGCTGTCGGCCGGCACTGTGCACCTGCGCGCGGCCGTGCTCGTCGCCGCGCATGCAGGCAGCACGCGGCTGATTTCCCGCGCGGCGGAACGGCTGAAGGTGCGGCTGATCCTGCGCGTGCTCGGCCCGCTCGCGTCCGCGCTGCTCGGCTACGTGCCCGGCAAGCGGCTCGGCCTCGGCGAGGACCTCCCCGCCGGCGTGTTCCGAGAATGGAGCCGCTGGACCACGCTGCCGCGCTACTTCTTCGACGATCCGACGCTCGGCGCGGCCGAGCGCTTCTCGAAGCAGCGGTTGCCGATCCTCGCGCTCGGCTTCGACGACGATCCGTGGGCGAACCCGCCCGCGATCGACCTGCTGGTAAGCTACCTGACCCGGGCGGCCGTCGAACGCCGCCAGATCGATCCGCACGCCGCAGGCAGCGGGCCGGTCGGACACATGGGCTTCTTCCGCAGCCGGCCCGGTACCGTGTTGTGGCCCGCGGTCGCCGACTGGCTCGCGCAAGCGCTCGACGCGCCGCGCGAAGCGGGCCGCCCGTCCCTTTCCATTGCTGCCGGGAACCGAGCTTGAGCGAACACCGACGACTGTTTTTCCTGTTGAACATCGGCCAGCGGCGCGTGCAGCGCTGGGTCGACCGCAAGGCCGAGACCGATTCGCGCGCGAGTGCCGCGCAGGCCGGCGTGTTGTTCTGCCTCGCAAAGCAGGACGGCGCGCTGATCGGTGAAGTCGGCGCGGCGCTGCAACTGGCGCCGTCCGCGATGACGGGGCTCGCCGACCGGATGGCGAAGGCCGGCCTGCTCGCGCGTCACGCCGATTCGGACGACGGGCGCGCCACGCGCCTGTTCCTGACCGACGAAGGTCATGCGGCGCTCAAGCGTGCGCGCGGGCTGCTGCGTGAGTTGAACGGCAAGCTGTGCGACGGATTTTCCGACGCGGAACTCGACGTCGTCGCGCGCTGGCTGCACGCATTGCAGGACCGCTTTCCGGCCGAGCGCTGAACGGCACGGACAACGCGTCGCGTCAGTCGCGGCACGCGGCACGCGGCACGCGACACGCGGCACGCGACACGCGGCACGCCATCGATACGATACGACCCGAGCGTCGCAACCGAAAGCGATTGCGATTCGCGTTTTCGATTCGCTTTTCCGGCATTCACGGCGGCAAATTTTGCGTTCCTGACGCACCGCTTCGGCAACGCTTTCCGACTACGCTCTGTTACAAAAAATTGCATCCCTTGGCGCATAGGGATCGCCTACATTGCAATCCACTTCGCTGCATTCGTCGTATGCACGGACTGGCCTTCCCGTCGGGTCCACATCCCAAGACGCGCCCGACAAGCAATGAAAAGAAGAGGAGTCTTAACCGACGTGCTGGCGGCGTCCAGCACACGCGGATAGCGATGACCGAAGCGGCCTCCTGAACCACACGACCCGACGCGTTGCACGGCATCCGTTGCCGCGTACCGGTTCGCGTTGCGTCGCCGCGCCGTCGCCACCGCACGTCAACGAGGAGCAGTCCATGCGACGCACGATCGTGTCCCCCTCCCTTGTCACCCGCGTCACCCGCCTGTCTGCCGCAGTAGCGATGGCCGCCGCCGCGGCGGCCCATGCCGACCCCGTGGTCGTGTCCGGCCCGAGTCCGTTCGCCGCCTGCACGATCGGCGGCCCCGGCACGAACTACGTGAACGCCGAGGTCGAACCGTGGCTGTCGGTGAACCCGGCGAACCCGACCAACATGATCGGCGTGTGGCAGCAGGACCGCTGGTCGAACGGCGGCGCCCACGGGCTCGTCGCGGGCTATACGTTCGACGGCGGCGCGACCTGGGCACGCACGCCGCAGCCATTCAGCGCGTGCGCGCCCGGCGGGCTCAAGTACGAACGCGCTTCCGACCCGTGGGTGTCGTTCGGGCCGGACGGCACCGCGTACTCGGTGTCGATCTCGTTCAACCAGTCGAACAACAGCAATGCGGTCGCGGCATCGGTGTCGACCGACGGCGGACAGACATGGAGCAGCCCGGCCGTGCTGATCGCGAACGACGAGCCGACGACGCAGTTCTTCAACGACAAGGAATCGGTGACGGCGAACCCGGTGAAGGCCGGCGCCGCCTATGCCGTGTGGGACCGCCTCGAACTGCCGAACGGCAACCCGTACGCGAACCTGCACACGGCCGCCTACCGCGGGCCGACGTTCTTCTCGAAGACGGTCGACGGCGGCAAGACCTGGAGCCGCGCGAAGGTCATCGTCAACACGCCGTCGCGTCAGCAGACGATCGGCAACCAGATCGTCGTCGATCCGAAAACGGGCACGCTCTACGACTTCTTCGACCTGATCCAGCCGCCGTTCAGCAAGGCGGCCGGCAAGGTCGCATTCGTCAAGTCGACCGACGATGGCGCCACCTGGACGAAGCCGCAGGTGATCGCCGGGCTGCAGACGGTCGGCGTGACCGATCCGAACACCGGCGAGCCCGTGCGCACCGGCGACATCATTCCGGAGCCCGCGATCGATCCGGCGTCCGGACAGCTCTACGTCGTCTGGCAGGACAGCCGCTTCAACGGCGGCAGCTACGACGAGATCGCGCTGTCGACGTCGACGGACGGCGGCGCGAGCTGGAGCGCGCCGCTGCAGGTGAACACGCCGACCGGGCGCCCGGCGTTCAATCCGTCGGTGCGCGTCAACAACGCCGGCGCGGTGATGGTCACCTACTACGACTTCCGCGACCTGCAGGCCGGCAACACGACGACGCTGCCGACCGGGTTCTGGCGCAAGATCTCGCACGACGGCGGAGCGACGTTCGCCGACGAGCGGCGCGTCGGCGGCCCGTTCGACATGAAGATCGCGCCCAACGCGGAAGGCTTCTTCATCGGCGATTACCAGGGGCTCGACGTGCTGCCGTCGTCGTCGTTCCATCCGTTCTTCGTCCAGACCAGCGCAGGCAACCTGACGAACCGCACCGACGTGTTCTTCGCGCCGTGATGCGCGCGTGAGCGCAGCGCCGCCGCGACGTCCCGCGCGTCGCGGCGGCGTGCCCGAGTGCGTCAATGCATGTCGGTCAGCACGACGCGACCGTCGACTTTCCCTTCGCGCAGCCGCGCGAATATGTCGTTGATGTTGCCGAGCCGGTCGCGATGGATATGCGCACGCACCAGCCCGTCCGCCGCGAAATCGAGCGATTCCTGCAGGTCGCGCCGTGTGCCGACGATCGAGCCGCGCACCGTGATGCCGTTCAGCACGGTCGAGAAGATCGGCAACGGAAAATCGCCAGGCGGCAAGCCGTTCAGCGCCACCGTGCCGCCGCGCCGCACCATCCCGAGCGCCTGCGCGAACGCGCTGCGCGACACGGCCGTGACCAGCACGCCGTGCGCACCGCCGATCTCCTTCTGGATGATCTTCGCCGGATCGTCGGCCGACGCATCGATCGTCAGCTGTGCGCCAAGCTCGCGCGCAAGTGCGAGCTTCGCCGGGGAAACGTCGATCGCCGCGACGTGCAGGCCCATTGCACGCGCGTATTGCACGGCCACGTGACCGAGCCCGCCGATGCCTGAAATCGCGAGCCACTGGCCCGGACGCGTGTCGGTGACGCGAATGCCCTTGTAGACCGTCACGCCCGCGCACAGGATCGGTGCGATCTCGTCGAACGCCACCTGCGCCGGCAGATGGCCGACGTAGTCTGGATCGGCCAGCACGTATTCGGCATAGCTGCCGTTGACCGAATAGCCGGTGTTCTGCTGTCCGTGGCAAAGGGTTTCCCAGCCGGTGTGGCAGTACTCGCAGTGACCGCATGCCGTGTAGAGCCAGGGCACGCCAACGCGATCGCCCTCGCGCACGTGCGTGACGCCCGCCCCGACCGCCGCGACGATTCCCACGCCTTCGTGTCCGGGAATGAACGGCAGCGTCGGCTTCACGGGCCAGTCGCCGTCGGCTGCATGCAGGTCGGTATGGCAGACGCCCGACGCCTTGATGTTGACGAGGATCTGGCCCGCGCCCGGCGTCGGGATCGGCACTTCCTCGATCCGCAACGGTTCGCCGAACGCGTGTACCACGGCCGCTTTCATGGTTTGTGTCACGTGTCGCTCCTGTCTGGTCGATGACCGAGCCAGTATCCGGGCTGGAAACCGGAACGCCTTGATACGCATCAACGGGGCGAGAAACGCGCGCGAGCGCGGCGGATCCATCGCGCGGCAGGTTGCGCGGGCCACCGGCCCCGGCGCCGGTTTTACGACCCGCCTCTGCTTTCGCAGCTATTTCAGCCGTTGGTCGAAAACCCTGCAGCCCGACGCCGTTTTGCTTTGAATTCGAAATGATATAACATATCATTTCACGTGCTCGCCCGCTGCCCCCCGTTCTCATTGGCCGGCCTGGCATCGCCAAATCATGTTCCAGCGGGTCACTGCGCGCCGATGATGCAACAATATATCGTATCGATTGACGCCCGCATGCCCCGTTTCCCGATCCGATTCCAACCCATTCCAACCCATTCCAACCGATTCACCGACCATGCGCGACCTCCCTCGTCTCCCGCTTCGCCCGCTCTCGCCCGTTTCGCTGATGCTGTTCGCCGCCGTCGCGCACGCGCAGGCCGATACGCCCGCCCCATCGACACCGACGCCGACGCAAGCCACGCCGCTCGCGCCTATCTTCGTGACCGCGAACCCGCTCGGCGACACCGAGCTGATCGCGCCGACCGTGCAACTGTCCGGCGACGCGCTGACGCGCCGCCAGGCCGATTCGCTCGGCGAAACGCTCGACGGCCTGCCCGGCGTGTCGACCACCACGTACGGGCCGATGGTCGGCCGCCCGATCATCCGCGGGATGGATGGCGACCGGATCCGGCTGCTGCAGAACGGCGTTGCAGCGTACGACGCATCGTCGCTGTCGTACGACCACGCGGTGCCGCAGGACCCGCTGTCGATCGAGCGCGTCGAGATCGTGCGCGGTCCGGCCGCGCTGCTGTACGGCGGCAACGCGGTCGGCGGCGTCGTCAACACGATCGACAACCGGATTCCGCGCGAGGCGATCGAAGGCGTGACGGGTGCGCTCGACGCGCGCTATGGCGGCGCGAATTCGGTGCGCGCAGGCGCCGCACAGGTCGAGGGCGGCAACGGCCGCTTCGCGTTCCATGTCGACGCATTCGACCGCGAAACGAGCAGGTTGCGGATTCCCGGCGATGCGCGCAGCAGCCAGCAACGCGCGCTCGACGATCCCGACACGCCGCAACCGGCCGGCAACGTCCCGAACAGCGACGGCCGCGTACACGGCGGCGCCGTCGGCGCGTCGTACACGTGGGCCGACGGTTTCGCGGGCCTGTCGTACAGCGGCTACGAATCGAACTACGGCTCCGTCGCCGAGGACGACGTGCGCCTGCGGATGCGCCAGGAACGCCTCGCGCTCGCGTCCGAGGTGCGCAACCTGAGCGGCCCGTTCACGAAGCTGAAGTTCGATTTCGCGTACACCGACTATCGCCACAAGGAAGTCGACAACGGCGAAACGGCGACGACCTTCCGCAACCGCGGCTACGAGGCGCGCATCGAGGCGCGGCATCGCAGGATCGGCCCGTTCGAGGGCGCGATCGGCGTGCAGTTCGGCCAGAACACGTTCTCGGCGCTCGGCGACGAAATGCTCGTGCCGTCCACGCGCACGAACAGCGTCGCGCTGTTCGGCCTCGAGGAATGGCAGGTCGACCCGGCGCTGAAGCTGAGCCTCGGCGGCCGCTTCGAGCACGTGAAGGTCGATCCCGATCCGGCCGGCGTCGAGAAATTCGCGCTCGCGCAGCCGCGCGACTTCAATGCCGGCAGCGTGTCAGCCGGCGCCCTGTTCTCGCTGACGCCCGTGTGGTCGGTCGCGGCGAACGTCGCGTACACGGAACGCGCGCCAACGTTCTACGAGCTGTACTCGAACGGCCCGCACGACGCAACCGGCCAGTTCCTGATCGGCAACCCGAACGCGTCGAAGGAAAAGGCCGTGTCGACCGACCTGTCGCTACGCTACGCGAGCGGCCCGAACCGCGGCAGCGTCGGCGTGTTCTACAACCGCTTTTCGAACTACCTGACCGAATACAACACGGGCCGCCTCGTGAACGACGACGGCGAACCGGTCGCGCCCGGCACCGGCGAGGCGCTCGACGAAGCGATCTATCGCGGCGTGCGCGCCGAGTTCTACGGCGTCGAACTCGACGGCAAGTGGCGCGCGTTCTCGCGGCGCGGCCATACGGTCGACCTGGAGCTGACCGCCGACTACACACATGCGCGCAACGTCGACACCGGCCAGCCGCTGCCGCGCATCGCACCGCTGCGTGCGACGCTCGCGGCCGACTATGGCTATGGCCCGTTCGGTGCGCGCGCGCAGGTCACGCATGCGTGGTCGCAGCACCGCGTGCCCGACAATGACTTCTCGACGGACGGCTACACGTCGCTCGGCGTGATGCTCACATACAAGTTCCGCGTCGGCGCAACGCACTGGCTCGCCTACCTGCGCGGCGACAACCTGACGAACCAGGAGATCCGCTACGCGACCTCGGTCGTACGCGGCTTCGCACCCGAAGGCGGCCGCAGCGTGATGGCCAGCCTGCGCACGACGTTCTGACCGTCGGACGGCCTGCGGCACCGGTCGCGGGCCGTTCGACCGGGCGCACGTCCGTGCACCCGTTTTACGGGACCGAATCGCACCGCAGACCGCGCAGAAGTAAATGCGCAGTTCACCCATCAATCAAAAATGCAATCGATCGGATGGTGCGATCAACCGATCTCGAATCTATTAACTTTCGATAATGACCAATATCGAGTTCCGCGTATGAACGCGAGAATCATCAGTGATCGCCGGCTTTTTTTGATCTAGATCAAAGAGGCTTTCCCATGGGGGTTTCCGGCGAGAAAAAATCGAAATCAGGGTTTTCGAAGGGTAAAGAAATATCCGATACACCCGTTAATGACGGCACGAGCCCGTATCCGGTCGAACAATAAATCCCCTCGCCACCCACTCGCAGAGAGGCATCTCGTGAAAATCGCCAGAATAACCATCAAAGCAAAACTGCTTGGCGGCTTCGGATTGCTCGCCGCGGTCGTCGTGATCGTGTCGGGCATGGCGCTGAAAGCACTGTCCGATACGAACGACGAGTTTTCCCGGTACGTGAACGGCGTCAACGCGCGAGCGAACCTGGCTGCGCAAATCCGTACGTCGGTCGACCGGCGCGCGATCGCCGCGCGCAACCTGGTGCTCGTGACCACGCCGTCCGACATCCAGCTCGAACTGGCCGAAGTGCAGCAGGCGCACAAGGACGTGCAGGACCATCTCGCGAAACTGAAGGACATGATGGCGAACGCCACCGACACGACCGATCGCGCGCGCGAACTGGTCGCCGAGATCGTGCGCGTCGAAGCGAGCTACGGGCCCGTCGCGCTGAATATCGTCGGGCTCGCGCAGGCCGGCAAGAAGGAAGATGCGACCGCCGATATCGACAATCGCTGCCGTCCGTTGCTCGCGCAACTTGTTCGCGCAACCGATGCGTACGCAACCTATACGCACGAGCGCGAACTCGCGATCGCGCAGGCATTCGCGGATCGTTACACGACCGAGCGCAACGTGCTGTCCGCCATCTGCCTGATCGCGCTCGCGGTCGCGGTGGGCGGCGGCCTGTGGCTGACGCGCAAGATCACGGTGCCGATCGTCGCGGCGGTCGACGTCGCGCGCACGGTGGCCAACGGCGATCTCGGCAGCCGCATCAGCGTGAGCGGCAACGACGAGACGCGCGACCTGCTCGACGCATTGCACACGATGAATACACGGCTGATCGGCATCGTCGGCCGCGTGCGCGATTCGTCGAACAGCATCGCGCACGCGGTGGGCGAGATCGCATCGGGCAACCTCGACCTGAGCCAGCGCACCGAGGAACAGGCGGCATCGCTGCAGGAAACCGCCGCGACGATGGAGGAATTCACGTCGACGGTGCGCCTGAACGCGGAAAACGCGCAGCAGGCGAGCACGCTCGCCGCGAATGCGTCGGACGTCGCGCAGCGCGGCAGCTCGGTGGTCGGCCGCGTGGTCGACACGATGACGGAAATCGGCCACAGCTCGTCGAAGATCGCGGACATCACCGGCATCATCGAAGGCATCGCGTTCCAGACCAACATCCTCGCGCTGAACGCGGCCGTCGAAGCGGCGCGCGCGGGCGAACAGGGCCGCGGCTTCGCGGTCGTCGCGAGCGAGGTGCGCAGCCTCGCGCAACGTTCGTCGACCGCCGCGAAGGAAATCAAGGAACTGATCTCGGCGTCGGTGCGGACGATCCGGGATGGTTCGGCGCTCGCGAGCGAAGCCGGCAAGACGATGTCGGACGTGACGCAGGCCGTCGCGCGCGTCACCGACATCATGGGCGAAATCGCGGCGGCATCGGCCGAACAGAGCCGAGGGATCGACCAGGTGAACCTGACGATCACGCAGATGGACGAGACGACCCAGCAGAACGCGGCGCTCGTCGAACAGGCCGCGGCCGCGTCGAAGTCGCTCGAAGCGCAGGGCCGCGAGCTGTCGGGGACGGTGTCCGCGTTCCGGATGCCGGCCGGTGGCGAACATGCGACCTCGGCACACGCGCGCACTCACGCGGCCGACGGCGCGTCGCGCTGGCAGGCTACCGCCGTGTAACGCGATCAAGCCTCCTGCCATGCAGGACACGATGCGCGGCCGCGCATTACACGGCCCGGCTGCGCATTGCGTGCTGTCTGCGTGCGGCGGTGTCGTTGTGCCCGCGCGGACGTGCCGACGTGATACACCACGCGTGTCGCGATATGCTCCACGTCCTCGCGGCACGCATCCTCGCACGCGTCGCTTCGACAACGCGCACCACGGTCGATCGGAATCGCTGCGATCGACAGCGCACGCGTGACGAACACCATCGCTCGCCCTCGTCTGCGCCCCGCTCTCTCCTCTCCGCTTCCCCCGCGCACCCTGCCGCGCAATTTCCGGTCCCGCCCGCCAAATGCACGGAACGACGCGCATCGCGCCGGGTATGCCGATTCGCTGATCCCGGTCATGCACTTTTAAATCGGCCGAATGACGAGTATCCTAAAAAAGCACTCCACGTTCGAACGGCGAATCGCGTGCCCTGATTCCCGTCCGCCCGTATCGCGGCCCCATCGCACCTCGCGTCGATGGCGGCGTCCGCCTCACGCCCTGGCCGCACGAACCTTCCCCAACCATTCGCAGGAGAGCTGGTGAGCCGACTCGTCGTCGTATCCAATCGCATCGCAGATCCCCGTAAAGCCGCGGCAGGCGGGCTTGCCGTGGCCGTAAAAGACAGCCTGCAGGAATCGGGCGGCGTCTGGTTCGGATGGAGCGGCAGGCTGCGCGGTGAAGGCGAGCGTCCCGCACATGGCGACGACGTGCAGATCCAGAACGTCGGCGGCATCCAGCTCGCGACGATCGATCTCGATCCGCAGGATTACGACGCGTATTACCTCGGCTACTCGAACAACGTGCTGTGGCCGGTGTTCCACTACCGGCTCGATCTCGCGCAGTTCGACCGGCGCTTCGCGGACGGCTACCGTCGCGTGAACCAGCTGTTCGCGCGCAAGTTGAGCACGCTGCTGCGCCCCGACGATACCGTCTGGGTTCACGACTACCAGTTGATTCCGCTCGCGGCCGAGCTGCGCGCGATGGGCTGCACGAACCCGATCGGTTTCTTCCTGCATATTCCGATGCCGCCGCCGCCGATCATGGCCGCGATTCCGGAGCACGAGTGGCTGATGCGCTCGCTGTTCGCATACGACCTCGTCGGCTTCCAGACCGAATCGGATCTGTTGCACTTCGAACACTACGTCGAGGCCGAAGCCGGCGCCGCGCGGCTGCCGGACGGCCGCCTGCGCGCGTTCGGCCGCACGCTGTCGGCCGGCGCGTTCCCGATCGGCATCAACGTCGACGAATTCGCGGCGCTCGCGGCGAATCGCGACGGGATCGACATGTTCGAGCGGATGCGCGACGAGTATTCGCGCCGCCAGCTGCTCGTCGGCGTCGACCGGCTCGATTACACGAAGGGCTTGCCGCAGCGCGTGCATGCGTTTCGCCAGCTGCTCGAACAGTATCCGGAGAACCGCGACCGCGCGACGCTGATCCAGATCGCCGCGCCGAGCCGCGAGGATCTCGGTGCGTACGACGACCTGCGGCGCGAGATGGACAGCCTGTGCGGCGCGATCAACGGCGACTACGGCGAACTCGAATGGATGCCGATGCGCTACATCCACCGCACGGTCGCGCGCAAGCGCTTGCCGGGCCTCTACCGCGCGAGCCGCGTCGCGCTCGTCACGCCGCTGCGCGACGGGATGAACCTGGTCGCGAAGGAGTTTCTCGCCGCGCAGGACGCGGCCGACCCCGGCGTGCTCGTGCTGTCGCGTTTCGCGGGCGCGGCCGAACAGCTGAAATCCGCGCTGCTCGTCAACCCGTACGACACGCAGGGCACCGCGCAGGCGATCCAGCGCGCGCTCGCGATGCCGCTCGAGGAACGCCGCCAGCGTCACGACGCGCTGATGGCGATCGTGCGCAAGACCGACGTGCACTGGTGGCGCACGCGCTTTCTCGACGCGCTCGCCGAAGCGGCGGAAGTCGCCGCCGCCACCGAGTCCTGACGCACGCTCACACGCCGGTCATCTCGCGGTCGAGCACCGCACCGTTCACGTCCTGCACCGCCACCGAGATCGGTATGCCTTCGCGCATGCTCTCGGTCACCACGCAATACGCATCGAACCGGTCGAGCATGCGCGTCGCCGCCGCGAGATCGGCCCACGCCTTGCCGACCGACAAGGTCACGGCCATCGCGCCGACCCGCACCCTGCCCGCCTCGTTCTGCACCATGTCGACCTCGATATGCGCAGTGACCGGCTGCGGATCGGCGCGCTGTTTCTCGAGCGCGAACAACAAGCTCGCCGCGAGGCAGCTCGCAACCGCCGCGGCCAGCAGCCGGACGGGATTCGGGCCGCGCCCGGCACCGAGCGGCGGCGGTTCGTCGGTGAGCACCGGCGAAAGCTCGGTGCCGGCAAACGTGACTTCGAAACTGAAACGCGCATGCTGCGCGACATCGACCGATACGTGCGCCTCGCTCATGGCGACTCCGTGACTGGAAAGAGGAAAAGGAACGCCGGCGCAATGGCGCGCCGGCAAGTGTGAGTCGCAGCGCCGGTGCGGCGCGATCGTGGCCGCCCGCGGGCTGCGCGAGAGATCCGCGCTTCAGCGCTCGGGTTCGCGCGGCGGCCCGTATGCGACGAAATCGCGCTCGACCGCCGACGCCTGCTCCGGCGCATTCGCGCCCGCGCACGGCCCGCGATCGGTCATGGATGGCCCGGAGTCAGGCTCCTCGCGCCCGTCGATCAGCGCCTGCAACGCATCGCGTTCGAGCACCTCGCGCGCGAGCAGCCGTTGCGCGATCCGCTCGAGCGCATCGCGACGTTCGCCGAGCGTCGCCGCGACACGCGCATGCGCATCGGTCAGCAGCATATGCACTTCGTCGTCGATCATCCGTGCGGTGTGCTCGCTGCAGCGGCCGTCGCCCGCATGCCATGCGCCCGGGATGCCGGTGCGCGCCTCGCCGTCGTCGAAGCTCACCAGCCCGATCTTGTCGCTCATCCCGTACTGCATGACCATGTGGCGCGCCATCGCGGTCGCGCGTTCGAGATCGTTCTGCGCGCCCGTCGACACGTCGCCGAACACGAGCTCTTCCGCGACGCGTCCGCCGAGCAGCGCATCGATGCGATCGAGCAATTCGCTGCGGCGCAGGACGTAGCGATCCTCGGTCGGCACCTGCTGCGTGTAGCCGAGGGCCGCCACGCCGCGCGGAATGATCGACACCTTCTTCACCGGATCGCAGTGTGCGCGACTTTCCGCGACGAGCGCATGGCCGGCTTCGTGATATGCGATCGTCAGCTTCTCCTGCGCGTTCATCACGCGGCTCTTGCGTTCGAGCCCCGTCAACGCGCGGTCGATCGCCTCGTCGAAGTCCTCCATCCCGATCGCCGGCTTGCCGAGTTCGGCCGCATGCAGCGCGGCCTCGTTGACGACGTTCGCGAGATCGGCGCCGACGAAGCCCGGCGTGCGCGACGCGAGTTCGCCGAGGTCGACGTCGGCCGCGAGCTTCACGCGCTTCACGTGCACGCCGAGGATCTGGCGGCGGCCGTTCACGTCGGGCCGGTCGATCGCGATGTGACGATCGAAGCGCCCCGGGCGCAGCAACGCGGGATCGAGAATCTCCGGCCGGTTGGTCGCGGCCATGATGATCACGCCTGAGCCGGCCTGGAAGCCGTCCATCTCGACGAGCAGCTGGTTGAGCGTCTGCTCGCGCTCGTCGTTGCCCGACATCGGGCCGACGCCGCGCACCTTGCCGAGTGCATCGAGCTCGTCGACGAACACGATGCACGGCGCCTTCTGCTGCGCCTGCTCGAACAGGTCGCGCACGCGCGCCGCGCCGACGCCGACGAACATCTCGACGAACGCCGAGCCGCTGATCGAGAAGAACGGCACCGCGGCCTCGCCGGCCACCGCGCGTGCAAGCAGCGTCTTGCCGGTGCCGGGCGCGCCGACCACGAGCACACCCTTCGGGATCTTGCCGCCGAGCCGCTGGTAGCGATCGGGGTTGCGCAGGAACGCGACGAGCTGCTGCAGCTCGGCCTTCGCTTCGTCGATGCCCGCGATGTCGTCGAACGTGATGCCGGTTTCCTGCTGCACGTACACGCGAGCGCGGCTCTTGCCCATCCCGGTGAAGTCCTGCAGGCCACCGCGCTTGCGCAGCATCAGGTTCCAGATGAACACGAACGCGACAAGCGGCACCAGCCACGACGCGAGCGACGTGATCCAGCCGGTGTCGGACGCGCCGTGAAAGCGGATGCCGGCCGCGGTCAGCGTATCGATCAGCTGCGGGTCGGTCACGCGGTTCGTGACGAAGCGCGGCGGCGTGCCGTCCTCCTTCACGGCCGCGACTTCGGACGCAGGCAGCATCGTGCCGGCCTGCGGCATCTTCAGCGTGCCGGTGATCGACGTCGGACCGATGTCGAGATCGTCGACGAGCCGCGCGGCGACGAGCCGATGGAAGTCGCTGTACGCGATCATCGTCGACGCCGGGCGCAGCATCACCAACTGCGCGGCGAACAGCACGAAGAAGCCCGCCGCGATCAGCAATCCTGCGTAATCGAATTTCCTGTCCATGGCATCGGGCCGGCCGGTCGCGCCGCGCGGCGCGCTTGCTCGAGCCCGCACGCCCTGCCGGCGCGCGGCATCGGCAGCCACGCACACACGGAATGCATCCGCGCCATCGTCGCCTCGTTTCGTCGCATGAATGACACCGCGAAGGCACCGCCGGGCGCCGTTCGCGCGGACAGCGCGCCACAACGCGCCGCCCGTGCTTCCAGTCTAGCTCTCACGCAAGCGTCCCGCATCGTCCGACAAATACCTTTCATCGACGTCGCCGGCCGCGTTATAGTCGCCTTCGTGACATTTTTGTGACCGTCGACCTCGCACCGGGCATCGCCCCGCCCGTGCGCAACGCCGGCTGTTGCGTCCCGTCCCGCGTCGCGGCAGGCTGTGCGACGCTGCCGCGCATCGAACGACAACCGACCATTCGAGGAGCACACGACGTGAACGACACCCCCGATCGCCCCGACGACCTTCCCGTTGATCCCGACCGCCGCCGCCTGCTCGGCGGCTTCGCCGCGCTCGGCGCGGGCGTCGCGCTCGGCGGCTGCGAGACCACGCCGGGCGGTGCGCCACATCGTCGTGATCTATGCGGAGAACCGCAGTTTCACGAACCTGTACGGGGATTTCCCGGGCGTGCAATATCCGCTGAGCGAGGTGAAGCCCGAGCATGCGCAGCAGCTCGATCGCGACGGCAAGACGCCGCTGCCGGTGCTGCCGAAGATCTGGGGCGGGCTCGTGCCGCAGGCGCAGGAAGTGGGTGGCAAGCGCTACGCGATCGCCGAGCGCGACCTCGACAAGCTGCCGAACGCGCCGTTCCGGATCGCCGACGCGCAAGGCAAGCCGCTGCCGAACGGCGTGATCACGCGCGACCTGTGGCACCGCTTCTACCAGAACCAGATGCAGATCGCCGCGGGCCGCAACAACCAGTTCGCCGCGTGGGCCGATTCGGGCGGCCTCGTGATGGGCCACTACCGCAATTCCGCCGACACGCTGCGACTGTGGAACCTCGCGCGGCAATACACGCTGTGCGACAACTTCTTCATGGCGGCCTTTGGCGGTTCGTGGATGAATCACATGTTCCTGATTTCCGCGCAGCCGCCGATCTATCCGGACGCGCACAAGCATCCGCACGCGGCGAAGCTGCTGTCGAAGGTCGACGGCGACGACCCGGCCGGCACGCGCCTGACGCTCGCCGCCGATTCGCCCGCGTCCGCGCTCGACGGCCCGCCGAAGTTCGCGGTCGACGGCCCGCTGACGCCCGACGGCTACGGCGTCAACACGATGGCGCCGCCGTACCAGCCGAGCTACGTGCCGCCGGCCGACCCGGGCAACGCCGCCTATGCGGATCCGGCCGACCATCGCGTGATGCCGCCGCAGGGCTACGCGACGATCGGCGATCGCCTGTCGGAAAAGAACGTTGACTGGGCGTGGTACAGCGGCGCGTGGCAGTACGCGCTCGAGCACCGCGACACGGGCACGGTGCCCGATTTCCAGTACCACCACCAGCCGTTCAACTACTTCGCGAACTATGCGCCGGGCACCGACGCGCGCCGCCAGCACCTGCGCGACGCAGGCCTCGGCGACGAGCCGTCGACCAACCGCTTCATCGCCGACATCGACGCGGGCCGCCTGCCGGCCGTCACGTTCTACAAGCCGCAGGGCAACCTGAACATGCACGCGGGCTATGCGGACGTCGAATCCGGCGATCGCCACATCGCGAACGTGATCGAGCGCATCCGGCGCGGCCCGCAGTGGGCGAACACCGTGATCGTGATGACGCACGACGAGAACGGCGGCTGGTGGGATCACGTCGCGCCGCCGGTCGGCGATCGCTGGGGCCCCGGCTCGCGGATTCCGGCGCTCGTGATCTCGCCGTTCGCGAAGAAGGGCTACGTCGATCACACGATGTACGACACGAACTCGATCCTGCGCTTCATCAGCCGCGTGCACGGCCTTGCACCGCTCGATGGCGTCGCCGCGCGCGACAAGGCGTTCGCGTCGCGCGGCGCAACGCCGCCGGGCGATCTGACGAACGCGCTCGACCTTGGTTGACGGCGCACGGACGATCCGCCGACATCCGCCTGAAACGACGACGCCCCGGTGCAACACGGTTGCCCGGGGCGTCGTCGCTTTCCCTTTCCGCACGACGCGTGCGCTACATCATGCGGCGCTGCGCAACGCCTCGCTCGCCGAGCACGCGGCGTGACGACCGGCCTGCCGGCCGAAGAACGTCGCGTCGGCCAGCGACAGTCCCGAGCTGTACCCGGCACCCCAGCGCGGCAGCCCGCAGGTCGTGCGGCCGGCCGCATAGAGGCCCGCCACCGGCACGCGCGCCGCGTCGAGCACCTGTCCGGTCGGCAGCGTATCGAGCCCGCCCAGCGTGAAATGCGGATAGAACGCGTAGTCGATCCGGCAATCGAGCGCGACGAATGGCGGCTCGATCAGCGGCCTCAGCCATTTCCTCGCCTTGTGGAACAGCGGATCGGCGCCTTCGGCCGCGTGGCGGTTGTAGACCTCGACGGTCGCCGTCAGCGTGCCGGCCGGCATCTGCAGGTCGCGCTCGACTTCCTCCCACGTCTCGCCCGCTGCCGCGATGCCGATCCGCGCGATCGTGGGCGGCTCCTGGTAGGTCGCCTGGTCGACCAGCAGGTAGATCCGGTCGTCGGCCTGGTGGAACGCGTGATGGCCGGTGCGGCCGTGATAGCCGTCCTCGTTGATGAAGCGCTGGCCGCGCGCGTTCACGAAGATCCCGTGGATCAGCGATTCGGGCGCGTAGAACGGCAGGCTCACGAAGCCCTGGTCCATGTGGATCGCGGCGCCGCCCGCGCTCTGGCCGAGCAGGATGCCCGAGCCGTCGTCGCCGGGGCTGCCGATCGGTTCGTCCGAGCGCAGAAACTGCGGCGCATGCTTGCGCACCATGTCGCGGTTCATCGCGAAGCCGCCTGCGCACAGGATCACCGCCCGGCGCGCCCGCACGCATGCCGTTTCGCCGTATGCGCGCAGCACGACGCCGAGCACGGCGCCTGCATCGTCGACGATCAGCGCCAGTGCGCGCGTGTCGTAGCGTGTCGATACGCCGAGCGCCTGTACGCGCTCGGCCAGCACGCGCATCAGCATCTGCCCGCCGCCCCAGCCCGGCCATTGCGGCGTGTGGCCGCGCGGGCACGGCTTCGCGGCCTCGCTGAACGGCCAGGCTTCCTCGCTGCCCGACCAGATCAGGCAGTCGTCGGTTTCCGGCTCGACGATCCGCTCGGCGATGAACGTGTTCTTGTACGTGAGGCCCTGCGCGACGAGCCAGTCGTGGTGCGCGAGGCTCTCGCTCGCATAGAGGCGCACCTTCGCTTCGTCCGCGTCGCGGCCGCCCGCGAGCATCAGGTAGCGGTACAGGTCCTCGGTGTCGTCGCGGAAGCCGGCCTGCCGCTGCGCGGGCGTGCCGCCGCTGCCGCCGAGGTAGATCTCGCCGCCGGACAGCGCGCTCGTGCCGCCGTAGCTCGACGCGCGCTCGACGACCAGCGTGTCGGCGCCGGCGCTCGCGGCTTCGATCGCCGCGCACGCGCCGGCCGCGCCGAAGCCGACGATCACGACATCGTGTTCGGCGTCCCAGCGATGCACGTCGCGGACGTTCAGGGGGCGGGTCAGGGAATATTCGGATGACATGTGGGTAATGGGTCGGCGTGAAGGGAATCGGTGAAAGGTGCCAGCCGGGGCGCAGCACCGCCGGGCAAGCCCGACACGAACAGCGGCGCTTGGCCGATGCGAGCGCTCGACGGCGTGCATGCGAATCGCGCTCGGTGCCGTGGGCGGGGAAGTCGAACGACAGCAGGAAACCGGATGGGCAGCACGCGCCGGGCGACACTCAGCACGTGTATCGCGGATATCGCAGGTATCGCGGCGCTCGACCAGGCCCCGTCCGTCCGAACGCCGCCGCATCGCGACGGCGCCGACGCGGCATCGAATCGGCGCGTCGCGCGGCCGCGCCGGTGTTACATGCCGCGCAACGCGGCGAACCCGAAGTGCGACGGATCGATCGGCACGCAACCGGTCGGCAGGCCGTTCGGGTCGACCGTGCGGCATTGCAGGATGCCGGCCGCATACGGTGGCGACGGGACCTGCTCGGCACCATATCGCGCCATTGCCATGGCCGCGAACGTACCCATCGCCAGTACGCACAGCTTGCGAGTCGTCAGTCTCATGATCGTCGTCCCCTCCGGTTGGCCGCTGTCGCGGTTCGTGTCCGGCGCACCGGCCTCGGGCAAGCAGGCAGCAGCACCGGATGACTGCACGGTAGCCAGCGCCGGCCCGCCGGCCATCGTCCATTTCGACTAGGGGCAAACGCGAAGCGGGTTCCCTTCGACATTCCGCGTTGCAGCATTACTGAACGCCCGAGCCGTCGCCGGGATCCGGAAAGCCTCTGTCGCGGCTTGCTGCGATTGGCTACGCATTCGCCGCCGCGTCGCAGCATCGGACGATGCGCTGCCGTCGATCCCGGTGTTTTCCCCGATCCTTGCCCTGCTCCGTATGGATGATGAGGATCGATCGGTCCGATGCGAACCTGCGCGTCGACGTCGCAATGCCGCCGCGTCCGCGCTCGCGGCGCGGCCGAGTCTTTCCGTTCATTCACGGGAGTACGCATGACCGATTCGCATCCCCGCCACGCGCTGTACGAGCTCGCCTGCCGTTACGCGCAAGCCGTCGACCGGCGCGACTGGCCGCGCCTCGCCACCCTCTTCACCGCCGACGCGCAGCTCGACGGCCCCGGTTTCCGCTTCGACGACCGCGACGCGATCGTCGCTGGCATGGGCGTGATCGAGCGCTACGAAACGACCCAGCATCACGTGCACAACCAGCTCGTCACGCTCGACGGCGGCGAGGCCGATGTCGAGACCTACGGCGTCGCGTGTCACGTGTACATGCGCGATGGCGTCAAGCGCAAGCTCGACTGGGGGATGCGCTATCGCGACCGCTGCGTGTTCGACGGCGGCACGTGGCGCTTCGCCGCGCGCACGCTGCACGTCGACTGGTCGCAGGACCTGCCGCTGGAGGGCTGAACGATGCGCTCGTCCTTTCCCCTCGCAGGCCGCACCGCGCTCGTCACGGGCGGTGCCGGCGGTATCGGCGCGGCCTGCGCACAGGCGCTCATCGCCGATGGCGCGGCCGTCGTGCTGATGGGCCGCCGCCGCGACGCACTCGAACGCACGCAGCGATCCCTGACCGACGCGGTGCCCGGCAGCCGCGTCGCGATCCACGCGGGCGACGCCTGCGACGACGGCGACCTGCAGGCCGCGCTGGACACCGCGTGGGCACTCGACGGCCGTCTCGACATCGTCGTGCCGACCGTCGGCGGCGCCGGGTTCCGGCCACTGCTGATGCACGACGCCGACAGCTTCCGCGCCGAAATCGACCTGAACCTGCACAGCGCGTTCACCGCGATCCGCCACGCCGCGCCGCGGCTCGCCGACAGCGACGGCGGCACGATCGTCTGCATCTCGTCGACGGCCGCGCAAATCAATTTTCGCTGGCTGAGCGCGTACTGCACCGCGAAGGCGGCGCTCGAGGCGCTGGTGCGCGGCGCGGCCGAGGAGCTGGCCGGCGCGAAGATCCGCGTGAACGCGGTGCGGCCGGGCCTCACGCGCTCCGAAGCCACCGCGCCGATGTTCGACAACCGCGCGCTGGTCGACAGCTTCCTCGAGCAAATTCCGCTCGGCACGCTCGGCGAACCGGAAGCGATCGCGCATGCGGTGCGTTATCTCGCGGGCCCCGAGTCGGGCTGGGTCACCGGCCAGAGCTTTGCGGTCGACGGCGGCCACGAGTTGCGCACCAACCCGCGCGTCGACGACACGATCGCGCAGATCTACGGCACGGCCGCGCTCGACGCGGTCAAGGCCGGCCGGGCGCCGAGCGCCGAGCGCCGCATGGGCGAGCGCCTTCCTTCAACCACCACGCAAAACGACCCAACATGAATCGAGTCGCAAACAAGGTCGCGCTGATCACCGGCGCGGCAAGCGGCGTCGGCCGCGCGGATGCGCTGCTGCTGGCCGCCGAGGGCGCACGCGTCGTGCTGACCGACATCGACGAGGACGCGGGCCGCGCGCTCGCGCGCGAGATCGGCGACACCGCGCTGTTCGTGCATCAGGACATCGCCGACGAGGACGGTTGGCGGCACGCGATCGCGTCGACGCTCGAGCGTTTCGGCCGCCTCGACGTGCTCGTCAACAACGCGGCGATCTGTCCGGTCGGCTCGATCGAGGACACGAGCCTCGACACCTGGCGGCGCGTGCTGCGCGTGAACGCGGACGGCTATTTCCTCGGCTGCAAGTACGCGATCGGCGCGATGAAGGACAACGACACGCCGGGCTCGATCGTGATGATGTCGTCGGTCGCCGCGCTCGGCGGCCTGCCGATGATGTGCGCGTACACCGGCTCGAAAGGCGCGGTGACGGCGCTCGCGCGCAGCGTCGCCGTGCACTGCAAGCGCAGCGGCTACCGGATCCGCTGCAACTCGATCCATCCGGACGGGATCTGGACGCCGATGACGCAGGCGCTGATGCCGGGGCTCGATCCGGCCGAGCTCGGGATCGGCAACGATCCGATGGCGCGCATGTGCGATCCGCAGGACGTCGCGAATCTCGTGCTGTTTCTTGCATCCGACGAATCGCGCTTCGTGAACGGCACGGAACTGCGGATCGACAACGCGCAACTGGTTGCGTCGCTGTGACGCGGCTCGCGGTTTTCCCGTTCGAAGGAGTGTCCTGATGATTTCATACACCGGCAAGACCGTGCTGGTCACCGGCGGCGGCGCGGGCATCGGCCGCGCGTGCGCGGAAGCGTTCGGCGCGGCGGGCGCGCGCGTCGCGGTGGCCGAGAGCGACCCTGTACGCGCGCAGGACGTGCGTCAGGCGCTCGAAGCCGCGGGCGTCGACGCGCTCGTCGGCACCGTGGACGTCACACGCCGCGACGCGGTCAACGCATTCGCGCGGACCATCGACGCGCGCTTCGGCGGCCTCGACGTGCTCGTCAACAACGTCGGCGATTTCCTGCAGATCGCGAAGCCGTTCGACGACCATACCGACGACGACATCGCACGGCTGTTCGATGTGAACCTGCGCCAGGTGTTCGTCGTCACGCGTGCGATGCTGCCGTTGCTGCGCAAGCGCGGCGCGGGCAGCAGCATCGTCGGCGTGTCGTCGATCGAAGGCTTTCGCGCGATTCCGAACTGCACCGTCTATGCGTCGTTCAAGGCCGCGCTGACCGGCTTCACGAAAAGCCTCGCACTCGAGCTCGGGCCGGCCGGCATCCGCGTGAACCAGATCGCGCCGGAAACCACCGAGACGCCGCAGGTGCCGGTCAGCGCGATGGTCGCGGCCGAGCATCGCGAGCACATCCCGCGCTGGATTCCGCTCGGACGCTTCGGTACGGCCGGCGACATCGCGGGCGCCGCGCTGTTCCTCGCGAGCCCGCTCGCCGCGTGGGTCACCGGCACGACGCTGCACGTGGACGGCGGCGCACTCGCGGCAGCCGGCTGGTATCGCGACCCGAACGGCTTCTGGACCAACATGCCGGTCGTCACCGGCAACGGCTTCAATTTCTGAGCCGCCGCCGTTCGCGCGGCTTCATCCGTTCAATCATCGGTTCAGTTCAAGCGGCGCACCTGTGCCGCCACCGGAGACACCATGAAAATCCTGATCATCGGCGGTACCGGCCTCATCGGCGGCCATGCCGCGCTGCATCTGCACGCGCAAGGCAACGACGTGACGCTCGCCGCGCGCAAGCCGCCGCCGCCCGGCAGCGCGCTCGCGCGGTTCGACGTGCTGCTGCGCGACTACGTGGCCGGCAACTTCACGCGCGACGATCTCGCGCCGTTCGACGCGGTCGTGTTCGCGGCCGGCAACGACATTCGCCACCTGCCGCCGGGCACCGACGAAGCCGCGCACTGGGAGCGCGCGAACGTCGACGCGGTGCCGCGCTTCTTCGCGCTCGCGCGCGATGCCGGCGTGAAGCGCGCGGTGCTGGTCGGCAGCTTCTATCCGCAGGTCGCGCCGGCGCTCGTCGACACCGTGCCGTACGTGCGCTCGCGCCATCTCGCCGACGAACGCGTGCGCGCGCTCGCGTCGGTGTCGTTCGCCGTGTGCAGCGTCAATGCGCCGTTCGTCGTCGGGTCGGTGCCGGGGCTGCGCAACGAGATGTTCGCCGCGTACACGGGCTATGCGCAGGGCAGGCTCGCCGGGCTGCCGGTGTACGGGCCGGCCGGCGGCAGCAACTTCATCTCGACGCAATCGCTGTCCGAAGCGATCTGGGGCGCGCTGCAGCGCGGCAAATCGGGCAAGGCGTATCTCGTCGGCGACGAGAACCTGAGCTTCGCCGACTACTTCGCGGCGTTCTTCCGCGCGGCCGGCAATCCGCAAACGGTGCCGTCGCTCGACCAGGAGCATCCGCTGCTGCCGGACATCGCGATCTATACGGGGCGCGGCAACGTCGTGTCGTACGAGCCGGATCCCGCCGATATCGCGCTGCTGCGCTACCGGCGCGGCGACGTGCAACGCGCGGTCGACGAAGTGGTCGCGCAGTGCGGCGCGTAGGCGCACGGCCTGCGCACGTGCCGAGCAGAAACGAAGCTGAAACGAAGCTGAAACGACAACGTCCCGCCGCCGGCAATGGGTGCCGGCGGCGGGACGTCGATGCCACTACGTCGGTACTTCGCTACTTCATGACTTCGATTGGGATCGTCAGCCGCCGATGCGCTGCTCGATCTTCTTCATCGTGTCGGTCAGCTCGATCGGCAGGCGCAGCTTCAGCGTGTCGAACAGCGCCGCATGCAGCTTCAGCTCCTCGCGCCATTCGTCGGCGTTCATCGACGTCACCGCGTCGAACTGCTCGCGCGTGAAGTCGAGCCCGTCCCAGTGCAGGTCGTCGTAGGCCGGCGACACGCCGAACGCATGTTCGCCGCCGCCACCGTTGCCTTCGAGGCGATCGAGCATCCACTTCAGCACGCGCATGTTCTCGCCGAAGCCCGGCCATACGAACTTGCCGTTCGCGTCCTTGCGGAACCAGTTCACGCAGTAGATCTTCGGCAGCTTCGCGCCCGCGCCTTCGAGCTGCTTGCCGAGCTTCAGCCAGTGCGCGAAATAATCGCTCATGTTGTAGCCGCAGAACGGCAGCATCGCGAACGGGTCGCGACGCACGACACCCTGCTGGCCGGCCGCCGCGGCAGTCGTCTCCGAGCCCATCGTCGCGGCCATGTACACGCCTTCGACCCAGTCGCGCGCTTCGGTCACGAGCGGTACCGTCGTCGAGCGGCGGCCGCCGAAGATGAACGCGTCGATCGGCACGCCGGCCGGGTCTTCCCAGTCCGCGTCGATCGACGGGCATTGCGACGCCGGCGCCGTGAAGCGCGAGTTCGGATGCGCGGCCTTGCGGCCGGTTTCCTTGCCAATTTCAGGCGTCCACGGGTTGCCCTGCCAGTCGGTCAGCTTCGCGGGCGGCGTGTCGGTCAGGCCTTCCCACCACACGTCGCCGTCTTCCGTCAGCGCGACGTTCGTGAAGATCACGTTTTCCTTCAGCGTCGAGATCGCGTTCGGGTTGGTCTTCACGCCGGTACCGGGCGCAACCCCGAAGAAGCCGGCTTCCGGGTTGATCGCGTACAGGCGGCCGTCGCGGCCCGGCTTCAGCCACGCGATGTCGTCGCCGATCGTCGTGACCTTCCAGCCGTCGAAGCCCTGCGGCGGAATCAGCATCGCGAAGTTGGTCTTGCCGCACGCGGACGGGAACGCCGCCGCGACGTGATACTTCTTGCCGGCCGGCGACGTCACGCCGAGGATCAGCATGTGTTCGGCGAGCCAGCCCTGGTCGCGGCCCATCGTCGATGCGATGCGCAGCGCGAAGCACTTCTTGCCGAGCAGCGCGTTGCCGCCGTAGCCGGAACCGAAGCTCCAGATCTCGCGCGTCTCGGGGAAATGCACGATGTACTTGACCGGGTTGCACGGCCACGGCACGTCCTTCTGGCCCGCTTCGAGCGGATGGCCGACGCTGTGCACGCACGGCACGAATTCGCCGTCCTCGCCGAGCACGTCATACACCTCGCGGCCCATGCGCGTCATGATCCGCATGTTCACGGCCACGTACGGGCTGTCGGACAGCTCGACGCCGACATGTGCGATCGGCGAGCCGAGCGGGCCCATCGAGAACGGCACGACATACAGCGTGCGGCCGCGCATCGAGCCGCGGAACAGGCCGCTCAGCGTTTCGCGCATTTCGTCCGGCGCGATCCAGTTGTTGGTCGGGCCGACGTCGTCGGGCGATTGCGTGCAGATGAACGTGCGATCCTCGACGCGCGCGACGTCCGACGGATCGGATTGCGCGAGGTACGAGTTCGGGCGCTTCGCCGGGTTCAAACGCGTGAGCGTGCCCTGGTCGACCATCGCCTGGCACAGCGCGTCGTACTCTTCCTGCGAGCCGTCACACCACACGACGCGCTCGGGCTCCGTGAGCGCCGCGATACGCGACACCCACTCGATCAGTTTGCGATGCTTGACGAATGCCGGGGGAGCGATCAGCGGGCCGTGCGTCGCTTCGGCCAGGGAGTTTTGCGACATGGAAACGTCTCCAGATTATTGGGTATTGGGCGGGGATGGGGGATGCGGGGCGAGCCCGCGAGATGGGGAATGCGGTCGGAGCGCAGGTTGAAGCGACGCGCAAGGCGGGACACGCGAGCGGAGCGCGTGTCGATGCCGCGATGCGGGCGAGAGAATGTGATGTCTCGTATGAGCGTGCGAACGCGAGTTTCGCCATGCAAGCAACCTGCCGTACAACTCCATGCCGGCCAGCATACCATCGCCGTTATTGGTCGGGCGTTGCGTTGCAACAAGAAACAACTATGACGACGTGCCGGCATGTCGCTTGCCGGCAGGTTCCTTTTATTGCGTCGACGCGTGCGCTTTGGGGACGAAACGGCTGGAACGTCCGCCCCGCAAGGGTTCCGCAAAGATGGAAATTTCGGCGCGACCGTTCGCATGCGATGCACCCGAACGGTCGCGGCCCGAATTCGCGTTTTCGCTACTCAGGCAAACCCTGAATTAGGTTGCGTACACAAACATCCATCGCGCATGCGTTGTGTGCGCTACCGCTCAAAACGGCGCGCCCGGCAATCCGGGGTAATACGCGCCTGCCGCCATCCCGCCATCGACGGACAACTCGGCGCCGTTGCAGTACGACGCTTCGTCGCTCGCGAGAAACAGCGTCGCGCGCGCGATTTCGTCAGGCAAGCCGACGCGCTGCAGCGGCACGTGCGTGTAGTGCTTGTTGACCTCGTCGAGCGGTGCGCCGGTCGGGTTCGACATCGCCGTGTTCACGCCGCCCGGATGGATCGAATTCACGCGCACGCCTTGATGGCCAAGTTCGAGCGCCGCCACCTTCGTCAGCCCGCGCACGCCCCATTTGCTCGACACGTAGGCGGCCAGCGCGTTCACGCCGCGCAGCCCGTCCACCGACGAAATGTTGACGATCGACCCGCTCTTTTGCGCGATCATGCGCGGCGCGATCGTGCGAATGCCGACGAACGTGCCGACGAGATTGACCGACACCGCACGCTCGAAATCGCGTTTCGACAACTCGGTGATCGCGCCGAACATCAGCACCGCCGCGTTGTTGACGAGCACGTCGATGCGGCCGAACTGCTCGACCGTCGCATCGGTGACACGCGCCCAGTTCGCTTCGTCGGCCACGTCGAGCCGCATGAAGCGCGCCGCGTCGCCGAGCTCGCGCGCAAGCGCTTCGCCCTCCGCATCGAGCACGTCGCCGATCACGACGCGCGCGCCCTCTTCGACGAATAGCCTGCATGTCGCCGCGCCCATTCCGCGCGCGCCGCCCGTGACGAGCGCCACCTTCCCTTCCAGTCGACCCATGTCGTTCTCTCTTCGATACGTTCCGATTCCGGTTGGCCGGCCGCGACGCGCGGCACTCGCGCATGCACGCCGGCCCATGATTGACGCTGCGCCGATGCGGTCGCCCCGCGCTCGCCGTCAGCCCCAGTACGCCTGCCCGCCGTCGAGCGGCAACGTCGCGCCCGTCAGGTACGCGGCGTCGCGGCTTGCGAGAAACACGATCGCGCGCCCGATGTCCTGCTCGCAGTCGCCCACGCGCCCCAGCGGGATCGTGCGGAAGAACGCGGCGGCCTCGTCCGGATTCGCGTCGACCCAGCCCTTCAGCCCCGGCGACAGCGCATGCGGCGCGACCGCGTTCACGCGAATGCCGTCGGCGCCCCATTCGCATGCCGCCGCACGCGTGAGCGCGCGAATCGCTTCCTTGGTCGCCGCGTAGGCGCCGTAGCCCGACGTGTCCCAGCGCACCGCGGCCGACGACGCGAAATTGACGATCACGCCGCAACCCTTCAGGTGCGGATGACAGGCACGCATCATCCGCAACGTCGCGATCGGCCCCGACTCGAGGCCCGCGAGAAAATCCGCGTCGGTCACGTCGAGCAGGCGGCCGAGCGGCACGACCTGCGCGTTATTGATCAGGATCTGCACGCCGCGGAACCGCTCGACCACCGCGTCGACGCATTGCGCGATCTGCGCGGCGTCCATCACGTCGCACACGAACGGCTCCGCGACACCGCCGCGTGCACGGATCGCATCGCAGGTCGCGACCAGCTTGTCGCGCGTGCGGCCGACCACGGCCACGTGCGCGCCTTCGGCCGCGAGCGCGTGCGCGACGCCTTGCCCGACGCCCTGCCCCGCGCCCGTCACGAGCGCGACCTTGCCTTCGAGGATGCCCATGCCCGCTCCTTACGCGACGATCGCCGGATGCGCCTGCACGGGCCCGCCGAGCAGCTCGCGATACGACGGCGGCTGCTTGCCGTCGAGATCCTCGATGCCGTACTGCAGCGCGGCTTCCGCGCCGACCAGCACCTGGCCCGATAGCGCCATGCGCTGCGGATCGGCGTGGATCGCCCGAATCACGCGGCCGGTGAATTCCGGGCTTTCGGCGACGAGCGAGAATTCCTTGTACAGGTCCGGATGTTCTTCCCACACGCGGGTCGTGCGCTCGGTGCGCAGCGGCCCCATCCAGATCGACACGGCCGCGACGTCGAACGGCTTCAGGTCCACGGCCATGTCCTTCGCGAACTTGTCGACACCCGACTTCTGCGCGCCGTACGCGGCGCCGTGCATATAGCAGCTCGCGCCGAACGACGACGTGAACGCGATCAGTCCGCTGCGGCGCTTCGCCATCAGCGGCGCCGCATGCCAGCTCGCGACGTACGCGGAGCGCAGCCCGACGTCGAGGATGTTCACGAGGTCGAGCGACTTCTCCCAGAACGGGCCCGGCAGGATCAGCTGGTCGTGCAGGTAGGTCGCGTTGTTGACGAGGATGTCGAGCCGCCCGCTTTCACGCTCGACGCGCTCGAACAGCGCCTTCACCTGCGTGTCGTCCGCGTGGTCGCACGCGACGGCGATCCCGCGGCCGCCGAGCGCATCGATCTCGCGTGCGGTCTCGTGGATCGTGCCGGGCAGCGGTGCGTCGCCTTCGTGCTGCGAGCGGCCCGTCACGTAGACGGTCATGCCGGCCGCGCCGAGCGCGCGCGCGATACCCTTGCCCGCGCCGCGCGACGCGCCCGTCACGACGGCAACCGGCGCCTCGTGGTTCTGTGTCATGTTCGATGTCTCCTGGGGATGTTCTCGATCGATGCGAGTAGTGCGCGCCGTCACGCGGCAGGCGGCTGCGCGCCGGCGAACAGCACGCCCGGCGCATCGCCGTCATAGCGGGCGGACAGCGTCGACGTGACGACGCAACGCGTGGCCGCGATCTTCCATTCACCGTCGACCTTCCGGTATTCGTCGTCGTAGGTCGCGCCGAGCTGCGTGAGCGTGCGCGCGCGGGTGTCGAGCATCTGGTAATGCAGGCCCCACGTGCCACGTGCATGCGTGTCGTCGAGCACGGTGATGTCGGGATTCACGCCGTGGTGCATCTCGACGATGTGCGGGTGGCAGCCGAGCTGCTCGAACACGTCGACGAGCGCATCGCGGTGCTCGAACGTGCCGATCCGGCCGTAGTCGATGTGCACGGTGCCGGGCGTGAAGCAATCTCGCATTCCTTGGGGATCCTTCCGGTCGCAGCACGTGAAGTAGCGCGCCTTCAGGCGGCGGATCGCGTCGGCGTCCTCGAGCCTGCGCACGCGCACTTCCATTCGTTCGATCGGGGTCATGCCGTCTCCTTGGTCTCGTGTGCGCGGATCGAAGCCGCGTCGACGCCACGTTACAGGCGCACGAGATGCCGGCCATCACCTGTTTGGATGAAACCGGCGCCCTTGTATCGGTGAAGGTGAGCGCCGCCGCAGTGTTCGTCCGAACAGACGATGTGACGCAGGCGGCTTCATTCCTACCATCGAACGACACCACCATGAGATACGGCGATGGACGAGACGACCCGCACGCTCCACGAGTACGAGCAGATCCGCCAGCTGAAGTACCGATATTTCCGCGCGGTCGACACGCACGACTGGTCGCTGCTCGCGCAATGCCTGACCGAGGACTGCGAAGCGCGTTTGTACGGCGGCCGCTATGCGTACGACGGCCGCGATGCCTTTGTGTCGAGCCTGCGCGCGCTGATCGGCAAGCCGACCTTCCTGACGATGCATCACGGCCATCACCCCGAGCTCACGCTAGTGTCAGCCAATCATGCGTGCGGCGTGTGGTTTCTCGAGGATCACGCGATCAATCTCGAGGACAACTACCTGCTGCACGGTACCGCGTTCTACGACGACCAGTACGTGAAGCACGACGGCGTGTGGCGCATTCATGCAACGCGCCACGAGCGGCTGTTCGAAACCGTCACGTCGCCGATTCCACCGTCGTTCACGCTGACCGCGAACCGCTTCTCGCCTGGCGCACATGACGCGGCCGATTCGGCCGATTCGATCGCGAACCCTTCCTGAAACCCGGCGGCAGCGCCGCCGATCCCGTCATTCCCCCTGGAGCCGGAACAATGGAGAAAGTCATTTACGTGTTGTGGCGCGATGCGCAGGTCGCGCCCGAGCAGTGGAGCCGCAACGTGCGCGCGCAGCTCGCCGACAAGCTGCTGTCGCTCGGCGCGCACGGCGTGCAGGTGAACGTCGCCGACGCCGATGTCGCACCGGCCGCCGGCCTGAAGCAGACCAACACGCACCCGGGCATCGACGGGATCGTCGCCGTGTGGATCGACAGCGCGAACCCGATGTTCCGACAGCCGTTCGACGACGCGGTGCGCGCGATCGTCCCGCACATGGCCGCGTATCTCGTCACCGAGTCGCAGCCGATTCCGAACACGCGTTTTCCGGCGCGGCCCGGCGAGCGCACGAGCGGCTTCTCGCAGCTCGCGTTCCTGAAGCGCCCGCCGCGCCTCACGCACGAAGCGTGGCTCGACGTGTGGCACGGCCACCATACGCGCGTCGCGATCGATACGCAGGACAATTTCCTGTACGTGCAGAACGTGGTCGTGCGTGCGCTCACGCATGCGGCGCCCGGCTACGACGCGATCGTCGAGGAATGCTTCCCGGCTGCGGCGATGACCGATCCGTACGCGTTCTTCGATGCGCTCGGCGACGAGGCGAAGTTCCAGCGCAACGTCGCGGAGATGATGGACAGCTGCGCACGCTTCATCGATTTCGACAAGATCGACGTGGTGCCGACGAGCCAGTATGTCGTGAAGGCCGTGCGCGGATAAAAAAAACGCCAACCCGCGATGTGACGGGTTGGCGTTGTGCCGCGGGTGAGACGATTACGAGAACTGGTTCATCGTGTTGTCCTTGCCCGCCGCCTTCAGCGCTGCGTCGCCGCTGAAGTATTCCTTGTGGTCGTCGCCGATATCCGAGCCGGACATGTTCTGGTGCTTGACGCACGCGATGCCCTGGCGGATTTCCTTGCGCTGCACGCCGGCCACGTAACCGAGCATGCCCTGGTCGCCGAAGTATTCCTTCGCGAGGTTGTCGGTCGACAGCGCAGCCGTGTGGTACGTCGGCAGCGTGATCAGGTGGTGGAAAATGCCTGCTTCACGCGACGCATCGGCCTGGAACGTACGGATCTTCTCGTCGGCGAGCTTGGCCAGTTCGGTCTCGTCGTACTCGACGCTCATCAGCTGCGCCCGGTCGTATGCCGACACGTCCTTGCCTGCTGCCTTCATCCCGTCAAATGCCTGCTGACGGAAGTTCAGCGTCCAGTTGAACGACGGGCTGTTGTTGTACACCAGCTTCGCGTTCGGGATCACCTTGCGGATTTCGCTGACCATGCCGCCGATCTGCGCGATGTGCGGCTTTTCGGTTTCGATCCACAGCAGGTCGGCGCCGTTCTGCAGCGACGTGATGCAATCGAGCACGCAACGCGCTTCGCCCGTGCCGGCGCGGAACTGGAACAGGTTGCTCGGCAGGCGCTTCGGACGCAGCAGCTTGCCGTCGCGCTTGATGATGACGTCACCGTTGCCGAGTTGGTCGGCCGACAGCTCTTCGCAGTCGAGGAATGCATTGTATTGGTCGCCCAGGTCGCCCGGCGCGTTCGTCACGGCGATCTGCTTGGTCAGGCCGGCGCCGAGCGAGTCGGTACGGGCGACGATGACGCCGTCGTCCACGCCCAGTTCCAGGAACGCGTAGCGGATCGCGCGGATCTTCGCGAGGAAGTCCTCGTGCGGCACGGTGACCTTGCCGTCCTGGTGGCCGCACTGCTTCTCGTCGGACACCTGGTTCTCGATCTGGATGCAGCATGCACCCGCTTCGATGAACTGCTTGGCCAGCAGGTACGTTGCTTCCGCGTTGCCGAAGCCTGCGTCGATGTCGGCGATGATCGGCACGACGTGCGTCACGTGGTTGTCGATCTTTTCCTGGATCGCGGCCTTGGCAGCGGCGTCCTTGGCAGCATCGAGCTCGCGGAACAGGCCGCCCAGTTCACGGGCATCGGCCTGGCGCAGGAACGTGTACAGCTCGCGGATCAGCGCGCTGACCGAGGTCTTTTCGTGCATCGACTGGTCCGGCAGCGGGCCGAACTCCGAGCGCAGCGCGGCGACCATCCAGCCCGACAGGTACAGGTAGCGGCGTTCGGTGCTGTTGAAGTGCTTCTTGATGGAGATCATCTTCTGCTGGCCGATGAAGCCGTGCCAGCAACCCAGCGACTGCGTGTACTTGGCCGGATCGGCGTCATACGCGGCCATGTCGGCGCGCATGATCTTCGCGGTGTACTTCGCGATATCCAGGCCCGTCTTGAACTTGTTCTGGGCACGCATGCGAGCGGCATACTCGGGGCTGATGGCGTTCCACGCGCTGCCGTGGTTTTCCTTCAAGCCAGCCACTGCCTTGATGTCGTCTTGATATTGGGACATGTCAATCTCCTGGGAACGAAGCGCATTTGAGTAAAGGGTTCAGCCTGCCCGCTCCGTGTGACGAAGCGAACTGCATGGACTCAATAGTAACGCTGCGCGATGCATCGCCGATCAACTCTTATATAAGACATAAGATATAAATTTCTCTTGTTTTTCAATGAGATAAGCAGCCCGTTTTGCAATGCAAAACAGATTTTCAAGCGGCGGAAAGGCGACGCGTCGGGAATGCGCCGCGCATTCCACGATATGAAACGTCCTTTCGGCAGTTGGTGGGAGGACAGGCACGGCGATTCATGCTTCGCGCTTTTGCCACACACATGACAAAACGTCTATACTTGGACAATTCATCGACGGCAACCGATGCGCGCCGTCCCCGCGTACCGCAATGCGCTTCCTCCTTCCCGGAACGACATGAGCGACTACCCCGTTTTCGACGCGCTGTGCACACTGTTGAATACCTCCGGCGCACGGTTCCGCGTGCTGGATCACCCGGCCGAAGGCAAATCCGACGTGATCGCCGCGATTCGCGGCACGCGTCCCGAACAGGGTGCGAAGGCGATGCTCTGCACGTTCAAGGACGGCGGCGACGCCACCGCGCTCGCAGTGATCCCCGGCCACCTGAAGATCGATTTCCGCAAGGTCGCCGACGCGCTCGGCCGCCGCAAGGCGACGCTCGCGCCGCCCGAACTCGCCGCCACGGTCACGCGCTGCGTGATGGGCGCCGTGCCGCCGTTCGCATTCGATGCCAACGTGACGCTCGTCGTCGATCCCGCGCTGATCGAACTGAACGATGAAATCGCGTTCAACGCGGGCCGCCTCGACCGCTCGGTCGTGCTCGACGCATCCGACTACGTGCGAATCGCCCGCCCGCTCCTGGCCGACATCACGCGGCCGGAAACGACCGACACCCCCACCGTCCAGGCCAACGCATGACCGCGCCCCGTTCCAAACCACAGTCGGAACAGGCGTCGCTGATCGAGCAGGTGCTGCGCATCGCCGAAGGGCTCGGCGCGATGTTCGCGCCGTTCACCGAGGTCGTCGTGCACGACCTGCGCACGCCCGAGCATGCGATCCTCGCGATTCACAACAACCTGTCGGGCCGCGCGGTCGGCGATCCGGCGACCGAACTCGGCCTCGCCCGCATCGCGGACGACGACTTTCCGCAGGTGCTCGCGAACTACGCGAACCGCTTCGCCGACGGCCGCACCGCGAAAAGCACGTCGATCGGCATCAAGGATTCGAGCGGCCGCTACGTGGCCGCGCTGTGCCTGAACGCGGACGTCACGCTGTTCCGCGGCTTCCAGGGGATGCTGCACCAGTTCTGCAGCACCGAAGGCGAGCCGGTCGCCGAAACGCTCGACCCGGCGGGCGCGGACGCGATCCGGCAGCGCATCGACGCGTTCGCGACGCGCCTCGCGACCACGCCGCGCGAGCTGAAGACCGAGCAGCGCCGCGAGCTGATGCAGACGCTGAAGACGGACGGCTTCCTCGAAGTGCGCCGCGCGATGGAAATCGTGTCGCAGCACCTCGGCGTGTCGCGCGCGACCGTATACAACGATGCGAAATGATGCGTGATGCGGATGCGCGCCCATGGCACGCCCGCTTACCTGTTGACTGACTCTTCCGACGAGCGACTCATGACCACTCCGACCCTCCCCACCTACGACGACGTCGCGGCCGCCGCGGCACGGCTCGAAGGCCACGCGCACCGCACGCCCGTGATGACGTCGCGGACGATCGACGAAGCGCTCGGCGCGCAGGTGTTCTTCAAGTGCGAGAACCTGCAGCGCATGGGCGCGTTCAAGTTCCGCGGCGCGTTCAACGCGCTGTCGCGCTTCGACGCGACGCAGCGCCGCAACGGTGTCGTCGCGTTCTCGTCCGGCAACCATGCGCAGGCGATCGCGCTGTCGGCGCGCATCCTCGGCATCCCGGCGACGATCGTGATGCCGCAGGACGCACCGGCCGCGAAGATGGCCGCGACGCGCGGCTATGGCGGCAACGTCGTGACCTACGACCGCTACACCGAAGACCGCGAGCAGATCGGCCGCGCGCTCGCGGAAAAGCACGGGCTCACGCTGATCCCGCCGTACGACCACGCCGACGTGATCGCCGGCCAGGGCACGGCGGCGAAGGAACTGTTCGATGAAGTCGGGCCGCTCGACGCGGTGTTCACGCCGCTCGGCGGCGGCGGCCTGCTGTCGGGCACGGCGCTCGCGACGCGCGCGCTGTCGCCGCACGCGAAGCTGTACGGCGTGGAGCCGGAAGCCGGCAACGACGGCCAGCAATCGTTCCGGTCCGGGTCGATCGTGCATATCGACACGCCGCGCACGATCGCCGACGGCGCGCAGACGCAGCACCTCGGCAACCTGACGTTCCCGATCCTGCGGCGCGACGTCGACGACATCCTGACCGCGACCGACGCGGAACTGGTCGACTGCATGCGCTTCTTCGCGACCCGTATGAAGATTGTCGTCGAGCCGACCGGCTGCCTGTCGTTCGCAGCCGCGCGCCGGATGAAGGACGAACTGAGGGGCAAGCGCGTCGGCATCGTGATCAGCGGCGGCAACGTCGATCTCGAGAACTTCTGCGCGCTGGTGTCCGCGGCCGCATGACCGTCGCGGCGCGCGGATGACTGATATGAACATCCTGTCATCCGCACGCCGCCGCTGCTTCACGTCGCGTTAAGTTTCGCGCCCTAGACTGATTAGGTCGTCCCGCAGTCAGGTCAGTCGTGAAGAAGGAGTCGCCATGAACACGCACGCGATCGTCGCTGCCGCCCTCGCGGCAGCATCCCTCCCGGCGTTCGCTCAACCGGGCGTGACGTCATCCGGTTTTCCCGCCACGTCGCCGCACGCCCTTGTCGCGCAGGCCACCCATCGTTCGCCCGCCGCGCTGCCGGCCGCCGGCTTCGTGCTCGCGAAGATCGATCAGAACAATACGCCGCCCGATCGCGGCGGCGATCCGAGCGGCCGCACGCGCTCCGGCACGCATATGTAATGCCGCGTGGGCCGGTCACATCGCACGGCCCGCCCGCATCGCGACCTCACAACGACGGCAGGGACGGATCGCGCGCGGCGAGGATGTCCGCGGTGCGCCGCTGCAGCGCGCCGTCGATCGTCTCCGGCTGCGGAATCAGCCAGTAGCGCCCGTCTCGAATGCCGTCGAACACCCGCGCGGCGAATGCGTCGGGCGTAATCCCGTGCGCGTTCAGCATCGCGCGCATCGTCTCGACGAAACCCTGCACCTCGGGCCGATCGTGCGTGGCGCCGAACGGGTCGTTGAAGATGCCCGTCTGCACCGGGCCCGGCGCGAGCAGCGACACGCCGACCGGCGCGCCGAGCATCTTCAGCTCGCCGTACAGCGATTCGGTCAGCGCAACCACCGCGAATTTCGTCGCCGAGTAAGGCGACATCAACGGGCTCGGCAGGAATCCGCCGACCGACGCGGTATTGACGATGCGCGCCGGCAGGTTGCGCTCGAGCATTCGCGGCACGAAGCTGCGGATCCCGTTCAGCACGCCGTGCACGTTGATCGCGAAACTGCGCTCGAACCGTTCCGGCGTGATTTCCCAACTGAAGCCGGTCGCCATCACGCCCGCGTTGTTGAACAGCAGGTCGACGCCGCCGAAGCGCTGCCATGCGGCGTCGGCCAGCGCATCGACGGCCTCCGGCCGGCTGACGTCGGTCGGCACGCACAGCACGTCGGTGTCGAGCGTCGCGGCGAACGCGTCGAGCTTCGCCGCGTCGAGGTCGGCCAGCACCACGCGCATGCCGAGCGCGGCGGCATGGCGCGCGAGCCCGCTGCCGATGCCGCTGGCCGCACCGGTAATCACCGCGGTGCCGCCGTCGAAGCGAATCGAATACGTCATGTCAGCGTCCTGTCGGGTCGATGCGGGGATGCGCGTACGCGGGAATCTCGGGCGGCGGCAACGGCGTGCGGCCGTCGAGCGAGCGCACCGCGAGCCCCTGCGATAGCGGAAAATGCAGGCTGTGCGTGACGAGTCCCGTGCGCTCGCGCGCCGGCAGGCTGCACAGCGCGAGCGCCGTTTCCGCGAGATACGCGACGTCCTCGGTCGGATAGCCTTCGGGGATATAACGGGCCGCGCCCGGCGTGCGGATCGCGGTGCTCGGCGCGACCAGGTTCACCGCGATCCCGTCGGCTTCGAGTTCGGCCGCGAGGCCTTGCGTAAAGCGCGACAGCGCGGCCTTGACCGCCGCATAGACGGTCGCGCCGCCCGCGCGCGAGAAATCGTCGAACGGCCGCGGCGGCGCGAGCGCGGTGACCGAGCCGACATTCACGATCCAGCCGGCGCCGCGCGCGCGCATCAGCGGGATCGCGGCCTGGCTCAGCGCGAACGGGATGCGCAGATAGTGCTCGATCGTCGTGTCGAACATCGCCATCGGCATCGCGTCGACGCACGCGTAGTCGGCCACACCCGCATTGTTCACGAGGATGTCGAGGCCGCCGGCGGCCTGGGCCGCGCGTCCGACGAGCGCATCGCGCTCGGCCGGGTTCGACAGGTCGGCGGCGAGCGCAATCGCGCGGCCGCCCGCCTGTTCGACCAGTGCGACCGTTTCGGCGAGCGTGCCGGCAGTCGTCGCCGATTGCGTGAGGCTGCGCGCCGTCACGACGACGGTCGCGCCTTCGGACGCGAGGCGCTGCGCGATCGCGCGGCCGATGCCGCGGCTCGCGCCGGTTACGAGCGCGCATTTGCCCGCGAGCGTCGCGGTTCGGGTGTCGGTCATGATGTCTCCGGTGAAGGTAATGTTGCGTGCGGACCGTGCGGCGTCAGCCCGCGATATCCGCAACATGCAGCACGAACTTGGTTTTCGCGTCGCCCGTTTGAACGAGATCGAGTGCGCGTGCAGCCTGTTCGAGCGGGAAACTGTCGAAGCGCGGCACGCGCAACGCGCGCCGGCCGAGCCGTTCGGCGATCGATGCGAGCGTGGCGCCGCTCGGCATCCGGCTATACGTCATCGCGGTGCGCAGGCCGCGCCGCGCGGCTTCGGCATCCGTCGTAGCCAGCCGCTGCGCATCGCCCGCCGCGAGCGTCATGATGTTCACGAGCGTGCCGCCCGGTGCCAGCAGGTCGAGTGCGTCGGGCAGCGTGTCGCCACCGACCGCATCGAGCACGAGATCGACGCCGCCGGGCGCCCACGCCCGCACGACCGCGGCGATGTCCTGCGCGCGATAGTCGATGCTCGCCGCCGCGCCAAGCGATTCGACGCTCGCGCGGTTGTGCGCCGAGCACGTCGCGGCGACGCGCGCGCCCGCCTGGGCGGCCAGCTGGATCGCGAACGTGCCGACCGCACCCGCGCCGCCGTGCACGAGCACGGTCTGCCCCGCACGCAGCCCGCCGTCGTCGAACAGGCCGGCCCACGCGGCCAGCGCAGGCGTCGGCGTGGCCGCCGCTTCCGCGAAGCCGACCGCATCGGGCAGGCGCACGACGGAGTCGTGACGCACCGCGACGTATTCCGCATACGCGCCCCAGCGTCCCGCGCCGACGTCGGTCTGCGCGAACACGCGCATCCCCGGCGCGAAACCTTCGACACCGTCGCCGACTGCCTCGACCACACCGGCCCCGTCGAAACCGATCACGAACGGAAACGTCATCTGCATGAACGCGCCGAGATAGCCTTCGCGGCATTTCCAGTCGGCGGGATTGACGCCCGCGTACGCGACGCGGATCAGCACGTCGCCGGGGCCCGGCTTCGGTGCGGGAACGTCGGCCAGTCGCAGTGCGTCGGAATGACCGACGCAGTCGATCAGCAAGGCTCGCATGGTGGTGTCTCCAGTGTTGTCGTTTGCATTGCGGCGGGTCGTATGCGCGCCGCGCGTCACGCCGCCGTGTCGGCCAGCAGGCTCGACGCGAGCGGACAGAACGCATGCGAGATCGCATCGACCGTCCAGTCGGGGCTTTCGGCGTCGAATCGGCGGTCGACCCAGCCCCAGTGATACGGATGCAGCAGGTATTCGCCGAGCAGGTCGCCGACGTGCGCGAACTCCTGTTGCCAGACGTGGGTCCACCCGCCGGGCGCCACGCTCCGGCTCAGCCGCCAGTTGCGGATGCCGGGCATGAACGCGGGCATGCGCAGCAGTTCGCGCTCGAGGTCGCGCACGCGCGCTTCGCCGGCCTCCGGCCGCACACGCAGCATCAGCGTGCGCCATACGCCGTCGCGCAACGCCGGCTCGCGCAGGCCGCCGCCGATCGCGCGGCACGCGGCGCCGTCGATCCGCACGACGCCCGGCACACGCGACAGCGCGGTGAAATCCGTCGCTTGAACGGTCGCCCGTTCGTCGCGCAATACGTCGAGCGTGTAGCCGCCCGCGCCCCAGCAGCCTTCGAGATTGCGCGCGAGCGCCACGCGGGTTGCGCCGGGCAGCGCATGCGCGGCGTCGCGCAATGCACGTTCGAATGCGCCGGCATCGTCGATCGCCGAAACGTATATCTGGGCCGTGTCATGCCGCATGGTCGACCTCCGTCAGCGCGGGCAGCGGCGCATCGGCGTCCGTCATCACATGGCGGCGACGCGTGTCGCACAGCGCGTCGACGGCCATCCAGAACGCGACCACGTCGCCGTCGGTCAGCGCGCGCATCCGGTAGTACGACGGCGCGTCGGCAACCTGCCACGTCAGCCACAGCGTGCTCGGCTGCCCCGGCACCGCGACGGGCGGTGACACCCAGCGGCCGGCCGCCACGAGCCCACGCGCCGCATGGCCCGGCAGATAGCGGTCGTGCAGCAGCGCCAGCACGTCGGAAATGCGCTCGGGCGCGAGGGTGATTTCGTCTACGATCTGAATCATTCGCGGGTCGTCTCGGGTGGTTCGTGGCGGGAAGCAAAACCGGCCGCCTACGCCGTTCCGGCGAGGCCGGAAGCAACCGGCGTGGATAGCATTCTTGCGTGGCGACGGTCGGCGAACCCCTACCAGCCCGCTCACCAACCCCTGTCGCAACGCTCAGATCGGGAGAGACATGAAACAGCGCGCAATGCCGGCACGCGGCCGCGTGCTGCCGGGACTCGGCGCGCGCCTGCTCGACGAACTGGCGCGCAGCGGTGCGCCGCAGGCGCAACCGCGCGCGACGCCGGACGCAACGACCGCAACGGCAGCGACGCCCGGCGGCTTCGTCGCGCTGTACCGCGACGCGATCGAGCGGCTCGAGGCGCAGGTCGCGCGCGGCGACGGCCATCCGCCGATGCGCAAGCAGGAAGTCGACCTGATGTGCCGCTGCCTGCTCAGTTGCGCGACGCTCGCCGACGCGATCCGCTGTGCGGCCGAGTTCTGCGAGATGCTGACGCCGCGTGCCGGCACGCTGTCGCTCACGGTGCGCGACGCTCGTGCGACGTTCCGGATGGATTCGCTGCGCCGCACGCGCAGCCGGGCCGCATGCCTCGTCGATCTGACCGGGCTGTTCTGCTATCTGCAGTTGTTCGGCTGGCTGATCGGGCAGCCGCTGCGGCCGGACGAAGTCTGGCTCGGCCATCCGCGCCGCGACGACGCGATGCCGCTGCTCGGGCTGTTCAACGCGCCGGTCGACATCGGTCGCAAGACCTATGGATTCGCGTTCGATGCGGCGCGGCTCGATGCCCGCGTGATCCGCCAGCCGGGTGAGCTTGCCGCCTTCCTCGTCGATTTTCCGTTTCGTCTGATCGATGCGACGCCGGCCGTCGTGTCATGGGCGCAGCAAGTACGCGGCTTTCTCGATGCGGCGCTCGCGCGCGAGCAGGCGCTGCCGGCGCTCGCCGAGCTGGCGACGTGGCTGGGCGTGAGCGAGGCGACGTTGCGGCGGCGGCTGGCCGCCGAAGGCAGCGGCTATCACGTGTTGCGCGAGCAGTGCCTCGCCGACGTCGCGCGGCGCTGCCTGCGCGAGTCGGACTGGCCGGTCGCGCGGATTGCAGCGCATCTCGGATTTGGTGGCGAGGAAGCGTTTCGGCGGGCGTTCGTGCGATGGACGGGCATCGCACCGAGCCGATTCCGGCGCGATTGCGGCGCCGCCGAGATCCCGTTTCATCAGACATGAAGCGCGGTTCGGGCGCCTTGAGCGAAAGGAAATAGAAAAAATTCGCCGAACAATGACGTTTTTTCGCATCCCCGCGCGCTTCGATAATTGACGCGCCCGAGCGCTCGCCATTACGCTTGCGCGCTGATGGTTCCCGGAGACGGGATCAAAAGGGAACGCAGGAGAGGCAGCGCCTCGAATCTGCGGCTGCCCCCGCAACTGTAAGCGGCGAATCCGCGCCACTCCACGCCACTGGGAAACCGGGAAGGCCGGCGCGAATGACGACCCGCGAGCCAGGAGACCTGCCATCGACCCGAGGTCCAAGCAGCCGCACCGGGCGGGGTGTCCCGGCGCGCCAGGCACCGCCTTTGGCGGTCGCCCCGTTGCATGGACGGCCCGACCTCAGGATCCTTCGGATGTCCCATCTTTCCGCCTCCGCTTCCACGCCGGAAGCGTCGCGCCGCTGCGCCGCCGGCATGCGCGGCGTCTTCCCGCGCGTACGCCGTACCTGCAACACGATCACGCTCGCCGCATCATGAATCTTCGCCACCTTCTCGCCACGTCCGCCGCCACCGCGCTGCTCTCCCCGATCGCCCACGCCGCTGGCGACACGGCACCCGCGCAGCCGTCCCAGCCTGCAAATGGCGCCGACCTCCCGACGATCACCGTGACCGACACGCGGCACCTGCCCGAGTCGTTCGACCAGCGCTATGCGACGACGCAGGTGCTCACGCGCGCCGACCTCGACCGGCTGTCGCCGAGCGATCCGAGCATCACGCAGGCGCTCGCGACACTGCCGGGCGTGACCGTCTCGACGACCGGCGGCCCCGGCGCGTCGGCATCGGTCAGCATCCGCGGCTCGTCGGCCAGCCAGGTCGCGGTGTTCATCGACGGCATCCGGATCGGCTCGCCGACCACCGGCATCGCGCCGTGGGCCGACCTGCCGACCGAAGCATTCGAGCGCGTCGAGGTGATTTCGGGGCCGGCCGCCGCGTCGTTCGGTGCGAACGCAATGGGCGGCGTCGTGCAGCTGTTCACGCGCCGCGCCGCCGGCCAACCCAACCAGACGACCGTGTCGTTCGGCGGCGGCTCGAACAAGACCTTCGACACGCAGTTGCGCACGTCGGGCACCGTGCCCTCCACCGGGCCGCTCGCCGCACTCGGCGGACTCACCTACTCGCTCGGGCTGCACGACTACAACACGGCCGGCATCGACGCAACGCGGCCCGTGTTGCCATACCACGAGGACGGCCGCAATCCGTATCACGCGCAGGACCTCGATGCACGCCTCGGCTACGCACGCGACAACTGGTCGATCTCGACGTTCGCGCTGTATCACCGCTCCGACCTGTCCTATGACAACGCCGGCTTTGCGAACCGACAGCTCGATCATCAGCTGACGACCGGCATCGCGTTCCATCTCGACATCACGCCCGACACGCAGTTCGACCAGTCGTTCGGTTATGCGAACGACCGCCAGTTCCTGTATGCGAGCGACCCGTCCATTTCGACCGACCAGATCAACTCGCAGCGCATCAGCTCGTCGACGTCGCTGACGCATCAGGAACACGGCTTCCGCCTGTTCGGCCTGCCGCTGTCGGGCGAGACGAAAGTCGCGTACGACTTCACGCGCGAGCAGGCGTTCCTGCCCGTCGACATGCCGGAAGGCGTGCCGACGCGCAATGACTCCGCGTTCTCGCTGCATCAATCGGCGACGCTCGGCAGCGTGACGATGTTCGTCGCGGGCCGTCACGAGATCATCGCGGGGAAAGCCGTGAACACCGGCAACGCTGCGCTGTCGTGGGCGATCACGCCGGTGTACACGGCGCGCGTGTCGTACGGCAATGCGTTTCGCCTGCCGGCGTTCAACGACCTGTACTACCCCGGTTACGGCAATCCGAACCTGAATCCGGAGCGCAGCGATTCGGTCGAGGCCGCGCTCGACGCGAACACCGCGTACGGCACGTTCAGCGCCGCGATCTACGACACGCGCATCAACAACCTGATCGCGTACAACCCCGCGACGTTCTCGCCGATGAACATCGGCCGCTCGCATATCCGCGGCATCGACCTGTCGTACAAGGGCACGATCGGCCGCTCGACGCCGGCGAGCATCGCCGTCGGCATCCTGAATCCGCAGGACGAAACCAACGACAGCTGGCTCAACCGCCGGCCGCGCCAGACGGTCAGCGTGAATATCGACCACACCTGGGACGAACTGCACCTGCACGCGCTGAGCACGGGGGCAACGGCGAGCTACGGCGGCACGACATTCGACGACCCGGCCAACACGACGTATCTGCCGTCGTACCTGACCGTCAACCTGCGCGCGTCGTACAAGATCAATGCGCACCTGACGGTGTCGGCGACGCTGTCGAACCTGTTCGACCGCCAGTACATGACCGCGTACGGTTACAACACGCTCGGCCGCACCGCGTTCGGCAAGGTCAGTTATACGTTCTGACCGGGGCGGTCGGTGCAGCGGCGCCCGCGGTCGCGGGTGCCGCTGCGGACACGATTTCGGGTGCCGGATGCCGTCGTCGTGCGCGAGCGGGCGCGTTCGATCGCGCTGCGGTGCGCATCAGGACCATACGACGCCTCGCACACCCGCGATCAACTGGATCGCGCCAAACACCGCGATCACGACGGCCGACACGCGCGACAGCCCGTGCATGAACGTCAGCGACATCTTCGTGCGCAACACGGCGGTCGCGCCGCTCAGGCACAGCCACCACGTCGCGGAACCCAGGAACACGCCGACGACCATCAGCGCGACGGCCGCCCCCATTGCGTCGTCATGCGTGCCCGCCAGCGGGCCGAGCGCCGCGAAAATGCCGACGAACGACAGGATCGTCATCGGGTTGGACAGCGTCAGGCCGAACGTCGTCAGGAAATCGCGCAGCACGGTCGTGCGCGGCAAATCGCGTTGTGTCGCCGACGTGGCCGGCGCCTGCCGCGCGATGGTCCAGGCCAGCCACACGAGGAACGCGCCGCCGCCAATTTTCAGCGCGACGGTCAGCATCGGAAACGCGGTGACGATGCCGGCGACGCCCAGCGCGCCGAACAGCCCGTAGATCGCATCGGCGCATGCGGCGCCGATCCCCGTCGCGAACCCGGCACGAAAGCCGCGGCTCAGGCCCCGCTGGATGCACAGCATGCCGATCGGGCCGACCGGCACCGCGATCGACAATCCCATCACGACGGACTTGATGAACAGCATGGCCGGCTCCTCGCGACATCCCGTGGCTTGAAACGTCATCGTAGGGAAAGTCCGGTCGCCGCTGAAGGCGGTTTTTAAGGAAAAATGGCTGCTTCAGCTTAAAAACTCCACCACGATGGACGAACTCGACTGGAAGATACTCGCGCTGCTGCAGGCCAACGGCCGCATCAGCTACACGGAGCTGGCGCGCCAGGTTCACCTGTCGGTGCCGGCGGTGACGGAACGCGTGAAGCGTCTCGAGTCGGCCGGCGTGATCGAAGGCTACACGGCGCGGGTCAATCCGGCCGCCGCCGGGTACCCGGTAAGCGCGCTGATCGGCATCACGGTGCCGCAGCCGGCGAAGGCGAAATTCCTGAAGCTGCTGGAGACGATTCCCGAAGTGGTCGAGTGCCATCACGTAACCGGCGCGGATTCGTACGTGATGCGGTTCGTCGCGGTCAGCATGGCGCACCTCGAGCAACTGATCGAGCGCATCAACCTGTACGGCGAAACGCGCACGTCGATCGTGATGTCGACGCCGCTGCCGGCCCGCGGGCTCGCGCGTCCGGCTGCGCCGGTCAAAGGCATTCGGGGGTGACAGGATGCGGTTCGGTGCGCGATGCTGTGCACCGCGCACCTTGCAAGCACCGGACAATCTGCCATGACAGTGATCGGACTCAATCATTACAACCTGCGCGCGGATCGGGCGACGCTCGATACGCTGCGCGATTTCTACGTGAACGTCGTGGGCCTCGAGTTAGGCTATCGGCCGCCGTTCCAGAGCAACGGCTACTGGCTCTACGCGGGGACCCAGGCGATCCTCCACCTGTCGGAAGCATGGCCCGGCGAGGTGCGGCCGGCGCATGTCGTCAATACGTTCGACCATATGGCATTTTCATGCGCGGACGCTGTCGACATGGAACGGCGTCTCACCGACGCGAAGATCCGGTACTCGCGCACGTACGTGCCGCTCACGCGCCAGCTGCAGCTGTTTTTCACCGACCCGGCCGGCAATGGCGTCGAGTTGAATTTCGCGCAGCCCGACGACATTTCCGGTGACGATGCCGGTTAGCGCGGCACTGCCGTTTGCGTATTCATCGTCAGGCACCCTGCTTCCGCGGGGCGCGTGAAGGAAGGGGCATCAAGGCCATATCGGCCGGACGTATGTCACTGCCGCTTCACGAGCTTCACGATCGTAAGCGCGCCGTTCACGCGCTCGACCCGGACCTTGACCTTGTCGCCCACGCGCAGCGACTCGATCATCGCCGGGTCGCCGGCCTTGAACGCCATCGTCATCGGCGCCATCCCGACGTTCTCGAGCGCGCCGTGCTTCAGCGTCACCATCCCGCGCGCGGCATCGATCCGTTTCACTTCGGCATCGGTCAGCGCCGCGGCCGGTGCCGACATCTTCATGTCGCCCATGTTCATGTCGGACATGCTGCCCGCCGCCCGCACCTGTGCCGCAACGACGCCCATCGCACCGAGGACTGTGATGGCAATGGCAATGCATCGGATCTTCATCGAGATACTCCCGCGCGCGGCGGATGACGAATACGCCACCCTACACCAGCAACGTCGCGACGGCCCACGCGATCAGCACGACACCCAACGCGCGCCCGACGTACTCGCCGCCCGGCAGCACCTTTTCGACCAGTACGAACAGCGACAACGCGATGATCCACACGACGTTCATCACGCCGCCGACGAACAGCAGCGCCATCAGCAGCCAGCAACAGCCTACGCAATACGCGCCGTGGCGCACGCCGAGCAGGAAGCTGCCCGTGATTCCCGGCCGCCAGTACGTTGTGAGGAACCGCACCGGTGACCGGCATTGCCGCAGGCATGCCTGCTTCAACGGCGAGAACTGGTAAATGCCGGCCAGCGCGAGCACGATCGCGGACAGCATCGCGCTCTTCGACCACAGCATCATTCCGGAGATCAGGCCGGCAGGCTGCAGCAGCATCTGCAGCGCGGCCGCAGCGACCGAGAACGCGAACCACGATGCCAGATAGCCGGCCAGCAGGCAGGTCGACGTGAATGCCGCTCCCGTGCCCGCCGGATCGTGATGCCGCAGCACGCGCCGGTACAGCAGCACGAGCGGCGCCGCGCCGGGCGTCATCATCGCGATCATCATCACCCACCACATCAGGATCACGGTCGCCAGCGACGGGGCCATCGCGCCCATGTCGTCGGCCAGCCGATGCGGGAACAGCGCGACCGCCGTCATGTCCAGCGCCGACATGCCAGTGCCGGCGCCCGTCCACAGGTAGACCCAGCACGCGCCGACGAGCGCGGCCATGCCGAGCAGCGTGACGACGCGCTCGCGCCCGAGAACATGGTCGACGGGAATCATGCGGCGCGATGCCGGATCAGCCCGTGATTGTTCAGATGCAGCCGCGCGAACTGCGCGTAGCTCCGCTCGAGGTCCAGTTCGATGTGACCGTGCGACCGGCTGGTGCCCGAACCGATCTCGGCAATCTCGTATTCGAAGCCGTGCGGCAGGTCGATCCGTACGCGATGTTCGGCGCCCGTCACCGGGTTGCGGATCGGCTCGCCGACGACGTCGAACACGCCGTCGACGCTGATCCGGCCGCGCCGCGCATCGACATCGACGTCGAAATCGATCTTCGCGAAGATCGGATCGAACGCCTGTTCGAGCGTCGACGCGAACACGGCGAACATCGTCGCGAATGGATCGGTATCCTGACCGGTCATGATCTTCAGCACGGCCTCGCATTGCGCGGGACTCGCGCTTTCGTCGACGATCGGCTGGCAGCGGCCATGGCCTTCGTGAATCGGCCCCGGCCACTGGAACACGACCGCGATCCGGACGCCGTCGAGCACCACGTCGCCGTAGTGACCGCTGTCGATCGAAATCGCCCCCATCGCTTCGCAGTTGCCGTGCGTCGGCAGCGAATTGAACTGGCAGGGACAACCGTATGAGCAATTGCAGTTCATCAGCTCGGTTCCCTGAATCTCCCACGGCGTCATGGCGTCACCTCACGCGATCGATGGCACATAATGCTTCGAATCTAGTGCACCGCACAGGGGAAAGCAAAGGGCGCACGAGGCGTCTCGATCGCCCCAAAAAACGATGTCCGTGCAGCGTTCGACGGCGCTGATCCGACGAATTCGCCGCCGTCGTGCCACCGCCCCCGATGCAAGGCGCGCGGCACGAAACGGCGCGTCCGGTCGATCGTGTACGAGCGCGGCCCGACAAAAGCCGACAGCCCGGTCGCGTCACCACAAATGCGGGCATTCCGCAACGGTGCTGGTCCATACTGTTTCGCAATCGACGACGTCCCCGTTCGTCGCTGCCGTCCCGGATGGCTGTCATGCGCGTTCATAGTGCGTTGCTCTTTCTCGTCGGCACCCTGCTCACCGCGGGCGGCTATGGCGCCACCTTCCTGTTGTCGATGCGCTTTCACGCGATCGGCGGTAGCGATCTCAATACCGGCGCGGCACTGGCCGCCGCGACGGTCGGCACCTTCGCCGGCCTGTCGGTGGTCGGCTGGTTCTCGCAGCAGATCGGCACCGCGCGGATCGCCGCGCTGTCGTCGCTGTGCATCGGCGCCGGCATCGTCGGCTTCGCACTCGTCGGGCGTGCGCCGTCCGCCGACCTGCCGTCCGGCTTCCTGGTCGGCTTCGGCTGGGGTGCGTTTCACCTGGCCGCACCGATGTCGCTCGCCGAGCGAACCAGCGGCGCGGCTCGAAACGTGTGGTTCTTCCGGTCGGCAACCTTCCAGATGACGGGGATCGGCGCATCCCCGGCATTGGCCGCGTATGCGATGCGAATGCTCCATTGGTCGATCGACGACACGCTTTACGCGGTCGGTGCCCTGTGCGTGCTGGCGTCGCTGATGCTGGAGGCGTTCGGCCGCCTGTGTCCGCGCCCGCCCGCCGCCATATCGGGCGGCCGCTGGGTGCGCGACTTTCGCGCGATCTCGCGCACGCGCGCCGCCGTGCCGATCGCGATGATCGCGCTCGGCACCTGCGTGTTCTCCGGCCTGATGACGTTCCAGATGTCGTTCGCGCAAGGCACGCAGGCGCGGCCCGGCACATTCTTCAGTCTTTACACGATGACGGTGATTACCGCGCGCTGGCTGCTCGGAAGATGGGTGAGGCTGGCGCGCCCCGAAACGGCGACCAAGGGGCTGCTCGTGATGATGCTGCTCGGCGCACTCGCGATGTTCGGCGCAGCCGAACATGCGTCGTTCCAGTCCGTCGCGGCCGTCCTGCTCGGCGCCGGCTACGGCCTTATGTATCCGGTGATCCAGGCCCAGGCGGTCAACGATTGTGCGGACACGCAACGGCACGGCGTGCTGACGTGGTTCGTCGCGTCGTATTTCATCGGCACGTTCGGCTTTCCGTCGGTCGGCGGCTGGGTGATGGTGCACGCCGGCAAGGGCGCGTTGCTGATGCTCATCACGAGCTGCGGTCTCGCGGCGCTGTCGCTCGCGTTCCTGCACGACCGGCCGGCGCAGGTGCGCACGCAATAGGCGGCGGCACGACGCCGGCGCGGCTAACCGGGTTTCTTCGGCGCGCGTGCGACGGCGAACCACGCCATCGCCGCGCCCGCCACCCACGCGCAGGTCAGCAACAGGTCGAAGTCCATCATCCCTTCGAAATTCGCGCTGTTCTCGAAGCTGCAATGCCGGCTGCGGAGGAATTCGATGCAACCGCTGACGACCCACTGGACGTGCATGAATACGTGATAGACGGCAAAAGCCGAAGCGATGATGGCGACGCGCAGGCGTATAGTCGTGTTCATTCGGCGCCGGAGGCGGTGGGCTGGTCTGACGCCGATCTTAAGACAACGACGCCGTATCAGGCAATCGATCCCGCGCGAACGTCACGACCGGCATGCACGAGCGCGAATCGCCATCCGCATAAACCCCGAGAAAACCCATGGTGTCGCGCTTTCGGCGCGGCTTCGTTCGACGCTCGTCGCTTGCGGATTCACGGTATTCATGCCGGTGAACGACGGTTGTTACGCGTCGTCGATCTGCCTGAGCGTCTTCAGGCAATCCACCGCCAACTGCTGATAGATCCGCGTGCCGTTCGCCTTCGCGTCGATCTCCGCCTCGCTCAGCCGCCGCACGACTCGCCCCGGCACGCCCGCGAGCAACACGCCGCGCGGCACGTCGTACCCAGCCTTCACGAACGCGCACGCGGCGACGATCGTCGTCGCGCCGATCGTCGCGCCGTCCATCACGACCGCGTTCATCCCGATCATGGTGTCCGGTTCGAGCGTCGCGCCATGCACGATCGCGCCGTGGCCGACGTGGCTGTTCACGCCGAGCCGGCACGTCTCGCCGATGCCGACGTGCAGCACGCAGCCGTCCTGCACGTTGCTGCCGACGTCGACGACGATCGCGCCGAAGTCGCCGCGCAGGCTTGCATGCGGGCCGATGTAGCAGCCCGCGCCGATCGTCACGTCGCCGATCACGACCGCGCTCGGATGAACGTACGCGGACGGATCGACGCGCGGGCGCATGCCGTTGAATTCGAACAGCGGCATCGCTCAGAGCACCGCGGCCGCTTCGGGCACGAGCGTGAACAGGTCGCCGACGACACCGTAGTCGGCCACGCTGAAGATCGGCGCGTCCGGATCCTTGTTGATCGCGACGATCACCTTCGAATCCTTCATCCCGGCCAGATGCTGGATCGCACCCGAGATGCCGACTGCGATGTACAGCTGCGGCGCGACAATTTTCCCGGTCTGGCCGACCTGATAGTCGTTCGGCACGTAGCCCGCATCGACTGCCGCGCGCGATGCGCCGAGTGCGGCCTGCAGCTTGTCTGCCAGCGGCTCCAGCACCTTCGTGTAGTTCTCGCCGCTGCCCAGGCCACGGCCGCCCGACACGATGATGCTCGCCGACGTCAGCTCCGGACGATCCAGCTTCGTCACTTCACGGCTCACGAACTGCGACTTGCCTGCGTCGGCTGCCGCTTCGATCTTCTCGACCGCTGCGCTGCCGCCTTCCGCCGCAACCGGATCGAAACCCGTCGTTCGCACCGTGATCACCTTGACCGGATCGCCCGACTGTACCGTCGCGATCGCGTTGCCCGCGTAGATCGGACGCTCGAACGTGTCGGCTGAAACGACCGCCGTGATGCCCGAGATCTGCGCGACGTCCAGCTTCGCGGCGATGCGCGGCGCGATGTTCTTGCCGTAGGCGGTGGCCGGCGCAAGGATATGCGAGTAGTTCGATGCGACGGCCAGCACCGTCGCTTCGACGTTCTCGGCAAGACCGTCCGCGAGCTGCGGCGCGTCGGCCAGCAACACCTTCGAAACGCCCGCGATCTTTGCCGCTGAGTCGGCCGCGCTCTGTGCGTCATGGCCTGCAACCAGCACGTGAATGTCGCCGCCAATGGCCTGCGCCGCCGCCACCGCATTCAATGTCGCGGCCTTGATCGGCGATGCGCCGCCTGCCGATGCAGCATCGTGCTCGGCAATTACCAGAATCGTCATTTCTTTCCGCTCTCTCTTACAGCACCCTGGCTTCGGTCTTCAGCTTGTCGACCAGCGTCTTCATGTCCGGCACCTTCACGCCCGCCGCGCGCTTCGGCGGCTCGTTCACCTTCAGCGTCTTCAGGCGCGGCGTCACGTCCACGCCCAGGTCTTCCGGCTTCATCGTTTCCAGCGGCTTCTTCTTCGCCTTCATGATGTTCGGCAGCGTCACATAGCGCGGCTCGTTCAGGCGCAGGTCGGTCGTCACGACCGCGGGCAGTCGAAGCGACAGCGTTTCCGCGCCTCCGTCGACTTCACGCGCGACCGTGGCACGCCCATCGGCGATCGTGACCTTCGACGCGAACGTCGCCTGCGGGAGACCGGCCAGCGCGGCCAGCATCTGGCCGGTCTGGTTCGAGTCGTCGTCGATCGCCTGCTTGCCGAGGATCACCAGCTGCGGCTGCTCCTTGTCGACGAGCGACTTCAGGATCTTCGCGACGGCCAGCGGCTCGACGCCATCGATCGCTTCGACGAGGATCGCGCGATCCGCACCGATCGCGAGCGCCGTGCGCAGCGTCTCCTGCGCTTGCGCCACGCCCACCAACACGGCCACCACCTCCGTCACGACGCCGGCCTCCTTCAGCCGCACGGCCTCCTCCACCGCGATTTCGTCGAACGGGTTCATCGACATCTTCACGTTCGCGATATCGACGCCGGTGCGGTCGGACTTCACGCCGACCTTCACGTTCGCGTCGACCACGCGCTTCACTGCCACGAGCGCTTTCAACTGCCTGTCTCCTTATATCTTCGATTTGCTTCAAACTTCAGTTGTGGCACGCCGTCAGGCGCGTCAGCGCGCGGTGTAGCCGCCGTCGATCACCAGCTCCGCTCCCGTCACGTAGCGCCCAGCCGGCGACACGAGATACAGGATGCCGGCCGCGATGTCGCGCGGGCTGCCGATCTTCGCCATCGGCACGTGCGTCTGCATGTATTCGAACGCGCGATCCGGATCCTGGCCCATCTGGCGGAACGCGTCCTCCAGCATCGGCGTGCGGATGTAGCCCGGATGCACCGAGTTCGCGCGGATGTTCTTCGCCGCGTACAGCATCGCGTCGACCTTCGCCATCATCCGCACCGCCGCCTTCGACGCGTGATACGCGGGCACGTCGGGGCCGCCGACGATCCCGTACATCGACGACAGGTTCACGATCGAGCCGCCGCCGGCCGCTTCGAGGTGCGGAATCGCCGCGCGCGTGCACAGGAACACGCCGTTGACGTTCACGTCCTGCACGCGCTGCCACTGCGCGAGCGTGAGTTCGTGCGTCGGCACGTTGTGCCCTTCGATGCCCGCGTTGTTCACGAGCACGTCGAGGCGCCCGAAGCGCGCGACAATCTCGCCGAACACGCGCGCCACGTCGGCCTCGTGCGTCACGTCGAGCGACCAGAACGCAGCCTGGCCACCCTGTGCGCGAATCTCCTCGACGAGCGCCTGCGCCGGTTGCGACAGCACGTCGAGAATCGCGACGCTCGCGCCGGCCGCGGCCAGCGTGCGTGCCGTTTCGGCGCCGATGCCACGCGCGCCGCCGGTGATCGCGGCCACCTTGCCGCGCAGGTCGAACAGGTCTTCGATGAGTTTCATTGCAATTGCTCCGAGAAATCTCGCCACTTCCCCCAAGGGGACTTCCTTCGGGGCGGATGGCGGGAAGGAAGGGCGTGCTGTTGACAGGCTGTGGGAATCCCCCGCCTTTAGGCGGAAGAGGGCGTCAATGCGTCTCCGTTATTCAGGCGAACCGTCGTCGAACGGCCCGGCCATCAGAGGCGTTATCGCGCAGCCGGCGCGGCCAGGAAATCGAGGCATTCCCGATTGAAATAGCCCGCATGCTCCACCATCACCCAATGGCCGCAGCGGTTCAGCAGCACGAAGCGCACGTCGCGGCAGCGTTCGAGGAACGTCAGCGCGCCGCCGACCGGATTGAAGCGGTCGTCCGTGCCCCAGAAGCCGAGCACCGGGCAGCGCAGGTCGGCGAGCGCGCCCGTCAGGTTCGGCACGCTCATCGTCGACAGCACTTCGGTCGGCTGCTCGACGCATACCTTCATCCGCTCGGCGACGAGCGCGTCGGTGACGATTGCCGGATCGTGCACCAGCAGCGTCAGCAACTCGCGCATGGTGTCGTCATTCATCTGGTGATTGGTGAACAGCTTCACCATCCGCTGGATCCCTTCCATCCGGAAATAGGTGTCGCGATCCTCGACGCCGCCCGGCGCCATCATGATCAGTCCGTCGACTTCGTCGGGGTAATCGAGCGCGTACTTGAGCGCGATCGCGCCGCCGAGCGAGTTGCCGAGCAGCACGGCTGGCCCGATACCCAGTGCGGACAGCTGCGCGTGCAGCGCGCCGACGAAGAAATCGAGCGTATAGGCGACGTCGGACGGCTTCGACGACTGTCCGTAGCCCGGCAGGTCGACGACGATCGCGCGATGGCCGGCGGCCGCGAACGCGGGGTAGTTGTGCTTGAAATTGCTGAAACCGCTGGCGCCCGGGCCGCTGCCGTGGATGAACACCACCGGGCGGCCTTCGCCCGCCTCGAAATGATGCAGGCGCAGGCCGCCCGGTACCTCGGTGAAGATGCCGGCCGGCGGCGTCGTGGGGGTCGTCATCGCGGGTTGTCTCCTTCGTCGGTCGATGGATGCTTGCCACGATGATTGCGCCGCAGGCGCCGCCCGGCATCATCCTTTCAGACTACGAAGCCGCGCGCGCTTGTTCCTATCATCGGGCCACCGAAACGGAGGCAGACGATGAACGGATTCGACTACAGCGGCAAGACGGTGCTCGTGACGGGCGGCACCAAGGGCATCGGGCGGCGCATCGCCGAGCGTTTTCTCGCGGCGGGCGCACGCGTGTTCGTGTGCGGGCGTAGCGCGCCCGACACGCCGCCTTCGGCCGGCGGCCGCACGGCCCGCTTCGTCGCGACCGACCTGCGCGACATCGAGCAGGTCGACGCGATGCTCGCGACGATCCGCGCTGCGGCCGGCGGCCTCGACGTGCTCGTCAACAACGCGGGCGGCTCGCCGTTCGCGCTCGCGGCCGACACATCGCCGCGCTTCACCGAATCGATCGTGCGGCTGAACCTGATCGCGCCGCTGCAGCTCGCGCAGCGCGTGAACGCGATCATGCAGCCGCAGCCGCACGGCGGCGTGATGCTGTTCATCGCGAGCGTCAGCGCGTCGCGGCCGTCGCCCGGGACGGCCGCCTACGGCGCCGCGAAGGCGGGCCTCGTCAACGCGGTCACGTCGCTCGCGGTCGAGTGGGCGCCGCGCGTGCGCGTGTGCGCGATCAGCCCGAGCCTCGTGCAGACGGAATCGGCTACCGACGGCCACTACGGCGACGACGATGCGCTCGACGCCATCCGCGCGACGATACCGGCCGGACGTCTCGCGACGCCCGACGACGTCGCGGCGGCGTGCCTGTTCCTCGCATCGCCCGACGCGTCGTACACGTCGGGCACGAACCTGCGGCTCGATGGCGGCGGCGAACGGCCCGCGTTCCTGTCGGCGGCACAAGCGAACGCGCGATGACACACGCTGCGCACGCAGCACACGCAGCGTTGCCCGATCGTTTCCAGTCCTAGGGAAGTCATCTAGTTCATTTTGACGATTCCCTGCTACCGCGATCTCCCTACTCTGCCTCTCACGACAACCACAGTCGACCGTCGTCGATACCCCCAGAGGAGACACCATGCATCAACGGATTTCGCGCCGTACCGACAAGCGGGCCGCCGCCACGCTGTCGACGCTGGCCGCCGCGCTGCTGTCGTGCGCCGTTCCCGACGCACACGCAGGCAGCACGATCGCGCTTGGCGCCGACACGACGCTGGACTATACGTTCACGCTCAGCTACGGGCTCGGCATGCGCACGCGTGCGCCGAGCGGCAATCTGCTGACGCCCGCGAACATCAACGGCGACGACGGCGATCGCAACTTCGCGAAGAACAAGCTGATCGAGAACCAGGTCAGTCTGCTCGGCGAAGTGAACCTGAAGCACGACGACTGGGGCGTGTTCGTGCGTGCGGATACGTTCTACGACCAGGCCTATCACCGCCCGAACTACAACGACGCGCCGGGCACGGTGAACCACTCGGGTCAGTACAACGACTTCACGAGCGACGCGCGCTACTGGTCGGGCGGCCACACGACGCTGCTCGCCGCGTATGCGTACAACACGTTCCATCTCGGCTCGACGAGCCTGAACGTGAAGGTCGGCGACCAGGTGGTCGCATGGGGCGAAAGCCTGTTCTTCCCGAACATCGCGGGCGCGCAGGGTCCCGCCGATGCGGCCAAGTCGTACATGGCGGGCGCCGAGGTGAAGGACATCCTGCTGCCGGTGCCGCAGATCTCGACGCAGTGGCAGATCACGCCGAACTTCAGCCTGCTCGGCTACTACCAGTTCTCGTACCAGCAGAACCGGCTGACCGCGCCCGGCACGTACTGGAGCTACTCCGACGTCACGGGCCCCGGCGCGCAGTACATCATCGGCCCGGGCGGGATGATCATTCCGCGCGGCCCCGACGACAAGCCGAGCGCGCGCAACCAGTGGGGTATCGGCGCGCGCTTTCGCGTCCTCGGCGACACCGAGCTCGGCCTGTACCACCTGCACTACAACGACATGAACCCGAGCGTCGTCACGACGTACTTCCCGACGCTCCAGTACCAGCAAAAGTATTTCAGCAACATCAAGCTGACCGGCGCGAGCTTCTCGACGCAGGTTGGCCCGGTGAACGTCGCGGGCGAAGTGTCGTACCGCCAGGGCGCGGCCGTGCTCGTCAACACGCCGACCGGCCCGCAGTCGACGCGCGCGAACGTGCTGCAGACCAACCTGTCGGGCATCTATTCGATCGGGCCGAGCTTCCTCGCGAACTCGCAGTCGCTGATCGGCGAACTGACGTACGTGCATGCGGGCAGCATCTCCGAGCTCGACGGCTCGACGACGCTCGCCAACTCGCGCAATGCGCTCGCGATGGAGATCGCGTGGACGCTCAGCTACAAGAACGTGTTCAACGGCTGGGATCTCGACGTGCCGCTGACCTACACGCACGACCTGACCGGCACGTCGCCGCTCGCCGGCGCGCTCGGTTCGCTCACGGGCCAGGGCGATCACCGCGTGACGGCCGGCGTGACGTTCACGCGCCTGAGCAACCTGCAGCTGTCGCTCGTCTACGCCAAGTTCCTCGGTTCGCCCAACCCGGTCACGCGTCCGCTGTCGGATCGCGACTATGTGCTCGCCACGGCGACCTACCACTTCTGAGCGGCCCGTCCGCTCGTCACTCAGCAAGAGGATTGTCATGAAGCGAATTCGTCTCCCCCTCCTGCGCGCGTCGGTGATGGCCGCGTGCGCACTCGTCGCGACGGCGTCGTTCCCGAAAGTCACGCCGGACGACCTGAAGGCGCTCGACGGCCCGCTGACGCCGATGGGCGCGGTACGCGCCGCGAGCAAGGACAGCAGCGTGCCCGAGTGGTCGGGCAAGTGGCTCGGCACGCCGCCCGACGTGCAATACAAGCGCGGCAGCCGCTACCCCGATCCGTTCGCGAGCGAGAAGCCGATCGCGACGATTACCGCGGAAAACATGGCGCAGTACGCCGAGCACCTGACCGACGGCCAGAAGGCGATGTTCAAGCGCTATCCGGCCAGCTTCAAGATCAACGTCTATCCGAGCCATCGCGACTTCCGCTACGCGGATTCCGTCTACAAGGACATCCGCGCGTACGCACCCGATTCGACGATGACTTCCGACGCGAACGGGCTGACCAACGCGCCGCCGCAGGTGCCCTACCCGATTCCGAAGACGGCCGCCGAGCTGCTGTGGAACCAGCGCTTCTCGTCGGCGATCGGCACCGAGCAGGCGACCTACGACCAGGCGGTCGTGTATTCCGACGGCAACATCGCGTGGGGCAAGGTGCGCTACGACATCTACTCGCCGCGCAACGTCGGCAAGTACGACGTGAAGAGCGACCTGAACAACCGCACGTTCTATCGCAATGCGACGGAGCTGCCGCTGTCGGACCGCGGCTCGCTGATCGTCGGCTTCACGAACTGGGACAAGGCCGGCGCGGACAACTCGTCGCGCACGTGGATGTACAACCCGGGCACTCGGCGCGTGCGCCAGGCGCCGGAATACGGCTACGACCAGCCGCAGGGCCCGGGCGGCTTCCGCACCGTCGACGACGACCGCCTGTACAACGGCCCCGGCGACCGCTACGACTGGAAGATCGTCGGCAAGCGCGAGGTGTACGTGCCATACGACAACTACAAGGCGATGGACAGCTCGGTCAAGTATGCGGACCTGCTGACCAAGGGTCATGAAAACCCGTCGTATATCCGCTACGAGCTGCATCGCGTGTGGGTGCTGCAGGCGACGCTGAAGAGCGGCTACCGCCACCAGTACGCGAAGCGCGTGCTGTACATCGACGAGGATTCGTGGATGACGCTGCTCGCCGACAACTACGACGCACGCGGCCAGCTGTGGCGCACCAACGTCGCGACGACGCTGTACGCGTATGACGCGAAGACGTTCTACCCGGGCGTCGTGTTTTTCCACGACCTGATCTCCGGCGCGTACATGGCCGACCGCCTGACCAACGAAGGGCCGATGCCGAAGCTCGACAGCAGCCCGCAGTTCAGCGAGGCGTACTTCTCGCCGGACGCGATCCGCAGTTCGGGTAACTAAGCAACGCGCGCGGAACGTCCGCCATCCACGCGCCGGAGCCTCGCTCCGGCGCACGACGCCGCCCGAGGCGGCGGCCTTTTCCATTCGAGACTCGAGGGCCCTTTCATGTCTTCCCGCCTGCATACGACGCTCGGCGACGAGCTGTACGCCGCGTGGCACGCGCGCGCGCCGGTCGCGCCGCTGTCGAGCCGTCCGCGCCGCCTGTCGCTCGACGATGCATACCGGATCCAGCAACGCTTCATCGAACGCCGCGTCGAACACGGCGAAGCGGTCGTCGGCAAGAAGATCGGCGTGACAAGCCAGGCCGTGCAGGACATGCTGAACGTGCGCCAGCCCGATTTCGGCATCCTGCTGTCCGGCATGCACTACGCGGCCGGCGAGGCGATCGCCGCCGAGTCGCTGATCGCGCCGCGCGCCGAAGGCGAGATCGCGTTCATCCTCGCGCGCGACCTGCGCGGCCCCGGCATCGACCGCACGGATGTGATCGCCGCGACGGCCGCCGTCGCACCCTGCTTCGAGATCGTCGATTCGCGCATCCGCGACTGGGCGATCCGCATCGAGGACACCGTCGCCGACAACGCGTCGTGCGGCGTATACGTGCTCGGCGACGCGCGCGTCGATCCGCGCACGCTCGATCTCGCCGCATGCGAGATGACGATCGAGAAGAACGGCGAGCCCGTCGCGCAAGGCCGCGGCGATGCGGCGCTCGGCCACCCCGCCGACGCGGTCGCGTGGCTCGCGAACACCCTCGCCGCATACGACGTGCCGCTGCTCGCCGGCGAGATCGTGCTGTCCGGCTCGCTCGCGAAGCTGATTCCGGTCACCGCCGGCGACGCGCTGTCGATGCACATTTCCGGCATCGGCGGGTGCGACGTCCGCTTTATCTAAAGGAACGACCCTGATGAAGAAAATCAAATGCGCACTGATCGGGCCGGGCAACATCGGCACCGACCTGCTGTACAAGCTGCGCCGCTCGCCGGTGCTCGAACCCGTGTGGATGGTCGGCGTCGACCCGGCGTCCGACGGCCTCGCGCGAGCCCGCGAGTTCGGCCTGAAAACCACCGACCGCGGCGTCGACGGGCTGCTGCCGCACGTCGTCGACGACGAGATCCGCATCGCGTTCGACGCCACGTCGGCCTACGTGCACCGCGACAACTCCGACAAGCTCACCGCGCTCGGCGTGAAGATGATCGACCTGACGCCCGCCGCGATCGGGCCGTACTGCGTACCGCCGGTGAACCTCGACGCGCATCTCGACAGCGCGCAGGCGAACGTGAACATGGTGACGTGCGGCGGCCAGGCAACGATCCCGATGGTGTACGCGGTGTCGCGCGTGCAGCCGGTCGCGTACGGCGAGATCATCGCGACCGTGTCGTCGCGTTCAGTGGGCCCCGGCACGCGCAAGAACATCGACGAATTCACGCGCACGACGTCCGGCGCGATCGAACAGGTCGGCGGCGCACGCAAGGGCAAGGCGATCATCGTGATCAACCCGGCCGAGCCGCCGCTGATCATGCGCGACACGATCCACTGCCTGACCGACGGCCCGCCCGACGTCGACGCGATCACCGCCTCGGTGCATGCGATGGTCAAGGAAGTACAGCGCTACGTGCCCGGCTACACGCTGAAGAACGGCCCGGTGTTCGACGGCAACCGCGTGTCGGTCTTCATGGAAGTCGAGGGGCTCGGCGACTACCTGCCGAAGTATGCGGGCAACCTCGACATCATGACCGCCGCCGCGGCCGCCACGGCCGAGCGTTTCGCCGAACAGATGCAGGCCGCGACGGCCGCCACCGCTTGAGTCGAGGAGTCACACGATGTCACTTGCAGGCAAGAAGATCACCGTCCACGACATGTCGTTGCGCGACGGGATGCACCCGAAACGTCACCAGATCACGCTCGACCAGATGCGCGACATCGCGCGCGGGCTCGACGCGGCCGGCGTGCCGCTGATCGAGGTCACGCACGGCGACGGGCTCGGCGGCGCTTCGGTCAACTACGGTTTTCCGGCGCATACGGATGAGGCGTACCTGAGCGCCGTGATTCCGGAACTGAAGCAGGCAAAGGTGTCGGCGCTGCTGCTGCCCGGCATCGGCACCGTCGAGCACCTGCGCATGGCGCACGCACTCGGCGTCGGCACGATCCGCGTCGCGACGCACTGCACCGAAGCCGACGTGTCGGAACAGCATATCGGCCTTGCGCGCACGCTCGGGCTCGATACGGTCGGCTTCCTGATGATGGCGCACATGTCGTCGCCCGAGCAGCTCGTCGTGCAGGCGAAGCTGATGGAGTCGTACGGCGCGAACTGCATCTACATCACCGATTCGGCCGGCCACATGCTGCCCGACGACGTGACCGCGCGCATCGGCCAGGTGCGCGCCGCGCTCAAGCCGGAAACGGAACTCGGCTTCCACGGCCACCACAACCTCGCGATGGGCGTCGCGAACTCGGTCGCGGCGGTTGCCGCCGGTGCGAACCGGATCGACGCCGCCGCGGCCGGCCTCGGTGCGGGTGCGGGCAATACGCCGATGGAAGTGTTCGTCGCGGTATGCGACCGGATGGGGATCGAGACCGGCGTCGACGTGTTCGCGATTTCCGACGTCGCGGAAGATCTCGTCGTGCCGATCATGGACGCACCGATCCGCCTCGACCGCGATGCACTGACGCTCGGCTATGCGGGCGTCTATTCGTCGTTCCTGCTGTTCGCGAAGCGTGCAGAAGCGAAGTACGGGATTCCAGCCCGCGACATTCTCGTCGAACTGGGCCGGCAGCGGCTCGTCGGCGGGCAGGAGGACATGATCGAGGATGCGGCGCTGACGATGGTTCGCGCGCGGGAGGTGGCGGCGTAACGGAAGCCCTGCCCAGCCTTGCCCTGCCCCGTCGCGCCATGGGCACGGGATAGGGCAGTCTCCGGCCGGAGACGCAGCAGTCGCGGCTCCGGCGTGCCTGCCGTCAACGCGTACGATTCACATCGCCACCGACGGCGACGAAGAATGAAACCGTACTGGCCATCCTGGCCGCGCGAAGGCGAATCACCTCGACCCGCGCCAGATCGTACGCATACTCGGCGCGTAGCACGCGTAGCCGGTCGGCGCTGCCGATTTCGAACTGGCGTTGCGTCATTTCGAGATCCGTCTGTTGGCGTTGCACGACGGCCGTGCGGGCCTGCAGCGCAGTCGTATCGCGATCGATTTCGGTCATTGCATCTGCGACACTCTGCAACCCGCCTAGCACGACCTTCCGATATTCTTCAAACGTGGCATCGTAAGCGGCATACGCCGCATCCCGCGCCGCACGCAATTCTCCGCCGTGAAAGAGCGGTGCGCTTAGCTGGGCACCCATGTTCCAGATCGCCGCTCCGCCTGCGAACAACTGGTTGAGCACCAGAGGCGATGACCCGATGCTCGCACCCAGCTCGATCCGAGGGTAGAGATTCGCCGTGGCGACGCCGGCCAGTTCCCCGGCGATATGCAGGCTCGCCTCCGCTGCGAGAATGTCGGGCCGTTGACGCACGAGTTCCGACGGAACGATCGACGGCAGGTCTCGCGGCAACTGCAAATCGCCCAGACGAAACCGTGGCAGCAATTCGGGCGACGGAACACCCGCATAAACCGCTAGTTGGAACCGAGTTTTCAGCAGTTCCGCGCGCAATGCCGCCAGGTCTGCTTCGATTCGGTCGACGTCCGAATCCGCCTCGGTCGTTTCCCGATAAGCCACGCTGCCGATTCCATATCGTTCGTGCAGCGTCTGTCGAACGGCTTGCCGGTTCCGCAACACCACCTCGTTCAGCTCGATTTCGTCACGCAGCCGTCCTTCCCGGACCGCCGCAGCGGCGATATTGCCGGCCAGCGTCAGGCGTGCCGCGTCCGCCTGATGCTTTCTCAGCGCCGCTTCGTACCGTTTCGCCGCGATTCGATGGTGCTGCGCACCGAAGAAGTCGAAGTCGTATCGAACGCTCACGTTCGTGTTGTAGAGCATGAACGGCGATGGATTCGGAATCATCGGCAGGCCGGCCGAGGCGGTATTCAACTGCTCCTTCCTGACCGACGCGCCGAAGTCGATCTGCGGATAGCGGCTTGCGCCACGTTGGCCCGCAAGATACTTCGTGGCTTCGACCAGTCGCGACTCCGCGCTCCGTATGGACGGACTATCCTCCATCGCCTGCGCGACAAGCGCATTCAGTGCCGGCGAGCCAAAGCGCGACCACCAGCGCGTATCGTCGTCGGCAAGTGCGGAAACACCGTCTCGCTCGGTCGAACCGGCGCGCATTCCCATGAATGTGGAAGGCAATGCCAGATCGCTCGCGGATCGCGGGACAAACGCGGGATGGCTGCACCCTTGCCCCACGACGATCGCAACCGTGATCGGCAGAACCGCAATCGAGCGGCAAGCGCGGCGGCCAGGTCGGGTTCGTTGTGCCATCGTCGTTCAATCGAGTGTGGTTCGGTATGCGAGCAGGCCGATCGTCATTGCAACCAGCGCGAAAACAACCATCGCCGACGCATCGGGCCATATTTCGCTCCATCCGCTTCCCTTCAAGAGAACACCGCGAATGGCCCTGTTGAAATACGTCAGTGGCAGGCCGTTGCCGACCAGCCGCGCCCAGCCCGGCATACCTGAAAACGGAAACATGAATCCCGAGAGCAAGACGCTCGGCAGGAAATAGAAGAACGTCATCTGCATCGCCTGCAACTGATTCCGTGCGACCGACGAGATGGCGATGCCGACCATCAGGTTCGCGAGGATCAGCAACGACGCGAGGCAGTAGACGGTTGCGGGATTGCCTTCGAATGGAACGCTGAATACGAATCGGGCCGCCAGCAGGATAATCGTGCACTGCAGGACGCCGATCAGGATGTACGGAACGATTTTTCCGCAGATCACCTCGATGGATGTTGCCGGTGACGCAAGGATGTTTTCGATCGTGCCGCGTTCACGTTCACGCGTAATGGCAAGACTCGTCATCATGACCATCGTCATCGACAGGATGACGCCCATCAATCCCGGAATGATGTTGTACTGCGTAACGCCGGCCGGATTGTAGATCTTGTGCACACGGGCCGAGAACGCGTGCGGTGGCGCGGTTATCGCCAACACTCCCGTCAGATCCTTGTCCAGCACCGTTCGCACCATCGTGTTGAACGCGGCGATCGCATTTCCCGTCGCGGCGGGATCGGTCGCATCCGCCTCGACCAGGATTTCCGGATGCTCGCTGCGCACCAGCCGTCGCGAGAAATCGTGCGGCACGCTGACGACGAACTGTGCGGTTCCCTTTTGCAGGGCGTCACGTGCCGCCCGTTCGGAAAACAAGCCGTCCCGGACATCGAAATAGCCCGTATTGCGCATCCCGGCGACGAGCGATCGCGAAAATTCACTTGCGTCGTCCGCGAGTACGATCGTCGGAAGATGCTTTGGGTCGCTGTTGATCGCAAAGCCAAACAATGCCAGCTGTACGATCGGCAACACAGCGATCATTCCAAGCGTCACGCGATCGCGGCGGATCTGCAGGAACTCTTTCGTCACCATGCTCCACCAGCGGGAAACCGAGAATCCGATCATGATCAGCCAGGCTCCCCGGATGCGTCCTTCATCAAATGCAGGAAAACGTGTTCGAGATTCGTGTCGATTCTGTGGATCTCGATGCCATTGCCGCCGACCGCTTCGAGACTCTCACCGAGTACGGCGCCGTCGCGCCCCGATACGTGCAGCGCACGCCCGAACGCAATCACCTGCTCGACGCCCGGTCGGCCCTTTAGCCGATCGTTCAAACGTACGAGATCGCCCCCCGACACCGACCAGGTGTGGAGTGCATGCCGCCGGACGAGCTCATCGGCTTCGCCGTGTGCCAGCAGCGTGCCGTACGAGATGTAGGCCAGCTTGTGGCAACGCTCGGCCTCGTCCATATAGTGCGTGCTGACGAGCACAGAAATGCCGCGTGCGGCCAGGCGGTGCAGTTCCTCCCAGAACTCCCTGCGCACGCCCGGGTCGACACCGGCCGTCGGTTCGTCGAGCAGCAGCAGTTCGGGCGACTGCAGCAGCGCAGCGGCAAGCGCCACGCGCTGCTTCCAGCCGCCCGACAATGAGCCGGCCAGCTGATTCGAGCGCGACTCCAGCCCCATCTCGGCGAGGATCCGCGCGACGCGTTCCTTTCGTGCGTCGATTGCATACAATCGGGCGACAAAGTCGAGGTTCTCCCGCACTGTCAGGTCCTCCCAGTACGAAAAGCGCTGCGTCATGTAGCCGACGCGCCGCTTGATCTCCTGGCGTTCCGTCAGGATGTCGAATCCGAGGCAGGTCCCGCTGCCGGAGTCCGGCGTCAGCAGTCCGCACATCATGCGTAACGAGGTCGTCTTGCCGCTCCCGTTCGGACCGAGAAAGCCGAATATCTCGCCACGGCCGACCTGTAGGCTCAGGTTCTTGACGACGTGCCGTGTGCCGAAATGCTTGTTCAGCTCATGCACATCGATCAACGGCGTCGCCCCGTTCATGGCGTCACCTCGATCGGCAAGCCGGGATGCAGACTGCGCGCCGCAACGGTGTCAGGCTGCGCCTCGACGAGAAACACGAGCTTCGAACGCGCGTCATTGCTGTAGATGACAGGCGGTGTATATTCCGCGTCCGGCGAGATATGGCTGATCGTCGCCGAATAGCCGCGTTCGCACCCGTCGCATGCCAGGGTCACGACATGACCGACGCGCAGATTGGCCAGAGCGGTCTCAGGCACGAAGAAGCGCACCTTCGTATTGCGATCGACGAGAACCTTGACCACCGGGTTGCCGGCAACGACCCACTCACCCGGCGTAAAAAACGTATCGACGACGACACCCGTTCCGGGAGCCTGCACGGACCGTTGCCGGTATTGCGTCTGGAGCCGTTCGTATTCGGCCTGCAGTGCGTCGGCGCTCTGTCGTTGTGAACGCTGCTGACCGTCTCGTGCCGGCAAGCGCGCAGTCTTCAGTTGGCTGGCAAGCTCGCTGACTCGCGCATTGTCCGTTCGGGCGGCCGCACGCTCGCGTTCGAGCTGATCGAGCGAGATCGCATGTATCCCGTAGTCGGCTTCGGCACGGGCGAGCCGACGCGTTGAAAGAACGGCGCTCGCCCGTGCCTGTTCGAGCTGTGCCTTCACCGTATCGATTTCCGATGAACGCTTGCCTTGTTCCAGGTCGCCGAGCAGGTCCAGCGACGATTGCCACTGGTGATACTGGCGCTTGATTGCCTGTTCCAGGTCTGGAGCGCCGATCTCGAAGACGACAGCGCCAGCTTCGACACGGTCGCCGCGTGCCACGCGCAGAGTCTTCAGGTTCCCGGAGTACGGCGCCGACAAATAGGAAAACTGCCCTTCGATATAGCCGTGATAAGTTTCCTGCGATTTTGTACAGCCCGCGGTCAAGAGGCACGCGCAAACGAAGCCGTACCCGACCCACGGGGGCATGAGCGTGATGCGTTCCATAATGAAGAAACCTGATGTAGCACCGGTGTATGCGACGAACGTCTATGCGTGCGGCAGACGACGATCAGACTGGTATCGCGCGCCGATGCGCTGCATGTACGCGTCGAGAAAATCGGCGGCTGCCGCCCGTCGGACCTCCGTCACGTATTGCGTACAGCAATGGTCGCCGTCGGCGAACAGTGTCAGTCTGACGCCGTCGGACCGCCCGAGCCCGTTCAAGGTATCGCGCAGCCATGTCTTGTCCGCCACCGAAACAAGCGGGTCGCGTCCGCCATGAACGATATGGACGCGAGCGCGGATGTTTTCGAGCATCGCGACGTCACGAATGGCGAAGTGATCCGCCACGGTTCGAGCGTCGCTGACCGACGTAATGCCGAGAATCTGGCAAAACTTGCTTTTCAGGAAGAACGGCAGCTTGTTGAATTCGCGTGCGTCGACAGGGCCGCCCAGATCGAGAATCGCGCTCACGCGCGGGTCGATTGCGGCGATCTTGTAAGCCCACATGCCGCCCCAACTGATGCCGGCAATGGCATAGCCTTCCGTATCGATCTGCGGATAGTCGCTCAACGCGTCGACGGCCGCGACGATCGCCTCGTCGAAGTTCTCGGGCCATGTCGCACCGTCAAGCAGAAAGGCTTCGCCTTGCCCTGGTCCATCAATGCACAGCACGGCGAAACCCGCTTCCGAAAACAGCAGCTCGCTCGCGAGGTGCTCCTCCTTGACGTCGTCCATGCCGTGCACGATTACGATCAACGGGATCTTCCCCGACGGCAGCGGCGTCTCGGGAAAATGCAAATTCGCCCACATCGGCTTGTGTTTCCAGTCGACGCGCAGACGGGCGAATCGCGCGCCGAATGCCCGACGTTCAGCCAGGACGTAGAAGTCGCGACAATGCCGATAGGCCGCCATCTTCGCATCCGAAAGCGGCAGACACCCCCACTGGACCAGATGGGCAAGGAAGGACAGCCGCCGATAGTGCGCGATGGCCTCCTCGTCGGACATTCTGGGCAGCATCGCCTCGACCTGCCGAATCTCGTCGCGCAGGAATTCCATTCCCTTCGTCGGCCAGTCGGAAAGACCATGCAACGCGGCAAGAAAGCGATCCAGCGTGTTCTGGTCGAACAGCGCCGCACGCCAGCGGTTCCAGAAGGGTCGCGTGATGTTCTTCACGCCCACGACGCGTGAAAGCGTGAAGACGGCGCGGCTCAGGAAGTGATCGGCAAAGGAGTACGCTTCGGTTTCGCTCAGGTTACGCATCGTGATTTCCCTTTCGAATCGTCACGCCGAATTCGGCGGCCTCCTGCTCGCTCAAGCCGAGCATCGTCGCGCCGAGACGCACGATGGCAGGATCGGGTGAGCTGGACGCCGCCCGATCCGGCGCGTGACCGAGCCGACGTTCGTTCGCGTCGATCACCTGATACAGATCGAAACCGAACCTCGAACGCATGACCGCCCGGCCCAACTCGTTGATCATGCAGTTCGAACTGCAAGCGCCCGTGTTTTTCGGGAGAATCCAGTCATATCGCTCGATATGCGCAATCTGGATCTCCCGCGCGGGCTTTCGTATCAGTTCGTAGTACGGCACGAGCACGGTCGGAAACCGGATGTCGTCTGGATCCGCGTCCAGCGAACCCGAGTGGTCCGGAATCACTTTGCGGAATGGCTGCACGAACTTGGCAACGAGATCGTTGACCTTGGGCAATGCCCGCGCGGACAACACGCCCGTACCTTCGAGATTCAACCGGTTCTGCCCTTTCTGCGTGCCGATGAAGCAGAGCGGGATGCGATGGCGATTCGCGAATGCGCTCGCACTGACTGCGATCAACGAAAAACACGGCCAGCACGCGGAGCCGTACGTCATTGCCCCTTTCTGCAGATCGACATCCGAATTTTCGTCTATCGAGAATCCCGATCGGAACAGCGCATCCGTGAGCGCTTTGTCGGGGCGCTCGATGACTAGCGGAATACCGAGCTTCTCGGTAACGCGCCGCGCGCTCTCGAGGGTCTGCGGTGACTGATAACCGGGATCGAGCATCCACGCGCAAACATTCAGCCCTTTCTCGGCGAGTTGAACCAGCATGTAGGTGCTGTCCTTGCCGCCGCTGTAGAGCACCATTGCGGCATAGGTCGAGCGCGGCTCACGTGTCGGTATCGAATCGAGCATGGCCGCTGCCGCCCCTAGACTGCCGTCGCCGACGATCGGCACGCGTTTGGCGACGGAGAGCGCCTTGTGACGCCAGGTGCGCTCGCCGTCCGCAGCGGAAATGATCGCGTCGAGCAACCATTCATGATCGGCATCCGGTTCGTATTCCGTGCGTCGGACAGACTGCATGCTCGAACAGTGTGCGCATAGCCCAGATGCAACGGCCTCGTCGGCATCGGTGCCGTTCATCAGCGCGTCGTAGTGCAACGGCATCCCGCACTGGTTGCATCCGCGATGGATCGGAAACGTTTTCACGGACGACCTCCCCGAACGCCGGACGGTCCGGCCGCATCGCGCAAAAAGCGGCGGAAAGCGGCGACATCCAGCAGATGCTTTCCGCATTGGAGCGGCGGAATTCCGAATTTCATGTCGTCGAACGCACGCTCGTAGGCAAGCAGTTGCGCCACATCGGCCTCGCCGATATTGCTCGCGAGCTGCGGCAGACTCGCGCGCAACAGCCCCTCGGCGAGGCACGACCATGAAACGACGCTGCCGTGTCCGACATCGTCGGCAAAATCAAACGGAAAGTATGACCGGTATGCGATCTCGCCTACGTCGACAAGCCCCGCATCGCATGGGAGGATGTCTCCACGTACCCGCACGCGCGCCCACGCTGCGTTGCGATCCCAGCAATAAGGCTGGCTGTCGTCGATCAGGATCGTGCCGGCGCGCACGAGGTCGATATCGAGGATGGATGGCGTGCTGACCGCGCTGACGATTACGTTGGCATCGCGATAGCACCGGCTGCCATCCGGCAACGCGTAACGCGTCGGAAGCGCCTCTACCGAAACCCGCATCGGCGAACATGCCGCCAATTCCTCCGCCAGGGCGCGAACCCGGTCCTGCTGTTGCAGCGTGTCCACCAGGATCAGTTCCGCCGGCCGCGTTACCCGCGGCGAGTGCGCCAGCAGCCTGGCCACCCCCGCGCCCACACTACCGACGCCGAGAATGGCAAGGACGACGTCGTTCCCGTTCAACCCCGACTCGGACAGTGCCTTGTCGAACTGACGGACGATCGAGACCGACGTCACCGCATGGCCGGTCGTCAATTCGATACCGAGTTCCCTCGAGTGCGCTTCGATGCGGCGGCCGTATTGCGTCAGCGCCCCGGTCAGACCGCCCAGGCAGACGTGCCGCGCGCCCATTGCGGCTGCCTTGGTCAGCCCCTCCTTCTTCATGCGGTTGCGGCTGGATGCCCGCTTTCTGGGGTCGATCATGTCTTCCGCAAGAATAGGCAGGAAGAGGATTCCGATGTTGATGTCTTTCGCCTCGATGATCTCGCCATAAACGGGCTGCAGACAGTCCAGCAAATCAGCCAGTGCGTCGTCGTCGAGCGTGCCGGCCCATGGAAACATCCGTACGACATCGGCTCGGTCGCGAGGATGCGTCAGCAGAACGACATCCACATCGCGTGGAGCGCCGCGTCCCAGCCATTTCCTTTGCGCGGATGGGCCGAAGTAGACATTCGATGCCGTTGCCAGCGGAGATTCTTTTCTTTCTTCCATTGGTGCGCCTCCATCGCTTCAGTTTGAATGGGCACGACGAATCCATACGGAATGGACCGGTCAATTTGGCCACACGATAAAACCGTGCTCGTGAAATGAGCAGAACCCGGGGATTCGAAAAATAAATTGATCCAAAAGCCAATCTTCTGTTTCACCAGAAATGGCAAAAATTCACTAAAAATCAAAACGAATCTTATTGGCGACGAATTCTATTTTTCCCGAGCGCGACGCGTCAACACCAATTCAGATGATTTCCATCCTTATTTTGAGATTAATTAATTAGTTTTCAATTCGAAACAAATTAAATATTAGTACCCGTACTAAATTTCAATCCGGATGAGGGAAATGCCCCACCGCACTTAAAAAGCACGGCACTACTCGGTTTTGACCATGGAAATTCCGCATTGCAACAACGACCTCGCTGTGCCGCAAGCGGAACAGCGCGATATCCGTCGATCTGATGGCCGACGCAGGCGCGAGGGAAAGTGACCGGCGTTCGCGACGGCCGCACGCACCGGGCAAGATGTTGACCGGGAATTCAACCTGGCCGCAGCAAAGCTGCCATTAGTGGAGCCCTCGTCGCAGCAAAACCCAGCGGAATGGATGGAGATTCGATGCGGGTACCGTGCGATTCGATTCACCGGCTACTGACAGGCCGTTGTCAGCAGGTCCGGAGTAGGTTGATCCATTTGACGCATCCGGAACGCCCCATCGTGCCCGCCCCCGGTTTCCTCATCATTTTCAAACGTCGCAGCGCGACCCTTCTGACCCTCTGCCTCGCCGTGCTCGTGGCGCAGGTCGACACGGCCGTCGTCAATCTCGCGACGCGTGCGATCGGCGACTATTTCCACGCGGGCGTCGGCGCATTGCAATGGGTCGTCGACAGCTACAACCTCACTTACGCGGTGCTGCTGCTGACCGGCGGCCTGCTCGCCGACCTGCTCGGCCGGCGCCGCATCTTCATGGCCGGCACAGCCCTCTTCACCGTCGCGTCGCTGCTGTGCGCGCTCGCGCCGTCGGTGGCGGTGCTGATCGGCGCACGCGCGCTGGCCGGCGTCGGCGCGGCGCTGATGCTGCCCGCGTCGCTCGCGATCGTGCGCGTCGTGTGGCGCGACCCGGTCGAGCGCGGCCGCGCGCTCGGCATCTGGGCCGCATGCAACGGCGTGGCCATGGCGATCGGCCCGACGCTCGGCGGCGTGTTGATCCGGCACTTCGGCTGGCGCAGCATCTTCTTCGTGGTCGTGCCGTTGAGCATCGCCGCGATGCTGCTCTCGATCCCCGCCGTGCCGGAATCGTCCGATCCGCGCGGCAGGCACTTCGACGGCGGAGCACAACTCACGGGCGCCCTCTCGCTCGGCGCGCTCGCGTATGCGGCGATCGTGTTCCGCGATTCGCCGGCCTCATGCGCGATCGCCGGATGCCTGGCGATCGTGTCGTTGGTCGCCTTCATCGTGATCGAGCGGCGCCACGGTGCGGCCGCACTGGTGCCGCTCGACATCTTCCGGATCGGCGCGTTTCGCGGCGCGATCGCCGCGACCACCGGGATGACGTTCGGGATGTACGGCGTGCTGTTCCTGCTGCCGCTGACGTGGCAGAGCATCGGCCGGCTCGATTCGACCGGCGCGGGCCTCGCGCTACTGCCGATGGCGCTCGTGTTCGTCGTCGTGTCGCCCTGCTCGGGGCCGCTGTCGGAGCGCGTCGGCACGCGCGCGACGACGGCCGGCGGGGTCGCGGTGATCGCGAGCGGGCTCGCCGTGATCGGCGCGTCGGCCGGTTCGCCGGATCTGATCGGCGCCGAAATCGGGCTTGCGTTGACCGGGCTCGGCATGGGCATCGCGACCGGCCCGTTGATGACCGTCGCCGTCGGCGCGGTCGAAGCCGCACGTTCGGGCACCGCAAGCGCGCTCGTCAACGTCGCGCGGATGACCGGTGCGACGCTCGGGATCGCGATGCTCGGTACGCTGTTCGCCGCCGCACACGGCGGCACGGCCGGCTTGCGCGCGGCGATGTTCGCCGGCGCGGTGGTTCAGTTGACGGGCGCGGCCGCGTCGGCGCTCAGCGTGCGGCGCGCGCGACAGGCAGCGTGACACGTCGCGCTGTACGGCCGCGACTGCGCACCGCCCGTCACGGTCGTTGGTGCGCTGAATGCGACTGAAGACATTGAAAAGCGCCGGGTGCGGTGGCAACCGATTCCAGCGGCGGGAGGGTGCGCGACGACCCGGAAGTCAGCAGGAATGTCCGCCGTATTTCGCGACGCTCATCGAGGATTTCCTGCGGGACGCGACCGCTTGAGCGTCGTACACGCAGCGCGGTCGGAGGAGAAAACGTTGGCCGCCGCGGCACTGCACCGCCGCCGGCGACCGACGAACGGCGCGAACCGCGCCGTCCATCCGGTGTGCCCAGCCGCATGAGACGGCCGGACCGGGTCGATCGGAGCAGCGTTGCGCGCCCGACCGTTACTGCTTAGCGACGCGGTTGCCCGGTGCGCGGCGGACGCGGCGAGTTCGCGTCCTTGTGGCGGAAGTTGATGCGCCCCTTCGTCAGGTCGTACACCGACAGTTCCAGCGTCACGCGGTCGCCCGCGAGAATGCGGATGTGGTTCTTGCGCATGCGGCCCGACGCGTACGCGCCGACCACGACGCCGTTTTCCAGCGTGACGCGGTATTTGCTGTCCGGCAGCACTTCGTCGACGATTCCGTCCAGTTCCAGCAGTTCTTCTTTTGCCAAACCAATTCCTCCAGACAAGGTGAATGACCGCGGCCGCGGCGAACTCATCGGCGCCGTGCCCCGCAACGGGACGGCGGCCGGCGGGATGCCGGGATATCCATTCGTTCAGACCGTTCAGACGGGCGACGGGCCCGTCTTGCAATCGGAGCCCGGCACATTGCGGCGGTCGGGCGGTCGGTGGCGGCGGTGCGATCAGCACCGCGCAAAGTCGGGACCGCGCCGCATGTGGCATGGCGACGGTCTACTCGGGTGCAGCATGAGCCGCTGGCGATGCGGCGAGCGCTTCGCGAGGGCGTTGGATCGCACGTCGTACGGACCTGCGATGAGTGAGGGAAGCACACGACCGATGCATCGTGAATCCCGCGATGCATCGGTCGTGTGCGTCGGAACGCGCAGGACGCCGGCTCGGGCCGGCATCCGCGCGAAATCCGTCCGGCAGCGGCCGCCACTCGGCGGCCGTTGCCGACGCGGCTTACTGCGGCGTGATGTTCGACGCTTGCAGACCCTTCGGGCCACGCTTCACTTCGTAGCTGACCTTCTGGCCTTCGGCCAGGGTCTTGAAGCCCGTGCCGCGAATTTCCGAGAAATGGGCGAACAGATCGTCGCCGCCGTTGTCCGGGGAGATGAAACCAAAGCCCTTGGTTTCGTTGAACCACTTGACGGTACCGGTATCCACAAATACTTCCTTAATACGAATAATTGAACATGCGCCCTGACGGACACAGAAAGAATCAAAAGAGGGAGAGACCAACGACTGCCACACAGCGTGCGGCCAATGATGAGCAATCGAACTTCTTGAAGACTTCGGTCTCGGACACTACGCGGTGCAGGCCGATCCGTCAAGCTCTTTCGGTGCGGCGCACGCGCGCGGCAGCGCGCGCGCCTTGCCTGGCGGGCGTGGGCGGCGATCGGGAGGCGCAACGATGCGCCCCTTTTTTCGCCGCGCTTCGCCGTTGGTTACTGCGGTTCGAACACGTGATGCAGCGGCGGCGGCGTCTCGCCGTCGCGGATCTTCATCTCGAACGCCTTGCGCGCGACGCTCGACGGCCGCACGTCGGCCGCGTCCAGATAGAACTGGGAATACCAGTCGCGCATCTGGTACAGCGGCCCGTCGCCTTCGCACAGCAGCGGGTTGTCGATGCGCGTCTTGCTGTGCCAGATATCGACGTCCTCGTAGAACGCACGCTGCGCTTCCTTCACGTACGCGTTCGCGATCTCCATGTTCTGCTCGTCGCCGAGGCCGGCCACCTTCTTCACGATCACGCCGTAGCGCAGCTCGAAGCTGTTCATGTCGATCGGCACGTGGCAGTTCAGCAGCACCGAATGGATCGGCTGCCCGTTGCTCTGCCCCGTCATCTGCGTGATGTGCACGGCCGGCCCGAAATACGTCGACAGCGCAGTCAGGCTGTCGCCGCCGAGCTTCGCGCTGCGGCCCACCATCAGCTGCGTCGCCTTGTGGTCCTCGAACAGGTTCGCGAAATAGTCGATCGGCGCGTGGTGCACGGTCGCGAAGTGCGCGACATCCGAGATGTTGTCGACCAGTTCGCGGCAGTTCGCGTGGATCACCATCTTGTCGACGACCCAGTCCGACCATTCGTCGGAAAAGCACACGTCGAGGCGCGGAATCGCGACTTCCGGCGGCGGTGCATTGCCTTCCGGATCGTTCCACACGAACAGCAGGTTGTTCTCCTCGCAGGTCGACCACGCGCCAATGCGCGCCTTCGGCGGGATCCGCTTGCAATACGGGATCGACGCGCACTGCCCTTCGCCGCTCCATGCCCAACCGTGGAACGGGCAGACGAGGTTGTCGCCTTCGACCGTGCCGAGGCTCAGGTCGGCGCCCATGTGCGGGCAATACGCGTCGACGACGTTGATCCTGCCGGTCGAGTCGGCGAACGCGGCGAGCTTGCGGCCGAAGACGTTCAGCGTGTGCGGCTTGCCGTCCTTGTAGTCGCGGGCGAGCCCGAGGCAGTGCCAGCCGCGCGCATAGCGCTGCGCGAGCGGCTGGGCTTCGATCTTGTAGGGGCGTGCGGACATGCGGGTTGACTCCTTTTTGGGGGACGCGCGGCGGCCCGCCGCGCACCGGGGTAATCGGGGATTGCGTCGCTCAGCGCACCGGATTGCCGGGTTCGAGCGTGCGCGTCGGCTTGAGCGCCGGTGCCGGCGTGGCCTGCGGCGACGAGGGTTGCGGCTCGCGCGACACGCGGCGCTCGGCGCGCTCGACGCCAAGCCATGCGGCCAGCGCGGGCAGCAGGAACACCGCGCCGAACAGGTTCACGAGGAACATGAACGCGAGCAGCACGCCCATGTCGACCTGGAACTTCAGCGCGGAGAACGCCCACGTGCCGACGCCGATGAACATCGTGACGGCCGTGAACAGCGCCGCCGTGCCGCGCTGGCGCATCGCATCGGCGAACGCGTCCGGCAGCGTCGCGCCGTGGCGGATGTCGTGCTGCAGGCGTTCGTACAGGTAGATCCCGTAGTCGACGCCCACGCCCACGCCGAGCGTGATCACCGGCAGCGTCGCGACCTTCAGCCCGATGCCGAGCCGCGCCATCACCGCATTGCACAGGATCGACACGAGCGTGAGCGGCACGATGATGCACAGCACCGCGCGCCACGAGCGGAACGTGACCGCGCAGAGCAGCGCGATCGCACCGAAGATCGACAGCAGCATCGCGATCTCCGCGTCGCCGACCGCCTCGTTGGTCGCCGCCATCACGCCGACGTTGCCGCCGGCCAGCCGGAACGCGACGTTCGGCGTCGGGTTCTCGGCCGCGTAGCGCTTGATCTCGTCGACGATGTGCGCGATGGTCGTGCCTTCGTGGTTCTGCGTGTAGATCAGCACCTGGATCGCCTTGCAGTTCGCGGTGTTCATCCCGTTGTCGGGGTCGAACGCGTTGGAACCCTGCGTGAGCCCGTCGCTGGAGCGCGGTAGCGCGGCCCAGCGCGGGTTGCCTTCGTTGAACGCGGCGATGAACACCTTGCCCTGCGACGCGACGCTCGTCACCGACTGCACGCCGGCCACGCCGCGCATGGTCATCTCGAACTTCTCGATTGCGCTCATCACCGGGTAATGCAGGCAGGCGTCGTCGAAACCGGTGGTCTCGACGATCACCGACAGCACGTCGACGCCGATGTTGTACTGGTGCGTGATCGCCGCGTTGTCGATGTTGTAGCGCGAGTTCGCGCGCAGCTCCGGCGCGCCGGTGCCGATGTCGCCGATCTCCAGCCTGCGCGATTCGAGCGTGCCGTACGCGAGCAGCGCGAGCGCCACCGCGAACACGCCGAGCGCCGGCGCCGGCCGCGCGAACAGCGCGAAGCGCGACCATCTCCCGCTGCCGCCGGCCGCCGCCGCGCGCTGTGCACGCGCGAGCGTGCCGCGTTCGAGGCGCGTGTACGACAGCAGGATCGGCAGGAACACCTTGTTGGTGACGATCATCAGCAGCACGCCGAGGCACGCGGTGATGCCGAGCTCGCGCACGATGTCGATCCTGATTCGCATGATCACCATGAAGCCGAGCGCGTTGGTCAGCAGCGCGACCGTGCCCGGCACGAACAGCTTGCGGAACGCGTCGCGCGCGGCGTCGACCGACGACGCGCCGCGCACCAGCGCCTGCTTCCACGCATTGGTCATCTGCACCGCGTGCGACACGCCGATCGAGAAGATCAAGAACGGCACGAGGATCGACATCGGGTCGATGCCGAGCCCGAGCAGCGGCAGCGCGCCGAGCAGCCAGACGACCGGCAGCAGCGCGACGACCAGTGCCAGCACGGTGGTCTTCAGCGAGCGCGTATAGGCGAACAGCAGCGCGGCCGTCACGAGGAACGCGAGCGCGAAGAACGCCATCACGCCGGCGATCCCGGCTTCGACGTCGCCCACCAGCTTCGCGAAGCCGATGATGTTCACGTCGATGCCCTGCTTCGCGTAGCGCGCGCGGATTTCCTCGAGCTGGCGCGCGACCGCGCTGTAGTCGAGCCGCTTGCCGGTGGCCGGATCGGTCTCGCGCAGTTCCGCGCGGATCAGCGCCGACTTCAGGTCGTTGCCGACGAGGCGTCCGATCTGCCCGGAACGCGCGACGTTGCGGCGCACCTTCGCGAGATCGTCCGGGTTCGCGCTCGAGAACTGGCCCGGCACGACCACGTCGCCGCGAAAGCCGGCCTCGGTCACCTCGGTGTAGTGGACGTTCGGCGTGAACAGCGAGAACACGCGCGAGCGGTTCACGCCGGGGATGAAGAACACGTCGTCGGTCGCATGGCGCAGCGCGTCCATGAACGTCCGGTTGTAGATGTCGCCGTCGCCCTTCCAGCGCAGGCTGACGAGGATCGTGTTCGCGCCGGGGAACGCGCCCGCGTAGCGCTCGAACACCTGCATGTACGGGTGCTGCATCGGGATCATCTTGTTGAAGCCCGGATCGAGCTTCAGGCGCGTCGCGGACAAGCCGAGCGAGAGCGTCACCGCGACGCACAGCAGCATCAACAGCCGGCGCTGCCGGATGATCGTGTCGGCGCAGCGCTCGACGAACGCGGCGAGGCGCGACGCGGAAACGGTTTCAGTGGGACGTGACAGGTCGTTCATGGCTTTCTCGTGTCGGAACGGACGATGCGGACGATGCGGGTTGGCGCAGCGAGGCGAACGGATGCGGGCGGCGGCACTCACCGCCATCGCGCGTCAGGACGGCGACGCGGCAAGCGGCGCGACGCCGGCTTCGCCGCCGAGCAGCAGTGCGCCGCGCCCCATGTCGAGCACGGCCGCGAGGCTCTGCACGCCGCCGAGCTTGCGCACGTCGAAGGTCAGGCCGCCGTCGTGCGACGCAACGATCGCGCCGCCCTGGCCGACCAGCACGAGTTCGCCGCCGGCAAGCTGGGTCGCGCCGAAGTACGACACCGGCACGTGGCTGTCGACGTGGGTCCAGGTCGCGCCGCGGTCGGTGCTGCGCAGCACGTTGCCGCGCATCCCGTACGCGACCCAGTCGCCGTTCGCGAGCATCAGCGCGCCGAACAGCGAGCCTGCGTACGGCGACGGCAGCTTGTCCCAGGTCGCGCCGTTGTCGGTCGAGCGCAGCAGCGTGCCGCTCTCGCCCGCGATCAGCAGCGTGCCGTGGCCGTCGCCGACGATCGCGTTCAGGTGGCGGTCGCCCGCCGGCGTCTTCAGCGGCTGCCACGTGAGCCCCGCATCGTCCGAGCGCAGCAGCTGGCCGAAACTGCCGGCCGCGAACAGCGGGCCGTTCGCGCTCCCCCACACGGACAGCAGCGGATCGGAATGCGTGTGGTCCATGTGGACCTCGCGCCAATGCACGCCCGCATCGTCGCTGCGCACGATCCGCCCGTCGTGGCCGACCGCGATCCCGAGCGTCGGCGTGATGAAGCTGACCTGCGTGAGCGTCGAGCCCGGGTCGGGCATGACGGACGCCGGACGCCACTGGCGGCCCGCATCGTCGCTGAGCAGAATCACGCCGCGTTCGCCGACCGCGACGATGCGCGTGCCGGCCTTCGCCAGCCCGTTGATCTGCAGACGATCCGCGTGGATCGCAGTGATCGGGAACGCCGGCAGCGGGCGCGGCGAAAACGCGAACAGCGCGGCGCCGAGCACGAGCGCCGACATCGCGAGTCCTGGCAGGGTTTGTTTCATCGCTTGTCTCCATCGCCTTTTTCGATCCGAGCCGGCGCTTCAGCGCTTGCTCGGGTCCCACGCTTTGCGTTGTCGCGGCCGACTCCAGGCGCCGGCCACGGTCCCAGGCCGGCGGTCGGTGCCGCGGCCTCGAGGGTCCTGAATCGCTACCTCGCCCGGCGGCGCAGCCACGCCGCCGAGCCGGCCGCTACGTGCCGACCTCGAACAGCGCGGCGGCACCCATCCCGCCGCCGATGCACATCGTCACGACCGCATGCCGCACGCCGCGGCGCGCGCCTTCGAGCAGCGCGTGCATCGTCATTCGCGTGCCCGACATCCCGAACGGATGGCCGAGCGCGATCGCGCCGCCGTCGACGTTCAGCCGCTCGTCCGGAATGCCGAGCGTGTCGCGGCAGTACAGCGCCTGGCACGCGAATGCCTCGTTCAACTCCCACAGCCCGACGTCGGCCACCGTCATCCCGAAGCGCGCCAGCAGCTTCGGAATCGCGAACACCGGGCCGATGCCCATCTCGTCCGGCTCGCAGCCCGCCACCGCGAGGCCGCGGAACGTGCCGAGCGGCGCGAGCCCACGGCGCGCGGCCTCGGCGCGCGACATCACGACCACGGCCGCCGCGCCGTCCGACAGCTGCGATGCGTTGCCGGCCGTCACGAACTCGCCCTGCTCGACGGCCTTTCCGCCGCTCCACGACGGCTTGAGCCCCGCGAGCCGCTCGGCCGTCGTGTCGGCACGCACGCCTTCGTCGCGTGCCGCGTGGACGTCCTCGTAGCCGGCCGGGTTGCCTTCCTTGTCGAACAGCGCGCGCCGCACGTCGAGCGGCGCGATTTCCGCGTCGAAGCGGCCGGCCGCCTGCGCGTCGGCCGTGCGCTGGTGGCTCTGCAGCGCGAATTCGTCCTGAGCGGCGCGCGAGATCCGGTAACGGCGCGACACGATCTCGGCCGTTTCCATCATCGCGATGTACGCAGCCGGCTGGTGGTCGAGCACGGCCTGCGAACGCGCGCGATACGCGTTCTTGTGCTTGTTCTGCGTGAGCGAGATCGATTCGACGCCGCCCGCGACGACGATCCGCGCATCGCCCGCGCCGATGCTGCGCGCGGCACTCGCGATCGACATCAGGCCCGACGAGCACATGCGGTCGATCGACATGCCGGGCACCGATGCCGGCAGCCCGGCCGCCGCGGCCGACAGGCGGCCGATGTTGTAGCCCTGCGTGCCCTGCTGAGCGGCGCAGCCGATCAGCACGTCATCGACGTCGGCCGGCGCGACGCCCGCGCGTTCGAGCGCGGCGCGCACGACGTGGCCGCCCAGCGCGGGCGCTTCCGTATCGTTGAACATGCCGCGAAACGCCTTGCCGATCGGCGTGCGTGCGACGGAAACGATGACTGCGTCTTCCATGTGTCTGGCTCTCTGGAACTAGAAGTAGTAACGGCTGATCGTGTCGGCAACGCAGCCGGGCTTCGCTTCGCCTTCGATCTCGACGGTCACGCGGATCCACGCCTGCACGCCGCCGTCGAGCGGCGCGACGCGCAGCAGTTCGCCGACGCCGCGCACACGTGCGCCGACCTTCACCGGCGCGGGGAAACGGATCCTGTCGCAGCCGTAGTTGACGCCGAGCCGCGCGCCGTCGATGCGTACGATCTGCGGCAGGAAATGGTTGACGAGCGACAGCGTCAGGTAGCCGTGCGCGATGCACGCGCCGAACGGGCCGCTCTTCGCGCGCACCGGATCGACGTGCACCCACTGGTGATCGCCCGTCGCGTCGGCGAAGCCGTCGATGCGGAGTTGGTCGATCGCGAGCCATGCGCTCGCGCCGAGCGTGTCGCCGACGGCCGCTGCCAGTTCGCCGGGATGCGCGAACACGCGGGGCGTCGCGCGCACGGGGTCGAGGGTCGTGTCCATCATGCGTGCTGGCTGCTGACCGACAGCACTTCGCCCGTCATGTACGACGCGTAATCGCTTGCAAGAAACACCATCACGTTCGCAACCTCCCAGACTTCGGCGGCGCGCCCGAAGGCTTCGCGCGACGCCAGTTGATTCAGCAGGTCGGCCGGGGCCGACTTCTTCAGAAAATCGTGCATCGCGATGCTCGGCGCGACCGCGTTGATGCGCACCCCGTACGGCGACGCCTCGAGCGCCGCGCAGCGCGTGAGCGCCATCACGCCCGCTTTCGCCGCCGCGTAGTGCGCCTGTTCCGCCTGCGCGCGCCAGCCGAGCACGGATGCGTTGTTGACGATCGCGCCGCGGCCGCGGGCCTGCATGTGCGGCAGCATCGCGCGCGTCATCCGGAACGTCCCGGTAAGGCTAATGTCGATCACTCGCGACCATTCGGCATCGTCCATTTCGACGATGCGTTTCGCGCCGCCGAGCCCGGCGTTGTTGATCAGTACGTCGACGCCGTCGAGCTTGTCCTGCGCGTCGGCGACGAGCGCCTGCACGTCGTCCTCGACCGCGACGTTGCACAGGCGGCCGTACACCTGCTGCAGCCCCGTTTCGGCACGCAGCGTGTCGACCGCCTGTTCGAGGCGCTTCTCGTGGATGTCGGAAATGAACAGCGCGCGACAGCCTTCCTCCGCGCAGCGGCGCGCGGCCGCGAAGCCGATGCCGGCGCCGGCGGCCGCCGTGATCAGCACCGATTTGCCGGCGAGCAGCTGGTGACCCGGCACGTAGGCCGGCGCTTTCTGGATGGTGGGTTCGGTCATGCGTTACCTCGCGCTTCTCGTGGCATGCCGAGCCCGCGCTCGGCCATGATGTTCAACTGGATTTCGTTGGTACCGGCGTAGATCGTGTCCGCACGGGAGAACAGGAAGACGCGCTGCAGATGGGCGAGCTTTTCGTCGGCCGGATCGATCACATTCGCGCGCGGCCCGAGCGCATCCATCGCGAGCTGGCCGAGGTCGCGGTGCCAGTTCGACCAGTAGTACTTGTAGATCAGTGCGTCGCGGCGCAGCGGCGCGGCGGTACCGCCGTTCGCGTCGTCCGCGCCCGACAGCATCCGCAGCGCGTTGTAGCGCATGACGCGCAGCCCGGCCCACGCGCGGCCGATCCGCTGGCGCAGCACCGGGTCGCGATCGGCGCCCGATTCGCGCGCGGCGTCGATCACCCATTCGAGTTCACGGACGAACTGCATCTGCTGGCCGAGCGTCGACATTCCGCGCTCGAAGCCGAGCAGCGTCATCGCGATCCGCCAGCCGTCGCCCGGCGCGCCGACGAGGTCGCGGGCTTCCGCACGTGCACCGTCGAAAAACACTTCGTTGAATTCCGCGCCGCCGTTGAGCTGTTTGATCGGCCGGATCTCGATGCCCGGCTGGTCGAGCGGCATCAGCAGGAACGACAGCCCCTTGTTGCCCTTCGACGCGGGATCGGTGCGCGCCAGCACGAAGATCCAGTCGGAATCATGCGCGAGCGACGTCCACACCTTCTGGCCATACACGCGCCACGTGCCGTCCGCGTCCTGCTCGGCGCGCGTGCGCACGTTCGCGAGATCGGATCCCGCGCCCGGCTCCGAATAGCCCTGGCACCAGAACTGCGTGCCGGCGAGAATCACTGGCAGAAAACGGGCGCGCTGGTCGTCGGTGCCGCACGCGACGAGCGTCGGCCCCAGCAGCCCTTCTCCGATGTGGCCCATCCGCCCCGGGCCGCCGGCGCGCGCATATTCCTCGTGGAAGATCACCTGCTCGGCAACCGAGAAGCCGCGCCCACCCGCATCCGTCGGCCAGCCGAGCCCGGTCCAACCGCCCTTCGCCAGTTCCCGCTCCCACGCCTTGCGCAACTCGGGAAACGCTTCCTCGTCGCCGGGGCCACCGCGATATTTCAGGCACGCGAAATCGCCGGTCAGGTGCGATTGCACCCAGTCGGCCACTTCGTGCCGCAATTGCTGTTCGCGCGTTTTGCTGTTCATTGGAGGGCTCCCGTGCGCGCGGCGGACGGACGCGTGGCGATCGAAACCGACGGCGACGCCGACGCGAGCACCGCGTCGTGTTGCGACGTGCCGCCGTCGATCGCATGGCACGCGATCCATTCGAGCAGTTGCGGCGTCGTGCCGAACTGCGCGCCCGATGCCTGCGCGCGCTTGAAATAGAGATGCGGGTCGTACTCCCAAGCGAAGCCGACACCGCCGTGCAACTGGATCGCTTCCTGTGCGCAAAACGCGGCCGCGTCGTTCGCGGCGGCCTTCGCAGCGGCGATATCGGCCTGCAGCGCAGCGCCGGGAGCGCCGCTGGCGGCTTCCGCGTCCCACGCGTGCGCGGCGCCGAGCACGGCCGAACGTGCGGATTCGATCAGCACCATCATCTGTGCGCAGCGATGCTTGACCGCCTGGAACGACGCGATCGCGCGACCGAACTGCACGCGCTGGCCGGTGTAGTCGAGCGTCAGGTCGAGGCAGTGCTGTGCGCCGCCGAGTTGTTCGGCGGCCAACGCGAGCGCGGCGAACCAGGCAGCGCGATCGAGCAACTGGGCGGCAGCGGCGCCGCTGGCGAACAACGCGTCGCGGCTCACGCGGGTTTCGTCGAACGCGACCCGCGCGATCGGCCGCGTCGCGTCGAGCGTGTCGAGCGGCGTGACGTTCAGGCCGGCTGCGCTCGCGACGTCGATCGCGAACAGCCCGATCGCCTGCCCTTCGTTCGCGATCCGTGCCGGAATCAGCAGCAGGTCGGCGCGCGCGCCGTCGATCACCTGTTCGATCGCGCCCGACAGCGCGTAGCCGCCCGCCGCTTCTTCCGCGACGACCGGCAACTGCCCGGTGCCGGCCGGCAGCTCGAACGGCAATGCCAGCGTCGCGCTGCACGCGCCTTCGGCAATCTTCGCGAGCCAGCCGGTCGCAAGCGGCGTGTCGGCGCAGACCGCCAGCGCGGTCGCCGCGAGACACGCGGTCGAAAAATACGGCACGCATGCGATGCGCCGGCCGAGCTGCTCCATCAGCAGCATCTGTTCGAGCGTGCCGAGCCCCATCCCGCCCGCGGCTTCCGGCAGCGACAGCGCATTCCAGCCGAGCTCGCCGGCCAGTGCGCCCCACAGCGCATCGTCGCGGCCGGCGGCGTGCTCGATTGCGCGGCGCACGTCGGCGGACGCACTGCGTTCGGCGAGCACGTCGGCCGCCGCGTCGCGAATCATCGCCTGTTCGTCGGTGAGCGCCAGATCCATGACTCAGCTCCCGTACACGCGCTGCGCGGGACGCGCATCGGCAAGCAGCCGCGCGACCGCCGGGCCGACCTCGGCCGGCACCCAGCGCGCGCCGCGATCGACGCTCGGCCCCGTACGCCAGCCTTCGGCGACGGCGATCATCCCGCCCGCGACCTCGAACACCTGGCCCGTCACGTCGGACGACAGCGCGCTGCCGAGCCACACGACGAGCGGCGCGACGTTGGCCGGATCGAAATAGTCGAAGCCGCCATCCTCGGGCTTCTTCATCATGTCGGCGAACACGCCTTCCGTCATCGACGTGCGCGCGGCCGGCGCGAGCGCGTTCACGCGCACGCCGTAGCGCTGCAGCTCGACCGACTGCATCAGCGTGAGCGCGGCGATGCCGGCCTTCGCCGCGCCGTAGTTCGACTGACCGATCGACCCTTGCAGCCCGGCGCCGGAGCTCGTGTTGACGATGCGCGCGTCGACCGGCGTGCCGGCCTTCGCCGCGTCGCGCCACACGCGCGCCAGCACGCTCGACAGGCAGAAGTGGCCGCGCAAGTGCACGCGCATCACGTCGTCCCAGTCGGTTTCGGTCATGCTGGTGAACATCTTGTCGCGGCAGATGCCCGCGTTGTTGACCAACACGTGCACGTCGCCGAATGCGTCGCGCGCGGCATCGACGATCCGCTGCGCCGTTTCGACGCGCGTGATGTCGTCGGCATTCGCGAGCGCGCGCCCGCCGCGTTGTGTGATCTCGTCGACGACGGCCTGCGCGGCCTCGTGCCGGATGTCGTTGACGACGACCGCCGCGCCTTCGGCCGCGAACGCCAGCGCGTATTCACGCCCGAGCCCGCCGCCCGCGCCGGTGATGATGACGGTGCGTCCGTTACAGATTCCCATGCTTGCCTCTTGGATCGTGAAATCGTGACAGCGACGCGCTCACAGGCGCTCGATGATCGTGACGTTCGCGAGGCCGCCGCCTTCGCACATCGTCTGCAGCCCGTAACGGCCGCCGGTGCGCTCGAGTTCGTGCAGCAGCGTCGTCATCAGCCGCGCGCCGGTCGCGCCGAGCGGATGGCCGAGCGCGATCGCGCCGCCGTTCGGGTTGGTCTTTTCGTGCGGGAAGCGCGTGTCGGCGAGCCACGCCTGCGCGACCGACGCGAATGCCTCGTTCAACTCGACCACGTCGATCTGCGACCAGTCGAGCCCGCTCTTCTTCAGCGCGGCCTGGGTGGCCGGGATCGGCGCGGTGAGCATCCACAGCGGATCGTCGCCGAGCACGCTCAGGTGATGGATCCGCGCACGCGGCGTGAGTCCGTAGCGCTTCAGCGCGTCCTCCGACACGATCAGGAGCGCGGCGGCCGCGTCGCACGTCTGGCTCGCGACGGCAGCCGTCAGCGAGCCGCCCGGCGTCAGCGGCTCCAGCGTCGCCATCTTTTCGAGCGACGTGTCGGGGCGCGGCGTCTCGTCGTGCAGCACGCCTTCGAGCGGCACGATTTCCCGCTTGAAATGGCCGGCCTCGATCGCGGCGACCGCGCGACGGTGGCTTTCGAGCGCGTAGCGCTCCATCGCGTCGCGCGACAGGTTCCAGTGATCGGCGATCCGCTGCGCGGCGACGAACTGCGACACCGGCGCATCGCCGAAGCGCGCGCGCCAGCCGGTGCTGCCGGAGAACGGATCATTGAAGCCGAGCGGCACCGCGCTCGTCATCGCGGACGAGATCGGGATCTGCGTCATCGTCTGCACGCCGCCCGCGACGACGACGTCCTGCATGCCGCTCATCACGGCCTGTGCGGCGAAGTGCACGGCCTGCTGCGACGAGCCGCACTGGCGGTCGACCGTCACGCCCGGCACCTGCAGCGGCAGCCCGGCCGCGAGCCAACAGGTGCGCGCGATGTTGCCCGCGAGCGGGCCGATCGTATCGACGCAGCCGAATACCACGTCGTCGTATTCGTCGGCCGGAATCGCATTGCGTTCGACGAGCGTCTTCAGCACGAAGCCGCCGAGGTCCGCCGCATGCACGTGCGCGAGCCCGCCCTTGCGGCGGCCGGTCGGCGTGCGCAGCGCGTCGACGATATAGGCTTGTTTCATTAATTGGTTTCCTCGAAGTCGAAGGTCTGCGCGGGGCCGATCGGCAATGCGTCGCAGAGGATCGCGTCGGCCACGCGGGCCTTGTGGAACGCGCTGTCGCCCCAGCTGCCGGAGAGCGCCCAGATCCGCTTCATGAAGATCTGCAGGTCGAGCTCCCACGTGTAGCCGATCGCGCCGTGCACCTGCATCGTGTGGCGCGCGGCCAGTTGCGCGGCTGAGGCCGCCGCGAGCTTCGCGTGCGATACGAGCACCGCGCGCTGCGGATGATCGTCGGCGATCGCCCGAGCGGCGCGTGCGACCACCGGCCGCGCGAACTCGTAGCGGATCGCGACGTCGGCGAGCAGGTGCTTGAGCGCCTGGTACGAGCCGATCGCCTTGCCGAACTGCTTGCGCTGCGCGCTGTAGTCGATCGCAACATCCAGCACGCGCTGCGTGAGGCCGAGCAACTGCGCGGCGACCGCGAACGCGCCGTGGTCGAGCGCGCGGTTCAGCAGCGGCGCGGCATCGTCGGCACGCGCGATGCGGGTGGCAGCCGACGGCTCCCAGTCGAGCGTGAACAGGCGCCGCGACGGGTCGACGCTGTCGACGGCGCGCCACGCGCACTGCGCGGGATCGACGCGGTGCAACTCGCCGCGGTGCTCGCACAGCAGCGTTTGCGCGACGTGCACGTCGGCCGCATACGGGTTCACCGGATGCACGAGCGCGACGCGCGCGCGGCCTTCGGCGATGTCGTTCAGCAGCGCGTCGCGCCAATCGCTGGCAGGCAGCCGCGCGAGCACGCCGGCCGATACGAGCGCCGTGTCGAGCAGCGGCTCCGGGCTGCCGAAATACCCGTAGGTTTGCGCGAGCAGCGCCCATTCCACTTCGGTCAGGCCGAGGCCGCCATGCGCTTCGGGCACCGACACGGCGGTCAGCCCCTGCGACGCGAACAGCGCCCACAGCGCGTCCGAGCGGCCCGTCGGCGTGGCCCACAGCTCGCGGATCAGCTCCGGGGTCATCTCGGTCATCAGCAGGCGCTTCACGCTGTCCGCGAGCGCTTCCTGGTCTTCATCGAATACGAAATCCATAGGATGTCCGTTCAGTGAGGTGTCGCCGGCACGCCTACGCGCGCGGCATGCCGAGCATCCGTTCGGCGACGATGTTGCGCTGGATCTCGTTGGTGCCCGCATAGATCGGGCCGGCCTGCGCGAACAGGAAGCCGTCGAGCCAGTGGCCGAGCACCGCGTGCTGCGCGGCCGTCTGCGGGACGACCTCGCCGTGCGCGCCGAGGATGTCGAGCGCGGTCTGGTGCATCCGCAGGTCGAGCTCCGACCAGAACACCTTGTTGGTGCTCGACTCCGCGCCGATATGGCCGCCCTTGAGCAGCCGGCTCGCGGTCGCGTAGGTCGACAGCGCGTACGCCTGCGCATCCATCCATGCGGACACCACGCGCTCGCGCAGCGTCGGGTCGCGATCCGCGCTGTCGCGATGCGCGAGATACAGGTCGCGCAGCGCCTGTGCGGTGCGCTGGAAGCGCGCGGGCGAACGCAGCATCAGCCCGCGCTCGAAGCCGGCCGTCGCCATTGCGACCTGCCAGCCCGCGCCTTCGGCCGCGAGGCGGTTTTCGACCGGCACGCGCACGTCGTCGAAGAAGATTTCCGCGAAGCCCGTCTGCCCGTTCAACTGGCGGATCGGCCGCACCGTGATGCCAGGCGCGGACAGCGGCACCATCAGGAACGTGAGCCCGTGGTGACGCGACGATTCGGGGTCGCTCCTGAACAGCCCGAACAGCCAGTCGGCCCACACCGCGCGGGTCGACCAGATCTTCTGGCCGTTGAGCACGTATTCGTCGCCGATGCGGATCGCCGTCGTGCGGATCGCGGCCATGTCCGAGCCCGCATTCGGCTCCGACCAGCCCTGCGCCCATACGTGCTCGCCCGCCGCCATCGCGGGCAGGAAGCGCGCCTTCTGCGCGTCGGTGCCGAAGTCCATCAGCGTCGGGCCGAGCAGGAAGATGCCGTTCTGGTTCACGCGCATCGGTGCGTCGGCGCGCCAGTACTCTTCCTCGAAGATCAGCCACTCGATCAGGTCGCAGCCGCGACCGCCCAGCTCGCGGGGCCACGTGACCATGCTCCAGCGGCCCGAGTGCAGCGTGCGCTCCCATTCGCGGTGCGCGGCGAAGCCTTCCTCCGTATCGAAGCTCGGCAGCCGCTCGCGCGGCACGTGCGCGGCGAGCCATGCGCGGATTTCCGCGCGGAACGCCTGCTGTTGCGGCGTATAGGTCAGGTTCATGCGCGTGCCTCCTCGGCGGCGGCCTGCGCGTCGAACCGCGCGTCGCGCTTCTCGACGAACGCGGCACGCGCCTCCGTCGAGTCGTTCGTCATGTACGCCTGCAGCGTGAAGCCCTGCTCCCAGCGGTACTTGTCCTCGAGATCGCCGTCCTCGACGCCGTTCAGCGCCTCCTTCGCGAGCCGCACCATCGCCGGGCTCTTCTCCGCAATCCTGCGGGCGATCGCGAGCGCCGCGTCGCGCAGCGCGTCGCGCGCGACGACCTGTTCGAGCGCGCCGAGCCGGTACGCTTCGGCCGCGTCGATCATCTCGCCGGTGAAGTACATCGCGCGGACCTTCTGCACACCGAACAAGCGCTGCAGGTGCGCACCGCCGCCCATCGCGCCGCGGTCGATCTCCGGCACGCCGAAGCGCACGCAATCGGCCGCGACGACGATATCCGCCGCGCCGCAGATGCCGATCCCGCCGCCGAGCACGAAACCGTGCACGGCCGCGATCACCGGCTTCGGATTGCGGTGCACCGCGCGGAACGTCTCGTAGTTCCCGGCATTGACCGACACGATCCGCTCCGGATGCACGGCCAGCTCCTTGATGTCGACGCCCGCGCAGAAGCCGCGGCCTTCGCCGCGCACGACGATCACGCGCACGTCATCGTCCTCGCCGAGCGCGTCGAGCGCACGCGCGAGCGCATGCCAGCCCTGCGCGTCGAGCGCGTTCACGGGCGGATGGGCGATCACCAGTTCGGCGATGCCGTCGGTGCGCTCGATCCGGAACGGCATCGCGCCGGCCGGTTGATTGGATGCAGTCATCTCCAGACTCCCTGTGATGTTTTTCATGCGGCCTGTGCCGCTGCCGCGCCGCGCAACGCGGCCAGTGCGTCCAGCCGCTCGCCGGCTTCCGCGACGATCCGCGCGATCAGCGCGTCGCACGATTCGATCGCGCCGATCATCGCGGCCGCCTGGCCGCTCGGCAGCACGCCTTCGTCCGGACGCCCCTCGACGATCGCGCGCTGGATCAGGAACGGCGCGTTCGCGGCCATCAGCGTCTGGCTCGCCGTGTAGTCGTGCGAGCGCAGCGCCTTGATCGCGAGGCCGAGCATGTCCGTCGTGCTCAGCCCGTTCTTGCGTCGCCACGCTTCGGCCGTCTTCAGCGCGAACCACGTGCGGCGCAGTGGGCCGAAGCGTTCGAGCTTCAGCAGATACGGGTTGTCGATCATCCGTTGCGGCAGCCCGTCGAGCGCGTCCGACACGCGGATGCGTGCCGGGTCGCCGACCGCGACGTAGCGCTCGAGCGTCGCGCGCGGCACCGGCGATTCGGCGCTCATCAGGAAGCGCGTGCCCATCGCGATGCCGGCTGCGCCGTACGCGAGCGCGGCAGCCAGCCCGCGCCCATCGAAGAAGCCGCCCGCCGCGACCACCGGCACCTGCACCGCGTCGAGGACCTTCGGCAGCAGCAGCGTGGTCGGCACCGAGCCCGTGTGGCCGCCGCCTTCCGCGCCCTGCACCGTCACGATGTCCGCGCCGAGTTCGACCGCCTTCGCCGCATGCTTCGGCGCGCCGACGGTCGGCATGCAGACGATGCCGGCGTCCTTGAAGCGGCGGATCGTCTTCGCGTCCGGCCCGCGTCCGTAGCTCACTGCACGCAGCTTGTGCTTGATCGCCAATTCGACGACCTGCTGCGCGTTCTTCTGGAACATGTGGAAGTTGATGCCGAACGGCTTGTCGGTCAGCGCCTTCACCTTCAGGATCTCGGCCTCGACCTGCTCCGGTTCGAGCGTCGCGCCGGCCAGGAAGCCGAAGCCGCCCGCGTTGGCGGTCGCCGCGACGAGCCGCGCGTCGGCCACCCAGCCCATCGCGGTCTGCACGATCGGGTAGCGGCAGCCGAGCAGGTCGCACAGCGGCGTATGCAGCGGGCTTTGAAGCGTCGTGCTCATGCGGCGGCTCCGTTGACGGCGGCCGGTGCGGCGTCGGCCTGATCTTCGTCGCCGGCCTTGCGCTGCGAGCTGGCCATCTTGCGTGCGTCATACCCGCCGAGGCGGTCGCCGCTCACGAGCTCGTTGTGCGCATGCGCGAAGTGATGCCACGCGAACGCCGCGTCCATCGCCGCGCGCTTGCCCTGCAACTCCTCGACGTGGTTCAGCGCCTGCTTGGTCAGCGTGAGGCCGAGGCGCGGCATCGTCGCGATCTTCGCGGCGATCGCGTAGGTCGCGTCGCGCAGCCGCTCGCGCGGCACCACGCGATTGACCATCCCCATCTGGTACGCGCGCTCGGCCGGCATCCGCTCGCCGAGGAACAGGAATTCCTTCGCGATGCGCGGGTTCAGCTCGTATGCATGCGCGAAATACTCGACGCCCGGAATCCCCATCCGCACGACCGGATCCGCGAAGAACGCGTCCTCCGACGCGACGATCAGGTCGCACACCCACGCGAGCATCAACCCGCCCGCGATGCACGCACCGTGCACCATCGCGATCGTCGGCTTCGGCAGGTCGCGCCAGCGCCGGCACATCCCGAGGTACACCTCCTGTTCGCGCGCATAGAGGAACTCGCCGCCTTCCTTGTCGACGTGGTCGTACCACAGCGACGCACGATCGAACGACTCGTGGATGTCGCGGCCCGGCGTGCCGATGTCGTGCCCCGCCGAGAAATGCTTGCCGGCGCCAGCGAGCACGATCGCCTTCACCGCGTCGTCGTGTGCCGCGCGCCGGAACGCCGCGTCGAGCGCATACGTCATCTTCGAGTTCTGCGCGTTGTGATACTCGGGACGGTTCATCGTGATCGTCGCGATGCCGTCCTCGACCGCGTAGTCGACGACACCTTCGCCGAACGTCATCTGGGTCGCTTCCATGTCGGACCTCATCCGCGGCGCGGCGCCGGGTTGTTGCGCACGATCGCCGCGCGCAGGTTGTGAGGGTCGAGCGCACGCACGATGCGCAGGTCTTCGGCGGTCGGTGGGGCCGTCGTGCCGATATCGGGCGCGGCGGCCAGCGGGAAGCCCGTCGCGTCCCGCACCTCGTCGAAGCTCACGCCCGGATGCAGCGAGCGCACGCGGATCGCATGGTCGGGCCCGCCGAAATCCATCACGCACAGGTCGGTGACGATGCTGCGCAGGTCGACGAAGGTCTTCATGCCGGGCACCCGACGCGCCGGGTTGTAGCCGACCGTGCACACCATGTCGACTTCACCTTCGACGAACGTGCGCTTGCCGTGGCCACTGACGAAGAACGAGTTCGCGTGGTTCGTCGAGTTGCCGGGAAAGCCGCGCGCGCCGAGCAATTGAGTTTTCGGACGCGCGTAGTCGTCGCCGAGCCACGAGATGTTCGCCTGGCCGAAGCGGTCGATCTGCGTCGGCATGACAAGCGCGTGGCGGCGACCGTGCCACAGGCAGTCGAACACGCGTTCGTAGGTCATCCAGCCGCTCGCCTTCACGCGATAGCCGTCGGGACGGGGCCCAAGCGGCACCGGCTCCTCGACGAGATACGCTTCGCCGTCGGTCAGCATCAGCCCGTTGTTGTAGGCGAGCCGCGCGAGGCCCGCCGCGAGCCGTGGGCCCGTGCCGATGCCGGTCGCCAGCACTTCGCCGTCGTTGCGCCAGAGTCGCGCGGACGCGACGATCATCAGTTCCGCGAGGGAATGGTCGAGAGATTCGCTCACAGGCGCTCCTTTACAGAATCGGCAACGGCAGCGTCGTCACGTGCGACAGGCCGCCGACGCCTTCGAGGTACTGGCGTTCGTCCTGGCCGACCACGTCGCGCAGGTACGCCGCCGTCTTCGCATCGTCTTCCGCGCTCGCGCAGTAAGCGCGCAGGTGCGGCAGGTCCCAGCCGTAGTCCGGCCCGCACGACGTCGGGTGCGCGCCACCCGGCGCGTGCACGACGCCGGTGACGAGCGAGCGCTCGAACGGGTTGCGGCGCGCGGCGTCGAGGTCGTCGCTCGCGAGCGACGCATCGACCGTTTCCGCCGACACGTAGCAGCGCTGCGCGGCACGCGCCATCCACGCATCGAAGAACGGATCGGGACCATCGATGCGCGTGTTGCCCATCCGGTCGGCCGCATTCACGTGCAGCAGCGCGACGTCGAGCTCGATCGCCGGCATCGCGAGCAGCGTCTCGCCGTCGTCATACGGCGAGCTCACCGTGCGAAGCTGCGGCGCGTGATCGAGCAGCGCGGTACCGAGCCCGGCACGCGTCGGCAGGAACGGCAGGCGCGCGGCGGCCGCGCGCAGGCCGAGCTGCAGCATCCCTTCGTCGAGCTCGAGCACGTCGACGCGGCCCTGTTCGCGGGCACGGCGGAAATGCGGTTCGAGCGGGATCACGTCGAGCGACACGAAGCCGAACACCGCCTTGCGCACCTTGCCGGCGGCGCACAACAGGCCGATATCGGCACCGCCGTATGCGACGATCGTCAGGTCCGTCAGGTTCGAGCGCGCGATCTCGCGCACCAGCGCCATCGGCTTGCGTCGCGGCCCCCATCCGCCGATGCCGATCGTCATGCCGTCGGCGAGTTGCGCGACCACGTCGCGCGCGGACATCGTCTTGTCGAGAGGTTTCATCGTCATCGTGCTGGCTTACCGGTATCCGATGCTGAAGTCGTGGCCCCACTGGCTTACCTGGGTGGCCTCGAACACCGCATGCTTCGACCAGTCGACCGTGAGGCCGCCGAAGCCGTATTCGAGATCGAAGCCGCCGGGGGTCTTCATGTAGAACGAGATCATCTGGTCGTTGCAGTGCCGGCCGAGCGTCGCCGACATCTTCACGTCGTGCGCGGCGACCCGATCGAGCGCGCGGCCGACTTCGTCCATCGAGTCGACTTCGGCCATCACGTGCACGCAGCCCGACGGCACGGCCATCTCGAACAGCGCGAGGCTGTGATGGCGCGCGTTGCGGCAGTGCATGAAGTGGATGCGCTTCTCGGGTTCGGCGGGATCGGGCGTGAACTTCACGCGGTAGATGTCGGACAGCTCGAAGCCGAGCACGCCGCGCACGAATGCGTCGGTCGCGTCGAACTGCGGCGCGGGCAGCACTGCGTGGCCGAGGCCCATGTCGCCGGTGACGAAGCGCGCGACGCCCAGCGGTGACACGAAACGGCGGAAGTCGCAGCGCGCGCCCCAGTACAGCTCGTGCCGGTTGCCCGACGGGTCGGTACACCACGCCATCGCCTGCACGCGACGCAGTGCGGCTTCGTCGCGCGTGGCACGCACGGCTTCGACGCCCGCGCGTTGCAACACCGCGAGTGCGGCGTCGAACGCGGCGCCGTCGGGCAGTTCCCAGCCCGACGCGAAATAGCGGTCGGACGTGCCGGGGACGATCACGTAGCGGAAATCGCGCTCGTCCATCTTCAGGTACAGCGCGCCGTCGGGCGCGTCGAGCGCCTGCATGCCCAGCACGTCTTCCGCGTAGCGGCGCCACGCATCGACGCGGGTCGCCTCGACGACGACGTAGCCGAGCGCACGGACATCGATCATGTCGGCCTCCTCCAGGTTCAGAATCCGTTGTTCGTGAAAGGATTCTGGCCGGTCGGGAATGGCGTCACATCGTCTGTTGGGACGAGAGCCCGGTGGGGAATCAGCGGGAAGCTGGTAAGGAACTGGTGGGAAGCTGGTGGTGAAGCTGGGGTGGTGAAGCTGGGGCGGTGAAGCGGGCGCGCGCGGAAGCCCGGTGAAACGGGCTACGCGCGACGCAGAAGGCGGGAAGCGGTGGCAGGTTGCCGCGATGCGGCGACCCGGATCAATCGAACGGGTTCAACAGCCGGACGCCGGTGCGAGCGAAATCGTCGACATTGCGCGTGACGACCGTGAGATCGTTGATCAGCGCGGTGGCCGCGATCAGTTTGTCGAGCGCGTGCGCCGGATCGGGCACGCGCAGATGGCCCCACATCTGGCTGGTCTCGATATCGACCGGCAGGATGTTCGACGCATAGCCGGACAGGATCGTCGCCATCCATGCCTCGAGCGCCGACGCCTGCGGATGATCGCCGCGATGACGGATCAAATCGACGCCACGCCGCAGTTCGGCCACCGTCACGATCGACAGGTAAAGCGGGCTCGCGTCGGCCTCGGCCTGCCTGAAGAACGCGCGCACGCCGCGGTTGGTTCGCTTGCCTTTCCTGATCTCGCTGATGACGTTCGTATCAATCAAAAACACGCCTGACCTCGCCGGAATCCTGAACACGTTGGAAATCCGCGTCCTCGCCGACGTCCGGCATGCTCGTCAGCACTTGCGCGAATGTCCGTCGCTTCGGCCGGCCGAGCGCATCGGCCAGAATGGCCCGATGTTCGGCCTCGGCGCTCCTGCCGTTGGCCGCGGCCTGCTCGCGCAGGCTCTGAACGATACTGTCATCCACGTTACGCACCAGAAGATTTGCCATGGGTCCCTCCATCCAGATTGCTATCAATGATAGCGCCTCGCCGGTGAATTGCAAGCATTGCTATCATCGTCGCGATCGGACGGAAGACGGTGTCGGCGTGGGCCGGCGGCAGCGGGCAACAGGAATCCACCCGCGTTCCGCCGCTGGCCCGACGCGTCGAACTGCTGTTGTCCACGGTAAATCGGATCGAGGTGATGAAAAAGCCGGCCGAATGGCCATGCACCGAAGAGAGCCAGGCAGGTGCGCGTCGTCAGGCGCGCGGCGGCATCGCATCTGACGCGTGCCGCGCGACCCGCGCCGCCGCCCAGAATATCGCGAAGTCCGACCCGACCATCGGCGCGGACCGGTCGTGCCACCCGTAATAGCGGATCACCCAAACGACGAGGAACAGCATCTGCAGCACGAGCGCCACGACGGCATACGTTGCGACACGCCGCGTGTCGATTGCACGATCGTCCGCCCACGTATCGTCTCCATCGACCACCCCGCGCTTTTTTTGTTCCAGTGAAGTACAGATGACACGTGCCGCATCGAAACATCATGTTGCATCTGCGTGCGGCATGCCGTCGTGACCGTTTGATACCATCAACGCACAAGACCGGCGATCGAACGCCGCGCGAAGCGCGCAGAAGACCTTGCATCGACGCGGACCATCCGTGCCTGAAATCCCGATCCAAGCGATCCAAGACACGAGACGCCCTTCAGTGGACCTGATTACACCTTCTCTGGATACCCTGTTTTCCCCGACCCCCGACAAACTCTACTTCCCTGCCTGCCTGGCGGCCGTCGCGATCATCGCGTGGCTCGTCGCAAGGCACATACCGTTCTACCGGTCAGCCGTCGACAAATCGCTGTCGATGCGCCATCACAACCTGGACGGGTTCCGCGGCATCCTCGCGACCTCCGTCGTCTTCCATCATTTCGCGTGCAACCAGGGCCTGCTGTCGACCGGCATCTGGGGCGCCACCTCCGACTTCCTGCGCAATCTCGGCACGATTCCCGTCGCGATGTTCTTCATGGTCACCGGGTTCCTGTTTTGGGAACGCGCATGCAGGGGCACGCTCGACGTGCGCACCTTCTTCGTCGGGCGCGTGCGCCGCGTCGCCCCGCTCTACCTCTTTTACGCGATCGTCATCGTCGCCTGCACGCTGTACTGGTTTCCCCGCAACGTCGTCCACGCGCCGATCCGGTTGCTGGCCGACCTGCTCAAGACCGTTTCGCTCGGCTGGTTCGGTGCGTTCCCGGTCAACGGCGCGGAACAAGCCAGCTACCTGAGCGGCGTCTGGTGGACGCTCGCATACGAATGGCGGTTCTACGTCGCCATTCCGTTCCTCGCGTGGTTCGTTGCGACACGTGCGTGGCGCAAGCTGCTCGCCCTCGCGATCGTCACGATCTGCGCCGCGCTGTTCGGACCGCCCGGCGGGATGGCCCTGCTGTTCGCGTTCGGTGCGCTGGCGTTCGAGGCCTCGCGGCATCCCGCGATCCGCTCGCTGCTCGGCACGAAATCGGCAGCCACCGTCGCGCTGTTGATTCTCGCCGTCGCCCCGTATCCGGCCGAACGCTATTCGATCGAGGGCGCACTTCCGCTCCTCCCGGTGTTCCTCTGCGTCGCGTGCGGGAATACGTTCTACGGTGTGCTCGAAACCCGACCGCTCGCGCTGCTCGGCACGGCCAGCTTCAGCATCTACATGATCCACATGGTGATCGTGTACACAATCGTCCGCGCATTCAACAAGTTCGTTTTCCCGATCGATTCTGTCGACGACACCGGTATCTGGGCGCTCGCGCTTGCGAGCGCACTGGTCGCCGTCCTCTGTTCGCTGCTGACCTACCGCTACATCGAGCATCCGTTCATCGCGAAGCGTAACGATGCGCGCCCGGCGCGCCGGGCGGTCGAATCCGCGCGCGAGCGGCACACAGTCGTGCTGTGACGCTCGTGCGGCTCAGAACCGATACGAGATCCCGATCTGCAGGACCGGATACCACCGATACCGCGACATCATGCGGTTCAGTTCGTCGAGGCCGCTCGCAACCAGGATCTGGCTCTTCTGCGGCCCGGCCGCGGCGGCCAGTTCCGGCGACAGCGTGTACGAGCAGCGCGGGATCCCGTATGCGACGCCCAAATCGGCGACGAAGCCGAGCCCTTTCGATGCAGGCCGATGCCCGTAGCCGATTCCGACATACGGCATCACGGCCGGATAGCGCGCCTGCGCGACCGCATACATCCCCGGCAGCGCCGGATAGCGCTTGCCGGCGAATACGTAGGTACCGTCAGTGGGCACCGACACGCCGCGGATCTCGTCGTCGTTGAAGCGCAATCCGATCGTCGCGCGAAAGCCGCTGCCGCGCCACGGGAAGATGTCCGCGTACAGGCCGCCTTGCCGCAGCTTGATGTCGTCCTGGTAGCGATTGCCGGCCACCGTGAAGTCATGCGTCAGATTGATCGCATTGAAATCCGCGTGCGCGCCGAGCACCGAGTTGAAGCTCACGGCCGCGCCGATGCCGACGCCCTGCGTGCCGCCCTGCAGGTAGATTTCCTGCGCGTGCGCGCCGGCGGCGAATACGATCGCCAGCGCTGCCCATTGGTTCACCGTCGTTTTCACGGGCGTCCCCCCCGACATGTGCCGGGCACACCAACCCGCCGCGCGCAGCGCATGCCGCCACGCGCAGCGGGCCCCCCGACACGACACCTTGCAAGCAAGCTTGCTGTTTGACGGACCAAACGTGCGGTGCCCGTTCGTGTCGCCGATACGACGCAGTGCGCGTCCGACACGACGGGCCGCCATTCCGCAGCTCGATCCGATCCCCGTTGTTTCGATGTTGTTTCGATGTCGTTGCGTGCCGCTCCCGCGATTCGTCGTGAACATCAGTTGCGGTTGTGACGAGCAGCACGGGGCTCATCGCAAGCGGTGTGCCATGCGGCGCAGACCGGCGCGGGACAAGCATCACCGTCAAACACCCGGCACTACGCTGCGCGAAATCGATGGAAATGTTTCAGGAACGCATCTGTTTCCAGGTACGTCATCGCTGCGCAGATGATCGAGGCGCCGCGCGGCAGGCGCGGTAACGTGCGCCGGACATGCTCGAGCGAGTCGCCGGCATGTCGGGATCGGCATGGCGAGCACTCACGCAACACGGCGCGCAGCGCGAAAAGCGTTTCATTCGTGCGACCTTGCGCCGGCTGCGGGGGCGAGCCAGTTGTGTGAATCGTGCCGTACAGGTCAGGGGAAATACTGAGGCCGGTATTTGTACATGTCTTGGCGCGTCAAACGCCTTCGGCTACCACGATGCTCTTGAGAACGCGTAAGCTGGCGAACAGCAGTCCATTGGCGACGCTCTCCGCAGAGTGAGCACCATTGCGACGCATTGATCTTCTGCTTTATCGAACGACATACGGGCAAGCCCACGTTGATACAATGCCCAACCAAGATCAAGCTGATTCGGAATGCAGGCAGGTCCGCGACTCCATTGCAATCGAAGCGGAATGCGTTTGATGTCTGCGACCGTCGGCAATTAATAAGATCAATCGACTCTCGGGGATACCGTGAAACGCATCGCACTTCTTTTGCTGGCCGCAGCTGTGGTTGCAGCTTGCGACTCGAAACATTCCGACAGCAGCGCGCAATCGTTACCGGCAAGTCCGAAATCGGCAAGCGATACTACCGTGTCACTCCCCCTCTCCCCGGCGCCCGCGCCTTCCCCGCCGCCTCCGTCACACAACTACGCGATGAGCCAGGATGGTACTTACGGGTACGAGCCAGCACTCAGCGAAGATGACGTACGAGCAGGAAAAGCGACAAAGGCGCTTGTGATGATGCGTTACGTTGGTCTGAGGGACGGAAGTTATATTTTGCTTTTGGTCGACGAGGACAATCCGAACATATCGAATCGCATTACGTGTCAGGCTCCGTGCAATTTCGCGAAATCGCAAACGATGGCCGGCGATTCGGTTCTGAAAACCGAAACCGTCAGGGTTGTGCCCAACTCCTTGATCGGCGCGATGATCGAAGACGCGATGTCCGGGCAGCTCACACCCTATGGTCAACGGACTGCAACGTTGAATCAACCGCAGCAATCTGTGATCACCTCGCCCCCGACGCAATCAACGTTGCCGGCGACCGATCCAGTAGCAAACCATCCGGCGAGCGACGTGGCTGCTTCACCGCTTCAACAAACGAGCTTCGACTGTGGCAAGGCGAAGTCCATTCCGGAGTTTCTGATCTGCCACGATCCAGATCTTGCGGCCGACGACCGAGATCTCGCCGCAACGTACCAGCAGGCAAAGGACGCTGTCAGCGACAAGACGGCGTTTGCCGAACGAACGCGGAAGCAATGGAATTTTCGCGAGAAAAATTGTCGTGACAAAGCATGCCTGACGTCCTGGTATGCATATCAGAAACGCGTGCTGACGAAGATTGCGCAAACCGGCGACGTCAGCGCCCAAGACAACTGACGCGCCCCGCTGTCGAGCCCGCTCGCCCAAGCGGGCTCCGCCCATCCCCTACAGGCCATACCCACCCGACACATTCAACTGCTGCCCGGTGATGTAATTCGCGCGATCCGACGCGAGAAACACCGCCGCGCGCCCGATATCGTGCGCCTTCCCCCAGCGCTTGAGCGCGAGCATTTTTTGCGTCTCGTCGATCCACGCCTGATCGAACTGTCCCTGTTCGAGCAGCACCGGAAACATCCCGGCCTCGATCACGCCGACGAGGATCGAATTCGCGCGGATCTCGTATCGCCCCTCCTCGCGCGCGAGCCCCTTCACCAGCGCCTCGTTCGCCGCCTTCGGCGCGACCGACAGCCCGTCGCGATCGGGCCAGCGCAGATGTCCGGCCGAGCCGAGCGTGACGAACGACCCGCCGCCCGATGCACGGAAGTGCGGCAACGCGGCCTTCGCCGCGTTGAAGAAGCCGACCGTCTCGACCTCGATCGCGCGACGCCAGTCGTCATGCGTCATATCGCCGATATGGCGCTGGTTCACGAACGGGCCGGCCGCCCATACGATCGTGTGCACGCGGCCATGCGTATCGATCGCGGCCACGAGCGCCGCATCGATCTGCGCGGGATCGGTCACGTCCGCGCGATGCGTGGTGGCCGCGACGCCTGCATCGCGCAGGCTGCGCGCGACGCGCTCGGCCACGTCGGCCCTGCTGCGATAACCGAGCGCGACCGGCACGCCGGCGCGCGCGAATTCGAGCGCGACGTCCTGCCCGATCCCGCCGCTGCCGCCGAACACGAGCACCGCGCCCTGCGGAAATCCGTTGTCGTACATGCGTTCCTCCCGTTGGTGTGGTGTCGTGCGACGCGCTCAGGCCGCCGCGTCGGCGCCCGCGCGCAGCCGGTACTTCAGCACCTTCCCGGCCGCACTCGTCGGCAATTGCTCGACGAACGTGAAATACCGCGGCACCTTGTAGTTCGCCATGTTGCTGCGCGCCCAGTCGTTCAGTGCACCGGCGTCGACGTGCGCGCCGGGACGCAACACGACATACGCATGGCCGACTTCGCCGAGCCGCATATCGGGCACGCCGACCAGCGCGACCTGCGCGATCGCCGGATGCGCGGTCAGCAGCCGCTCGATCTCGGCCGGATAGCAGTTGAAGCCGCCGACGATGAACATGTCCTTGATCCGGTCGGTGATCTTCAGGTTGCCGCTCGCATCGACGCAGCCGAGGTCGCCCGTATGCAGCCAGCCTTGCGCATCGACGGTTTCGCGCGTCGCGTCCGGCTGGTTGAAGTAGCCGCGCATCACGTTGTAGCCGCGCACCCAGATCTCGCCGGTTTCGTCCGGCCCGAGCGCCGCGCCGTCCGACCCCGCGATGCGCAGCTCGACGTCCGGCATCGGCCGGCCCGACGTGCAGGCGACCGTCTCGGCGTCGTCGCCGTGCCGGCACAGCGTCGCGAAGCCGCACGATTCGGTCAGCCCGTAGCCGGTCAGTACCGTCTCGAAGCCGAGTTCCGTGCGCATCCGCTCGATCAGGCTCGGCGCGATCGCGGCCGCGCCCGTCACCGCGATCCGCAGCGACGACAGGTCGCGCGCCGCGCGATCTGGCGCATCGAGCAGCGCGTAGTACAGCGTCGGCGGGCCGGGCAGCACCGACACGCGCTCGTCGGCGACGCGCCGCAATACGTCGGCCGGCTGGAACACAAGATGCGGCAGCACGGTCGCGCCGCTCGACAGCGCGGCGAGCCAGCCGGCCTTGTAGCCGAACGTATGGAAGAACGGATTGACGATCAGGTAGCGGTCGTCCCGGCGCACGCCGGCGATCGTCGCCCATGCCTGCGCGGCCCGCAGGTTCTGCCCGTGCGCGGTCATCACGCCCTTCGGGCGGCCGGTCGTACCGGACGTGAACATCAGGTCCATCACGGTGTCGGGTGTCACCTGCGCCTCGCGCTCGCGCACCGCATCGAGCGGCACCGCCGCGCCGCGCGCGAGGAACGCGTTCCAGGTCTCGTCGCGCGCGCCGGACGGTGGCTCGCCGTCGAACACGACGACGCGTTCGAGCGTCGCGGGCCGGTGCGGCGCGAGCATCGCCGGATACGATTCGCCGAGGAAGGTGCCGCAGCAGAACAGCAGCCGCGCGCCGCCGTCGTGCAGGATGCCGCCGACCTCCATTCCTTTCATCCGCGTGTTGACCGGCACGAGGATCGCGCCGACGGTGTGGATCGCGAGCGCCGCGACGATCCATTGCGGCAGGTTCGGTGCCCAGACGGCGATGCGGTCGCCGGCGTCGATGCCGCTCGCAAGCAGCGCGCGCGCCGCTTCGATGCGGGCCGCATCGAGTTCCGCATAGGTCAGCCGGCCATGCTCCGACTCGATTGCCGGATGCGCACCGTGGCGCGCGGCAGCCCGCGCGATCAGCGCGGGCGTGGTGAGGATTTCGTTGTCCATCGTCATGTGCATCGCAACAGGGTTGCCGCGCGCGCCGCAGGCGCCGCGGCTCAATCGGGAAACACCACGCGCAGCGCGTCGCTCGCGGGCCGCGCACAGCACGCGAGCGTCCAGCCGGCCGCGATCTCGTCGTCGTCGAGCACGTGGTTGCCGTCGAGTGCCACTTCGCCGCGTTCGACGCGGCACATGCACGCGCCACACTGTCCCATCCGGCAGGAATTCGGCGCGGGCAGGCCGGCGCGCAGCATCGCGTCGAGCAGCGTTTCGCCGGGCGCGCTGTCGAACGCGAACGCCTCACCGTCCAGCACCGTCTCGATCGCCGCGCCGTCTCCGGCCGCGGCGGCCGTTCCGGCCGTCGCGGCCGATGCCGCCGGAGCGGCCTGCTTCGGCGCATCGGGCAGCGACGCGAAGCGCTCGACGTGCACGCGCGCACGCGGCAGCCCGAGGCCGAGCATCGCGGCGAGCGCGTTCTCCATGAACAGCGCGGGCCCGCAGATGAACGTCTCCTGCTGGCTGAACGGCCGCGCGAGCTCTTCGAGATGCCGCTGCTGCGGCACGCCCTGCACGCTGTCGAGCCAGTGGATCACGCGCAGGCGGCCCGGATGTCGGTGCGCGAGCTGCTGCAGTTCGTCGCGGAAAATCACCGAACGCTCGTCGCGGTTCGCATAAATCAGCGTCAGCATCCCGCGTCCGTGCACGAGCGCCGATTTCAGGATCGACAGCACCGGCGTGATGCCGCTGCCGCCCGCGAACAGCAGCAGGTCGCCATCGAGCGTGCGCGGCGTGAAGACGCCGGCCGGCGGCAGCACGTCGAGCGCATCGCCCGCATGGATGCGGTCGCACAGCCAGTTCGACGCGCGGCCGTCGCGCACGCGCTTGACGGTGATCTTCGGCGCCGCGTCGATGCCCGGCGCGCTCGACAGCGAGTAGCAGCGCGCGACGGTCGCGTCCGCGCACGGCACGTTCAGCGTCAGGAACTGGCCGGGCCGGTATGCGAACGCATCGCGCAACGCGGCGGGTACGTCGAACACGAACGAGTACGCGTCGTCGCTTTCGGCGATGACGTCGGCAACGGTCAGCCGGTGGAAGCGCGAATCGCTCATCGCAGATTCCTCACGTCATGCGGCCACGCGCGCCGCCGGCGCACCGGGCGTCGTGTACGCGCCGTCGAGATAGACGAGCGGGTCGACATCGCCGCTCATCAGCACCTCGCGAATGCGCCCGATGAACACCGTATGCGTGCCGTATTCGAAGCGGCCGTCCTGCTCGCACACGAGGCTCGCCTGCGAGTCGTGCAGATACGGGACGCCGAGCGGCGACGTGTGCCAGTCGCCGGTCGTGAAGCGCGCCTCGCCCTTCAGGCGGCCGCTGCAGTCGATCGCGATGCCTTCATGGCGTGCGGACAGCACGTTCACGCAGAACGACGCGCCCGCGTCGAGCGGCGGATACAGCGATGCGCTGCGGTTGATGCAGATCAGCAGCGACGGCGGATCGGTCGACAGCGAATCGACCGCCGTCGCGGACATCGAGTAGCGCCGGCCGTCGTACGCGCTGCTGATGACCGTGACGGAGCGCGCGAGGCGGCGCATCGCGAGCAGCATGTCGGTGCGCAGCGGATGGGTGGTGAGATCGCTCATCATTGGACTCCGTCAAGTTCAGTCGTGGATGGCCGGGCTGGCCGGCCGTCGGCGTCGGCCGCTTGCGCGGCCAGGTGGTCGGCGGCGATGAACCCGAAGGTCATCGCCGGACCGAGCGTCGCGCCTGCGCCGGGGTAGCTCGCGCCCATCACCGATGCACTGGTGTTGCCGATTGCGTAGAGGCCGTCGACCGGCGCGCCGTCGGCGCGCAGCACGCGCGCCTGCGCGTCGGTGACGAGCCCGCCCTTCGTGCCGATGTCGCCCGCGTCGATCCGCACCGCGTAGAACGGCGCCTCGTCGACCGGCCCGAGGCACGGATTCGGCGCGTTGCGCGGATCGCCGTAGTACGTGTCGAACAGGTTGTCGCCCTTGCCGAGCGCTTCGTCGATGCCGGTCGCCGCGTAACGCGCCATGTCGCGCAGCGTGTCGTGCAGCCCGGCCGCATCGACGCCGATCCGCGCGGCGAGCGCATCGATCGTGTCGGCCTTCACGAGCACGTCGCGAAACGCGTGCGGAATCCGCGCATCGGGCATCATCGACGCCGGCATGATCGGCCCGCACGGATACTTGCGGCGAAAGCGCGCGTCGAACACCATCCACGCCGGCACGCACGCGCCGGTGCGCGCATGGTCGCGATACATCGCCGGCACGAATTCCGAATACGGCACGGCTTCGTTGACGAAGCGCTTGCCGAGACCGTTGACGATCACACAGCCCGGCAGGTTGCGCTCGACGAACAGCGCGCGCTGCTTCTCCTCCCCCGCGACGCCGACCGTCGGCGCGCCCCACACGTGCTCCATCAGCGCGAGCGCGCCACCGAGCCGATGGCCTTCGGCGATCGCGTCGCCGGTGTTGGCCGGCGGTGTCGCGCTCCATTGCATCTGCGTCGGCTGCGGCAGGTAGCGTTCGCGCATCGGCTGGTTGCGCTCGAAGCCGCCCGCGCCGAGGATCACGCCGCGCCGCGCGACGATCGTCACCGGCTGCCCGAAGCGCTGCGCACGCACACCCGTCACGCGGCCGCCGACATCGAGCAGGTCGCGCATCGGCGTGTCGAGCCAGACCGGCACGTTGCGATCGAGCAATGCGCGGCGCAGCCCGCCGATCAGCGCGTTGCCGAGCGTCAGGCGCCGGTCGCGCCGCGTGCGGCGGCGCACCCCGAGATCGAGCCAGTAGCGGCCGAACTGGGCAATCGCGAGCCTCATGAAGCCCGGCCCGCGCGAGAACAGCGTATGCGCCTCCTTCGACGTCACGGCCACGCGGCCGCCGATCAGCGTGCCGGGCGACGGCGGCCGCAGCCGGTCGAACTCGTCACCGAGCAGCGCGCCGTCGAACGGCAACGGATCGAGTGCGCGATAGCCCGGCATCGCGCCCGGCAGCTTCTGGAAATAGTCGGCGTACTTCGGCAGCGCCTGGTAGCGCACCGGCGTCTTCGCCTCGAGGTAGCGCAGCATCTCGGGCGCCTGGTCGAGATACGCGTCGAGCCGCTCGCGCGACGATGCGCCGGCCGTGCACGCGTCGAGATAGCGGCGCGCGGCCTCGCGCGTATCGGTCGCGCCGAGTTCCGCGATATGGTGGTTGCACGGTATCCAGATGCCGCCGCCCGAGACCGCCGACGTGCCGCCGTACAGCGCCGTCTTCTCGATCACGACGACGGACAGCCCGCGGTCGGCCGCGCGGCACGCCGCGAGCAGCGCGCCCGCGCCCGAGCCGACGACCACGACGTCGAACACGTATTGCTGTGCTTGCGTGTCGTTCATCGCGGCCTCGTCAGATGAAGTAGTCCGTGTTCTCGCGGCCGAGCATCACGGCGCCGAGGTTCTGGCCGAAGCGGTCCACGTTGTTCGCGTAGTGCGCGCGGGCCGCGTGCAGATCGAGGAAGCGGCGCACCAGCGGATTGCGGTGATAGATGCCGTTGCCGCCCGCATAGCGCAGAAGCGCGTTCGCGGCCTGTGCGCAGCGTTCGGCGACCTGCGCCGACTGATAGCGGAAATGCACGCGACGCTCGATCGACACGGCCGGGCCGCCCGTGACGGACGCCATCAGTTCCGCGAAATTGCGCTTGAGCAGCACCGTCATCTCGTCGATCGCGACGGCCGCGTTCGCGCACGCGTTCTGCGCGCCCGGATCGTCGGTCGTCTTCGCACCGCTGTTGGCCGACACGCGCGTGGCCGCATAACCGGTGAAATCGTCGAGGGCACCCTGCAGCGCGCCGATGCACGACGTGCACACCGCGCGCACGAAGATCTGCGCGAACGGCAGCCTGAACAGCGGCGCATCGTTGACGGCCAGGCCCGGGCTCGTGCCCATCATCCCGTCGATCGCCTTGTGCGTGCGATACGCGGGCACGAACACGTCGTCGACGACGATGTCGTGGCTGCCGGTCGCGCGCAAGCCGAGCACGTCCCAGTCCTGCTGGATCCGGTAGTCGGATTTGGGCAGCAGGAAGGTGCGGTATTCGGGCGGCTGGCCGGCAACGGCCGGCGGCACCAGTGCGCCGAGGAACACCCATTCGCACAGTTCGCTGCCGCTCGAGAACTTCCAGTGGCCGGACAGGCGGAAGCCGCAGTCGACCGGCGTCACGCGGCCGACCGGCATGTAGGTCGACGCGATCAGCGTTGCCGGATCCTTGCCCCATACGTCCTGCTGCGCGCGTTCGTCGAACAGCGCGAGCTGCCAGTTGTGCACGCCGACGACGCCGTACACCCACGCAGTCGACATACAGCCGCGCGCGAGCGCCATCTGGATGTCGAAAAAGGCCTGCGGATCGAGTTCGTAGCCGCCGTAGCGCTTCGGCTGCAGCACCTTGAAGAAGCCGGCGGCCTGCATGTCGGCGATCGTCTCGGCCGGGATGCGGCCCTGCGCTTCCGCCTGCGCGGCGCGGCCGGCGAGCGTCGGCGCAAGCGCCTCGGCCCGGGCGATCAGCGTGGCGGCCAGTGCGTTCGAATCGTTGTCGCGATGCACGAATGTCTCCTGTGATACGGAGCGCGCGCGGCGGCGCCCACCCCGGTCTCTCTATGTGGTTCGTCGCGGCCGGCGCCGCGAGCGAGGGTTCCAGCTGCCGATGGTCGGGCTCGCGCGGGTGCGCCGCATCGTCCGAAAGGACGACGGGCGCGGCGCGGCCCTGCCCGCCTCATGCGCAGGCGCGTTCCTTTTCCTTGTTGAAGAACGGGATCACGTGCTCGCCGATGTTGCGGATCGTCTCCATCTGCGCGTCGTGCGGCACCGTGCCCATCTGGCAGAGGAACAGCACTTCGTCGACACCCGCTTCCTGCAGGCGGCCCACGTAGCCGATGCAGTCGTCGACCGTGCCGTACGCGTGGTTCGGGTTCATCATCGCGAGCGCCGGATCGGCGAAGTTCACGACGACTTCCTCCGACGCGAAGCGCGAACGGATCACCATCTCGCCGGTATCGGCCTGCACGAGGTCGTCGCCCCACTTCGCCGGGTCCGGACGCTCGCCGCCCGTGTACCAGTACGCGAGCGACTCCATGAAGTAGCGCTGGCCGCGGATGCCGATCTTGCGGGCCTTCTGGCCGTCGGCCATCACGACCGTCGGGCACAGCGCCGCGAGGTGCCGGGTCGGGCGGAAGCCGACCTGGTCTTCCGGCTTGCGGTTCGCCCACGCTTCGCGATACACCGCGTTCTTCTTCGCGACTTCGTCCGGGCCGCCGAAACCGAGCACCAGCGCGCCCATCCCGCGCTGTCCTGCGCGCAGCAGCGCATCGGTGTTCGTGCACGCGAGGTACATCGGCGGATGCGGATCCTGCATCGGCTTCGGGTGGATCGGACGCTTCGGAATCTTGATGTACTTGCCGTCGTGCTCGATCTCGTCCTGCACGAACATCTTCGGCACCAGGTACATCGACTCGTCGATCATCGGCTGCAGTTCGTTGAGGTCGTAGCCGAACGCGCCCGCCTCCTGCTGGCTGCCGCCCTTGCCGACACCGAAATGCACGCGGCCGCCCGACAGGATGTCGAGCAGCGCGACGCGCTCGGCGACCTTGATCGGATGGTTCATCGCCGGCGGCAGGCACACGACGCCGTGACCGAGGCCGATGCGCGTCGTACGGCCGGCCAGGTACGCAAGGAAGGTTTCCGGCGCGCTCATGTGCGCATAGTGGGTCAGCGACGTGTGCTCCACGCACCAGATCGTGTCGAAGCCGACCTGCTCGGCCAGCAGCGCCTGCTCGACCGTCTCCTGGAACACCCGGTGGTCGCCCTCGCGCGATGCGTCGGTGGTCTGGGCTTCGTAGATGAGGGAAAACTTCATTGCGTGCGTCTCCATGTATGTTGGACGAGTCGGGGTCGTGCAGCCGCCCGCACGATACGGACGAATAGCGACGGTCCACGGATGGGAGTGTCGGCGCGCGGGCCCGCGCGGGCATCGTCTGTTTGGAGTAACGGCCCGCCTGCGGGACAGAGGGGTTTCACCGTCATCCGATCGGACTGCGTCGCGGCCGGCACCGCGCGCTAGCATCGAACGACGGTGCGGTGCGTGCCGGTCACATCACGACAAGGGAGAGAGGGAATGAAGGTATCGATGCTGCTGTATCCGGTCGACGACATCGACACGGCCCTGCCGCTGTTCGTCGACGGACTGGGCCTGAACGTGAAGTTCCGCGACGGCGACCGATACTGCGCGCTCGACGGCGGCCCGCTGACGATCGCGCTGGTGGCCGGCGACGAGCAGATCGTCGAGCGCGCGGCGCTCACGCTGCGTGTGGACGAGGACGACGATCTTTACGCGGCGATGGCGCGGGTCGTGAAGGCCGGCGCGTCGGTGCGCGTGCCGGTGCAGGCCGGGCCGCACGAATACCGCGCGGTGCTGGAGGACAGGAACGGCGCGCTGCTAGTGATTTCGCAGAAACGCGCGGCATGAGGCGCGACGTGCGGCGTGCGGCGCGTGACATGCGGCGTGCGGCCCGGCCGGCAGCCGCACGAATATAGGCTGATAGCGGGGCTGTCGGGTAACGCAGTGCGCAGTGGTGCGCGACGCTACGCGCTTCGATCGACCACGCCGGGTGCGCGCAGGTCGCTGGTTTCCAGCAGCTCGAGCAGCGTGCCGGCCGGCTGGCTGAGCCGCTTCGCGGCGAGCGCGATGAACTCGACGTCGGGTAGCGCGGGCAGCCCATCGCCGTTTACCGGCGGCGCCAGGCCGCGCGCCGACAGATACTGCGACGTCGCGGTGAGCCCGAGCCCGGCCCGCGCGGCCGCGATGCAGCCCGGCTGGCTGCTGCTCGAACACACGACTTCCCAGCCGATCCCCTTCTCCGCGAGCGCGTTCAGCACGACCGCGCGCGTGACGCTCGGCTCGGCGACCAGCACGAGCGGCAGCGGCCTTTCCAGGTCTACGACGGTGCCCGGCCGCGCGACCCATTCGAGCCGTGCGCGCAACAGCGGCGTGCCGCGCCGCTCGCCGAGCCGCCGCTTGCCGACCATCAGGTCGAGCGCGCCCGCATCCATCAGTTCGTAGAGCCGGCTGGTCATGCCGGTCGTGATCTCCAGCGCGACGTCGGGGTGCGCGGTGCGAAACGCCGCGAGCACGTCCGGCAACGCGACCAGCGCGAGATCGTCCGATGCGCCGAGCCGCACGCGGCCCTGCAGCCGCGGCTTGCGGAACTGCGATTCGGCGCGGTTCAGCGCCTGCAGGATCACGTTCGCATGCACGAGCAGCGCCTCGCCGTCGGCCGTCATCGCGATCGAATGGGTGTCGCGCACGAACAGCCGCCGGCCGACGCTCTCTTCGAGACGACGGATGTGTTCGCTGACGCTCGACTGGTTGAGCCCGAGCTGCCGGCCCGCTTCGGTGAAGCTGCGGCAATTCGTGACGGTCGCGAACGTCTTGAGCCAAACGGGATTGAGCATCCCGCATTGTCATCGGCAATTCCGATGACAGTCAATGCCTTAAGTCGGCTTCCCGATGACTACCGGAATCGGTACCATCAACGCTTGTAGACCGGCCGTACGCCGGCGCGAGCCTGCCGAACCGAGCCGGGCCGCGTCGCCCGTCACGTCGCCCTCGCCGGTCGCCGCACCGCCAACTTCGTCATGTCCCGCGAACCCTCACACTCCGCGCTGCTGTGGATCGTCGCCGCCGCGTTCTTCATGCAGTCGCTCGACACGACGATCGTCAATACCGCACTGCCGTCGATCGCACAAAGCCTGCATGCGTCGCCGCTCGCGATGCAGCCGATCGTGGTCGTCTACACGCTGACGATGGCGATGCTCACACCGGCGTCCGGCTGGCTCGCCGACCGGTTCGGCACGCGCCGCGTGTTCTCTGTCGCCATCCTGGTGTTCTCGCTCGCGTCGATCGGCTGTGCCGCGTCGCACACGCTCGGCCAGCTCGTCGTCGCGCGCGCCGTGCAGGGCATCGGCGGCTCGATGCTGCTGCCGATCGGGCGGCTCGCGGTGTTGCGCCGCGTGCCGGGCGAACGGTACGTCGCGGCGATCGCGTTCGTGTCGATCGCCGGGCAGCTCGGCCCGATCGTCGGGCCGACGCTCGGCGGCTGGCTCACGCAGGCGATTTCCTGGCACTGGGTGTTCATCGTCAACGTGCCCGTCGGCGTGGTCGGCTTCCTCGCGGTGCAGCGCTTTCTGCCGCACGACCAGGCGACCCAGCCGCCGCCGTTCGACTTCGTCGGCTGCGCGCTGCTGTCGGTCGCGATGATCGCGCTGTCGCTCGCGATCGATCCGCCAATGCCCGCGCACCGCACCGGCTGGGCGATCGGGCTGGCCGTGCTCGGCGTGGCGAGCGCGCTCGCGTACCTGCCCCACGCACGGCGCCGCGCGCAGCCGCTGTTCCGGCTCGGGCTGTTCCGCGAGCCAAACTTCGGCTCGGGGCTGCTCGGCAACCTGCTGTGCCGGATCGGCACGAGCGCCGTGCCGTTCATGCTGCCGCTGCTGATGCAGGTGCAGCTCGGCTATACGCCGTTGCAGTCGGGGATGATGATGCTGCCGGCCGCGATCGCCGGCGTGATCGCGAAACGCTGGATCGCGCCGCTCGCGAAGCGCTTCGGCTATGCGACGTTCCTGGTCGTGAACACGGGGATCGTCGGCTGCGCGATCGCGGGGTTCGCGCTGGTATCGGCGCGGCCCGCACCGGCGCTGGAGATTGCGTTGCTGATCGTGTTCGGCGCCGCGAACTCGATGCAGTTCGCCGCGATGAACGCCGTCACGCTCAAGGGGCTGTCGCATGCCGACGCCGGCAGCGGCAACAGCCTGTTCACGATGATGCAGATGCTGGCGATGGGGCTCGGCGTGTCGATCGGCGGCGGGCTCGTGAACCTGTTCGCCGCGCATTGGGGCTCGATGGCAAACGGCTTCATGCTGTCGTTCGTCTGCATGGGCTCGGTCACGCTGCTGTCGTCCGTCGTGTTCCGCCGGATCGATACCGCCGCGCCGCCGAGACCGGTCGCGCCGCGACCGTCCGCGTAAGCGGCGCCGCGGGCGGGCGCGGCCGTCAGTTCACCTGGCGGCGCTCGACGACGCGCTTGAGCACCCAGCGGATCGACGAACCGTCAGCCGGGGGGTGTGCGACGCGATATTCGTCGACTTCCAGCACATATTGATAGCCGGGCTGGTACGCAAAGCCCTCGATGCCCGCGTACCACGGGCTCCACGGCTCGGCCGGACTGCTGCGCACCTGCAGGCAGTCCATCGGCGCGACGCCCGTGCTGCGCGCCGGCAAAGACACCGCGCACGAAATTGCACCGCTCGGCGCGCGCTTCACCGCGTACCGATCGTGTATTACCATCGGCGCTTCCTCGTACTCGTATGCTTCGCCGCGTCGCCTGTGCCCGCCTGGCCACGGGCGAGCGGCGCCCCCTGTTCGCATGACCTCACCCGTTCCGTCCGGCGCCGCGCTGCGGCCGCAGCCGATCGATGCGCTGACCGTGCCGGCCGCGCTCGACGGACGCGCGGGCACGAACCGCTCGACCAGCGCGCATCCGCAGATCGCCGCGACCCATGATCTCGACGCCGTGCGCGCATGGCTCGCGCGCTTCGTCGATACGCCCACCACGTTCCAGAACTACCGCAAGGAAGCCGAGCGCCTGCTGCTGTGGGCCGTGATCGCATGCGGCAAGCCGCTGTCGTCGCTCACGCACGAGGATCTCGTCGTATACCGGCAATTCCTGCTCGCGCCCGCGCCGGCCGACGTGTGGTGTGCGAACGGCGGCCGCAAGCATCCGCGCGGCGACCCGCGCTGGCGGCCGTTCTACGGGCCGCTGTCGGCGGCCAGCCAGCGGCAGGCGATGGTGATCCTGAACGTGATGTTCTCGTGGCTCGTGCAGGCCGGCTATCTGGCCGGCAATCCGCTCGCGCTGTCGCGGCAGCGGCAACGGCGGCCCGCGCCGCGCGTCACGCGCCATCTCGGGCCGCCGCTGTGGCAAGCAGTCAAGGACGCGATCGCCGCGATGCCGCGCGACGATGCGCGCGCCTCCTTCCATGCGGATCGCGCGCGCTGGGTCTTCACGCTGCTGTATCTCGGCGGGCTGCGCATCACCGAGGCAGCCGATACGACGATGGGGCAATTCTTTGCGCGGCGCGACGCGAACGGACGCGACCGCTGGTGGCTCGACGTGACCGGCAAAGGCGGCAGGCAGCGGCTCGTGCCGGCTACCACCGAAATGATGGCCGAGCTCGCGCGCTACCGGCGCACGCACGGCCTGCCCGCGCTGCCCGCCGACGGCGAGGACACGCCGCTCGTGCTGCCGATCGGTCACACGCGCAAGCCGCTCACGCGCGCCGCGCTGCACCGGATCGTGAAGCAGGTGTTCCGGTTCGCGGCTGACCGGTTGCGCGCGCAAGGGGATGCCGGCGAGGAACAGGCACGCGTGCTCGAGCAGGCATCCGCGCACTGGCTGCGCCACAGTGCGGGCTCGCACATGGCCGACGGCCGCGTCGACCTGCGGCTCGTGCGCGACAACCTCGGACACGTATCGCTGACGACCACCAGCCAGTATCTGCATGCGGACGACGACTGGCGGCACAGCGAAACCGACGAGAAGCACCGGATCGGCTGGTGAGCAGCGCGCCGTCCGGCCCGCTTCAATACACGGCCACCCAATGCCCGGGCACCCACGCCCAGTGGTTGCCGGCCCAGCGGTAATGGCCCTTGGCCCAGCGGTAGCCGGGGGCGGGCGGCGGCGGCGCCACCTCGGCGACCGGCGCGGGTTGCGGCGGCCGCGCCGGCTCGACCACGCATGCGGACATCAGCGCGGCGCTCGCCGTCACCAGCACGGCAAGCGATACGGATCTAATCTTCATCGTCACTTCTCCCTGTTGTGTAATCGGTTGGCGGATGCAAACGCACGCATGCCGTGCGTCACGCGAATCCGCGAATGAGGCCGGTCATCGGCCGCGTCGCGCCGCTTTCCGCGAACAGCGTGGACGCGGTGCGGCCGGGATCGAGTCGCAGGCTTTCGGCAGCCGCGCCCGCGATCAACGCGTCGAGCGATGCGGTCGGCTTCAGGTCGCGCCCTTCGTACAGGTCGCCCGGCCGCAAGCCCGGCCAGTCGGCGATCACGCGACCGCCCGCGACCGCCCCGCCCGCCAGCATCGCGACCGACGCCTGCCCGTGATCGGTACCGCCCGTGCCGTTCGCGGCGGCCGTGCGGCCAAACTCGGTCGCAACCAGCACCGTGGTCTGCTGCCACACGGGCCCGAGACCATCGCGCAATGCGGCGAGCATCGTATCGAGCGCCTTCAACTGGTTCGCGAGCCGTGGGTTCTGCGCGCTATGCGTGTCCCAGCCGCCCGTCTCGATCATCGCGATTCGCGGGCCATCGTCGCGCGCGAGAAACGTCGCCGCGAGCTTGCCGACGCCCGCCGGATCCTGACGCGCATGTGCATCGCCGGCGAGGCCGCGCGCGGCCATCGCCGATTCCCACAGCGGCCCGAGCTGCGCGTCGGCCTCGTAAAGCGCCGACACGCGCGCGAGCAGGTCGTCCGGCGCGGCCGGCAAACCGGACGCCGCATACGACGCGGCCTGCACACCGCCGCGCAACGCGAGCGGCACCGTCGGCGCGAACGCGATCGCGCGCTCGCGCGTCGCCGGCAACATCGCGGCGAGCCGGTTCAGCCAGCCGTCCTTCACTTGGTACGGCGCGCGCCCGCCCGTCTCGAGCACGTTCTGGCCGTCGAAATGCGAGCGGTCGCGATACGGCGATGCGATCGCGTGGACGAACAGCGCCTGTTTGTCGCGAACCAGTTGCGCGGTCTGCACAAGCGACGGGTGCAGCGCGAACGTGCCGTCGATGCGTGTCGCCGCCGCTGCGTCGATCGCCAGCGGGCCGCGCAGCGACGCATACGCAGGTTCCGCATACGGGACGACGATGTTCAGCCCGTCGGCCGCGCCGCGCTGGATCACGAACACGAAGCGCCGGTCTGTTTCGACGTTCGCGAACACGATGCGCGGCGCGACGAGCATCGCCCCGGCGCCGGCCGCGGCGATGCTCAGGAAATGCCGACGGGTAAGGGATCGGGCCATGTTCATCTCCGTTGGAAATCGGGCGACACGAGCAGCAGCGCAAGCGACGTGGTCGCGCTTTCGGCACGCGACAGCGCGCTCGCCGTCGGTGCACTCAGCGAGCCGGCCAGCAGCGTGTTGCCGAGCGTGCGTGGATCGAGCCGGTCGCCCGTGCGCGCGGCGAGCCGCTGCGCGATCTCGACGCGGCGCACCAGCGCGTCGGGCGCGGCCCAGCTCGCGGCGACGTCGTCGTAACCAGCCGGCGACCCGGGCCGCCACACCGGCTGGCCGAGTTGCGCGAGCAGCGGCGCGGCCTTCAGGTCGCCCACGTCGCGCCAGCCGAGCCCGCGCAGCGACGACACGGCCCACTCCCACGGCGTCTTGAACTTGCGATTGACCGGCGACCATGCGTCCGGTGCATCAACGAGCGCGCGATAGACGGTCGGCAAATCGCCGCCGCTCGTCTCGAATGCGCGGGCGAGCCGGTCGGTGAGCGCGGGCGGCGGGTTATCGGCGACGAAATGGCGAGCAAACTGGAACGCGATATGCCGGCCCGTCGCCGGCGCACGTGCGAGGTCGCGCAGGATCGCGCGCGCCTGCGCTTCGCCCGGCTGGTCGTAGGTGCGTCCCATGACCGTGCGCACGCCCGGCTCGTGCAGCTTCGGGCGAAACACGAACGCGCCGGGCGCCGCATCGCCGGGCTGCGGCCCGCGCCCGCCGGCGATGCTCCAGCCGGTCAGCGCACGCGCGAATTCCGTCACGTCCGCCTGCGTATAGCCGGTGCGTACGCCGAGCGTATGCAGCTCCATGATTTCGCGCGCGAGGTTCTCGTTGAGACCGCGCCGCGCTGCGGGATTGCGTGCTTCGGCGCGCAGCGCGGCCGGACTGTCGGGGCCGACCGAGCGCGCCTGGTCGAGAAACAGCTGCATCGCGGGATGCTGCTCGACGGCGACAAGCATATCCTCGAAGCGGCCGAGCACATGCGGACGGATCGCATCACGCTCGAATGCACCGGCATACGCGGCGACCTGCCCCTTGTCGACCGATACCGCGAAATGGTTCGCCCAGAAATGCACGAGCCGCTCGACGAACGGCGCGGGCGTGGTGAGCGCGCTGTCGAGCCGCGCGGAGACCGCGCTGCGATATGCATCGTAGCCGTCGCGACGGATCGACTGGGCGGTCGCGCGCCTGGCCGCCGCGTCGTCGCTCGTCATCGCGTTGCGCGTATTCGCGAACCGGGTTGCGAGCGTAACCGCATCCGGTTCGGCGGCCCATGCGGCGGGACGTGCGTCGTAACGGTCGAATTGCGCGATGAGCGCCGCCTTCGGATCCGCAGGCGGCGCTTCGTCGGCCCGCGCGCCGAGACCGAAGCGGTTCAGCGCGATGGCAGCCGGTGAGATGTCGTTCGGATGGTCCATGACGGGGGCTCTCGCGATGCGTACCTGTGTTTAACGGAGGCCGGCGGGAAATCCGTCGCGAGATGCGCGAAATATTTTCGCGTCGCCGTACCGGAAGCGCATGCCTTTCCGTCAGCTTTCAAGCGACGGCGACGGGAATTCGCCAGGCCATGCCGAGCGCGCATTGCCAGGGGCGCGAAACATGATGTCGCGATCCATCGTCGCGATGCCGATTTTGTTCTATCTGCCGCTCCGTCATCCTGATTAACTGACGATCAATCTCGTTAGACGAAATGGCGGGCGTCATGAAACTGACCAGGATCGCTTTCGTTCTGCTCGGCCTGATCTGGGGCTCCAATTTCATCTACATGAAATGGGCCGCGGCCTGGCTCAGTCCGATGCAGATCGCCTTCTTGCGCGTTCTGTTCGGCTTCCTGCCGCTCGCGTTCGCCGCCTGGCGCCAGCGCGCGATCCAGCAAAGCCAGGCCCGCCATTTGCCGCACTTTTTCGTCATGGCGGCTGTCGCGACGGCGCTCTACTACGTGGCCATCGTGAAAGGCACGGCGCTGCTGCCGTCGGGGATCGCGGGCGTGTTGGGCGGCTCGATCGCGATCTTCACCGCGATTTTTTCGCTGTTGTTCCTCCGAACCGAGAAAGTGAACGGGCTGATGACAGCCGGCGTCGTCGTGGGTTTCGCCGGCATCGTGCTGATTGCGCGCCCGTGGGAAGGTGCGGGAAATCCGGTCGATCCCGCGGGCGTCGCGTGGATGTTGGCAGGCGCGATCATCCTCGGGCTGTCGTACGTCTACGTGAAACGCTTCCTGTCGCCGTTCGGCCTTCAACCTCTCGCGCTGGTGACGTGGCAGATGGGCCTGGCATTGCTGATCCTTGCCGCGCTGACGGACTTCACCGGGATCGCTCGCATCTTGCACGACTGGCGCGCCGCATCCGGTGTCGTCGTGGGACTCGGCCTGCTGGGGACCGGCGTCGCTTACCTGCTCTATTACTTTCTGCTGCAGGAACTCGGGCCGGTAGCGGCGTCAGGCTCGACGTACATCACGCCCACGGTTGCACTCCTGATCGGCTGGGCCGCCGGCGAACGCGTGGGCATGCTGGAAGTGAGCGCGATCGCGCTGGTGCTTGTCGGTATCGCGATGTTGCAGATCGGCCGGCAACGATCGGCGCGCGCGTTCGCACAATCGGCACGGGCCGCGAGCGCTCGAACCTGAAGTCGTGGACCGTCGTCACGCGCGTCAACGGCATCGATCCGGCCGGCGCAAGCCTCGCAGGAATCGGAACCCGGCGACATGCCGGCTCGTCGCCTGCTTGCCCTTCCCGCAAAGCCATCTAGACTCAAAGGAATGTGTTGCCTCCGCAGCACGGAAGTCTCGTCTCGCCAAATGGCGGCGACTACGGTTTCAAGTCGAGCCGGGGGGGTGCCGCCCACGGCGACCGGAAAATCGAAAACGGCAAGCTCTGCAGCAAGGCCCTGTACTTAAGCAACGACGTGCGTGTGAAAGGAGAAGATCTCTACCGCGAGCGCGCTGACGGCGAGATCGTTCAGTTTGTCGAATCGCATTGACCGCCGCGCCTCGCGTTGCAGTGGCGACATGACATTGACCAGGAGAAATCGCCGCCATCCTGCCGATCACGGCGGGATGCAGCGGCCGCAGCCATGATGCCTCGTCCTTCCGTGCGGTTTCGTCGGCCGTCTCCCGCGTGTGCGCGGTCACACCACGCGTGGGCGTGGCTGCTCGCCATTGCGTTGATGCTCCACGGTTATGCTGCGCACGCGCAGAGCCAGCCCAGGGTCGTCGACATTCCGACCCGTCCCGGCGTCACGCAACGGTTTCTCTTCATCGCGCCGGAAGCGCCGAAGGTCGCGGCCATTCTCTATGCGGGCGGGCATGGCGGGCTGCAGATTGACCCGTCCGGAAAGTTCGGATGGGGGGAAGGCAATTTCCTCGTGCGCACCAGAATGCGCTTCGTCGACGACGGCATCGCCGTCGCGGTCATCGACGCACCGAGCGACCGGCAATCGGCGCCCTATCTCAGCGGCTTTCGGCAGTCGCGCGAACATACCGACGATGCGCGCGCCGTGATCGCATGGTTGAAGGAGCAACTGCACGTACCGGTCTGGCTGGTCGGGACGAGCCGCGGCACGCAGTCGGTCGCGTCGATCGCGATTGCCCTCGCCGGCAGCGGCGGACCCGACGGTATCGTGCTGACGTCCACGATCCTCCGTGAGGATCGTGGCAGAACCGCGGTTCCGGACATGGATCTCGCCAGCATCAGGATTCCGGTGCTGGTCGTGCACCACGAGAAGGACGGCTGCAAGTATTGTCCGGTATCCGAAACGGATTCGCTGATGAAGAAGCTGAACCAGTCGGCGAAAACCGATCTGATGGTCGTCACGGGCGGCGCATCGCGCGGCGATCCATGCGGCGCGTTCGGCTATCACGGCTTCAATGGCGTGGAGAGCAACGTGGTCGATGCGGTCTCCGCCTGGATGCTCGCACGTTGAGTTCGACGGCGTGTGCCGTTTCCTGACGCGGACAATCCGAACCCGATGACGCGCGTCACGCATTTTCCGCGTTGCCGCATCCCGTTGCGGTAGCGGGCCGCACGGCAATCGTCCGGGCATGCCCGCGACGATCACCCGAGCTCGAACGACGTCACCCCAAACACGCGGTCGATCGCAATCGCGGGCGCTTCCTGCGTATACATCCGTGCGGTTTCGAATACGCTCGACATGCCGTGCCGTTCAGCCAGCGCGACGGCCGCGGGGTTCGTTTCAGGCACGTCGAGCACGATCACCTCGCCGGGCATGCGCGACGCCAGCGCACGAAACAGCCCGGTGGCGATGCCCGCGTCATCGGCGAAGAGCGGGCCGATCTTGCAGCCCGACTCGCAGCGCCGCACGACACCGTACCCGGCGACACGGCCGGCCTCGACTGTCGCGAGCGCAACGGCATCCGGCTGCGCGATCCACGCGGAAACGAAACGCTCGCGCGCCGCGGGAAAGCACCGGCGATCGTAGGCAAGCAACTGCTGGAACGGCACATCGGCCACGGACGCGACATTCGCGCACCCGATACCGTCCACGCGCCCCTGATAGCGGATGTTGCGATACGCGAGCCGGAACCCGGACTTCCTGTAGTTTGCCTGCTGGGCCACGACGCCATCGAGACCGACATTGCGGTTTCCAAGGTAGCGCATGGCGTGCTGCCAGACGCGCATGCCGAAGCCCCGACCGCGAAACCCGGGTTTCACGATGTAGAGACCGATGAAGCCGAACCGTTCGTCATAAGCGACGGCGGAGATGCACGCGACCGGCTCGCCGCGCAACACCCCGACGAAAAAGCCGGCCGGGTCCGCTTCCCTGAAACACCGCGGGTCATGTCGGCCAGGGTTCCACCCTTCGGCAGCCGCCCATTCGACCGACATGACCACCTCATCGGCCGACATGGTGCGCACGATAAAGTCTTCGCTTCGATTCATGGTTCGCCCCCATCGCGGCACTCGAGATTGCCGCCAGCCGATTCTCGAACGTCGCGCGTCGTCACGCAACGCCGCTTACTGACTTCCCGCCGCGTCGCGTTTCCTCTGCAGCCTCGCAGGCAACCGCCAGCTCCCGCTCCGCCGCAACCCGTCGACGAACTTCGCGCGTTCGTCCGGCGTCAACGTCGCCGCGAAATCGACGACACTGCGCTCGACCTGCCCGCGCAACGCACTGTCCGCCGCCCGCGTCCTGTCGAGCGCCGCATCGATCGCCGGACGATCGAGCTGCGGCGCGGCCAGCAGATCCAGCACCGTGATCCGCCCGTCGCGCCCTTCCCGCGCAAAATCCCGGCCGTCCTTGCGCGCCGCCTTCAGCGCCGCGGCGAATTCCTGCCGACGCGCATCGGACAATTCGTCCGCGGCGAACCGCAACGCCGTACGCTGTCCGGGCATCCCTGCGCCATGCAGATCACGGTGGGTCGCGAACCACTGATACGCGCCGCCGCCGATCGCGCCGAGCATGAACACGTTCAGCACGACGGACCCGACGAGAATGAATTTCCAGCCGCGCTCGCTCACTCATCGCCTCCGTCGATACTTGGGCCGCCGAACGTCGTCGTCAGGTAGCCCGGTTCGTGTTGCGCGATCGGCGCGCTGCCGAGCATCAGCATCGACACGGCCACCGCGCCCGCCAGCGCGCCGGCCAGCCCGACGCCCGCGAACGCCGCGCCCGACCACCACACTTTGCCTCGCCGCCGCGCACGTTGCGGCGCGGGCGCCGACGCGACGATGCGTTCGACGAGCGCCGGCGCTGGCGGCGCGGCCGTATCCTGCATCAGCCATGCATCGAGCTCGGCGGCATCGTCGAGTGCCTGCAGCGCGTCGCGCGGATGCGCTTGCGCCCACGCTTCGGCCGCCGCGCGTTCGTCTTGCGGCCAGCGCCGCGCATCCGAGCCGTACGCGCCGACGATGGTACGGAATCGTTCGGGTGTCATCGCTTGTCCTCGGTAGGTGGGTCGCCGGCCAGTTGCGCGCGCAGGTTGCGCCTCGCGCGCGCGAGCAGGCTTTCCAGCGCTTCGACGGTGATGCCCATCAGGTTGGCCGCTTCAAGGTTCGACATGTCCTGATAGTACTGGAGCACGAGCGCTTCCCGCTGCCGGGGCGGCAACGCGGCGAGCGCCCGACGTACGCTCGCGTCGCGCGAGCGCAACTCCGCGTGAGCGGCCGGCTCCGGTTGCGTATCCGGCACGTCGGGCAGCACGTCGACCGGCTCCTCGCGCCGCCCGCGCAGGCGGTCATGACACAGGTTCAGCACGACGCGATGCAGCCACGTGTCGAAGCGCGCTTCGCCGTCCCGCCAGCGCGGCGCGTGATTCCAGATCCGCAGGAAGGTTTCCTGCGCAACGTCTTCGGCTTCGCTCCGGTCGCCGAGCATGCGCGTCGCGAGCGCGAGCAATCGCGGCAGCTTGCGTGCAACGAGCACGCGCACGGCCGACGCGTCGCGCGCGCCGACTCGCGCGACGAGTTCCGCGTCCGGATCGGCGTCGCTCAATGCGGGCGGCTCCGCAACGTGCCGTGCGAACGCCGCATGCTGCCGGCGGGTACACCCGCCGTCCCGCTGAAGCTCATCGTCGTGCTCTCCTTGCGTGCGTCGGGCCGGCGCCGGACGGCGCCATGCCGGCGCGTCGGCCACGCGCGGCGCGCCGCACCCGGGATCGGCCCGGTCGGTTTCGTCGACATCCGGTTCGAACGGCATATCGATCCTGTCGATCGCCCGCCGGCCGGCGCAATCAATATACGACGACCGGCGCAGGCCGGTAATACACCGGACGCGCCGGCACCACGACACAGCCAGCCAGCACGACGGCCGCGGCTGCCAGGATCACGAGGGTTCGAAAAGGCATGACTCGACTCGAGAGGTTGCGTGGAAGTTCTGCCGCACGGGCGCTGCGCACCGCGCGGCACGGTGCGCGTCACGCCCAGTGACCCGGCACCCAGCGCCAGTTCGGGCCGCGCGCGGCCCAATGCCCGGGCACCCAGTGATAACCGGCACGAACCCCCTGCCAGTGCCCGGGGATCCACACGTAGCGACCATGCCGCCAGTGCCAGTGGCCCTGATCCCACACGTAGCCCGCGCGCGGCGCCGGCACCACTTCGACGCGCGGCGGCGGCGGTGCGACCGGCGCGACGATGACGGCCTGAGCGAATACGGCGGACGTCGCCAGCGCAGCCGCGCACCCCGCGGCAAACCGTAATGAAACAGAAAGTTTCATGCAAGACTCCGAAGCGTCGTGTATCGAACGTTCATGGCCGGAAGTGGCCGTTCATTCGTTAAACGGCGCATGCAGCGCAAATCCGTCGCGATACCGGCAAAAAAATTTCGGCCGCACCGGCCACGCTGCGCGCGCCCATCGACGCATCGGGCCCAGGCATCGATTACCGTCTGTCACACCCCGGCAAAACTGCGCTTCGACAATGCGTGTCACCGGGATCCCGCTCGTTTCCGGCCCACGCCCCGACCGCGCTCGCGCACGGCCGGGCGGTTCCGCATCTCGCGTGTCATCCAACGAAAATACGATCATGTCGAACCAGGACAACTTCCCCGCCGAATCGAACGAGCCGGCCGCTTCCGTGTCGCGTCGCGGCTTCCTGAAACTGGCCGGCGTTTCCGGCCTCGCCACCGCCGCGGGCGGGCTCGCGGCCGCCCGTGCCGCCGCATCGAACCCGGACGGCACACCCGAACAGGTGCACCTGACGTGGGGCAGCGACCCGACGTCCGAAGTCGTGATCTCGTGGGCGTCTCCCGCGCCGGCCGTCAATCCGCGCGCGCGCATCGCCGCCGACGGCGAGCCGGCACGCACCGTGCACGGCGTGCAGCGCCTCTACACCGATGGCCTGAACGGCGAAACCGTGTTCACGTATCACGCACGCGTGCACGACCTGAAGCCGAACACGCGCTACCGCTACGAACTCACGGCCGACAACGACAGCAACGCCGCGCAGCCATTCGCCGCAACCTTCACGACCGCACCGCGCGGGCGCGCACCGTTCCGCTTCACGAGCTACGGCGACCTCGCGACGCCGAACGGCGCGTGGGTGCTGTCGTCGCCGCAAAGCCGCTTCGCGGTGCAGGCCGTCGAGCAGTTCCAGCCGCTGTTCCACCTGCTGAACGGCGACCTCTGCTACGCGAACCTGAACCCCGCGCACCAGCCGGAAGTGTGGCGCGACTTCGGCAACAACAACCAGACGTCGGCCGCGAACCGCCCGTGGATGCCCTGCCCCGGCAATCACGAGATCGAATTCAACAATGGTCCGCAGGGGCTCGACTCGTATCTCGCGCGCTATACGCTGCCCGAGAACGGCACGCGCTTTCCGGGCCGCTGGTACAGCTTCCGCGTGAGCTCGGTGCTGTTCGTTTCGCTCGACGCCGACGATGTCGTGTACCAGGATGCAGCCGCGTTCGTCGGCGGCCCCGATCCACTGGTGCCGGCCGCGAGCACCGGCCGCGCGCCGATCGAGCCGGGCACGTCGTTCTACGTGCGCGGCTACAGCAACGGCGAGCAGACGCGCTGGCTCGAGCACACGCTGCGTCATGCGTCGCACGACGACGACATCGACTGGATCGTCGTGCAGATGCACCAGGACGCGCTGAGTTCGTCGAAGACGGGCAACGGCTCGGACAAGGGCATCCGCGAGGCATGGCTGCCGCTGTTCGATCGTTACGGCGTCGATCTCGTGCTGTGCGGTCACGATCACGACTACGAGCGCAGCTACCCGGTGCGCGGCTGCAATCACCGCGCGGGCGTCGATGCATCGACCGGCGAAGTCGTCGAAACGCTGCAGCCGCGTCCGGTCGGCACGACCGATCCCGACCGCACGACGTTCGACACGAGCCACGGCACGATTCACCTGATCCTCGGCGGCGGCGGCACCAGCGCGCCGCTCGACGTGTACGGCGAGAACCCGGCGACCGGCTATGCGCAGGCCAAGGTCTTCACGAAGCCGAACCGGCCGGTGCCGGGCACGACGGCGAACACGTTCGTGCGCAAGCCGGCCGATGCGCTGGAGGATGCGATCTGGTCCGCGCGCCGCGATACGGGCACGGGCTACGGAATCGCGGTGTTCGATCACGATCCGGGCAAGCCGGGCGGCCACACGACGATCACGATGCGCTACTACCACGCGCCGGGCGCGGATCAGCACCCGAGCGCGCAGTACGAACTGTTCGAGACGATCGAGTTGAGCAAGAAGCGCGGCGAACGCTGATGCGGCGGCTGCCCGCAGTGCGTGATCGCGCGACGGGCGGCCGGGGCTGGCTCGTGCGGGACATCGTGCGCCATCCGCCTACGGATACGGCGAATACGTGACGGTCTGCGTCGCGTGGATCGGCTGCACCTGTTCGTCCGCCGCACATTGCGTGCACATCGGCGCGCCGGTTTCCACCGCGAGCCGCGTTGCCGCTAGCGTCGCGATTCCAGCGCGATACGCACCGCCAATCCCGCCAGCACGCTCCCCATCAACCAGCGCTGCACCCGCGCCCAGACCGGCCGGTCGGCAAGAAACCCCGCGATCGAGCCGGCCATGCTCGCGATCAGCGCATTGACGCAGACGCTGACCGCGATCTGCACGCAGCCCAGTGCCAGCGATTGCGCGAGCACGCTGCCGTGCCCCGGTGAAATGAACTGCGGCAGCAGCGACAGATACATCACCGCGATCTTCGGGTTCGCGAGGTTCGTGACGAAGCCCATCGTGAAGAGCTTCGCGCCGCTGTCGTGCGGCAATTGCCGGACCTGGAATGCCGAGCGGCCGCCGGGCTTGAGCGCCTGCCATGCGAGATACGACAGGTACAGCGCGCCGGAGAAGCGCAACGCGTCGTACGCGTACGGCACGGTCAGCACCAGCGCGGTAATGCCGAATGCCGCGCAGAACATGTAGAACACGAACCCCAGCGCCACGCCGCCGAGCGACACCAGCCCCGCGCGGCGGCCCTGGCAGATCGAGCGGGAAATCAGGTAGATCATGTTCGGGCCGGGCGTCAGGACCATGCCGAGCGACACGAGTCCGAAAGCAATCAGGGTGGGCAAGGCCGGCACGGCGGTCTCCTTCGACGCAATGAAATCAGGTGGGATGCTCAGCAATGTATTGCATGTCGACGGCTGTCGGCATGAATAAACTGCAAGTCCCACATGAGTGCGCTTCATCGCCTCATTGCCCTGTCGATGCGCTACTTTCCTTTTTTCGCCCGTGCCTGAATCGCCTTTCCGGCCTTTCCGGCCTTCGCGCGTTGCGCGTCGACCAGCTTCACGAATGCGTCGGCGACCGCATTGCCGGTCGCGTTCCACGACAGCCGCACGCAACGATGCAGCCTGGGCGACAGCTCCAGCACGCGGCCGCCGAACCGTGTGTAGGTGAGCGTGATGCGCGGAACGATCGACACGCCCATTCCCGCCTCGGCCATCGACAGGATGGTCCGCATCTCGACCACGTTGAACGCCGCGCGAAGCGACGCACCGTTGCGCGCGAAGTAGTCCGCGATGACCGGCCCGCACCCCGCCTTGGAGAAAATGAACGGCATCGCGGACAACAGTTTCGCCGACACGCTCTTGCGGCCGTCGAACATGCCGTCGGCCGCCACCGCGACGAAATCCTCGTCGAGCAGCGGCAGGCTGTTCGCAAAGGTCTTCGTGCCAGCGACCACGCCGATGTCGGCGGTGCCGTCCTCGAGCCACCCCTCGACTTCCGCGTCCGTGCCTTCGAGCAGCACCGCCGTGACGCCCTCATGCGCGGCTTTCAACGCCTCGAGCGCGGGGACGACGAACGCGAGCGATACGCTCGGCAGCGACGCCACGACCAGCCGCCCTTCGAGCTTGCCGCGCGCCAGGCCGAACTGCTGGCGCAGCGTCTGCGCTTCCCGAACGACGTTCTGCACGTACGGCCACAGCCGTTCGCCGGCGGCGGTCAGGACGACCGGCTGGCGGTCGCGCAGCAGCAGCTTGACCTCGGTGATGTCCTCCAGTTCGGTCAGCGCGTGACTGATCGCGGACTGGCTGCGGCTCAGCCGGTCGGCCGCGGCCGTCAGCGAGCCGAGTTCGACGACGGCCGCCAGAGCCTGCAATTGCGCAAGCGTCATCTCGCCTCCTTGTTTCGGTCCATGTATTTTTCACATGATAAGGTGACGCGTCATGAACCGGATCGAAGCCGGCCAACGCTATTCGGCGGCGCGCGGAATCCGGGCCACGCCCGATGCCCCGCGCCGCGCTCGGGTAAGATTCAGCCTCGAACCGTATCGAACGCCGTCGCCGTCGCCGTCGCCGTCGCCGTCGCCGTCGCACGCGCACGCTTGCGCCAACGCGGTAAACGGCAAAGCTTGGCCCGTCGGATACCGACGGCAGTCGACGCAACCGGACGACCGGTTCGACCTGAAACCAAACAATAGCGTGCGGCACCGCACGCATCGGCAGCGGGTGCCGTCGACCGCACCCGCTGCCGCTTATGTCTCGACCTGCTCCCGATGACTCATCTCGATCTGACTGATGGTGTGCTGGTTTCCAGCCTGCACGGGCTCGCGCTGCTCGACCTGATCGGCATCGCCGTCGCGCTGCTGCTCGGCGGAATGGTCAAGGGAATCACCGGTATCGGCGTCCCGCTGGTGGCCATGCCGATACTCAGCCAGTTCCTGCCGATCCGGCATGCCGTGCTGCTGCTGTCGATGCCGATCATTCTCGGCAACATTCCGCAGGCGCTGGAAGGCGGCGAGGTGCTCGCCACCGTGCGGAAAATCGCCGCCCCGATCGCGGGCACGGTGCTCGGCAACGTGATCGGTGTCGCGATCCTGCTGTCGCTGAATCCGGGCCACGCGCAGGCCGCGTCGGGTGCGCTGCTGATCGTCGCCGCGACGCTGATGCTGAGTGCGCCGAAGCTGAACCTGCCACCGGCATGGCAGAAGCCCGTCGGATTTGCGCTCGGGTTCGGCGCGGCGCTGATGGAGAGCATCGCGTCGGTGCCGGGCCCGCTGCTCGCCACCTACCTGATTTCATCCGGCGCGACCGGCCGCGCCTTCACGAAGCAGATCGCGATCATCCTCGTCGTGTCGATCGTCACGCTGATCACCACGTTCAGCGGCGCCGCGCATGCGAGCGGCGCCGACCTCGCGGTCTCGGCGGCGGCCAGCCTGCCCGCCATCGCCGGCATGTGGCTCGTTCGCCCGCTGCGGGACAGGATGTCGCCGCGCATCTTCCGGATGGTCGTCCTGCTGTTCGTGCTCGTCGCCGCGTCCCAGATGATCTGGAAGTCGGGGGTTTTCCGGCACGCGGCACCGCCCGCCGCCCATGTCGATGGCGGGCACGCAGACACGAAATGACGGAGATCGGGTCGCGCAGGCAAGCGGACTTCCGCGGCGCAAGCAATCCGTAGGCGGAAGCACGGCAAACCGGATTTTCCTGTCGATGGCCGCCCCCCGATCGATTCACAGTCCGGCATGGCACGCGGCTCACGACCGGTGCAATCGGCCGCATCGCGCCCGCGAGTCCAGTCCCCGCCCGGTGCCCGGCTCTGCCGCGATCCCCAAGACACGTTAGACTGTCCCGATGGAACAATGCCGTTATTGCCAGAGAATCCGCGATGAATGGGATTGCCACGGGGACGAATGCCGCCGGGCAATCGCGAAGGCACTGCGCCGGCAGCGCGCGGGCCTGCCGATGGTGCCCGATCGCATCCGCAACGAGTTGCCGTCCGGCGCACCGACCCAGCAGGTGATCGCGGTCCTGTCGCGCCAGCGCCTGCGGGCGCGCCGCGGCAACGAGGAACGCCGCGAGCGCAAGGAGATCGACGACGCCGACGGCGTCTGATCCGGCTTCCCCCATCCCGCCTCACCTGCCGGCGGCGCCACGCCGCTGCGCGCGCCCATACGCGGCGCGTCCGCGGCCCGTCACCGCTCCCGCCTGTTTGCGATTCCCGCAACCCATGACAGGGACCGATCCAATTTATCTCGAAATTATTGCCTCGCTTGCAATGATCTTTCGCTGGAATCCACGTTTACCCTAGCTCGGTCGAAGCCTACGATGTAATCAATCGCTTACGACATGGTGTCGACAGCGAAGTCAATAGAACATCGGAGGTCATCATGAAATCGCTCGTTTCCGCAGTCGTTGCCGCTGTCGCCCTGTCCGCTTCGTTCGGCGCATTCGCCCAAAGCACCGTGACCCGCGCACAAGTGCGCAACGAACTCGTCCAGCTCGAAAGCGCCGGCTACAAGCCGAGCCAGTCGAGCCCGTACTACCCGGCCGACATCCAGGCCGCGCAAGAGCGCGTGCACGCCGCCGACAACAGCGGCTACGGCGCACAAGCGGCCCCGGTCGTCCAGGGCGGCGCACCGGCAGCCAAGGTGCTGAACGCACGCGACTCGGTCTACTTCGGCCACTAAGCCCGCCGCTGCGCGCGCAGCGCGCAGTCCGCCGCAAGATGCAGCGAGCCCGTCCCCGGACGGGCTCGTCGCGTTTGTGCCGCCCGCACGGCCGGCCCGCCGTCAGCGGCTGCCTCCCGCCGCCACGCGGCCCTCGGTATCCGGGCCGACACCGCCGCCCAGCAGCTCCTGATAACGCACGCATGCGAACTGCGCAGACGCCTTCGCCGCATACATCGCCGCATCGGCCTTCACCAGCAGCTCCTCGGCCGACGCGCCGTCGGCCGGATATTCGCTCACGCCGATGCTCGCGCCCACGGCGAGGTGCCGGTCGCCGAACTCCAGCTCTTCGGCCATCACGATCTGGATGCGCGACGCGATATCGCCGATCAACGCCGGCGAGCGCACGTCCGAAATCAGCACGATGAATTCGTCGCCACCGAGCCGCGCGGCCATGTCGCCGCTACGCAGCACGTGGCTCAGCCGTTTCGCGACCGCGACGAGCGTGCGATCGCCGGCCGCATGCCCGTGCTGGTCGTTGATCTGCTTGAAGCGGTCGAGATCGACGAACATCACCGCCAGCCCCTCGTGCACCTCGGCCGCATGCCGGATCGCGGCATCGAGATGCTCCATGAACAGCAGGCGGTTCGGCAGACCGGTCAACGGATCGTGACCGGCGAGGTGCGTGAGCTCCAGTTGCTTCGCACGCAGCATCGCGACCTGCGTGCGGATCTCGACGCGCATGCTGTCGAAGCAGCGCGCCAGCACGCCGATCTCATCGGCCCGCGCGACGGGCAACCGTTCGGCGACCGGATCGTCGAACACGTGGGTCGCCGCACGCGCGAGCATCTGCAGCGGCCGCGTCATCGCGCGTGCAAACAGGATCGCGAGAATCACCGCCGCCACGCTCAACAAGAGCACCATCCGGATGATCCGTTCTCCGAGAATCCCGGCCGGCGTCAGCACGTCCGCGAGCGGACGCGCCATGCCGAGCACGACGAACCGGTTGCCCTCGTTGCTCCCGAACGGCATGCGCACGAACGCGAACATCTGTCCCGGTACATCGTCGGGCTGCGCGAGACCGTCGATCTCCACGTTCGGGCGCGTACCGGCGAACAACGCCCGAGTGGCGGGAAAGCTGTCCTGCATCAGCACGCGCCGCCCGCGATCGAAGCCGAACGTCTGCGACGGATCGGGATGCACGAGGAAGTCGCCCCACTTGTTCGCGAGGTATACCGCATAGTCTTGGGGCAGATCTCGCTCGAGCCGATCGAACACGCGCGAGAGCTCGACGTCGACGACCAGCGCGCCGACGACCTGGCCGCCCGCGTCGACGACCGGCGTGCCCACGCGCAGGATCGGCAGCCCTTCGGCCGCATGTGAACCGGTCTCGTGATTGATCACGATCGGCGACAGGTAGATATGGCCGGGGGCCGTCGCCAGCGTATCGAATACGTAGGAAAACTGCCCTTTCTCCTGGAACGCGCTCTCCGGCAGCACGACAATGCCGTGCACGTCGCGATCGACGCGGATCCGCTCGAGCCCGAAGTTGCCGGCTGCGATCAACCGGATCTGCTGGTACTCGGGGTGATTCCTCATGAAGCTGCAATACACCTGCTCGAGCCGCGAGCGCGGCGTGCGATCGGTGCTCTCGCTACCCACGACCAGCGCCGTCGATGGCAATTGCGCGAGCACGAGCGCATCGTCGGCCACGTCGGACAGCGCAGTCGTGAAGCGCTGCCCGAGCAAGTGCGTCGACATCAGCAGGCTGTGCTGTGCTTCCTGCACGAGCATCGTCCGGTTCGCGCGGTACGTGTAGTAGCCGGTCGTGCCGGACGCGATCACGCCGATGCACACGAACAGCACCGACAGCTTCCACGTAAGCCCGAGCCTGATCATTTTTCGAATCGCTCCGGACGGTCGCCCGACACGATGCGACTCCACAGCGACTCGCGCCGCGTGATGTCCTCGACCGGCTGGATCCAGACGAGGTGCCGGTGGCCGGTCTCGAGACCAGGTGGCGATTCCAGCGTGTTCGCGAGCCCCTGGCGCCCTGTCAGCAGCGCGCCTATTGCCGGTTCGAGCATGTAGTTGATCCACGCGAACGCGAGCTCGCGATGCGCCGCGCCGCGCGTGACGCCCCAGCAGTCGAGCCACGCGAGCGCGCCTTCGTCCGGAATCACGTAACCCACATCCGCACCGGCGCGACGTAGCTGTTCGACCTGCTGCGTGCCGTAGTTGCCGAACATCAGCGCCGCACGATGCTGGACGAACAGCGCGGTCGCTTCTTCCGGAAGCGTGTAGTAGGTAAGCAGGTTGCGTCGCAAGTCGACCAGCTTGTGCGCGACGGCAAGCGTCTGCGCGGGCGACAGGTGAAACGGATCGGAATAGCCGAGCGCGAGCGCGGCAAACGAAAAATTATGCTGCGCGCTGTTGAAGTCGAGCACCTTGCCGCGGTAGTGAGGATTCCAGAGCTCAAGCATCGAGTGCGGCGCGGCCGGCACCTGCTTGCGATCGTAGATGAGCCCCATCGACGAATACGTGAACGGAATCGCGTAGGTCGAACCGTTGTGCACGAGCCCGCCGATCGTCGCGAGCTGCCGGAAGTTCGGCAGTTGCCGCCGGCGGTTCGGGATCCGCGACAGGTCGATCGGCGTGAGCAGGTCTTCGCGCGCATAGCGCTGGATTTCGGCCGTGTTGGCCGCGAGCACGTCGTATGGTGGCGGCGATGCGCTGTGCATCCGCGTCCACAACGCTTCGTCGGAGTCGACGAACGTCACTTCGACGCGCACATGAAACTGCGTCTCAAATGCATTGACGACATCGTTGTCCGCATAGCCTGGCCACGCAAGAACACGCAGCACAGTGTCGCTGGCGGTTTCGGGAGAAGCGGCGAACGCGGGCGGGCATGACAAGCCCAGCGCCAACAGGACGAGCAATCGACGGACGGCACGAAGCCCACGCTCGCGCGCGCCCATTCCCCTGATCAATGGAACCCCGTACGACTGGCCCGACTGCATTCGCCGTCCTTTTTCGAATCGACGCGTTATCCTGCAACGAGACCATAAAAAATATCGCGGCGCAATTGGAACAAGCCGCACGCGCACCGTGTCGTCCACATGCGGTGGACGACATGCGTGCGCCCGTTCGATCGCATGTCATCGCGAGCAGACGAACCCACGCGCGCGAACGAACAATGATCAGGAGAAAGTCGTTACGCGATGTTGGCCGCGCATGGCATGCACTGCGCATGCATTCGATGCGCCCGGCACGTGGGGCATGCTGCCCGCGCTGCTGGCGATTCCCGGCGGCCGGCTCGGCGGCTGCGTGTCGGACAGCCTGTTCCGGCGCGGCTGGAGCGCCACCGCCGCGTGCAAGACCGGCCTCGTGCTCGGCATGCTGCTGGCGTCGTCGATCGCGCTGTCCGCGTTCGTCGAGAACGTTTGGGCCTGCCTCGCGCTGTTCGCGCTCGCCTATGCGAGCCTGTCGTCCGCTGGCGCGAACATGTGGACGCCGGTCGGCGAAGTCGCGCCGACGCCCGCGCACGTCGCGTCGCTCGGCGGCATCCGGAACTTCGCGGGCAATCTCGCGGGCATCTTCATCACGACGTTCACCGGCGTGATGCTGTCGATCACGAAAGGCTCGTTCGTCGTGCCGCTCGCCGTTGCCGGTGCGCCGTGCGTGGTCGGTGCGTTGTCGTACCTGATCGTCGCCGGCAAGATCGGGCCGCTGCCGCCGCTGCGCAACGGCGCGAGCGGCCGCAACGCGGAGCCGAACGCGGCCTGACGCAGCGCAGGCATCGGCAGCGCGGGGAAAGCGCGACGCGTCGCGGCCCGTCGCGCTTTTCTTTTCGAGCCGCTCGTCGGACAATGTGGGCCGCGCGGGCCGCGCCCGCCGGCGCGGCGCCGCACCGGCCTCGCGCGCGGCGGGCCACGTGCTCCCATCCGCACCGATGAAACGCTACGAAACCCTCGCCCACACGATCGCCGACGAAATCCGCAACGGCAACCTCGCGGTCGGCACGCGCCTGCCGTCGCTACGGCAGATCATCGCGCAGCATGGCGTGAGCCAGTCGACGGTGTTTCGCGCGTACTACCTGCTCGAACAGTGGGGGCTGATCCGCGCGCGCGAGCGCTCCGGTTATTACGTCGCGCCGGGCGCGGGCCCGGCCGCGACCCCGCCCGCGAAACGCCGCGCGAGCCGCGCCGGCGTGACGCGCAAGGTCGACATCAGCGATCTCGTGTTCTCGGTGCTCGACGCCGCGACGCAGCCTGGCATCGTGCCGCTCGGCTCCGCCTTCCCGTCGCCGCAGCTGTTTCCGCTGCCACGCCTCGCGAAATCGCTCGCGCAGGCGACGCGGCTCGTCAGCCCGTGGAGCACGGTCGTCGACCTGCCGCCCGGCAACGAGGCGCTGCGCCAGCAGATCGCACGGCGTTATCTCGCGACCGGCGTCGCGCAGCCCATCGACGAGATCGTCGTCACGAATGGCGCGCTGGAGGCGCTGAACCTGTGCCTGATGGCCGTCACGCGGCCCGGCGACGTCGTGGCGGTCGAATCGCCCGGCTTCTATGCGGCGCTGCAGGCGATCGAGCGGCTCGACCTGCGCGCGGTCGAAATCCCCGTCGATCCGCGCACGGGGCTCGATCTCGATGCGCTCGCGAACGCGCTCGACCGGCACGACATCCGCGCGTGCTGGTTCATGACCAATTTCCAGAATCCGACCGGCGTCACGCTGTCCATCGACAAGAAGCGTGCGCTCGTGGAGATGCTCGCCGCGCGCGAGGTGCCGCTGATCGAGGACGACGTCTACGGCGAGCTGCATTTCGGGCCCGACTACCCGCTGCCCGCGCGTGCCTTCGACCGGCACGGCCTCGTGATGCATTGCAGTTCGTTCTCGAAGACCCTCGCGCCCGGCTACCGGATCGGCTGGGCCGCCGCCGGCCGTTTCGCGGAAAAGGTGCAGCGGCTCAAGCTGATGACCACGCTGTCGGCGAGCATTCCCGCGCAGGCCGGCATCGCGAACTATCTGGAGCACGGCGGCTACGATCGTCACCTGCGCAAGCTGCGCGGCGCGCTGCAGACGCAGCTTGCCCGCATGGACGACGCGCTGCGGCGCTGGCTGCCGCCCGGCGTGGAATGGGTGCGGCCGGACGGCGGGTATTTCCTGTGGCTGTCGTTTCCCGATGCGATCGACGCGATGGAACTGCATCGCCTGGCGATCGCGCGCGGCATCAGCTTCGCGCCCGGGCCACTGTTCTCGGCCGCGCACGGCTTCGAGCGCTGCGTGCGCGTGAACTTCGGCCATCCGTGGAGCCGCGACATCGAACGCGCGATCCGCGTGCTCGGCGAGCTGGTCGCCGAGCCGGCGGTACGCAAGGCCGGTTGAGCCGCACGCAAGCCGCCGCGGTGCAGCCGACGCGCACACAGGTTACATTGCAAGCCCCTTCGCTCCTTCGCACGCCGCCCATCTCATGAGTGCATTGCCCTACCTCGATCACGCCGCGCTGCTGAAGCTCGCGGCCGAAGCCGCCGGCGTCACGCAGCCGTGCATCTGCACCAACACCCCGCTTGCCGGCTGGACGAGCCTGCCGCTGTCGCTGCAGGGCGCGCAGCTCGCCGAAGTGGCGACGCTCGCGCCGTCCGGCGACCCCGAGCCGACCTACGACGAATACCATCCGGCCGGCACGCGCTACTGGTCCGACAACGCGCCGATCGCGCCGCGCCACTTCCCGTACAACCGCTGCAACGTCAGCCGCTGCGTGTCGTGCGGCCGGCTGTATCTGCGCTACCAGGAAGGCGGCGGCTACTTCATCGACCAGCGTATCCGCGCACTCGATCCTGCATTGATCGTCGACGCGCAGGCGCAAGCCTGAGCCAGACGCGGGCATGCGCAGCGCATGCCCGACGTTCGCCGGCACGCCGTCGAACTGCTGCGCCCTTTTCGTCCCGATCTGCTGCTTGTCCCGCCGCCCCGCGTTCCCTACGCTGTCTCCGGTTGCCTGACACCCGTCGCAACGTCCCCTCCCGAGCGGCGCGCCTCCCCGCGCCGCCGCTCCTCTCGCGTATCACGTCATGTATCGATATACCGATTTCGACCGGGCGCTCGTGTACAGCCGCGCCGCCCAGTTCCGCGACCAGCTCGAACGCTGGCAGCACGGCACGCTGAACGAGGACGCGTTCCGGCCGTTGCGCCTGCAGAACGGCTGGTACGTGCAGCGCCATGCGCCGATGCTGCGCGTCGCCGTGCCGTACGGTGAACTGTCGAGCGCGCAGCTGCGCGTGCTCGCACGGATCGCACGCGACTACGACGTGCCCGACGACGCCACCTATCGCGCCGCGTGCGACACGCAGGCGCTGCTCGGCACGCTGCGCCTGCCGACTCGCAACGCGCACTTCACGACCCGCACCAACGTGCAGTTCAACTGGATTCCGCTCGCGAAGGCGGCCGACGTGATGGACTTGCTCGCGACCGTCGACATGCACGGGATCCAGACGAGCGGCAACTGCATCCGCAACATTTCGTGCGACGAGCGCGCGGGCGTCGCGCCGGACGAGATCGCCGATCCGCGCCCGTTCGCCGAGGTGATGCGCCAGTGGACGACGCTGCATCCGGAATTCGCGTTCCTGCCGCGCAAGTTCAAGATCGCGATCACCGGCGCGGCCGAGGACCGCGCGGCGACCGACTGGCACGACGTCGGGCTGAAGCTCGTGCGCAACGACGCGGGCGAACTCGGCTTTCGCGTGAGCGTCGGCGGCGGCATGGGCCGCACGCCGCTGATCGCGACGCTGCTGCGCACGTTCCTGCCGTGGCAGCACGTGATGAACTACATCGAGGCGATCGTCCGCGTGTACAACCGCTACGGGCGGCGCGACAACAAGTACAAGGCGCGCATCAAGATCCTCGTGAAAAGCGAGGGGCAGCGCTATATCGACGACGTCGAGGAAGAGTTCTGCCAGATCGTCGAGCACGACGGCGGCCCGCACACGATTCCGCAGGCCGAATTCGACCGCATCGCGGCATCGTTCGTGCCGCCGCGCCTGAAGTCGCGCACGCTCGACCTGGACGACGCCGACGCGCGCATGGCCGCACACGCCAATCGCCATCCGGCCTTTGCGCGCTGGCTCGCACGCAATGTCGCCGCGCACCGCGACCGCGCGCTGCGCATCGTCACGCTGTCGTTCAAGCGCCGCCTGCAGGCGCCCGGCGACGCGTCGCCCGAGCAGCTCGACGCGCTCGCCGAGCTCGCCGAGCGCTTCTCGGCCGGCGAGGCGCGCGTCACGCATGCGCAGAACGTGGTGCTGCCGTGGGTGCACGTCGACGACCTGTTCCTGCTGTGGGAACATGCGCGCGCGGTCGGCCTTGCCAGCGCGAACGTCGGACTCCTGACCGACATGATCGCGTGCCCGGGCGGCGACTTCTGCGCACTCGCGAACGCGCGCTCGATCCCGATCGCCGACGCGATCGCCGAACGGTTCCAGGATCTCGACATGCTGCACGACGTCGGCGACATCGACCTGCACATCAGCGGCTGCATCAACTCGTGCGGCCACCATCACAGCGGGCACATCGGCATCCTCGGCGTCGACAAGGACGGCGCGGAGTGGTATCAGGTGACGCTCGGCGGCTCGGACGGTACAAGCGCGAGCGGCCCCGCCCGGCCGGGCAAGGTGATCGGCCCGTCGTTCTCGGCGGACGAGATCGTCGACGTCGTGGACGCGCTCGTCAACACGTATCTCGACGCGCGGCTCGATGCCGACGGCCGCAGCGAACGATTCATCGACACGGTGCGCCGCATCGGCGCCGAACCCTTCAAGGCGGCGGCGAACGACGCACGTCACCACGCGGAGCATGCATGAAACCGACCGACGAACCCGCAAGCACGAATCCGCGCATCCGCCTTCTGACGCCGACCGAACACGCCGACGACGCGAATCCGCCCGACAGCGCGCTCCTGACGACCTTGACGACCCTGGCGATCGGCAACGACGAGGAACTGCCGCCGCTCGCCGCACGGATCGCGCAGGCCGCGCGCATCGACCTGCACTTTCCGTCCTTCACCGACGGCCGTGCATACAGCCAGGCGTACCTGCTGCGCAAGCGCTTCGGCTTCGCCGGCGACCTGCGCGCGACAGGCGACGTGCTGATCGACCAGTTGCTGCTGATGGAGCGCACCGGGTTTTCGAGTGCGGTGCTCGGCGCCGGCACCGATCTCGCGGCCGCGCACCGGCAGCTCGACCGGTTTCCGGGCTTCTACCAGCGCGATGCGAGAACGGCGACACCGCGGCAGGACGCCGCCACGCACGCGGAGAAGTAAAAACGGGCGGCCCGCAGGCCGCCCGTCCGATGAACCGCAAGCGCCGCGCCCGCCACGAAGCGGGCGCCCGCGTTCAGCGCGCCGCGACCGGCTTGCCGAACGCACCGAGAATCTTCCTCTCGAGCGCGATGTAGTCGTGGCCGAAGTGGTGGTCGCCCCCCGTCTTGATCACGTCGACACCCGTATTCACGAGCGCGGGGCACATCGTGTCCGTCTCTTCCGCGCCGTAGAAGCACTGCACGAGCGGCGGCGGCACCTTCGCGATTTCCGGCGCGACCTTCATCGCCTTGTCGCTCGCCGGCATCCCGAGCCAGCCCGTCACGCGAATCTGGAAATCCGCCGCCGGCGCGAAGCCGAGCAGCGACATCACCGAGACCTTGTCGCGCAGGTCGGCCGGCAGCCGGTTGTACGCGAACGGCATCACGTCCGCGCCGAACGAGTAGCCGACGAGCGCCACACGGTTCGCATGCCAGCGCGCCATGTACGTGCGCATCACGCGCGCCAGGTCGCGGCTCACCTGTGCGGGCGGCTTCTCGCTCCAGAAGTAGCGCAGGCTGTCGATGCCGACCACCGACACGCCGTCGCGCTGCAACGCCTCGGCGATCGTCTTGTCGAGATCGCGCCAGCCGCCGTCGCCCGAGATCACGATCGCGAGGCGGTCGCTGCCGCCCTTGGCCGGCAGCTCGACGAGCGGCAGGTCCGACACGTCGAGCTCGTCGCTGCGGCTGGTGTCGTGCAGGTGCGACGCGACGAGCGACACGAGCTTCGCGGTGTCGCCGGCCGCGGCCGTTTCGACGAAGCCAGGCATCGCGCGGCGCACGATCGTCGGATCCGGCGGACACGGCTTGAAGCGCGCATCGAGCTTCGCGGCCGGCGCCACCGACGCGACGCCGGCGATCGTGTTCTCCGGCGCCATCGACAGGATCTGTTTCGCGATCGCGCCGCCCTGGCCCACGCCCGCGACGATCGGCGTGTAGTAACGCGCCGATTGCGCGAGGCGTTCGAGCTGGTGGCTGACCGCCTCGGCGTCGCCGTCGAGGTGGTGACAGGTTTCCTGCTTCGCGGCGAGGTTCGCCGCATAGCGCTCCGAATCCACGCCGACCGTCATCGCGCCCGCTTTCGCGAGTGCGTCGGCCGCCTGCTGGTCGGCGGCGCCCCAGCCGCGCTCACGCGAGTACAGCACCACGAAGCCGCGCAGCGGGCCGCTCGGCTTCGTCACGGTCACGGGGCCGTAGCGGCCGCCCGACACGGTTTCCGGTTTCGCCGCCGCCGGCTGCGCCGCGAGCGCGGCGCCGGCCAGCATCATTCCCGCGCAGGCGACTGCCGCCTGCGCGATACCCTTCTTCAACATCATGAACGCCGACCTCCAGCCAGCAGGGACAGATCCGCGAGCGTGACGAACACGCCAACCGAGCCCGAGGCCGCGAGATAGCGCGGCTCCCAGTGCGGCTCGAACTTGCTCTTGAATGCACGCAAGCCACGGAAGTTGTAGAAGCGGCCGCCGAAGCGCCAGACCATCAGCCCGAACCGGTGCCATGGCGACGGCATCTTCGCCGCCCCCATCCCCGAGAACGGCGCGATGCCCAGGCTCAGCTTGCGGAACCCCGCTTCCTTCAGATGCAGCGCGAGCTGCGTAAACAGATACTCCATCGCATACGGCGACGCGTCCGGCAGATGGCGCATCACGCCGACCGTCGCCTCGGTGTTGAGGTCGGTCGTCATGAACGTGACGAACGCGATCGGCTTGTCGGCCTGGCGCACCAGCATCACCGACTGCGTCGCGAGATAGCCGTCGTGGAACGCGGCCACCGAGAAGCTTTTCTCGCGCGCGTCGCGGCTGTCGAGCCAGCCGTCCGAGATGTCGCGCAGCGACGGCAGCGCAGCCGGCACGTCGCGCGGCGCGATCACCTCGACCGTCAGCGCGTCCTTGTCGCCGCGGCGCAGTGCATAGCGCAGGTGCGACCGGTTCGAGCCCTTCAGGTCGAACCGGTCGAGCGCGATGTGCGCTTCCTCGCCGAGCTTCATCAGCGTGAGCCCCGCGTCGAGATACAGCGGCAGCGCGTTCGCGCGCACCTGGTAGAACGCCGCGCGGCCGCTGTGCGCGTGCGCCAGCGCAATGAACTTGCCGATCAGCGCCGGCCATTCCTCACGCGGGCCGACCGGGTCGTGCAGCGCGGCCCACGTGCGGCCGTTCTTCGCGTACATCAGGAACGCGCGGCGCGATTCGGAAAACAGGAACGACTTGTCGCCCATCAGCGCGAGGCCCGCATCGCTGCATTCCTGCGCGCGGATGATCTGCTCGGCGTCGAGCAGGTCCTGCGCGACCGGCTTCACGAAACGGCCGGGTGCGGGACGCAGCAGCTGCCATAGCGCGAACATCGCGACGAACACGCCGGCCGCGAGCGTGGCGCGCAGCGCCCGCGGCGCGCGCTCGTCGAACGCGAAATGCGACCACAGATCGCGCGTGTACGGCACGTCGCGGAACGCGAAGCACAGCACCCACACGGCGAGGACGAGCACCATCGTCACCGACACGAACCAGCTCACCGTGAAGCGCTCGGCGAGCAGTGACGAGTGACGGTTGAAACGGCGGCGGCTGACGAGCAGCAGCACCAGCAGCGTGCCGAGCACGCCCGCCTCGACGAACGCGAGGCCCTTCGCGAACGACAGCGCGAGGCTCGCGAGCGTCAGCGCGAAGGTCATCCACCATGCGCCGTCCAGCCGCCGCAGCAGTCCGCGCGCGACGAACAGCAACGCGACGCCCAGCACGCTGCAGATCACCTGCGAGCCTTCGAGCACCCACAGCGGCACGATGTTGCGCAGGATCGCGATCCGGTGCCAGAACGCGGGCGTCGCGCTCGAGATCACCAGCATCCCGCCGACCGCGAAGGTCACGAGGCTCAGGAACAGCGGCGCCAGTTGCGACACGCGCGCGGCCTGCCGCGACACGAGCCGGCGCCGCAGCGCGCGGCCCTCGAAACCGGCCAGCAGGCCGGCCGACAGCACGAGCGGCACGCCGAAGTAGATCGCGCGATAGGCGATCAGCGCGGCGACCATCTCGTGCGCGGGCACTTCGCGGCCCAGCGTGAAGACCATCGCGGCCTCGAACACGCCGATCCCGCCCGGCGTATGGCCGATCATCCCGAGCAGCAGCGCGGCCGCGTACACGGTGATGAAGGTCGGGAAGCCGACCGGCGCGGCCGGCAGCAACACCCACAGCGTCAGGCCGGCGGCCACGACGTCGAGCACCGCGTACACGACCTGGGCGACGAGATCGCGCCGCGCGGGCACGTCAAACGATAGCCATGTGAAGCGCGTGACGACCGGACGCGCGGTGTTGCCGCACATCGCGGTCATCACGGCGAGCAACGCAAGCAGCGCGGCGCCGCTCCACGTGAGCACGCCGGGCACGACATGCAGCATTGCTGCGAGCGTCTGCGGCACGCAGACCATGCCGAGCGCCGTCATCAGTACCAGCGCGAGCGCGAGCGTGCCGCTGGTGAATACCGTCATCCGGCCGATCTGCGCGGGCGTGACGCCCGACACGCCGTACACGCGAGCGCGTACCGCGCCGCCCGTCAGCGCGCCGAAGCCGGTCGCGTTGCCGAGCGCGGAGCCGGCGATCGCGCCGATCCACAGCGCGGCACGCGGCACCTTCGCGGCGACGTAGCGCAGGCCGACCGCATCGCGGGCGACGAGCGCGAGATAGCTGAGGGCCGTCGCGGCCAGCGACGCGCCCCATTCGCCGACGGACATGTGGCGCAGTTGGCGGATCACCGACCGATAGTCGACGGATTCGGACAGGTGCTGGAAAACCACGATCAGCAGCAGGCCGATGCCGAGCGCGAGCAGCGGCGACAGCACGCGCTCGTTGCGGATCAGCGTCGACACACGGGCGATCGCCGTCGCGGCACGGCCGGGCGGACCAGGGTGGCGGGAAGACATAGATTGTTCAGTGGTGGCGCATAGCATGTCGCGGCGCGGGACGGCCGGGCGGCGACGCATCTGGTTGTTCTGCGTGGGCGGTCGGCCTGCGACGGAGGCAGGCGGCGCCTGGATCAGAAATTACGAGTATACGGAATTTATATTACAGAATCTTTCGATCCCGCACCGGGCGGTTCGGGCGCGGCGGGCGGATCGGGGACGCATCGAATTCATGCGCAAGGTGCGCATCATACAGGGGACCACCGCGGATTTTTCATCGGATGAATGACTTGTGATGCTTTTGGGAGAAATTCTCCCGGCTGCGCGGCGCGAGCGAGGGAAAAACCGCGAGCGGGCACGGGTTCGGGGAATGGGGACGAATTGCCGCGCCCGCCTCACGGGCCCTTCATCGCTCCGTCATCGCGCCCGTCACTTCGCCCGCTCGTGCTCCGCCAGCCCGACCGCCTTGTCGCGCGAGTCGGTGCCGGCCCGCTCGCGCAGCACGTCAATGAGCGCGCGCACGTTCGCAATCAGGCATCAATCTGTAATGGTCACTTCGACGCGACGATTTCTCGCCCTTCCCGACGCGGTGCCGTTGTCCGCCAGCGAATCGGCATCGCCATTTCCCTCGACGTTGATGCGCGGCGCCGGTACTCCTGCCGCAACGAGAATTTGGGCCACGCGCCGTGCTCGCACTTCGGAAAGCGCCTGGTTAGATGCTTGACGTGTCGAACTGATCGGTGTGCTATCCGCGTATCCCGCCACCCGGACGGTCGCGCCCTCGGTCACAGCCGCGATTTCTCGGCCGGCCGAAGCCGCCACCGAAGCGCCCCACGGCGCCACCGTTGCTTCCCCGGGCCCAAACATTCCGCTGAATCGGAGCGTCAAGGCATTGCGCCCGGCGTCGCGGATCAGTTCGACATTCCCTGCAGCAACTTCATCGCGAAGGCGCAGTTCCAGATTGCGAGCCAGCGCATCGAGCGGCGACGCCCGGAGCCTCTCTTTCGTGCGAACCCAACGGTCTACGGCGGCATATCCCCCCGCTCCCAGCAGCAACGCAACCGCGAGACCTCCGACGAACCTCGTTCGCGACCGACGCACCGCCACCGGACGTACCCACGGATCGACCGTCTGTCGCCGACGTTTCAGCGGCTCGCTGATGCGATTCACGCTCTGCCCACCCGACATAACCACGTCGTGTACGTGTTCGCGAATGACCTGCAAGCGCTTTTGACCACCTGCTTCGAATCGGTATCGCCCACGAAACCCGAGATCGAGTATGTTCTGGTACAACTCAATCAGATCGAGGTTCTCGCGCGGATGGCGCATTGCCTCGTCGATCAGCTGGAAAACACGGTCGCCGCCCTGACGATCATGCCCTAACACACTCGCCAGGCTGTTGTCCTGCCATTCGACGCCGGTTGTTTCGCCCTTTCCCCAAGACGTCTGCATCGCCGCCTCGTCGAGCGCGGAGCACAGACAATAGCTTGCGCACCGGACGTGCTCGGGTCGGACCTGGAACTCACCGCAGATGCGGGTGAAGAGAAGAATTTCCTGGCCCAGCCATCGACGCCACCGTGCAATAGCGTCGGCATCGAGCGTTTCAGGCGTATTGGACAACGCCTGCAACAGGATGCGCGACGCTTCGAGCAGCGGGTTGATCGCCTGCTCCGCTGCCTTGAGCCGTGCGGCAACAGGCGGCGACGCCACGGCCCCTGCGTGGCCCTGCGGATCAGTTGTCGAAAGAGTCATCGATCGATCCCTGCCGGTTCAGTGGAAAGCGCTTCCCGCGCTCGCCGGCAACATGCCTCGCGGCAACCCCGGCGGCGGGCCGCTGTCCGGCAGGTTGAACGCCGACATCGTGCTGGGACACCGGAACGTCTTCAGCACGTCGCTCGTCAGCGGATTCGCGACACTCCCGGCGCTCACGACGTCGAGCGCCGCTTGACGACCGTCGAAACTGAACGCGACGCGTGTGCGGCCCGGCGTCGCCGTCTCCACCACACGACCCGTCTGGAGCAGGCGCATCAACGCCCACGGTCCGTCCGCGGCGATCGTCGACGTATCCGGCCGAATCCGCGGACTGGCCGTGATTTCCGTGTGGACGCCGCCGCGCGGCCCCGGCCACGTGACCGTGAAAGGCGCGACCGGACCGTGTTGATAAAGCGTCGTCTGTCCATCGATGTCGAGCGACAGGCTCATGATCGTCGGGTCGAGCTCGGGAATCCGGATGTCGGCCTTCCAGGTCAGTTGCTTGTGGCCGGGATCGTTGAAGAAGACGTCGCGGATTGCCTTCGCATGCTCGAACGGCTCAAGGTCCGGCCCCTGCATGGGTTCGGTCGCGCCCGGCAGTGTCCGGTAACGCCAAGGCTTCGCGGCCGTATCGACGAACGGCGCAAGCGTTTTTGCGAAGAAGTCGTCGATCACGCCGCCCTGCGCAAACACCCGGGTGAAATCGTCGATGCTGACATCACGCTTGCTGTCCGGTGAAAACGGATAATTGCCCTCGACAATCAGCCGACATGTGTCGCCGACCACCGCCTGCATCTGGCGCGACAGCAGTTGGCCAATCCCCTGATTGACTTCGCGCGAACCATCCGCGGCGAGCTGCAGCAATACCGCGCGGAACGGCGCGGGCATCGTGTCGGCCGTCATCTTCAGTTTCGCGGCTACGTCGCTCGCCGGTGGCATGCTGTTGTTCGACAACGCATTGTCGGCAACGGTGAGCGTCGTGTAATAGTCGTTCAGCAGGTTGGTGACGCCGTCCAGCCCCGTCTTGTCCGCCTGCGTGGCGGCAGGCTGCGGATCGGATTGCGCATCCACGCTCCCTGTCACGACCTCGCGCAGCGCCGCAAAGTGATTGTCGACGAGTTCCCGTTCGACGCGTTCCGACGCTCGAATACCCAACGCCTTGTCCGCCTTCTGATTGAGCTGATCGGCGGCCCGCTGCAGCAGCGAACCGTCCGACGCGGCCATCGACTGCGTGAGCGTCGTCTCGTGCACGGCTGCGCGCGCAAGCCGCACCAGCGGCGAATCGGGCGCCGCGAAGCTGCGCAGCACCTTCAGATTGAACGCAAGGCTCGTGCCGCTCACGGTCCGGATGTCGTCGAGAAACGCGTCCCACTGCTGCGCATATTCCATCAGGTATTCGCGGCGGACCGCATCGGTCAACGCATCGTCCGCGCCGGTCGCGTTGCTCACGATCTCAGCCGTTTTTTTTTGCGCCGAATCCGACAACCTCGCCAGATACGAGCGTCCCATCACCCACGCATCGTCGTCTCGCGCGATCTGCACGAATTCCGGCAATCGCTTGTCGAACAGGTTCCGATAACCTTCGTACGTGAACAGACCCGACACGCCGCGCGACAACGGCGCGTCACTCGCCCGCGTGAACACCGTGCCGGCCTGCGGGCCGACCGCGCGCAGGAGCGTAAACTCGTCGGGCGCCTCCTTGAGCATGGCCGCCTTCGCGCGCTGGTAAAGGCGATCGGTTGCGTTGCTACCGTCGAGAAACGCGCGCGCCTGCTGCATCAGCGCATCGTTGCGGATCAGCGGCGACTGCACCACGCGCTCTCCGGAGAAGAGCTGCTGCACGTGGTCGATCATCGACGCACGTCCACCGAAAACCGCCGCGCTGTCGGTCTTCGCCCAGTCGTCGAGCACCCATGCCTTGACGTCATCTGCATTGAACTTCGCCTTGTCGTACAGCATCAGGTATACGCGCAGCGCATCGTAGGCGGCCTTCGGATCCTTGCTGGCGATCGCACCGGACATGACGTCTTCCAGGCGGCGCACGATCTGCGGCAGCAGCAGGTTGTCCTCGAGCGCGTCGTAGGCTTGGCGGCTTTCGGTGGCGATGTCCGTTGGCGTATAGAGACCGTAGCGCCACGTACTGTCCGGGCCCGACAGGTCCAGGCCCGGGAAGGTCGGCAGATAGCGTGCGTCGGTCAGCGTGTCCGGCACGGTTTCCAGTTTGGGTTCCTTGTAGAGCTGGGTGACGCGAGCCGTGAGCGCCGTCACCTTGCGGCCAATCGCATCGAGATAGTCGCTGTTGTGGCCGAAGCTCGCGCGGAATCCGATTGCCAGCCACACGAACAACAGCAGGGCCAACGTGTGGCCGATCAGGCGCAAAAGCCGGTAGCGGTATTCCCAGCGCAGGTTGGGGCTCACCAGATGCGCTTCCGGGAACACGACACGGGTCAGGAGGTCGTGCAGGAAGAAACCTTGGTTGCCCTCGGCGGCCCGAGCCGACGAAACGGGAACTCGGTCCTGAGTCGACAGAAGGCGTTGAACGACTGTACTGCGCTCAACAACGATCTCGCCGTCCTGTTGCCGCGCACTCGCGAAATACACGCCGCGCAACGTCGAATGGAGCTGGGTATCGTCGTAACGCGAGTCGAGAAACACCCGGTCGATCAAGTCGAGCAGCGGTCCGAGCAGCGCGGCAAACTCCTCGGGCAAAGCGGCAAGCGATCGGCGCTTGCGCGAATCGTGCTCATCCTGCAGATGCGTATCGATCGAACCGCTAAGCCGTTGCGCGAGTTCGGCGAGTTCCGCCTGGCAGCGCGCGCGCAGCCCTTCCTTTGCAACCGTTTCCTTGCCATATGGAAGCGTGAAGCCCCACGCCTGCGCCCGCCCCTCAGCCGCCAGCGTCCCGAAATACTCGGCGAAACCCGTCAGACGATCCATCTTCGTGACCATCACGTAGACAGGGAAACGAATACCCAACTCCTGTCTCAGTTCGGCCAGCCGCGCACGCAACGCGGCAGCCTCAGCCACACGCGCCTGTTCGTCGGCACCTGCCAACGTGGCAAGATCGATCGTCAGCAACGCGCCGTTGATCGGCGCGCGAGGCCGATGCCGGCGCAGCATGCCCAGAAATCCAAGCCATTCCGCGCGATCGATCTTCTGTCTGCGTTCACCCGCATCTTGACCGGGCGGAACGACATGGCCGCTGGCGGTCGACACGGCGGCGGCTTTCGATTGCGCTGCCTCATTCCGCTTCGCATCGTCTTTAGCCTCTCCAGCCGGCTGGACATCGGCGCCGTTCTTGCCCGGAACGCCGGTTGTCTGCTTTGCCGTTTCCGCGACGGGCGCATCGACGTCCTCGGCCGTCGACATGCCATGACGCGTGTAGTAGCCGGCCGTGTCGATCAACACCGCGTCATTGGTCAGCCACCAGTCCACCGAGGCAGCGTCGCCGACAGGCATCCCGGCCGCGCGCTGCATCTGCTCGGCAACGGGAAACACCAATCCGCCGTTCATCAGTACGCTGGTCTTGCCGGCCCTTTGCGATCCGAGCGTGATGTACCACGGCAACTCGTACAAATAGCGCTTGCCCTGGAACAGCTTGCCAAGACCACGCGCGCCGGTACGCATCGATTTGAGGCGCGTGAGCGCGCTCGTCACGATCCCTTCGATTTTCTGCAAGCGTGGGGCAGCAGGCGATTCATCCTTGCGGCGATCCATGCGCAGCATCTTCTTCATGAACGCATCGTCTTCGCGCATCTTTTGCCACAGGCGGACGATCCAGAAGAGGGCAAAAGCGGCCACGACCAGTGCGATCGCGGTGAGTCGGGCCGACACGGGCTCGAGCGGCGCCGTATGGCCGAGCGACAGCAGCGGCGCCGCATACCAGATCAGCAGGCACAGCAACGCGACAAACACGACGCTCGTCGACAAGCCCACGAGCCAGAGCAGCACACCGGCGAGCAACAGCGCGATCAGCAGCACGCGCATGCCGGCGCCGGCGAGCGGCTTGAGCCCACCGAACGCGAAAAACGGGCCGACGAACCAGATCACCAGTGCGACAACGATCAGTGCGAGGAACGCGAGGAACTGGCGCGAGGCCAGAAACGACAGGAACTGGAACTTCTTCATGTGTTATTCCGGAAACGGATCTGGCTTAGCGTGCGACGTCGATCTCGACGCGCCGGTTTTGTGCGCGCCCCTGCGCGGTGCGGTTGTCGCCGACCGGATCGGCATCGCCCTTCCCGACGGCTTCGAGCCGGTTGGCCGGCACCCCGGCGGTTTGCAGCATCTGCATGACCTGGGTGGCGCGCTCTTCCGACAGCACCTGATTCGATGCGAAATGCCGGCTGCGAATCGGCACGTTGTCTGTGTAGCCGATGATCGTTACCTTGCCCGGCACCTTGGCGATCTCTGCGGCTATCTTCGAAATCAGCGGATTCATCGATGCCTGAACCGAAGCGCCGCCGGGCTTGAACATCGCGTCGCCGCGGAACGTGACGGCGCTGTGGCGGGCGTCTTCGTCGACGCTGACAGTGCCGGCAGCAATTTCATCCTTGAGCAACTGCTTGAGGTGCAACTGTGGCGGCGGTGCAGGCGGCGGCGTCATGCGGGCGATGTTGGCGATCTGCTTCTGAACATCCGCGCTACGGCTGAACAGTTCGTACTTGAACCATCCGAAAAGTCCGAGCAGGATTACCGACAGTACCGTTACGGTGATCCATACCGGAAAATCGGTGAAGGCCAAGCGCTTGCCTTTCGCGGTCGATTGCCAGTGGGGCGACAGCGTCAGCGGCGCCGGATCGCGCTGCGACGTAATCACGTTGTAGAGCCGCTGACGAATCGCGTCGTGCTTGCGCTTACCGTCGGTCACGCCCCGGTAGCGGCCTTCGAAACCAAGACTGAGAATCCGGTAGATCACCTGAAGGAGGTCTCGATGCTCGTGAGGGTCCTCCAGCAAGCGGCCGATCAGCAGGTAGACCTTGTCGCCGCCCTTGAGGTCTCCATGGAAAGTGGTCGCGAGTCCACCTTGGATCCATTCGATCGCCGACGAGCCCTCCTTGCCCCATGCGGTTTGCGCGACCGCTTCATCGAGTGCCGTGCACAGGCAGTAGCTCGCGCCGATCATGTGGTCGCGACGGATATTGGTCTGCTCGCATAGCCTCTCGAACACGCGGACCTCCTCTGCGAGAAGCCTCCGCAACAACACGACCGCGTCTCTCGACTCAAATCTTTCTGGCATGTCGGCCTGCGCACGCAGCAACACGCGGGAAGCCTCGAGCAACGGATTTGACGCGACCTTGACCTTGGCCAGACGCTGCTCGAAACTTTCGGGAGGCGCAATATCCAGGCTGGCGGGCGTATCGTCCCCCCGGTTCAACGCTTTCTCCAATGTTTCCTCGCCGTTCACGGGAGTTTGCGCGGCGCCAAACGGTGCACTGGATTTCCTGGGTGTCGACATAGTTAGCGCCCCACCTTGGCCGTTGAAGCGGCAATCAACCGACAGCCGCATTCGGTGCGGTGCCCATGTAATGCAACGTACCGCCCGCCGACGCTGAGCGTAGGATGGGCTTCGATAATCTTGTTGATCCCGTGCGGACGTCCGTCCGGATAGGTTTCCGGACAATCGACAAGATCGTGCAGGCGGGCAATTTTCTTGCCGCCGATTTTGTGCGTATCCGAGCCGGTAATGATCCGGCCGCCATGGTCGGTTGTGTCCCCGACGACTGCGATGCTGGTTGACATGGTGCTATTCGTAGGCTGGCGCGCTCAATAGCGCGGAAAGGTGCTGAAGTCGACTTTCGCTGGCGGCGGTAACGTCCGGAACTGCTCGGCGAGGTAGTTGCCGCGATCCGCCGCCGCCACCCTTGCACGTTCGGCGGCAATGTGCGCGGCATCGTCTTTCAGGCCGAGCGATCGCACGCGCCTGTCGTCGCCGACGAAGACCGTCCGTGCCCAACCGTAACCGCCGGGTGCGTATTCATGGAAATAGGGCACGCGGAACCATGCGCGGCTATCGTGAACATAATCGTCCAGCAAGCGGATCGCGGCGCGAGGCAGCTTTCGCACGGCCTCGTCAGACGTGTGCTTAAGCAGGAACGGCAGCATCTCCTGCGTCGGCGTGAGAACAAAATCCAGGGTCGGCTGATACTCGGCGACGGTGCCGAATAGCATGATCACCCGGTCACGGTCCCCCATCCAGGCAGCCGTGGACCCTTGCCTACGGTGCGTAGCGACATCCTTCCGGTCGACCGTCAAGTAATACGCCTCGGCGTTCTGCTCCAAGGGAACTGCCTTTCCGATAGGCCCCTTCTTCAGCGTCACCGTGTCTGCCGGTGGTAGTGCCCAGTACACCTGCCAACGCCATCGTTGATCGGGATACAGATACGCCAGCAAGAGCCGGAACTCTTCCGCGGCTTCCAGAAGGTCGGTCTTGTCGTTCGTCATCACGTCCGTCGTGCCTTCGCCAGGGCGAGGCGGTTTCCCCGCTGCGGCCGCCAGGATGTCGGCATCCTTTTTCTTGATTTGCTCGGCAAGTTCGGCCGCCTTTTTCTTGAACGGATTCGCGAGGGCCGGAATCGCAGGCATGCTGAGCGCTGCAGCTTCAAGATCTGCCTTTTGCTTCTCGAGCTGTTGCTTCTCGCGCTTCAAGTCGTCAAGCCGCGCAGTCGATGTGGCCTTGCTCGCGATTCGCGTTTCCAGTCCGTAGGGCGTGACCTCGTGTTCAGGCGCATGTTGGAAGAATTCCTGCGACGTGATGTAGGCCTGCGGATTTCCATAATCCGCACGCAAGGTACGCCATGCGAGCGACTGCCCCATGCCGATGCGAAGTGCCGATTCGACGCTGTCGAGGGGTTTCTGATTGACGGTCGAGAGCCAGTCGTTAAAGGCGCGGGCAACGTTTGAAGATATACGGAAGTCCTGCTCCACGATCTTCGGAAGTGGAGTTTTATCAGTCTTTACTGCTAACGGCACCCCGGTCTTTAGTGCCTCGATATACATGTTGTGCAAGGCGATCTGACTCAGCTTGCTACCATCACCATCCCGCGACTTGCCTTCTTCGTTGAACGCATAACCGCCCCCCACATCCGAATGCACCCCCGGATAGGCCACCTCAATCCTGCGCGGCGCCCCGACCGGATAGGCTTGCTTCTCTCGAATGGAATCGAGCGGAAAACTCATCCGCTGTTCGTGAATCGAAAAAAAATGCACACACTTCTTGACCGACGCGGGGATGTTGAGGGCACCTTCCGCCGTCCATGCCCAGTGCCCGTCAAGGTCGACCAAATTGACCGCAGCGGTAACGGTATCCGGCAGTCCAACCGATGCCACCGTGTCAAAAATTCCCAGGAAATTAACTTCGTACTGAATCGAACCAGCAATCATTCCACCCGGTGCCCAGGTGTTGATGAGGCGGTTGACAAATACACGCGCGCTCGCCGCGCCACGGGAGAACCCAAAAACGTTCAGCCATACTTTCTTGATCGAACGGTTGAGTTGGCCGCCCGGCCCGCTATGCTTCTTCTGAAGCGCGGACAGCTCCCCGTGGAGACGTTCCAGCTTCGCTCGAGTCTTGTATCCGTAGTGCATCCGTGAAGCGGTTGCGAGAGACCCCGCCACTGGAAAAACCGTTGACGCCCTTCCAACGATCCGGGTCATCGTGTCGTTCGAAGCGATGACGTCAGCGTCGATCAGCGAGCACAAGGCGCGGGATTCTGTGTGATCCAGCAGCGCGCTACCTGTCATTGCCTGATGCAGCGCGTTCAGCAAGCGGGTGTACCCCCACGCCACGCGCATGCCGAAACCAAGAGCAAATGCCTTGCCTTCCGACGAGAATGCCGCTTCGCCAATCTCATCAAACGGAGTGCCAACGCCTGCAATGTAAAACGCATATTCCCCGACCTCGCGATCGTCACTGCAGGCGTTGAACAACCGTGCGACGTTGCTATGCGTGGGTCTTTTCTTGTCTTTAACATCCCATTCTTTGTTGTTATTCGTACCATCGAAGAACAGATTGACGTGCAGCGTCTTCGCGCAGCCCGGCGTGTCCTCTGCCAAGGCACTTTTTCCTAGCAATCTGGCAGCTTCCCCTTCGGCAAGACGCCCTTGCTCGCTGAATGATTCTGGCCAACGAATTACGCTCATCGCATCTTCTCCTTACTTCTCGTTCAATTCAGGGTCCAGCACGCCCTGCACAATGTAGGGATCCTGCTCAGCTGGTTTAACTGGCATTGGCGGCTTGTCCTGAATCTCAACGCGGATACGGTCACCCGGAAGAAAATGCACCCAAAAACCATAGGTTCTCGGCCCATACGGCGGCACTTCGGTGGTCGCAGTCAGCCACTGATCGCCACTTCGATCGTCGTCGTAGGGGCGCGTATCTCGTCGCCACTTGACGACGAGTTTCATGTCAGGCTGCCATTTCGAAGGAATACCAATGCAACAAACGTATTTCCCTCCTCCAGAACGTTCCGCACCTGGCTTTTTCGGAAAGATGTTTGGTCCGCTCGCTGAAAGCTCCTGACCTTCATTTCCGACACGAAATCCCGCGATGTAGGAGTCGGTATAGTTGTAGCCACTCACGTCCGACGGGTTAACGTCATTCGCATCCGAGCAACCCACCAACATCAACGTCAACCCAACAACGAATAGCGTAGCGAAACGCTTCCAGACAAACATGATCATTTCCCGACCTCCGGTTCTTGGAGTGCCATTGCATTTTCAAGACGACGGTATTCGCAGAACGGCTCAGGCCAGCGGATTACGCTCATCGCATCTTTTCCTCATTTCTCGTTCAATGCTTGGTCCAGGACACCCTGCACGACGAAGGGATCACGATCATCTATTTTGGGGAGCACTCCTTTCTCGCCCCTGATCTGGATACGAATTCGGTCACCAGGTAGAAAGTGCACCAAGAATCCGGCCGTACGCGGCCCGTATGGCGGAACTCCTGTCGTCGCAGTAAGCCACTGATCACCGCTTCGATCGTCGTCGTAGGGATGCGTGTCACGTCGCCACTTAACTACGAGCTTCATGTCAGGACGCCATTTGGAAGGAATACTGATGCAACGCATTCCCCCGCCACCACCCGAGCGAGACTCGCCATGTCGTTTCGGAAAAATGTTTGGCCCTCCCGCCCAAAGATCTTGACCTTCAATCCCAACACGAAATCCTGCGATGTAGTAGTCGGTATAGTTGTAGCCGCTCACATCTGACGGATTGCTCTCGTCCGCATCTGAGCAACCCGCCAGTGTCAACAACAAACCAACGACGAATACCGCGGCGAAACGCTTCTGGACAAACACCATCATTTCCTAACCCCCGGTTCTTGAAGTGCCGTCTTGTTCTCGAGGCTACGCATCAACTCCCGCCAGACATAGGCCGGAACCATTTCGAACGATTGCACCAACGGAGCCCCGCTGGCGATACTCGATCTGATCGCCAATCGAATTTCATCGTGGCGCTCGAAAGACTCTCCATACTGGTACGAGGCCACACAGAATGCGTGGCGGTCCGCACGTGAAGTCAGCCCCCACTCATCTGCACGGTTATAGCGTCGAAGGAAATCCGCGTATCTGGCTGCATACGACTGACTCGCGTCGATCAAACCAACGTCGCTCAACTCGCTCATGAGCGCATGCGGTTCATCATGCCGTTCCAACTCATCGAGCTGCTGTTGACTGAAGGACCGGGGAAACTCTCCCGCGTCTGCGGCCGACGCGCGCTCATCGATTTCAACGCGTTGCCACTCCGAGCGGCCACCCCGGTACATCCACATCGCCATCGGACGGGTGAGTTCGGCGTGCGCCGCCTTCCCCCAGACCTCCAGAATCGACGGAAGCGAACGCGGGTCGAACCAGCGGAGCAGTACCTGCATCGTCGAAGGCGAGCGTATTCGCCCGACGACCACCGACCTCCCGGCTGCGATAGCCGGCCAGCGTCTGGTTTTCCGGCAATGCGAACGGCGGCATGTTGAACGCATTGGTCGCACTACCTACGATGATCGGCAAGTCCGGATCGCCGTTGACGAAAGCGACTTCGACCTCATGCCCACGGCGCGGCAGAAAGATTCCGCCGAATTGATCGCCATGCCACGCACCGGCCACGCGCACCCAGCAACTTGAACGCTCGTCGTTATTGCCAAGCCGGTCCCAAAGAAACTGGAGCTTCACCCGCCCGTATGCATCGGTCCAGATTTCCTGATTCTCGGGGCACGTTACGACGGCATATTCGACGCCGTTCATGCGCGGCTTCGCAATCGTACGAAGCAACCGGAATGGTTCATTGGTCGGCTGCACCGTAAAATCCGCTTCGCAACGGTATCGCTGGCCGGATCCCGACGCTTCGCCAATCTCCTCGATCGTCAGCTTGCAGGCGATCACCGCATACTCGCGATTCGCCGCATCCTGCGGATAGTGCGACAGCACGAACGTCTGGCCGGTCACCACGCCGCGCAGGTTACCTTTGCAGTAGGCCCTCAGCCCCTGACAACGCCAAGCCTCCATCTGCACCAGCGTCAGGTACTCCGCTTCCGTGCGCGGCTCGTTGTGATCACCGGAGAGCCCAGCCGCGCCAGCTTGCGGCTGCGCGTAATCGCCCCATGTGTAATGCTCCTGGTGGGCGAGCCCCGTGTCGCGAGGATCTTCGTGCATCACCGTCAGGTCCGCACGCGGCAACGTATAGTCGTAGTCGACGCTCGTCACCGCGCCCGTGGTCAGCGCATGGGAGACCGAGAAGTCCTGAATGTGTTCCTCGTCAAGCCGTCGACCGGTCGGCGGCTCGTAGCGAAGCGCAGCATAAGCGTCACCAAGCGGTTTGAGCGCGCCGGTCGAGTCGCATAGCACGAGCCGATGCTTGCCTTCGCTATGCTCGAAGAAGTAGTAGATGCCCCACTCTTCCCACAGACGCTGCAGGAACACCCAGTCGCTTTCGAGGTGCTGGCGTTGAATGTCCCGCTTGGGCCATGCCTTGTTCGGTCGCGGTGTGGTGAGACGCTTTTCGACCGGGAACGGATAGGACGAGAGCACCGCATCGGTGATCTCGACCACGGACATGTCCTGAAAGATTCGGCAGTCGCAATTCTTTGTTGCATGCCAGAGCCACGGCCGCAGTGTGAGCGCATACACGATCGAACGACCATCCTCGCGCACGATCGTCGCGTGGCTGACGATACCGGTGATCTCGCGTGCGCCCGCACCGAGATTGGCCATTCCGGCATTGCCGGCCAAGCCGGGGATGAAGCGGCCCTTGCCCTCGAGCTGAATCGATACGGTCACTTCCGTGCCGATCAGCTTGTCGAGTTTGACGTTCGCCGCGATGCTCTGCGAAAACCCGAGCGCATCCGGCGTTTTCAGTTCGAGCGTGTACTCGAACAGGTCTCCGATGGTTTCGCGGCCGGTCAGCTTCACCGGAGTGAGGATCGACTGTCCGCCGTACATCGGCAGCGCTGCGCCGGAAACCGACAGCGTCCGTGGTGCATCAAACAAAGCCATTACGGGATCTCCGTTGAATCGATCGGATCATTGATCGTCTGTCATGTATTCGGCACGTGACGGATGCCCTACCTTACTTCCAACTATTCGCGTGAAGACAACCCGACAATATCGCCTAGAAGATTAAATAAGCGATCGTGACCGCGGCCTTCTTGAACATATTCCATCACTTATGTTGCCTCGAATTCTGATCGCGAAAACTTACCAAAAGAATTTCCCGATCTGTAACTAAAAACTGATAACTACGCAAGAAGGATTCGTCCATCCCCGTCCCGCGCCAACCTCGATCTTTCGACCAGACAAAAAATTCCCAGCGATCTTCCTCGCTATACATACCGAACACTGCCGAGCCATCGGACGACATACCTAATGCATAGGACTTGCTTCCTTCCGGGCCCAACTTCACCATTCCTTCCTTCGCAGTCCAACGAAATACGTGGCTTGCATCTCTTCGATTGGGGCCGTCAAACGTGGTGCCGACAACAACTGATCCATCTCGTGATACGCCCATCCATCGAGGGAAATTGTCTTTCCCTCCCGCGTCACCGATAATCTGCATGCCCGCCGTCTTGGTCCAGTAAAAGACCGATGCGTGATTCCGATAAAAATCGGAAGCCCACCCCACAATCGTTGAACCGTCACCGGAAACGCCAAGCGCCGCACTATCGGTCAGACTTAAAGCGTTGAATACCGGATTGTCTGCAAGCGACTGCACTCCCTCCTGTTCGGTCCAATAGAACGCTTTCGGATCGAAGTCTCGCTCCCACGACGTGCCCACAACGACCGTGCCGTTATCCGAAATACCCGACGTTTCGACCTGACGCCAACCCACCCCAAACTTCCTCACCCCTCCCTTTTTTGTCCACCGAAACCCTTGTGCTCCGCGCCCCTCACTACGAGTCGCTCCGCTGATTGTCGATCCATCCGCAGAGAGGTTATAAGCACGCGTTACTTTTGAGCCGGGTATACGTAGATACTGGAACCCCGTTTGAGCGGTCCAGCGAACCGCCCTTGATGTTTCACTTGACTCATCCGACCGGAACCCGGCAATCACGCGTCCGTCAGCCGACGCCGCAATACAAGCCGCCGCATTCGCGTGACGTGGAGGATCGAGGACAACCAACCTAAACGACCACGGGGATGTATCAACAGTCTCTTCACCGGCGCTCAAATTACCCGCGCCAACGAGAATGGCGACCGCGAATGCAAGGCGAGCGGCAACTCGACCGCGTCCGCACGACGCAATGATGGAAATTTTCACCCTCTTTGATCTCCTGGTTAACTCAATACACGTGTCTGACGAAGCCGGCGCCGAGATTGGTCATTTCAGCGTCGCTGGACCAACGTGGATTGAAATTCCCATTGCTCTCGAGCCAAATCAATACGGTCACGTATGTGTCAATCAGCTCGAATCGAGCGGCTTCGCCGCGACATCAATTCACATCTCGAGTCCGATTCCGATGGATCAAACTCTGCTGTCTGAATCTTGAATCTCGAATGTCGTATTCGACTCCGGAAATGCTGATCGGACGGCCTGAATATCGCGAGTATTCTTCTGGACAGCTACCGCACCGAAGAGACCGAGCACAAACGCCATGGCATAGAAGCCCTTTTCGCTCAGCGCGAGCGTTGCATTGAAGAGCCCGACGCAGAGCAGCAGAATCGCGAGGATGAGCGACGTCCAGCTCAGGCCGTAGTAGATCCCGGTGACCGGAATCCCCTCGACGCGATCGCGAACGCTCTTCTGCAACGAAATCGCCGCGTAGAGTCCGTACGCCAGCACCGTGAAGTAATACCCCCGCTCGTTGAGCTGCATGTCTGAGTTCCAAAGGCCAATCAGGTATGCACATGAGCCCGCAAGCAGCGCGCCCCATGAGGCTGCAACGAATGCAAACGAAGGCTGTTGAGCTGAACGGTCGATCATCAGATTTCCTTTTTGAGGTGATTCGGTTCTTCGCGTGACCGCGCTTATGCGCGTACGCCCCACAATTCGAGCTTGAGTGACGGGAACTCCCCCGCCACGTGCAGCGCAACGCCACCATGCCGCACGACTTCCTCCCAAAGCGGCCCGCCCTGGGTCAGCTCGTAATAGATGTATCCCGCGTTGAATGGAATCTGCCGCGGCGGCACCGGCAGCGCTTGCAGGCCGATGCCCGGCAAGTGACTGCGCACGAGGCTCGGCAGCTTGTCCGACGGCCCCGCCTTCGCCTGCGCCAAGAACTGCTGCTGCAGCACATCCTGCGGTATCGCCGCATGCACGGCCAGCACCAATGCGGTGAACCCTTGCATATCAACCGGATCGACCACCGCGTTACGCATGCCGTGACCGCGATCCTCCAGCACGATGCTCTGCGCGCTGCGCACCAACACGGCGTTGAGCAGCCGGTGCGTGTCGTCGACGACCGGCTTCAGGCACACGTGCGGCGTCGTATGCTGATACGGCGGGTGCGTTTCGAGCGGCCGGCGCGTGTCGGTGCGCAAATGCGTCGATAGCTCGCCCGCCATGCCGATCAAGAGCGCATAGACATCCGCCGGCGACGTCGCCGGCACCCGCAGCAGATGCTGCAGCAGCGGCTCGTAGCGGTTGAGGATCTGCAACAGTAGGTAATCAGTAACGGTCGCCGCGCTCGCCGTCGTGTCATCGGTTCCGGCGAGCCGCTGCGCCAGCGCATTCGCGCGCAGGCGCGCGAGATCATGAATCTTCGTGGCCCAGCTCGTCAGCAGGTCGCTCGCACCGTAGCCGGATACCGGTGGCACGAGCGTATCGTCGAGCGCGATGCTGCCGTCCGCGCGGATCGTCTTCACGCACGTAAGTGCGAGACCGATCCATGCATCGCCCAGCTCTTTTTCCGGCAGCAGGCGTACTCGCAAGTTCGACAGTTGCACCGACTCGGGCGCAAGACCGATCGAGTTCGTGTCGCGCAGCTCAGTGTCGAACACCTGATAGCGTGCGAGCGAATCGGGCGTGTTGTCGAAGGTGGTCTCCTCGCAATTCGGCAACCGGACGGGCACGGCCAGATAGATGACCTGGTCGAGATGCTCCTGCCGAATCGTCAACGGCGGCGGCAACGGCGTGTTGCCCGGTGCATCGAACGGCGTACCGTCAGCGAATACACCCGCAGCCGATTTGACGATGACCTTGCCAAGCGCGAGCGCCTCGATGTCCAGCGCAAAGTGCGTAAAACCGAAAAAGAACGGCGACAGCGGCGCCGCACGCTGATGCGCGTATTTCTCGAAATAGCGATCCTGCTGCTGGAACAGCTGCGGGCGGAAGAACAGCCCTTCCTGCCAGGCGACCTTGGCATACCAGCTCATGCGTGCCGTCCGTTTTGTTGCGCGACGTGTTTCATTTCTTCGCTTCCGTGATCTTGACGGCCTTGGCCTCGAGATCGATGGTCAGTTTCAACTTCGGCGTGAACAGGCGATACCACACCTTGTCCGGCGCGGCGGGCATCGCATAGACCGCGCGCCACACCGAGTTCGGCAAGTCACGATAAGCCGCGATCACGCCGATGGTCTTCGTGGCCGGATCGGGCCGGCGTACGAACGTCCGGTGCTCGCCAGGGCGCAACTGCAACTCGTCGCGTTTCGCAACGTCGTCGGCCAGCACCGTTTTGTCCTGGGTCTGCAGCGTGAAGAAATCGGCCGTCTCGAAGGCGCCGTCGTTCTTCAGTTCGTAAATGCGCACGACGATCGGCGCAGCCCTTCCCCGGTCGTCCGGATTGACATCGGGCAGCGCGTTCACGCGCATGTCGAGCCGGATCGGCTCCTTCGACTTCGGCTCGCCACTGCTCGCGCAGGCGGAAAGCGCAAGCAAACAGGCCAGCGTGGCGACGGTCGGTATCGAACGCATGCGGCTATGAACCCTTATTCACTGTGTGGGACGCCCCACAACCGGCGGAGACGATGCGCTTGCGCCGGTTGCGAGGCATCCACTCAATTACGCTTCCTTGTTGCCCTTGATGTCGAAGCTCGCGGTCACGGCGCCACCGCTGCCGCCCTGCGCGTTCTGCACGACGTACTCTTGCTTGACCTTCGCGAACGACAGCGACACCGATTCACGGCTCTTTTCCGCGTCGTTCTTGCTGCCCGACGGCTTCACGCGCGTGACGATCACGTCGCTCATCGTGAGCTTCAGATATTCCAGCGGGTTGCCACCGGCCTTGCGCATCACCAGCGTTGCCTGGTCGATGTGCTTGCCCGTGAGCGCGTACTTCATGAGGTTCGGGCTGGCGCGGTCGATGTTGTGGTCGAACGTCAGATCCTTGACGGTCGCCTTGCCGGCACCGCCGCCGCTGCCGGCGTGCATCGTCGATTCCTGCTGGATGTCCCACTCCCAGTTCAGAACCTCGATTTCGTCCTTGTGCTTGTCGTCGAGCGATTCACCGTTGATGCCGTCGATCTTCAGGAAAATATCTTGTGCCATGCGTAGTATTCCTTTTATTAAATGATTGAAACAGGTGGATCATCGTCCACCGAAGCAATTCGATGTCCGGCCCTGCGGGACCTACCGGATGGTTAAGCCGCTTCCTTGATCGATGGCAGCTTCGTCACGAGCCGCAGCGAGACGGTCAGCCCTTCGAGCTGGAAGTGCGGGCGCAGGAAGAATTTCGAGTTGTAGTAGCCGGGGTTGCCCTCGACCTCCTCGACAACCACTTCAGCGGCCGCGAGCGGCCTGCGCGCCTTCGTCTCCTGCGACGAGTTGGTCGGATCGGCATCGACGTAATGCATGATCCATTCGTTCAGCCACCGCTGCATGTCTTCGCGCTCCTTGAACGCGCCGATCTTGTCGCGCACGATGCACTTCAGGTAGTGCGCGAAGCGCGAGCACGCGAACAGGTACGGCAGACGCGAGGACAGGTTCGCGTTGGCCGTCGCGTCCGCATCGTGATACTCGGCAGGCTTCTGCAGCGATTGGGCGCCGATGAAGGTCGCGTGATCGGTGTTCTTGCGGTGCACGAGCGGAATAAAGCCGTTCTTCGACAGCTCGGCCTCGCGCCGGTCCGAGATCGCGATTTCGGTCGGACACTTCATGTCGACGCCGCCATCGTCGGTCGGGAACGTGTGGGTCGGCAGATTCTCGACCGTGCCGCCCGATTCGACGCCGCGAATCAGCGAGCACCAGCCGTACTGCTTGAACGAACGGTTGATGTTGACGCCCATCGCGTACGCCGCGTTCGCCCAGCCATAGCGCCCATGGTCCGAACCGTTCGTGTCTTCCTCGAAATCGAATTCGTCGACCGGGTTGGTTTTCGCGCCATACGGCAGGCGCGCGAGGAATCGCGGCATCGCGAGTCCCACATAGCGCGCGTCTTCGGTGTTGCGCATCGAGTTCCACGCGGTGTATTCGAGGTTCTGCGTGAAAATCTTCGTCAGGTCACGCGGGTTCGCGAGCTCCTGCCACGACTCCATCTGCAGAACTGATGGTGCGGCGCCGGTGATGAACGGTGTGTGCGCGGCAGCCGAGACCTTCGCGATCGAGCCGAGCAGATCGACATCCGGCGGCGTATGGTCAAAGTAGTAGTCTGCAACGAGGCACCCGTACGGTTCGCCGCCGAGCTGGCCGTACTCCTGTTCGTAGATTTGCTTGAAGAGCGGGCTCTGATCCCAGGCCAGGCCCTTGTAGCGGCGCATCGTGCGATGCAGCTCGGCCTTCGAGACATCCATGAAGCGGATCTTCAGGTGTTCGTCGGTTTCGGTGTTCGACACGAGGTGATTCAAGCCGCGCCAGGCCGATTCGAGCGCCTGGTAATCCTCGTGGTGCAGGATCAGGTTGATCTGCTCGGAGAGCTTGTGATCGATCTGCGCGATGATCGCCGCGATGCTCTTGTACGCATCGTCACTGATCGTCGCCGTTTGAGCCAGCGCCTGCTCGGCGAGCGTCTGAACGGCCAGTTCGACGGCTTCGCGCGCGTCGTCGGTCTTGGGTCGGAACTCGCGCTCCAGCAGCTGAGTGAAATCGGACTCGGTGGCTGTCTGTACAACTGCGGCCCGGGCTTCCTGTTTCGCCATGATGGTCATCCTTTATCGGTTCGTCGGTCAGTTCGCGCCGTCTTGATCGGCAATTTCGTCCGCTTGCCGCTCGGGCTTCGGCGCGGCGGCCAGCGACTTGAGCAACGCCGGGTCTTGCAGCAGCTGCGTAACGAGCGCCTCGGCGCCCGACTTGCCATCCATGTAGGTCTGCAGATTGGCGAGCTGCGTACGCGCTTCCAGCAGTTGGCGCAGCGGCTCGACCTTGCGCGCGATCGCGGCGGGCGAAAAATCTTCCATGCTCTCGAAGGTCATGTCGACCATCATCTGCCCGTTGCCCGTCAGCGTATTCGGCACGGCGAACGCGACGCGCGGCCGGATCGCCTTCATGCGCTCATCGAAATTATCGATGTCGATTTCGAGAAAGCGCCGGTCTGATACCGCCGGCAGCGGCTCGACCGGATGCTTGCCCGACAGATCGGCGAGCACGCCCATCACGAACGGCAGTTCGACCTTCTTCTCCGAGCCGTAGACCTCGACGTCATACTCGATCTGCACACGCGGCGCACGGTTGCGCGCAATGAATTTCTGCGAACTGCTGGAAGCGGCCATGAATGAAGCTCCTGAACGGTGGTGGTTAGACGGCGAGCTCAGCGAACCGGCTCGTCTGAATGAAGGGCGGTCGCCTCGAACGCGAGAGCTTGCGCCGGTGCATCGGACGGGTCGACCACGCCGATCGCAATATGCGAAAGGGTCTGCTTCGACGCAAAGGCATCGAGCCACAGCGCTGACAAGCGGGGCAGCACGTGCTGCTCGATGAATCCGATCAGCACGCGTGCGCCGGTCTCCTGCACGAGACAGCGGCAAACGATGTAATCGACGACCGCGTCGTCGTACGTCAGCGCGATGTCGTGGCCGTCGGCCATACGCTTGACGACGCGCCCCAGATGCAGGCGGACGATGCTCGCGAGCGCACTGTCGGCAAGTGGCCGGTAGGGCACGACGGTCATGCGCCCGAGGAATGCCACGGGGAAAGCCTTGAGTAGTTCGGGGGGCAGTGCTTCCCGCAAGCCATCCTGATTCGGCGCGAGCGACGGATCGGCGCAGAGACTCGTGCTCAGTTCGGAACCGACATTGCTCGTGAGCAGGATCGTCGTATTGCGGAAATCGATGTAGCGGCCGTCGCCGTCCTCCATGTAGCCCTTGTCGAATACCTGGAAGAACATCTCGTGCACGTCGCGGTGGGCCTTCTCGATCTCGTCGAGCAGTACGACCGAATACGGACGGCGGCGCACCGCCTCGGTCAGGACACCGCCCTCGCCGTAGCCGACATAACCCGGTGGCGCCCCTTTCAGGCCCGAGACGGTATGTGCCTCCTGATACTCGCTCATGTTGATCGTGATCAGGTTCTGTTCGCCGCCGTACAGCGCTTCGGCCAGCGCCAGCGCGGTTTCCGTCTTGCCGACGCCCGAGGGACCGGCGAGCAGGAACACGCCGAGCGGCTTCTTCGGGTCCGTGAGGCCTGCGCGTGCGGTCTGCACACGTTCGCCAATTTGACGCAGCGCGTCGGTCTGGCCAATCACGCGTGCCTCGAGCATGTCGGGCAATCTGCGCACGGCGGCGACCTCATCGGTCACCATGCGGCCGACAGGGATGCCAGTCCAATCGGATACGATTTCCGCGACGATCGCCTCGTCGACCTCGGGAAATACGAGCGGTGCATCGCCTTGCAGCGCAGCGAGCGCGTGTTCGAGTTCGCGCAGCTTCGGAAGCGCCGCCACCTCGTCCCGTGGGGTTTCGCCGTTGTCGGGTCCAATGGACTCGCGCGCGGCCAGCAACGCCTGCGCGGCAGCCGCCTGAGCGCGCCAGCGATGCTCGACCGCAGCCTCTTCGGTCGCCAATGTATCGATGCGCGCTCGCACGCCCGTCAACGCCCTGTCGGTATCCAGACCGATACGGGCTTCCTGCACGAGCAACACTTCCTCGGCACGCGCGGCCGCGAAACGCTGACGCACGTCGTCCAGTTCGCGCGGCGCGGCATGCTGCGACAGCGCCACGCGCGCACAGGCGGTATCGAGCAGGCTGATGGCCTTGTCCGGCAACTGACGCGACGGAATGTAACGGTGCGAGAGTGTCACCGCCGCACGAATCGCTTCATCGAGTATCACGACGCCGTGATGTCGGGAAAACGTTTGCACAAGCCCGCGCACCATATCGACCGCAGCAGCCTCGGACGGCTCCGCGATCTGCAGCACCTGGAAGCGTCGCGTGAGCGCCGGATCCTTTTCGATGTGACGCTTGTACTCGGCCCAGGTCGTCGCGCCGATCGTACGGATCGTGCCACGCGCAAGCGCGGGTTTCAGCAGATTGGCGGCATCGCCCGTACCCGCCTGTCCGCCGGCACCAATCAGCGTGTGAATCTCGTCAATGAAGAGGATCACCGGCGCCGGCGATTTTGCAGCGGCTTCGAGCAGCCCTTTCAGACGCGTCTCGAACTCCCCTTTCATGCTCGCGCCGGCGAGCAATGCACCGACGTCGAGCGACAGCAGCCGCACGTCGGCAAGCTTCGGCGGCACATTGCCCGATGCAATCGCGCGCGCCAGTCCTTCCACGACGGCCGTCTTGCCGACGCCTGCCTCCCCCGTTACCAGCGGATTGTTCTGCCGACGGCGCAGCAGCACGTCGATCATCGTGCGAATCTCGAGCTCACGGCCGATGACCGGATCGATCTCGCCCGCGCGAGCGCGCGCTGTCAGGTCTGCGCAATACTGGTCGAGCGAACCACCCTTGGATGCGACTGGAATCGCGCCGGACGCCTCGCCCGGCGTTGCCGCCGAAAAGTCGCTGTGGTCGTACGGCGCATCGGCGGCTTCGGGCGAGCCATCGATCCATGCAGGCAGTTCATCGCCCAGCCCGTCGACAGGAATCTTGCCGAACGCGGGGGAGATTGACAGTAGAACGCGCCGCAACTCGGGCGTCGAAACAAGCGCAGCAACGAGCCACGCGCCGCGCACACGGCGATCACCATGACTCAGCGTTGCGAGCACCCACGCGCGTTCGATCGACGTCTCGATGTGCCACGAGAAATCGCTAATCGAACTGGCGCCGGCCGGCAGCGCGGCCAACGCTCTTGCGAAATCCCGATCCAGTGCGTCGCGATCGATGCCAGCGTGCCGCACGATGCGATGCAGGTCACTATCGGGTTGCTGCAGGAGCTGATGCAACCAGTGGACGAGCTCCACGTACGGATTGCCGCGCAGCTTGCAGAACTGTGTCGCCGATTCGATGCTGCGATAGAGCTGAACCGCGAGCTTGCCGAACAGCGCCTGGCGTGAAATCGTCATGCAAACCTTCTTGTTGTTTATCGGTATGTTCCTGGCCTTGGCCGCAGCGATCAGGAATCCTATTCAGATGGCATTGTCCTACTGCCACATTTCACACATAAAGAAAGTGAAAGCCTCTCAGGCCGCGCATTATTCCAATTAATTCGTTTCGTCGTCAACCCATTCAAACAGATAGACCCGCATCGAATCACACCTTGCCACCTTACACCATCAAAGATATTCGACCATCGCCATCCGCATCACACAAGAGTCATCCACACAAACACTACAATCCATAAGCCATTGATACAACTGACAAAATCCACCAATAATAAATGTGAACGCGCTTTTGACAATTCACCGTTGACCACCCCCATCCAGATATTCACCAAGCACAATTCAGTCACTCAATTGATTTATTATTTCGAGATTAAATCTCGATAATATTTTAAAATTGAGATAACCCATTTCAAATGGACGAATGACTCACTCCCATGGGTAAAATGCGCATTCCGTCATCACTGACTCTTCCATGCGCTCATTCCGCTTGCCATGGCACCGCCAACCCGACACCTCGCTTACCGAGCCCGAGCTGCGTAACGAGTCGTGCGGTCCCCAGAAACAGGAGGGCGGCGCCGACTCTCTCCTGTTCGAACCATCGGATCTCGCGGGCGGCAATCAGTCGATCCTCGATCTGATCGGCAGCCACGGTATGAGCGGGAATGACGTCCGGGAGAAGCTCGGCACCGGGCCGCGGGCGACGCCGTTTCCTGAGCGCACCGACGACCTCGTCGAAACGCTTCACGCGCAATACTGGCGCGCGCTGACGGACCCGCACACCGCCCTTTCCGGCTCATGGAACGAACAGCTGGATTCGCCTGCGACACCTGTTGCCTCGGTCACGCCCGATTCGCACGACGTCCGGCCGACACCGGCAGCCCCTGCTGGCCCTGGTTCCATCGAAGTGTTGCTGTCAGGCAAGCGCAACCTCGAGGACGCGTTCGGACGGCTGGGCACTGGTTTCGCTCCCGAGCTGGAGATCGAACCCATGCCGGAAGTCCTGCTCCTCTTTGCCCCTCCCGAATTCCACGCGGCGGAAATCCGCCGTGCGCCGGCGCTACCGCCCGCGCTCACCCGGCGCGAGCATCACGCACTGTCGGTCGATAGCCCGCTGGCCGCACCTGTACGCAAGGACGACGCATGACCATCCCATTTGCTGTCGGAGAGCCGTCTGGCCACGGCCTGGACGACCTGCCGATCGCCGCACGGGTCGAGCGGATCGAATCGCATATTCGCGCGCAGCCGACCTTCGCCGCCCATCGGTGGGTGCTGTTCCAGTGCCTGTGCGTAACAGGCAACTGGACACGCGCCGTGATTCAACTGCAGATGTGGGCGAAGCTTGAGCCACAACAGGCGCAGGCCGCCCAGGTTTTTCGTGACCTGATCCGGGCCGAGCGCTGGCGACAGAAGGTTGTCGCGGGACACGAACGTCCTGGATTTGTTCTCGAACCGGCCTTGTGGGTCAGGGAACTGATGGGGGCGTTGGAACTGGCTGCCGACGGACACGGCGAACTCGCCGATCACACTCGCGCAAAAGCGCTCGACGCGGCGCCACTCATTGCCGCACGCACGCCGCGTGGCATCGCAAGCTGGATCGCCGACAGCGATTCGCGTTTCGGCCCGGTGTGCGAAGTCATGACGGCCGGGCACTATCGCTGGGTACCGTTCGACGATCTCGCCGCGTGGCGCATTGCGCCGCCTGCGAACCTGATCGATCTCGTCTGGGCGCCGTGTGTGCTGACACTGAGCGACGGCAGTACCGTGCGCGGTTTCATGCCTGCCCGCTACCCCGGCTCGGAAGCCGCGACCGATGCACTGCGTCTGGGGCGCGAAACGGCCTGGCATGAGTCTGGACGTACCGCCGTCATCGCGCTCGGACGAAAAACCTGGACAACGGATCAGGGGGATTTCGGTCTCTTCGAACTGGCCCACGCGCAGTTCGGCTCGCGTATCGCGGACGGCGTCACCACCGGAGAGCCGGTCGATGACTGAACGCAAGCGGCATCCCACGCGGGGCGACTCGCTCGCCGCCCGCCCACCGCGGCGGGCAAACGCACACCTGATGCCGACCCTGCTCGACCGGCTGCGGGACGACGCGCCGCATCGACTCGTCGAAGCCCCCGAAGAGTATGCCGTCACGCGCAAGCAGATGCGCGACATCGTCCAACGCGATCTCGCCTATCTGCTCAACACGACAAGCATTGAAGACCGGATCGAGCGTGAACGCCACCCGCAGGCGGCCGCGTCAACCGTCAATTTCGGCGTGCCGCCGCTCGCCGGTACCTTCCTCGCGTCGCGCCAGTGGAACGACATCGAGCGGATGATCCGGCGGGCCATCACCGATTTCGAACCGCGGCTGATCTCCGATTCGCTGGTGGTGTCGCCCCGTCAGGGTGACGACGCCAGCGGCCATCACAATGTGCTCGCGTTCGAAGTGCGCGGCTTGGTTCACATGGACCCGTATCCGCTCGAATTCATGGTGCAGAGCTCGCTCGATCTCGAGACGAGCGAGATCCAGATCACCGGCATGCGCTCCGGGTAGGCACGGCATAACGACAACACGAGACCTTTCCGATGGACCCGCGACTACTCGACTATTACAACCACGAACTCATCTACATGCGCGAACTCGCCACCGAGTTCGCACAGGCGCACCCGAAAATCGCGCGCCGGCTCGGCATGCAGGCCGGCGAAGTGGCGGACCCCTACGTCGAGCGCCTGATCGAGTCGTTCTGCTTCATGGCCGCGCGCATGCAGCTCAAGCTCGATGCGGAGTTTCCGCGCTTCACGGGCCGGCTGCTGGAAGTGATCTACCCGAATTATGTCGCGCCCACACCGTCGATCGCGGTCGCGCGCCTGTACCCCGGTCAGGCAGAAGGCAATCTGGCCGCGGGCCACCGTATCGCGCGCGGCACGTCGTTCAAGGCGCGGGTTCCCGATGGCGAAAAAACCGCTTGCCAGTTTACGAGCGGCCAGGACGTCACGCTCTGGCCGCTCACGATCACCGATGCGCGCCTGACGGGCATTCCGCCCGACATCCCGGCGCTCGACCGCTATGTCCCGCCCGACCGACAGGTGCGCGGTGCACTGCGGCTGCGGCTGGCGACGACAGGCAACGTGCGCATCGCCGATCTGAAGGGGCTCGATCGACTGCCCGTGTATCTGGCCGGCGACGAACAGGTCGCTTCGCACCTGTTCGAGTTGCTGCACGTTGCCGGCGTCGCGTCCGTGATTGCCGCGCCGGGCGAATTCGGCGTACCGGGCCGCTCTCCCGCCGTCGTGACTCACGGTGCGGTCGAACACGAGGGTTTGCGCACCGATCAGAACTTGCTGCCACTCACGTGGACGAAGTTTCACGGGCACAACCTGCTACACGAATACTTCGCGTGCCCGGCACGGTTCTGGTTCTTCGCACTCAACGGTCTTGCGGAAGGGTTGTCTCGCGTGAACGGTCGCGAGGTCGAAATCGTCGTGCTGCTCGACCGAGCGCCGGGCCAGCTCACGAACCTCGTCGACGCGTCGCGCTTCGCGCTGTTCTGCACGCCCGTCATCAACCTCTTCAAACGGCATACCGACCGCATCGAGATTTCCCCCCGCGAGACCGAGTCTCATCTGGTACCTGCCCGGCTCGCACCGCTCGACTACGAAGTGTTCTCGGTGGAGAGCGTGCATGGACAGGTCGCAGCGACCTCGGACGAACTGGAATTCCGTCCACTCTATCAGACGCTGAACAACGACGAAGGCAATCACGGGCGGTACTTCTCGACACGGCGCGAACGGCGGCTCGTGTCCGATTCGGCACGCCGTTACGGCACACGGACCCCCTATGTCGGCACCGAAGTGTTTCTCTCGCTGGTTGATCAGAACGCGGCCCCATATGGCGAGGACATCCGTTTTCTGTCAGTCGTCGCGCTGCTGACGAACCGGGATCTCGCCACACTCGTGCCGCGCAACGGCGTGCGTGACCTGGCAACCGAGGAGTCCGCGCCAGTCGAGAGTATCGGTCTCATTCGCCCGCCGAGTCCGCCGAAAGCGCCGTATGCGGAGCGAGAGATGGCGTGGCGGCTGATCCGCCAGCTCAACTTCAACTACCTGCCGCTCGAAGGTCTCGATCACCGTGAAGGTGGTCAGGGACTACGCGACCTGCTGCGCCTGACCCTTTCGAACGACAACAACGAACATCTGCGGCAAGTCGAAAGCCTCGTCGGCGTCAAGACTCGCCCGGTAACACGCAAGCTGCCGGGCACCGGCCCGATGACGTTCGGGCGTGGCATCGAGTGTGCGGTGACGGTCGACGAGGCCGGTTTCTCCGGCGTGAGCCCCTATCTGTTCGGTACGATTCTCGAGCACTGGCTGGCACGGCACGTCTCGATCAACAGCTTCACGCAGACCGAATTGCATTCGATGCAGCGCGGCCGTATCGCACGCTGGCCCGTGCGCACCGGGACACGCGGAGTGCTGTGATGAAACGCGCCTCCCTGCCCGCGCTCGTGCGTGACAGCACGCTTTCGCCCGACCTGCTGGAAAGTCTTCAAATGGAGCCGTGGCGCTTCGGGTTCCTGTCACTGCTGCGACGCGTCGGCGCAAACCCCGCGGTCGACCCGGTCGGCACCGCGCGCCGGCCGCAGGCCGAGCCGTTCCGGCTCGGACAACAGCCGAGTCTCGCCTTTGCGCCGCGCGAAATCGCCAGCGTCCAGGAAGCGGCGGGACGGCTCAAGGTGAGGCTCTTCGGTCTCGGTATGCTCGGGCCCAACGGGCCGCTGCCGATCCACGTGACCGAATGGGCGCGCGAACGCGAAGAGGGCCGTCGCGACACGACCACGGTCGACTTCTTCGACATCTTCCATCACCGGTTCCTGACGCTGTTCTATCGCGCGTGGGCATCGGCACAGTCGACAGCCGGCCTCGACCGGAAAGACGACGAGCGGTTTTCGTTCTACATCGCGAGCCTCACGGGCCACGACATCGCCGAAATCGGGCGGCGTCCCTTGCCCTCGCACGCGCGGCTGGCGGCGTCCGCGCATCTCGTACGCGAGTCGCGCAACTCGGACGGACTGCGCGCCACACTCGAGCACTACTTCGGCGTGCCAGTGACGATCAAGGAGAACGTGTTCCACTGGATCGAGATCGACCCGGCCGATCAGGGACGCATGGGCCGGCCGGGCCCCGCCGCGACGATGGGACAAGCCGCGATGCTCGGCCGCGTGGTGCCGGACCGTCAGCACCGGTTCCGCATCGTGATCGGCCCCATCGATCTCGACGCGTATCTGCGCTTCACGCCGCAAGGCGAGGATCTGCCGCGTCTCGTCGAATGGGTGCGTGCGTTCGTCGGCTACGAACTGGAATGGGAACTCGAACTGTGCATCAAGCCCGAAAGCGCGCCACCGGCCGTCATGGGTGGCCAGCAGCGCATGGGATGGTCCGGCTGGCTTGGCCATCCGAACCCCGACCGGCCGATTACCGGCATGCGGTTCGAACCCGAACGTTATGTGAGGCATTTCGAACAGCACACTACTGAATCCGACAATCGACCATGAGCAAAAAGCAGTCACCCCGACAGGCCGTATCCGGTAAAGGCACCTCGAAGAACACGCCGCATCACGACCGGCTCGCGCCCGTCAGCGATTCCATGCCCTGCGGCCCGGACCTCGAATACGACCACGATTTCGTCGTGCTGTTCGCGAGTGCGGCGCCCAGACAGGACGTGCAGTACGGCGCGTTCGTCGGCGCCCCCGATCCCGTCAACTGGAGCGAGCTCGAGCGCGACTGCCAGCGGCTCATGCTGCGGACGAAAGATATTCGGGTCGCCGTGCTGTATACGCGATGCCGCACACGGCTCGCGGGTGCCGCCGGTCTTGCCGATGGCACCGGATTGCTGGCCGCCTGGCTCGATGCGTTTGCCGATCAGGTGCATCCACATCCCGATGTCGACGGCGGGCGCGACGCCGCACGCGAAATGCGAACGAATGCGATACAGGCGCTCGCCGATCCGGACGGACTGCTCGCCGACGTGCGCGAGATCGTTCTTTCGAAGTCAACGCTTGCGCGACTGCAGGTGCGCGACGTCGAGCGTGCCTTTGCGCACCCTCGCCCCACCGATGCCCTTGCGCCCGAGTCCGTTGTACAGCAGTTGCTGGATGTGCGCGCGCAGCAGCCGGAGGTCATGGCGAGTTTCGACGATGCGATTACGCATCTCGCTGCGATCGATGCATGGTGCACCGTGCACCTCGAAGGGTACCTGCCGGACCTGTCGTCACTCACGCGGCTCCTCGGCAAGTTGAATGTGCCCGCGTCGGTGAACACGGTCGAGCAGTCGGAGGAATCCCACGACCCCACGTCGGCCTCCGGCGAATCATCAGGAAGTGATGCGTTCGCGCAGCTCTCACCGGTGAATGACAGAACGGTTAGCGCCACCGAGCGCATCACGGCCCAACCGAGATCCGAACCGGTGGACCGCCAGGCCGCGCTCACTCTGATTCGTACGGCGCGAACGTGGTTCGAGACCCACGAACCCAGCAGCCCGATTCCCGTGTTGCTCAAACGTGCGGAGCGGTTCGTCGGCAAGCCTTACGCTGAGGTCGTCACGGCGATTCCAGCCGAGCTTCTGGCGCAGTGGGAAGAAACCGAGAGGGGCGAGTAACAACGGACAACCACTACATGGCACGATTAGGTAATACCGATGCGCGGACTGCTTGCTTCGGGTATGCCCATGCGAAAGTCCGGTCGTCACGCCTCCACCCGCTCACTGCGGCGCCGTTCGATGCCCCTAATCGACGAATGGGAAGCGCTTGCCCCCTACCCTGATCACCTCGTCCACGCCGCGCATACGGCCCACGGGGAGTCACTCGACATCTACCCGCCGTTCGGCCGCCGCGACGAGCCCGCTCAGCCTGATTCCCTCGTCGCCCGCCGCCCGCGCGGTTAGTACACGTCCCGCATGTAGCGCCGCGCCTTCGCAAGCCGCGCGACGTAGTCGTTCGCGGCTTCGTCCGACATCCCGCCGTGCTCGGCGACGACCGCCTTCAGCGCCGTATCGACGTCCTTCGCCATCCGGGACGCATCGCCGCACACGTAGAAGTGCGCGCCCTCCTCCAGCCACTTGTACAGCTCGGCGCCCTGCTCGCGCATCCGGTCCTGCACGTAGATCTTGTCGGCCTGGTCGCGCGAGAACGCGAGATCGAGCCGCGTCAGGAAGCCGCTGTCGCGCATCGCGCTTAGTTCGTCGCCGTAGTAGAAGTCGGTCTGCGCATGCTGCTCGCCGAAGAACAGCCAGTTGCGACCGCGCGCGCCGCGCGCCTGCCGCTCGTGCAGGAAGCCGCGGAACGGCGCGACACCCGTGCCGGGGCCGACCATCACGACCGGCACGTCGCCGTTCACCGGCGGCCGGAAATGCGCGGACTTCTGCACGAACACCGGCACGCGGCCGTCGTCGGCGCGATCGGCGAGGAACGTCGACGCGACGCCTTTGCGCGCACGCCGGCCGTTGTGATAACGCACGGCCGACACCGTCAGGTGGATCTCGCCCTGATGCGCGCTCGGGCTCGACGCGATCGAATACAGGCGCGGCTGCAACCGCTTCAGCATCCCGACCAGTTCCGTGCCCGACAGCTCGACCGGAAACTCGTGCAGCACGTCCGCGAGCTGTTGCCCCCACAACCATTGCTTCAGGTCGGCCTTGCGATCGTCGCCGAGCAGCGCCTTCAGCGCGCCGTTCGCGCTGCGCGATGCGATGAACGCGAGCGTGTCCGGATGCGGGCGCGTGATGTCGAAGTGGCGCGCGAGCGCATCGCCGAGGCGCACGTCGCCGATGCCCGCGACCGACACCGGGGCGTCGGCCTTCAGCGCGGTAACGGACAGCAGCTCGTCGACCAGCTCCGGACAGTTGGTCGGCCACACGCCGAGTGCGTCGCCGGTTTCGTATTCGAGGTTCGCGCCTTCGGTCGACAGCGACACGTAGCGCGTGTCCTTCGCGGCGCCCGGCCGGTTGAGCCGCAGATTCGCGACGAGCTTCGACGGCGCCGGATGCGCCTTGGTCGGCAGCAGCCCCGACGGGCTCAATCCGGCGGACGGCACCGCATGCAGCGCCGCATCCGCTTCCTTGATGCGTGCGACCACGCGTTCGAGCCACTGGTCCGCGTCGCGCTGGAATTCGACGTCGCAATCGACGCGCGCGCACAGACGCGCCGCGCCGAGTTCCGCGAGGCGCGCATCGAGCCGGCGGCCATGCCCGCAGAACTGGTCGTAGTTGCGGTCGCCGAACGCGAGCACCGCGAAGTGCACGCCGTCGAGGCGCGCGGCGCTGCCGGCCTGCAGCGCATCCCAGAACTCGCTGCCGTTGTCGGGCGCATCGCCGTCGCCGAACGTGCTCGTCATCAGCAGCACGTATTGCGCGCCGGCCAGCGACGCGACCGGATAGTCGGACATGCACGCGGTGCGGATCTCGAAGCCCGCGTTCATCAGCTGCGTCGCGTAATCCTCGGTCAGCGATTCGATGTTGCCGGTCTGCGACGCCCACAGCAGCACGACCTTCGGACGCGTGCGCACGATCCGCACACCGCCGGGCGCGGCAGCCTCGGACGGCAGCGCGGGCGCCGCGCCATCCGCCGAGTGGGCCGGCAGCGAGCGGCTGAACAGCCCCGCGAGCATCCCGTCGAGCCAGAACCGCACCGGCGGCGCGAGCGGCGCGCCGGCCGGCAGCACCGGCACGCTGCCTTCACGCCGGCCGGCGCTCGCCTTCAGCCCGCTGACGAGGCCGGCCACGTACAGGCGCTCCGCATCGGAGAGCGGCGGCGGTGCGAGATCGGCCACGCCGAGCGCGGCCGCGAAAGTGTCGAGGTCTGCCATGTCGGATTCCTGTGAAGCCGTGATCGGCGCCGCTGCCGGCGCGGGCCGCGCGTCGGCAGCGAACGCCTCGGGTTGCGCCGTGTCGTCGTCGGCGCACGCGAACGCGTCCGTGTCGACGCGCGTCAGCGCGACCGCGCAATATTTCAGTTCGGGTTGCTGCGATTCCGGATCGATCGCGTCGTTCGTCACCGCGTTGATGCACAGGTCGTCGCCGTACACGTCGTTCCAGTGCATCGGCGCGAAGCAGTTGCCGCGCTGCACGCGCTCGGTCACGACGGCCGGCAGCACCGCACGGCCACGCGCCGAACGGATCTCGACGCTGTCCTTCGTCGCGATGCCGAGCGCGCTCGCGTCGTCCGGATGCAATTCGACGAACGGGCGCGGATTGAGCTTGTTCAGCATGCCGACCTTGCCCGTCTTCGTCATCGTGTGCCATTGATGCTGCAGCCGACCGGTGTTCAGCACGATCGGGAACGTGTCGTCGGGCAGTTCGGCCGGCGCGACGTGCGGCCGCGCGAAGAAGCGCGCCTTGCCCGACGGCGTCGGGAACGCGAGGCGCGGCGCGTCGTGCCCGTCTGCGGCCGCGCGCGGCGTCTGGCTCACGCCGTCGTTCAGGTAGCGGATCGGATGCCGCTCGCGCGCGGTGCCCGGCGCGACCGGCCATTGCACCGGGCCGTCGCGCAGCGCCGCGTGGCTCGCGCCGCGCAGGTCGTAGCCGGTCGCCGGATTCGAAAAGCGCACGATCTCGTCGAACACGTCGGCCGCCGACGCATAGTCGAACGCATCGCCGAAGCCCATCGCGCGCGCGACTTCCGCGACAATGCGCCAGTCGGGCAGCGCGTCGCCGGGCGGCGCGATCGCGGCGTGCATCAGCGTCATGTTGCGCTCGGAGTTGATCATCACGCCGTCGCCCTCGGCCCATAGCGCGCCGGGCAGCAGGATGTCCGCGTAGCGGTTGGTCTCCGTGTCGAGGAACGCGTCCTGCGCGATCACGAGCTCCGCGGCCTGCAGCCCCGCGATCACGTTCTGCCGGTTCGGCACGGTCGCGACCGGATTCGTGCAGACGATCCAGCACGCCTTGATGTCGCCGGCCGCCATCCGTTCGAACAGGTCGACCGTGCCGTTGCCGGTTTCCTTGCGCAGCGTGCCGGCCGGCACGCGCCACAGGTTCTCGACGAAACGGCGATCGTCGTCGGATGCCACCGAGCGCTGGCCCGGCAGCCCGGGGCCCATGTAGCCCATCTCGCGCCCGCCCATCGCGTTGGGCTGGCCGGTCAGCGAGAACGGCCCGCTACCGATGCGGCAAATCTTGCCCGTTGCGAGATGCAGGTTGCAGATCGCGTTGGTGTTCCACACGCCGTGCGTGCTCTGGTTGAGCCCCATGGTCCAGCAGCTCATCCATTCCTGCGCGTCGCCGATCCATTGCGCGGCCGTGCGGATGTCGGCCTCCGCGAGCCCGGTGATTTCCGCGACGCGCTCGGGGGTGTAGTCGGCGAGGAACGCGGGCATCGCGTCCCAGCCTTCGGTGTATGCATCGATGAACGCGGCATCGGTGCGGCCGTTCGCGTGCAGCAGGTGCAGCAGCCCGTTGGTCAGCGCGAGATCGGTGCCCGGCCGGATCTGCAGGAACAGGTCGGCCTTGTCGGCGGTGCCGGTGCGGCGCGGATCGACGACGATCAGCTTCGCGCCGGCCTTCACGCGATCCATCATCCGCAGGAACAGGATCGGGTGACAGTCGGCCATGTTCGCGCCGATCACGAAGAACAGGTTCGCGCGATCGAAGTCCTGGTACGACCCGGGCGGGCCGTCCGCGCCGAGCGACTGCTTGTAGCCGGTGCTCGCGCTCGCCATGCAGAGGCGCGAGTTCGACTCGATGTTGTTGGTGCCGACGAAGCCCTTCGCGAGCTTGTTCACGAGGTATTGCGCCTCGATCGACATCTGCCCCGACACGTAGAACGACAGCGCATCGGGCCCGTGCGCGTCGAGCACCGCGCGCAGCCGCCGCGCGGTTTCCGCGATCGCGTCGCGCGCCGGCAGCGGCACGAGGTCGTCCTCGCGCGCGCGCCGCACGAATGCGCGATCGAGTCGCCCGGAGCGACGCAGCGCGACGTGCGCGGACGAGCCCTTCGTGCACAGCCGCCCGAAGTTGGTCGGATGGTCGGAGTCGCCGGACACCTTGACGACCTCGCCATCCTCGACGTGCAGCACCATCCCGCAGCCGACGCCGCAGTACGGGCACACGCTCTTGACGGGGGTGGCGCTCATGCGTGCTCCGGGGCGTTCAGGCGGCAATCCACACGAAACCGTCCTCGACCCGCGACGGATACGCGCTCACCGACTTCTCGGGCGACTCGAGGCATTCGCCGGTACGCAGGTCGAAATGCTGCTTGTACAGCGGCGACGCGACGACGACGCGCTCGCCGAGACTGCCGATCAGCCCGCGCGACATCACGGCCGCCTGCGACACCGGGTCGACGTTGTCGATCGCGAACACGCCGCCTTCTTCGGCGTGCGCGACGTGAAACACCGCGACCTGCTCGCCGTTGACGAGCGCGCACACGCCGGTGTTCGGCACGATGTCGTCGAGCGGGCACACGCGGGTCCAGGACAGGGGAAGACGATCGTTCATGATGGGCTCCTTGGAAAAGACGCTGGTGTCGGTCAGGGTCAGACGGTTGCGGATTCGATGGCGGATTCGGCGACGACGGGAATCGACACGGGCTTGCCGCCCACGCGCTCGTCGGGCGTCGCGGGACGGATCTGGCCGCGCGTCTCGACGAATGCGATGGTCGCGTCCGGCGCGTCGCTGTTCACGAAGTGGCGGAAGCGCTTGCGCGTTTCCGGATCGGTGACGGCCTTCTTCCATTCGCATTCGTAGGTGTCGACCACGTGCTGCATGTCGGCCTCGAGTTCGGCCGCGATCCCGAGCTTGTCGTGCACGACGACGTCGGTCAGGTAGTCGAGGCCGCCCTCGAGGTTGTCGCGCCACACGCTGGTGCGCTGCAGCCGGTCGGCCGTGCGCACGTAGAACATCAGGAAGCGGTCGATGTAGCGGATCAGCGTGGCGCGATCGAGGTCCGACGCGATCAGTTCCGCGTGGCGCGGCTTCATCCCGCCGTTGCCGCACACGTACAGGTTCCAGCCCTTCTCGGTCGCGATGATGCCGACGTCCTTGCCCTGCGCTTCCGCGCACTCGCGCGTGCAGCCCGACACGCCGAACTTGATCTTGTGCGGCGCGCGCAAGCCCTTGTAGCGGTTCTCGATGTCGATCGCGAGACCGACCGAATCGTCGACGCCGTAGCGGCACCACGTCGAGCCGACGCACGACTTCACGGTGCGCACCGACTTGCCGTACGCATGCCCCGATTCGAAGCCGGCCGCGATCAGCTCTTCCCAGATCGACGGCAGCTGCTCGACGCGCGCGCCGAACAGGTCGACGCGCTGGCCGCCCGTGATCTTCGTGTAAAGGCCGTACTTCTGCGCGACCTGGCCAACGGCGATCAGCCCTTCCGGCGTCACCTCGCCGCCCGCCATGCGCGGCACGACCGAGTACGTGCCGTCGCGCTGGATGTTCGCGAGGTAGTAGTCGTTCGAATCCTGCAGCCCCGCATGCTCCTTCTTCAGCACGAACTCGTTGAAGCACGATGCGAGGATGCCCGCGACGGCCGGCTTGCACACGTCGCAGCCGAGGCCGTGACCGTGCTTAGCGAGCAGTTCGGCGAAGGTCGTGATGCGCTCGACGCGGATCAGGTGGAACAGCTCCTGGCGCGAATGCGGGAAGTGCTCGCACAGATGGTTGTTGACCGCGAGGCCCTGCTTCTTCATCTCGGCCTTCATGATCTGCGTGACGAGCGGCACGCAGCCGCCGCACGACGTGCCCGCGCCCGTGCACGACTTCAGTGCGCCGAGGCTCGTCGCGCCGTCGGCCACCGCCGCGCAGATCTGCGACTTCGACACGTTGTTGCACGAGCAGATCTGCGCGCCTTCCGGCAGCGCGTCGACGCCGATCGCCGGCTTCGCCGCGTCGTCCGACGACGGCAGGATCAGGAATTCCGGCGACTCGGGCAACTCGATGCGGTTCAGCATCATCTGCAGCAGCGTGCCGTATTCGGCCGCGTCGCCGACCATCACCGCGCCGTGCAGGAACTTGCCGCAGTCCGACACCACCAGCTTCTTGTAGACCTGGCGGCGCTCGTCCGCGTACTGATACGTGCGGCTGCCGGCCGTCGCGCCGTGCGCGTCGCCGATGCTCGCGACGTCGACGCCCATCAGCTTCAGCTTCGTGCTCATGTCGGCACCGGCGAACGCGGCGTCGGCCGCATCGGCGACATCGCCGCCGAGCTGCTTCGCGACCACGCGCGCCATGTCGTAGCCCGGCGCGACGAGGCCATACACCATGCCGTTCCAGGCCGCGCATTCGCCGATCGCGTAGATGTCGGCGTCGCTCGTGCGGCACGCATCGTCGATCGCGACGCCGCCGCGCGGGCCGATTTCGAGGCCGCACGCACGCGCCAGTTCGTCGCGCGCGCGGATGCCGGCCGAGAACACGATCATGTCGGCGTCGAGATGCGAGCCGTCGGCGAACGCCATCCGGTGCGTGCCGTCCTCGCCGTCGACGATCTCCCGCGTGTTCTTGCCCGTATGCACGGTCACGCCGAGTGCCTCGATCTTCGCGCGCAGCATCCGGCCGCCGCCGTCGTCGACCTGCACGGCCATCAGCCGCGGCGCGAATTCGACGACGTGCGTGTCGAGTCCCATGTCGCGCAGCGCCTTCGCGCACTCGAGGCCGAGCAGCCCGCCGCCGACCACCACGCCGCGCTTCGCGTGCGTGCCGCATGCCTGCATTGCTTCGAGATCCTCGATCGTCCGGTACACGAAGCAACCCGCGCGGTCGTGGCCCGGCATCGGCGGCACGAACGGACGCGAGCCCGTCGCGAGCACCAGCTTGTCGTACGCGAGCGTCTCGCCGGAGTCGAGCGTGACCGTGTGTGCGGCGCGGTCGATCGATGCGACGCACGCGTTCAATCGCAGGTCGAACTGCGGATGCCGTTCGAAGAAGCCGGGCTCGACGAGCGACAGGTCGTCCGCCGACTTGCCCGCGAAGAATTCCGACAGGTGCACGCGGTCGTACGCCGGGCGCGGTTCCTCGCCGAGCACCGTGACCTGCAGCGCATCCGCCGTGCCGGCTTGCGCCGCGACGCATTCGAGGAGCTTGTGGCCGACCATCCCGTGGCCGATGACGATGAGTTTCATGATGACGTTTCCTTCGGTCGATCAGTTCGCGGCGTTGGCGGCGGCCAGCGCGCGATCGCGCAGCTCGGCCTCGCGTGCCTTGTGTTCTTCGCTGAAGCGCACGGCCATTGCGCACAATGCGGTCGCGGTGACGGCGAGCCCGAGCAGGCTCAGCGTGTGCTGCACGTCGCCGACGCCCTTCAGCAGGAAGGCCGCGGCCACCGCGCCGACGTTGCCGCCCGCGCCGACGATCCCCGCGACGCCGCCCAGCGCCTTGCGGTCGATGAACGGCACGAGCGCATAGGTCGCGCCGCAAGCCATGTGCGTGAAGAGGCCGAAGGTCAGCATCGCGACGAGCGCCATGCCGATGCCTTGCGCATGCGAGAACCAGAGCAGCCCGAGCCCTTCGCCGATAATCAGCGCGCACAGCAGCATCGCGCGCACGTCGAGGCTGCGGCGCGCGGCGATCTTGTCCGACAGCCAGCCGCCGAGCGCGCGGGCGAACAGCGCGAGCAGCCCGAACAGGCCGACCGCGAAGCCCGCATCCTTCAGCGACAGGTTGAAGTGGTTGACGTAGTACAGCGCGGCGATGTTGTGGATGAACACCTCGACGCCGAAGCATGCGCCGTACGTGACGAACAGCATCCACACGCGATAGTTGCCGCATGCCGTGAAGAAGCTCGCCCAGCCGCCCTTCTTGCCGCTGTCGACCGTCACGCCCTGCTTGCGCAGCGCGACGAAGTCGCCTTGCGGGCAGTCCTGCGTGAAGCGCCAGTACGCCCATGCCATCGCGAGCATCGCGACGCCCGGCACGACCAGCGCGATGCGCCACGACGCGTCGTCGCCGAAGCCGAGCATCAGGCCGGCCGCGACGAGCAGCGGCATCATCGCCTGCGTCGCGCCCGCGCCCGCATTGCCCCAGCCGGCCGTCGTCGCGTTCGCGGTGCCGACCACATTCGGCGCGAACATCACCGACGTGTGGTACTGCGTGATCACGAAGCCCGCGCCGATCGCACCGATGCCGAGGCGGCAGATCAGGAACGACAGATAGTCGTGCGTGAACGACACCGCGAACACGGGGATCGCGCCGAGCAGGAGCAGCCCGGCATATACGCGGCGCGGGCCGAAGCGGTCGCACATCGGGCCGACCAGCAGCCGCACGGCGATCGTCGCGGCCACTGCCGCGATGTTGATGTTCGCGACCTGTGCCGCGGTGAGATGGAATTCGCGCGCAATCAGCGGCATCAGCGGTGCACACGCGAACCATGCGAAGAAGCACACGAAAAACGCCATCCACGTCATGTGGAACGCGCGCATCGGCGCGCTGCGGAAGCTGAAGAGATCGATACGGGTAGCTTTGTCGGTCATGTCATCCGCCAAACGAAAAACGGCGTCCTGCGCACCGGTCTCGTCGAGACCTGATGCGTAGGACGCCGTTGCCCATGAAGCCCGTTGCCGGGCGCGTCAGTAATCGGTACTGCGGACGAATCGCCGTTGATTCGCCCGAACCAGCTAACGCAAGCGCCGTGCCATGTCCGCTCGAATCGCACCGGGCGCCCCGCCACACAAGGCGCACCGCCCGTCGCACGCGTCGCGGCGGTGCGCCGTGCGCAATGCGTCGGGATGCACCGAGGCACAGATGTGGTGCGCTGCAGCACTATCGCCGTGCGACATCGCGGTGCGCGATGACGGGGCGGGATGCACACCGATGCGGCATTGCGTGCGCCATGGCCCCGCGACCGCATGCGTGTTCGCGGCCGGCCCGGCCGTCGCGCGCCGCATGCCGCCATGTTCGCGGCACGGTTCGAGCAGGTTGGCCCGGATATTGCTGAATCCTTTGCACACACCGGCAACGGCGCCGGTGGGCAGTCCCCGCAAAGCAGGCCCGCCGTCACAGGCGGGTGCAGCAGATCTGGACAACGACGTCCCCCCGTGCGCGGCACGGCCGGATGCCGTGGTCGCTTCGACCGCCCGCCGCCGCCGCAAGCAACGACATGCAATCGACCGCCGCACGCACGCGGCACAGGAACACGACATGACGACAGGCAAAGTCACGCTGCTGGGCGCCGGCCCCGGCGATCCCGATCTCCTCACGCTGAAGGCCGTGAAGGCGCTGGCGGCCGCCGACGTGCTGCTGCTCGACGATCTCGTCGCACCCGGCATCGCCGAACTCGCCCCGCACGCGCGCGTGATCCGCGTCGGCAAGCGCGGCGGCTGCCGCTCCACGCCGCAGGCATTCATCGAGAAGCTGATGCGCCGCTACGCGCTGCGCGGCGCGCACGTCGTGCGCGTCAAGGGCGGCGACGCGCTGCTGTTCGGCCGCGCCGGCGAAGAACTCGCGACGCTGCGCGCCGCCGCGATTCCGGTGGACATCATCAACGGGATCTCGTCGGGATTCGCGGCCGCAGCCAGCCTCGGCATCTCGCTCACGCACCGCGAGCACTGCCAGGGCGTCACGTTCATCACCGCCCACCGCCAGGATCACGGCGAACCCGACTGGGCAGCGCTCGCGGCGACCGGCACCACGCTCGCCATCTACATGGGGATGAGCCGCGTCGACAGCATCGCGACGGGCCTGCTCGCCGCATTGCCGGCATCGACGCCGGCCGCCGCCGTGCAGTGGGCCGGCACGCCGCACGAGCGCCGCTGGACCGGCACGCTCGGCAGCCTCGCGCATGGCGTCGCGGCGGCCGGGCTCGGCAGCCCGGCCGTGATGCTCGTCGGCGCGGCGATCGGCGAAGCCGCCGTGCAGTGCACGGATGCCGCCAGCGAAGCAACGCTGTCCCGGGCCGCGTAATGCGCTGCGTCACGCCGTGCCGTCCGCACGCACGCTCCGTTCACCGCAGCCGCGTTCGCGCCGGCTGCCGGGCGGGCGGACGCGAGGTCCCGCATCCATCGATGTCCGTCCGCTCCCCGCAACCCCTGTTCAACCCTTGCACCGCAGCCTGTCCGCCCCCGTTCGCGTCATGAGTTCGCCTGTCCCGCCCGCACGCCTGCGCGTGCTGCTCGTCACCGATACCGACAAGCCGATCGGCGAACTCGGCGACGCGCTCGCGCGCCTCGGCTACGAGATGCTGAACGACGTCGCGACACCCGCGCGCCTGCCCGCCGCCGTCGAGGAGCAGCACCCCGACGTCGTGATCATCGATACCGATTCGCCGTCGCGCGACACGCTCGAGCAACTGGCCGTGATGCACGCCACCGCGCCGCGCCCCGTGCTGATGTTCAGCCACGATGCCGACCAGGCGCTGATTCACGCGGCGGTCGGCGCGGGCGTCAGCGCGTATCTCGTCGAAGGGCTGTCGGCCGAGCGCCTCGCGCCGATCCTCGAAGTCGCGCTCGCGCGCTTCTCGCACGACGATGCGCTGCGCCGCCGGCTCGCCGATGTCGAGCGCGAACTCGCCGAACGCAAGCTGATCGACCGCGCGAAGCGCCTGCTGATGGACCAGCGCAGGCTGTCCGAGCACGATGCGTATGCGCTGCTGCGCAAGCGCGCGATGGATCAGGGGCTGCGCATCGTCGACGTCGCGCGGCAACTGCTCGATGCGCCACCTCAATGACCGCCATGAACACTTCTCCTCCCGCCGCGCCGGAACGCGCGCATCTTCGCCTCGGGTTCGTCGCATTGAGCGACGCTGCCCCGCTGATCGTCGCGCATAAGCTGAATCTCGGTGCGCGCCACGGCCTGACGCTGGAGCTGAGCCGCCAGCCGTCGTGGGCCGCCGTACGCGACAAGCTGCTGACCGGCGAACTCGACGCCGCGCATGCGCTGTACGGGCTCGTATGCGGGCTGCAGCTCGGCATCGGCGGCCCGCAGGCCGACATGGCCGCGCTGATGGTGCTGAACCGCAACGGCCAGGCGATCACGTTCGCCCGTGGCCTCGCCGACGCGTACCGCGCAAGCGGCGACGTGCGTGCAGCGCTCGCCACGCTCGGCCGCAAGCCGCTGCTCGCGCAGACCTTCCCGACCGGCACGCATGCGATGTGGCTGAACTACTGGCTCGCGTCGCACGGCGTCGACCCGCTGCGCGACGTGCGCAGCGTCGTGATCCCGCCGCCCGAGATGGTCGCGGCGCTCGCGAGCGGCGAGCTCGACGGCTTCTGCGCGGGCGAGCCGTGGCACGCGGTGGCCGACGCCTGCGGCGCGGGCCGGACCGTCGCCGTCACGAGCGAGATCTGGCCCGATCATCCGGAGAAGGTGCTCGCGACCCGGCGCGATTTCGTCGCGCTCTATCCGGCCACCGCGCGGGCGCTGATCCGCACGCTCGTCGATGCGTGCGCGTGGCTCGACAGCGCCGCGCACCGTCGCGACGCAGCCGGCTGGCTCGCGTCGCCCGATGCACTCGGCGTGCCGGCCCGTCTGATCGCGCCGCGCCTGCTCGGCGACTACGGCGCGGGGCCGTTTGCGCAGCCGCCGCTGCCAATCCGCTTCCACGACGGCGGCACCGTGAACCGGCCGGATCCGCGCGACGGCCAGTGGTTCCTGTCGCAATACCGGCGCTGGGGCATGCTCGACGGCGCGCACGACGACGCGGGGATCGCCGCGGCGATCGCGCAGACGGCGTTGTATGATGCTGCGGTCGCCGAAGGCGGTTCAGCGGACCGGTGATCCCGATACACGGGATACCGGCACCACGGGGCCGCAGGGCTGACGCACCGCGCAACGCCTGACGCGATGTGCCGGTCCGCACCGGCCTCCGCGCTGCTCGGACGCTTTCTTGTCCGTGCCGCCAGTTCCGTCCCCGTCCAGAATCGATGCCGAAACGAACGCGCACGCCGCTCGACGTGCTGCTCACCGAAATCCGCGCGTGCCGCGCCTGCGAAGCCGACCTGCCGCTCGGCCCGCGCCCGGTCGTGCGCGCCCATCGCGATGCCCGTATCCTGATCGTCGGACAGGCGCCCGGCGCCCGCGTCCATGCGAGCGGGATCCCGTGGGACGATGCAAGCGGCAAGCGGCTGCGCGACTGGCTGGGCGTCGACGCCGACACCTTCTACGACGAGACGCGCTTCGCGATCGTGCCGATGGGTTTCTGCTACCCGGGCCGCGGCGCGAGCGGCGACAACCCGCCGCGCCCCGAATGCGCACGACTATGGATCGACCGGTTGCTCGCCGAACTGCCGTCGATCCGGCTGACGCTGCTGATCGGCCAGTACGCGCAGCGGCATTTCCTGCGCGACACGCGCAAGGCCACGCTGACCGACACCGTGCAGGCGTGGCGCGACTATGGCCCCGACGTGCTGCCGCTGCCGCATCCGTCGCCACGCAACCAGGCGTGGTTCAAACATCATCCGTGGTTCGACGCCGAGGTCGTGCCTGAACTGAGGCGGCGCGTCGCGCCACTGGTGGCGGGCTGACCCGCGCACCCCGCGGATTCCGGCCGCGCCCGGTTCGCTGTACCATCGCGGCTCAACCGCGTCACGAACAGCAGAATCCTTCATGCCCTCCACCGCCCCGCCGCGCCTGTACGGGATGCCCGAACGCAGCGACCGGCTCGATTTCTACGTCCGCGACCAGGCGTCGCGCCAGGCGATCACCGAGCCGCACCGGCACGCGTATTTCCAGATCCAGTTCAACCTCGGCGGCGACACCGAGCAGCGGATCGGCGGCGTCACGCGGCCGTTTCCGCGCGGCGCGCTCGCGTTCGTGCTGCCGCACCGCGAGCACCTGATTCCGCATCCGGAAGGCGCGCACTTCATCGTGATCAACTTCAGCCAGGCGTTCCTGCGCGCCGATCTCGACGTCGATCCGCTCGATCTCGAGGACGTCCCCGCGCACCGTTTTCCCGAGCTGACACCGTTCCGCTTCCAGGAACATCTCGACTTCATCCTGACCGGCGACGCGTTCGACGAGGCGCGCCGTCTCGCGCTGTGCATGCTCGATGCCGACCGCGTGCGCACCTTCGGCTCGACCACGCTGCTGCGCGGCTACCTGCTGCAGCTGATCGGACTCGTCTGCACGCAGTACGCGGGCGCGCTCGACAAGCTCGCGCAGCGCGGCGCCCAGCGCGCGGGCCGGCGCGACGCGCTCGCGCGCGTGCTGCGCCACGTGCGTGCGAACCTGACCCGCGAGAACCTGACGCTCGCGGCCACCGCCGAGGCCGCGTTCCTGTCGCCGAACTACCTCGCGCACCTGGTGCGCAAGGAAACCGGCAGCACCTTCACCGATCTCGTGACCGAGCGCCGGATCGCGCTCGCGCAGTCGCTGCTCGCGCATACGAGCCGGCGCATCGCGGACATCGCGCGCTCGGTCGGCTTCCGCGACGAAGGGTATTTCGCGCGGCGCTTCCGCGCACGGGTCGGCGTGTCGCCGAAAGCGTACCGGGACGCGAACGCCGCGCTGCCGGCCGCCGACGAAGTGCCGGCGGCCGGCGACGCGTAGTTTTGTCCGGTTAAAGCGCAGTTGCGTCGCATCCGGGCGCGCATGCGTCGGGTATCGTTCCATGCATGCCGGCCCGCGGCGCACTGCGCGGGCGGCGGCATCCGTCTTTCCATCGAACGAGGCCATCCGATGTCCGCATACGTCATCGACGCTTCCGAGCGTCCTTCCGTCGAAGTCGATCAATCGTCCGCGCGCTTTCCGGTGCGCCGCGTGTTCTGCGTCGGCCGCAACTACGCCGACCACGCGCGCGAAATGGGCGCAGATCCCGACCGCGAACCGCCGTTCTTCTTCACGAAGCCGGCCGACGCGATCGTCCCGGCCGGCGGCACCGTCGCGTATCCGCCGCTGACGAACGACCTCCATCATGAAATCGAACTGGTCGTCGCGATCGGCAAGGACGGCCGGTCGATCGACCCGGCCGATGCGCTGTCGCACGTATGGGGCTACGGCGTCGGCGTCGACCTCACGCGCCGCGACCTGCAGGCCGAGGCAAAGAAGCTGAGCCGGCCGTGGGACTGGGCGAAGGGCTTCGACGCATCGGGCCCCGTGACCGCGCTACGCGCAGCCACCGCCACCGGCCATCCGGCAAGCGGGCGGATCTGGCTCGCAGTCAATGGCGAAACGCGCCAGCAAGGCGATCTCGCCGACATGATCTGGGCCGTGCCGGACGTGATCGCTTATGTGTCGCGCGCGGTCGAGCTGAAGGCCGGCGACCTGATCTTCACCGGCACGCCGGCCGGCGTCGGCGCGCTGCAGCCGGGCGATCGCGTAACGGGGGGCGTCGATGGCGTGGCGTCATTCGAGTTCGTGATGGGGGCGAAGCCGTAAGGGCTTGCGCCCGCGTCGAGCCGGACCGTAATACCGACCTTTGCCCCATGCTCGCCCCCGAATGGTTCGGGGGCGTTCCTGTATGCGCACAAGACGCACGACGGCAAGGCCGTCAACGCCCTACCGCGCACGCACCGACACGAACTTGCGCGCGTTGTCGCGCTGGATCAGCACGGCGATCACGCCGCCGCGCGCTTCGAGCGCCTGCACGTCGTCCGGCGTTTCGAGCAGCGTGTCGTTGAGTTCGAGCACGACATCACCCGGCCGGATGCCCGCGCGCGCGGCTGGCCCATATACCGCATCCACCATCATTCCGACCGCGAGCCCCGTCGAACGACGTTCGGCGTCGCTCAGCGGATGCATCGTCAGCCCGAGCCGATCGCCGCCGTCAGCCGGCCGTGCGGCAGCCATCGCCACGCCGGCGGCACCGGCGGCACCGACCGTGCCCGCACTGCCGGCCGCGGTCGCGTTGTCGATCGCGTCGCCGCTCCCCGCGCCCGCCCCCGTGACCGTCAGCATCATCGGCGTGCGGTTGCGGATCAGCCGCAGCGGCGCCTTCCCGCCGGGCGGCAACGCGGCAGCCAGGTCGTTCAGCTCGGCCGACCGGCCGATCGGCTTGCCGCCGAACTGCACGATCACGTCGCCGGGCTTCACGCCGGCCGCGGCAGCCGGCGACCCGGGATCGACGCCGTTGACGAGCGCGCCGGCCGGACGCGGCAGGCCGAACGCGGCGGCCAGCCCGGCACCGACATCCTGCACGTCGACGCCCAGCACATTGCCGGAGGACGATGCGCGCTGGTCCTGCGCCTGTGCCTGCGCGTTGGCCCGCATCTGCGCCTGCACCTGCGCACGCACCTTCACGGCAAGCGCGATCGGAATCGCGAAGGTCATGCTCGCGTAGCGGTCGGCGCCGGTATAGACCTGCACCGCGATGCCGATCACGTCGCCCGCGCGATTGAACACGGGGCCGCCCGAATTGTCGGGATTGACCGCGATGTCGGTCTGGAAGAACGGAAACGGGCTGCCGTCCGGCAGCGCATGCGACGTCGCGCTGACAATGCCTGCCGTGACCGTGTTGCCCGACCCGTCGGGCGCGCCGATCGTCATCACCGGTTCGCCGGCGCGCACCCGCGCCGAATCGCCGATGCGCACGACCGGCAGCTTCGTCGCGTCGACATGCAGCACGGCGACGTCGCTCTGCGGATCGACGGCCAGCACCGTCGCCTTCAGGTCACGACGATCGGCCAATCGCACCGTGACGTCGGTCGCGTCGGCAACGACATGCGCGGACGTCAGGATCAACCCGTCGGCGCTGACGATGAAGCCCGAGCCGCTGCCCGCGATCGCGCGCGGCGACGTATCGGGCGTCGGCGCCTGCGGGCCTTGCGTCGGCATGGGCGGCAGCGGCGCGCCGCGGCGGAAGAACGCGGCGAGCGGATCGTCCGGATCGAGGATCGCGAAGGACGGGCCGCCAGCCTGCTGGTCGGGCGCGGCGGTCATGATGGTCACGACCGCCCGGCCGTAGCGGTCGACGATCGCGGGAAAGTCGGTCGGCGTCGAGTAAGGCGGTGCGGCGGGCCTGCTCTTCATGACAGGCGGTGTGGCGGGCGGCGCGAGCGTCCCGGCAACGGCTGGCGGCGGCGCAGAAAAGGCAAATACGCCCCCGATCAACGCGGTGCGAAGCACGGCGCGAGCAAGCGTCTGGCGAACCACGGTGCACCTCCCCCGGCAGTCGCGGCGCCGATCCGCGCGAGACGCGCGGACGCCCGACAAGCACCGGTACACGCCTCCATTTATAGTCCACGCCGCCTCGAGAACATACGAATCGAAACCCGCATGCCGGCCGGTCGCGCAGCGGCGGAACCGCGACAGGATTCGTTCCGGACAAAGTCCGCGGTTCGTCAATCGGAATATTCACCGCGGATTGCAGGCGATGCGCGCAGACGCGATGTGCCCGCCCCGCCGTCCGGCGCTACCAGGCCAACGCCAGAAAATTCCGCACCACCGCCGACGGATCATCGCGCCGCGACGCAATCGCAAGCCGCGCCCGCAGCGCGTTGCCCGCGACCGGCCGATACACGACGCCCGCGACCTGTACCTGCGTGATCGCGCTGGGCACGATCGACACGCCGAGCCCGGCCGCGACGAGCGTTACTGCCGATGAGATTTGCGGCGCGGGCTGCGCCATGCGCGGCTGAAACCCGGCGGCATTGCACGCGGCGACGATGTCGTCGAACAGCGCGCTGCCCGCTTCGCGCGGCACCTGCACGAACGCCTCGTCGGCCAGTTCCGCCAGATCGATCCGGCGCCGCCGCGCGAGCCGATGCGCAACCGGCATCGCGACGAACATCGGCTCCTCGTCCCAATCCGCCGCCCGCAACGAGTCCGCGATACGCCGCTCCGGACGCACGATCGCGACATCGAGCCGCCCGGCCGCCAGCGCCTCGAGCAGCACGCCGGAGGTCGCCTCCTGCAACGTCAGCTCCGTATCCGGAAACGCCTCGCGAAAACGGCGAATCAGGTCGGCCACTTTCGAATTGAAGGCCGCCGTGCCGGTAAAGCCGACGCGAAGCTGCCCGATCTCCCCGCGTGCGGCCCGTTTTGCCGCCCGTGCCGCGCGCTCCGCGTCGTCGAGCACGCGCCGCGCCTCTTCGGCGAACACCTCGCCGGCCACCGTCAATTCGGCGCCGCGTGCGGTGCGCTTGAACAGTTCCACGCCGAGTTCGCTCTCGAGCGCCTTGATCTGCTGGCTCAGCGGCGGCTGGCCCATGCCGAGCGTTTCCGCGGCCTTCGTGAAGTTCGACGTGGTGGCCACGGCCAGAAAGTATCGGAGATGCCGGAGTTCCATGCGCGATGCGATTTCGGAGTAGACGGGGGGGAGCTTCCGAGCCAGTCGCAAAACGTATGGCTACGGTTCATTTCATATATTGGACATATGTTTGAGCATCCGCAAGAATTTGGGTATTCCCTGGCACATCGGGTGCATACCATGTCTTCTCCTGCGATTTCTCCCGCCGCGACCCACGCTCCGAACGCCACGCCGGATACGCTGCCCGCCGGCGTTTCGCCGCGCTCGGCGGCCTACAAGCGCATCGCGCTGGCGCTCTTCCTGGCCGGTTTTTCGACTTTCTCGCTGCTGTACTGCGTGCAGCCGTTGCTGCCTGCGTTCGCGCGCGAATTCCGGATCGGCGCGGCATCGAGCTCGCTGTCCCTGTCGCTGTCGACCGGGATGCTGGCCGTCTCCATCCTGTGCGCCGGCGCGCTGTCCGAACGCGTCGGGCGGCGCGGGCTGATGTTCGCATCGATGACGCTGGCAGCACTGTTCAACGTACTGGCGGCAATTTCGCCGAACTGGCACCTGCTGCTGATCTGGCGCGCGCTCGAAGGGTTCGCGCTCGGCGGCGTCCCCGCGGTGGCGATGGCCTATCTTGCCGAGGAAATCGCGTCCGACGGGCTCGGCCTGTCGATGGGGCTCTATGTCGGCGGCACCGCGTTCGGCGGCATGATCGGACGGATCGGGATGAGCATGCTCGAAGAGCATTTCTCGTGGCGCACCGCGATGCTGACGATCGGCGTCGTCGATCTCGTCGCGGCCATCGCATTCGTGATGCTGCTGCCGCAGTCGCGGCGCTTCGTGAAGCGTACCGACCTGACGCTGCGTCATCACCTGCGTCTCTGGAACGCGCAGCTGCAACACACGCGCCTTCCGTTCGTGTTCGCGATCGGCTTCCTCGTGATGGGCTCGTTCGTGACCGTATACAACTACGCCGGGTTCCGTCTGATGGCCGCACCGTTCAACCTGAGCGCGACCGCATGCGGGCTGATCTTCGGCGCCTACCTGTTCGGGATGGTGTCTTCGTCGAGCGCGGGCGCCCTCGCCGATCGTCTCGGGCGCGCGCCCGTCCTCGTCAGCGGCATTCTCGTGTTCGCGGCCGGCCTCGCGCTGACGCTGTCGCATTCGCTCGTCGCGATCATCGTCGGAATCGTGCTGATCACGATCGGCTTCTTCGTCGCCCATGCGGTCGCGAGCGGCTGGGTCGGGCAGCTTGCCGGTTCGGCGAAGGGGCACGCCGCGTCGCTGTACCTGCTGTCCTACTACGTCGGGTCGAGCGTACTGGGCTCGGTCGGCGGCACGTTCTGGCAACACGGCGCGTGGGGGGCGGTTGTCGCGTATGTCGCGGTGCTGCTCGCATTGAGCCTCGTGGCCGCCCGCCGGATCATTCGCGCGGAACGCGTGCGGTAAGCGCCCTTCACGTCGCGCCGCGGCCGGCGCGCCGACTGCATGCCGCTTGCGGCTGCGCGCCGCGCCAGCTCAATCCCTCGCGACCCGATGCGCGATCGCCGACAACGTCCGCAGCATCGGCGCGAACGCATCGGCCGACGTATTGCCGAACCCGAGCACGAGCCCGTTGGCCGCCGACGTCGCGTGGATCGAAAACCCCGACAGCGGAAACGGCCCGATGCCATGCTCGCGCGCCGCTTCGACGATCGCGCGATCGCGATAGCGCGCCGGCAGCCGCAGCGCCAGATGCAGCCCGCATGGCCCGCCCTCGACCTGATGCGGCACGGTGAACGCATCGTCCAGCGCGGCGAGCAGCAGGCGTCGCCGGTCGCGATACAACCGGCGCATCCGCCCGAGATGCCGCCCGTACTCCCCCGTCTCGATGAAATCGGCAAGCGCGAGTTGCACGTGGCGCGTCCCGCCGCGCAGCATCTCCGGCAGCGCCGGCCGCACTGCGGCCAGCAGCGCGTCGGGCAGCACCAGAAAACCGATCCGCAGCGCCGGAAACATCGTCTTGCTGAACGAGCCGAGATAGACGACCGGCGAATCGGCCGCGAGCCCGTGCAACGCGCCGATCGGCTCGCCGGTGTGACGGAATTCGCTATCGTAATCGTCCTCGATGATCCAGGCGCGATGCCGGCGTGCGGCATCGATCAGCGCGAGCCGGCGCGAGATCGACAGCACCGCGCCGGTCGGGAACTGGTTCGACGGCGTCGTATAGACGAGCCGGGGCGTGCGCTCGCGCCAGTCCGCATCCTCCGCGCGCAGCCCCTCCGCGTCGACCGGCATCGGCACGACGTCGAGATCGGCCGCCTGCATCGCGGTGCGCGCGCCGCGATAGCCGGGCTCCTCGACCCAGACCGTATCGCCGGGATTCGTCAGCAGTTGCGCGCACAGCGCGATCGCGCCCTGCGCGCCTTCGGTGATCACGATCTGCTCGGGGTCGCAGCGCACGCCGCGCGTCACGGCCAGGTGGCGCGCGATCGACTCGCGCAGCGCGCGCTCGCCGAGCGGATCGCCATACGCGAGCAGGTCGCGGCCGGCGCGGCGCAGCGCGCGGTCGATCGCGTGCCGCCATGCATCGACCGGAAAATGCGACAGCGCGGGCACGCCCGGCCGAAAGGCTTCCGACTCGCGGGTGCCGATCAGGCTCGGACGAATCCGGCCGAGCCGTTGCGCGACAGCCGGCGGCGCGGCCCGCCGGCGCGGCGCCGCCGGCCGCGACAGGCCCACGACGCGCGTGCCGCGACGATCGGACTGCAGGAAGCCTTCGGCGACGAGCTGCTCGTAGACGGCTGCCGTCGTGTTGCGCGACACGCCGAGCGTCTCGGCCAGCGCGCGCGTGCCGGGCAGCCGCGTGCCGGCCGGCATCGCGCCGCCGAGAATCGCGTCGCGCACGCGGCGCAGCAATTGCCGCTGCAACGAAGGCGCACCGGCCGTGCGCGCGAGCGGTGCGTCGAGCGGCAGCGGCGGCGCGTCGCCGGAAAGAAGAGTTGTCGTCATCGGGGTATCGCGGCGTGGAGGTGTCGAGGGCATGGCGCGTCGATCGTGGCGCAATCAAGGCATCATCGAGGCACCATCACGGCACTACCGTGGCACCATAAATTTGTGCTCGTCTGGCGCTTCTCATGGTACCTCGCCAGGACTACGATCGTCTGCATGCCGGCATGTCGCCGGCCGCCAACCGAAGCGAGATCGACCTTGTCCACGCTCACCAACGACTTCCAGCAGCCCATCGGCCACCCCATTCCAGATTGGTCCGCGCGCCCGCGCCCGGAGCGCATCGTGCTCGAGGGCCGCTACTGCCGCCTCGAACCGCTCGACGCCGACCGCCATGCCGCCGACCTGTACGCCGCATACGCGCAGGCGCCCGACGGCGGCGACTGGACCTATCTCGTGCACGGTCCGTACGCCGACGAATCGGGCTACCGCGACTACGCGCGCGGTGCGGCGACGAGCGCCGATCCGCTGCACTACACGGTGATCGACCGCGCGACGAACCGCGCGGTCGGCACGCTCGCGCTGATGCGCATCGATCCGGCCAACGGCGTGATCGAGGTCGGCTCCGTCACGTTCTCGCCGCTGCTCAAGCGCACGCCGATTTCGACCGAAGCGCAGTACCTGCTGATGAAGTACGCGTTCGACACGCTCGGCTACCGGCGCTACGAATGGAAGTGCGACGACCTCAACGAACCGTCGCGCAAGGCCGCCGTCCGGCTTGGCTTCCGCTATGAAGGCACGTTCCGGCAGGCGCTCGTCTACAAGGGCCGCAACCGCGACACCGCCTGGTTCTCGATCGTCGACGGCGAATGGCCGGCCGTGCGCGCCGCGTTCGAAGCATGGCTCGCACCGGAAAACTTCGATGCCCAGGGCGCGCAGCGCGAGTCGCTCGTCGCGATCCGCCACGCGCAGGCACGTGCGCGCGACGCGGCCGGCCGCGCGAACGACGCGACGCGCGTCACGGTCCGGCCGCTCGTCGCCGCCGACGAAGCCGCGTGGCGCCCGCTGTGGCAGGGTTATCAGAAGTTCTACGAGACCGCGCTGAGCGACGCGGTGTTCACGACGACGTGGACACGCCTGATGGATCCCGCCGAACCGATGTTCGTGCTCGGCGCATTCGACGCGTCGGGCGCGCTGGTCGGTATCGTGCACGCGATCTACCACCGCTCGTGCTGGACCGAAGGGCCGTACTGCTATCTGCAGGACCTGTTCACGGCGGCCGACGCACGCGGGCAAGGCGCCGGCGGCGCGCTGATCGAAGCCGTCTACGAGCGGGCCCGCGAAGCCGGCGCGAGCCGCGTGTATTGGCTCACGCACGAAACCAATACGACCGCCCGCGCGCTGTACGACAAGCTCGCGAACAACGCGGGGTTCATCCAGTACCGGAAGGATCTCAAGTAACGCGCGGGTGCAACCGGTCGCGCTCAGCCGAGAGCGTCGACCGGATCCGCCGCCTCGCCGCAGGCTGGCGCAACGTGACGCCCGGCGCCGGCCGCGCCCGGCACCGACGCGGGGCGGATCATCTCGTCGCCGTTGACGGGCACCGGCCGCCGCACCGGCCGGTACACCGGCTCGCCCGGCTCGATCGCCTGTCCCGAGATCGCGCAGCGGCCCGCCCGCAACGCGACGCGCACGCGCCAGCGTTGCTCGCCGTAATGGCAGCGCCCGCTTTCGCTCCAGCGCACCAGCAAGCCGTCGTCGCCAGCCTCCAGGACCGTGACGAACCGTTGCGGCCGCAACGGTGATACGCCCGGCGCGACGGGCTCCGGAATCGGCGCGCGATCAGCACTCGCGGGCGGCCGGACCATCCCGGCCTCTGCCGCCGACGGCATCGCGTCCCGCTCGTCCGCTACCAGCATGTGATACGACACGTATTCGCAGATCAGGCTTTCGATGAAGTTCGGCATGCTTGACGACATTCCGTGAAGATTGAAGCGGGCCGGCGCCGCGCTCAGGGGGCGCAGCCGCCACGGGCGGTCCGGTTGTGCCCTCCTCCGGTGATACCGCCACGCACCGCACGCGATCGGACATTGCCGGAGATGATACAAATTGAAGTTAACTTCAAGTAAAGGGGGGAACGTGCGCAACGGTGCGTTTCACTCATCGGCACAATGCGCTGGCACGACCGAGGTGACAGCGGTGACGGCGACACCGACCGCGCCAAGCGTCTCGCGTCTCGCGTTTCGTCTCAAACCACTGAGACGAATGTCCCGGCGTCTCATTCGGGCCACGTCATCGCCATTGCAGCAAATTTCGCGCGTTTTTCACGCAGCACCGCCTGACGTCAACGCAAACCGCCCTGCTGCATCGCACACCACCCGCCCCGTTTCTTCACTACGCAACCGCCCATTCGAGCTGGCCCCATTCCTGCATATCGGTCGCTCGCGCAATCGCGCGACGGACGCACCGGCCTCTTGCCGAGCGTCCGACGACAACCCGATGGAGACAGCAACGTGAGCACACCGGCACTGAACACCGCCCCCAGCATGAAGGCCGCCGTCTGGCACGGCCGCAACGACATCCGCGTCGAAGAAGTTCCCGTTCCGGCACACCCGCCGGCCGGCTGGGTCCAGATCCGCGTGCACTGGTGCGGCATCTGCGGCTCCGACCTGCACGAATACGTCGCCGGGCCCGTGTTCATCCCCGTCGACGCGCCGCACCCGCTGACGGGCCTGAAGGGCCAGTGCATCCTCGGCCACGAGTTCAGCGGCGAAATCGCGGCGCTCGGCGCGGGCGTGACGGGTTTCGCGCTCGGCGACCGCGTGACGGCCGACGCGTGCCAGCATTGCGGCACCTGCTGGTATTGCAGGCACGGGCTGTACAACATCTGCGAGAACCTCGCGTTCACCGGGCTGATGAACAACGGCGCGTTCGCCGAATACGTGAACGTGCCGGCCGAGCTGCTGTACAAGCTGCCCGACAACTTCCCGACCGAGGCCGGCGCGCTGATCGAACCGCTCGCGGTCGGGCTGCATGCGGTGAAGAAGGCCGGCAACATCGTCGGCCAGACCGTCGTCGTGGTCGGCGCCGGCACGATCGGCCTGTGCACGATCATGTGCGCAAAGGCCGCGGGCGCCGGGCGCGTGATCGCGCTGGAAATGTCGGCGGCGCGCAAGCAGAAGGCGCTGGAAGTCGGTGCAACGGTCGTGATCGACCCGAAGGCGTCCGACGCGATCGCCGAAGTCAAGGCGCTGACGGGCGGTTACGGCGCCGACGTGTCGTTCGAGTGCATCGGGCACACCGCCACCGCGCAGCTCGCGATCGACGTGATCCGCAAGGCCGGCAAGTCGGTGATGGTCGGCATCTTCGAAGAGCCGACGTCGTTCAACTTCTTCGACATCGTGTCGACCGAGAAGGAAGTGATCGGCTCGCTCGCGTACAACGGCGAATTCGCGGACGTGATCCGCTTCATCGCGGACGGCCGCATCGACGTGCAGCCGCTGATCACCGGACGCATCACGCTCGGCGACATCGTCACGCACGGCTTCGAGGAACTGGTCAACCACAAGGACCGGAACGTGAAGATCATCGTCCAGCCCGCGACCGACTGACCGACTGACTGACTGACTGACCGGCGTACGACCGGGACGTGGCCGCGGTACGCCGGCCGCTCAACCGCCTGCCGGCGACCACCAGACTGTCGCCGGCGTCTCGAGCTGCACGAAATGGCCGCTCGGCACGACGCGAACGCACGCCGCCGGACACCACGCCGTCCAGCGCCGGATCTCGGTGTCGACGTCGAGCAGCGGATCGCGGTCGCCGAATATCACCCGCACGCCGCCCGCCACCCCGGCGCGGGGCAGCCGCGGTGACGTCGGCCATGCATCGGCGACGACCGCATCGAACACCTGCCGGTCGAACGCGGCCGCGCGGGTGTCCGGTCGCGCGCCCGGCGCGCTCCCCCGCAGCAGCGCGGCGCCCGCTGGCACCCGCTCGATTTCGTCGACCAGGCAGGCGAACCGGGCGAAATCGGGCCGCGCGAGAAACGACTGCATCGCGGCGCTCAGTCGTGCTTCGCCGTGTTCATGCGCGACGACGGCGGACGCCAGCCGGACGAACGCCGCGCCGAGATCGCCGATCGGCGCGAGCAGCACGAGCCGGCCCAGCCGATCCGGCATCCGAGCCGCCAGGTCGAGCGCAAGCTGCGCACCGAACGCATGGGCCACCACGTCGACCGGCGCGCCGCTGCGCTGCGCGACCAGTCGCAGCTCCGCCTCGGCGGCACCGGCCAGCGCCCCGAACGGGCGCGGATAGAGCGCGACCGAGCGCGGCTGATCCCACCAGTGGATCGGCAGCGAGCGCCCGTACATCGCCCGCTCGGCCAAGGCGGAGCCCCCGGGGCCGCCGTGCAGGAACAGCGTGCGCGCATCGCCGTGCATGGTCTTCCCCGTTCGCGGCCCGTCACGCGTGAAGACTAGCCGAGGCCCGGCCTGCCCGCCTTAGTCAATTTGAATCATGGAAGGGCCGCGCCGGCGCACCTAGCCTACGACGTACGCGAACGCGTCATGCGCCGGACCGGCAGCGTCGCCCACTCGCCATCCATGGAGAATCGATCATGAAGCCCATCCCTACCCAGGTGCGCATGGCCGTGACGGCCATCGCGGGCGCGGCAGCCCTTTGCGCATGCGGCGGCGGTGGCGACAGCGGAACGCCCGCCGCATCGCCGACGTCGTTGCAGGGCACCGTCGCGAGCGGTGCCGCAATCGCCAACGCGGCGGTCACCGCGACCGACGTCAACGGCAAGACGGCGACCGCCACGGCCGATGCCCACGGCGCGTATTCGCTCGATGTCGGCCGGCTGAGCGCACCGGTCGTCGTGGTCGCGACCGATCCGCAAGGCCGCGCGGACCCGCTCGTGTCGGTCGTCGGCTCGCTGCCCGCCGCGGGCACATCGGCGACAGCCAACGTCACGACCCTGACGACCGCGATCGGCGACCTGCTGACCGCGAGCGGAAATGCGCTGGACCTGACGGCCCCGGCCACGCTCGCATCGAACGCGCAGCCGGCCGCCGTCCAGAAGGCGTCGGGCACGCTCAACGCGGCGCTTGCCGACATCCTGAAACAGAACGGCCTCTCGCCCGCGAGCTTCGACGCGATCGCGACACCCTTCACCGCGAACCAGACCGGCGCGGACGCCGTCATCGACTCCGTGCAGCTCCTCAGCAACGGCAGCGGCACGACGCTCGTCTCGAGCGGCTCGCCCGCGCAGGGTTTGCTGTTGAACAGCCAGACAACCGCACCGTCTACGCCGCTTGCCGCGCCGCCCGTCGCCGCGAACTACCTGGGCTTCATGCAGAGCCTGCTGCAATCGTGCTTGTCGGCGCCGCTCGCGCAGCGCAGCGCGGACGCGAACTGTGCGGCAGCGTTCGATACGCACTACACCGACAACGGCTATACGAGCGTCAGCGACTACGTGCAACCGCTGCAGCTCGCCACGTCGGTCGGTGCGAGCGTCGGCCAGCCGGTCACGCTGCAGTTCTTCCAGGATGCAAGCAACGTGCAGTCGGCACTCGTGCGGATACCGTATGTCCTGACGGACGGCACCCCGGGCGCATTCGTCACGACCGTCCACCAGCTTGCGGCGCCCGTCACGCTGCCGGACGGCAGCACCGCGTCGTGGAACATCATCGGCAATCAGCTCAAGTACGATGCGCGCGCCGAATCGCGCGTCACGTTGCGCACCTTCCTCGATTCGTTCGCGGACGGCACGGGCAGCGCGGACGTGAGCCACTACGATGCCGGCATGTCGTTCATCTTCAATCCGGCCGGGCCGAACGCGTCGAACGTGAATGCCGTGCAGGTCACCGGCCCCGGCCTGCCGACCGGCGGGCTGTTCCTGTTCCGGTCGACCGCGTGCGGCACCGCGAACTACCTCGCGATTCCCGGCACGAAACCCGCGACGCTGCCGCCGACAAGCACCTTCACCGTGTCGAGCGATACCAACGAGTATCGCTGGTCATGGCAGACGGTGGCGGGCGCCGCGACGACGTTCAACCCGCCGGCGAAGTACTTCTGGGACACCTCGCAACTCGATCCGTCGAGCGTGCCGTTCTATCCGCAGTACACCTATGCGCTGTTCGACGCCAGCGGCAATCCGCTCGATTCGTTTACGGTGACCAGTCCGACGCCCGTCGTCAGCGCGAATCTCGGCGCAACGACACCGTGGGCGACGATCGGCCAGGACGTCGTCGCGAATTTCCTGACGCCCGGCGGCACGGCCGCCGCCGCGGCCGCGTCGGCCAGCGTCGACTGGACACCCGATCCGGATGCGCCGGCGCTCACCGGCGTGGCGGTCCTCACGCTCGGCAAGTCGACGGCGGGCGTCGACGGCTTTACGTCGGTGCCCGCCGGCGCGACCTCGGCCACCGTGACGGCCGGCGTCGACACGACCGGCGCACAGACCTGCAGTGGCGCGCAGTTCCTGCCGCTCACCGACGGCAATTACCGCATCGTGCAACTGCGCGCGAAAAGTGCGAATGGCACCCGGTTCTTCCAGAACATCACGTATCGGGACGGCACGAGCGCGCCCAACGCGTCTTGACGCATCATCGATCGGAACACGCCATCGGGGAGACGCCGGCCGCCAGCGATGCGGCCGGCGCACGGCCGCACCGGCTGTCAGCGTGTCGAATCTGCAACGTTTTCGTGCCGATACCGGCCGGCGGCCGCATCGGCCGGCCCGCCGAAGCCGCGCCGGCGGGCCTTTGCACGCAACTTGCTGCTGTTTCGGGGTTTCCACTCGGGCCCCGCGGCAGCGCCAGCCGACCGACGGGGCTGAACGCCAATGTCGATCGATACCGCCTTTCGAACCGCGATGGACGCGGTTCGCGCGCTGTCGGATCCCGACCCGCCGTGGGCCGCATTGCTCGATGCCGCCAGGCGTATGGTCGGCGCGGATGCCGCCGGCCTGCTGATCTTCAGCAGCGAATACGAACTCACCGCGCTCTGCCAGCAGGGGCTCGACGAGGCGGCCGAGCGCGACTACCGCGACCATTTCGCGGCAGACGACCCGATCGTCCGGGCCGGCCAGGCATCGGCCGATCGCTGGCTGGACACCGATCGCCTCAGAATCGCGCCAGGCGCTCGCCGCCATCCGTTCTACACCGACTACCTGCCGAGGCACAGCATCGGCCGGGTGCTCGCGTGCCAGCTGCTCGTCGATGCCGACACGAGGGCCGGCCTGACCTTCCTGCGTGCCACGTCGCCGGGCACACCCGCTGGCGCGGATGAAAACGCCCCCGTCCGCCGCTTCGTCCGCGCGCTGACGCAGGCGATGCACGCTCGATCGCGCGCGCTGAAGAGCCGCATGGACGCGCTCGATGCCGGCCTGTCGGGCTTCGGCGATGCAATGGCGCTGATCGCGCCCTCCGCCACGATCCTGATGCGAACCGCCAACGCGACCGAACTGCTCGTCGAGGGCCGGCTGCTGACATCGACCGGGCGCGCGCTGACGCATCCGCACCCGGCGCTCGCGGCAGGCTTGCAGCGTGCGATCGCCCGCGCGCATGCGCAGCGGCAGGCCGTGACGTTCTCGGTGCCGACCTCGTGGGGCGAGGGGCTGAGAATCGACATCGCACCGGCCCCCGCCGCCTTCACGTTCGCGAACGAACCCACGCTGATCGTGCGGATCCGCAAGAACAGCGCGTTCACCGTGCCGGGGCTCGAGGAACTGGCCGCGTTCTTCTCGCTGACGCCGGCCGAGGCCCGCGTACTGGCCGCACTGGTGGGCGGCCACTCGCCGGCCGAATATGCCGCGGCGACGGGAGTCGCCACGGCAACGGTGCGCAACCAGATCAATTCGCTGATGCGCAAGATGTCATGCAGCAGGCAATCGGAACTCGTCCGGCTCGGCACGCTGCTTTTTTGAAGGCGGCGCGGCCGACCTGCGGCGCCACGGGATACCGCAATTGTTGGATATACTTGACCGCACAACCTTCAAGCACGCCAGTCGGTCGTGCGTTCGCCCTTGCCTGCGCGGAGTTGCCCCCGTGAAACCACGAGCCGGCCTGATTCTCGAACTCGTCGTCAACCTGCTGCTGCCCTGGGTCGCGTACCGGGTCGCGCACCCGTATTTCGGCGAAACCGGCGCGCTGTACGCGTCGGCGGTTCCGCCCATCGTCTGGTCCGTCGTCGAATTCATCCGCTCGCGCCGCATCGATGCGGTGGCCGCCATCGTGCTGCTCGGCATCGCGCTGTCGATCGCCGGCATGGCGCTCGGCGGCAGCGCGCGCACGCTGCTGATGCGCGAATCGCTTGCGTCCGGCACGATCGGCATCGTGTTCCTGCTGTCGTTGTTCCGCGATCGCCCGCTGATCTTCTATCTCACCCGTGCGACGGTCGCCCGCGAGATGGCCGGCGGCGCCGCGCGTTTCGAGACGGTGTGGGCCGATCAGCCGGGGCTGCGCCAGATGCTGCGGCTGATGACCTTCGTGTGGGGCGCGTGCATGACGCTGGAGATGCTGCTGCGCCTGTGGATGGTCGTCACCTGGCCCGTCGAGCGCGTGCTCGTCGTGTCGCCGATCATGGGCTACACGGTGTTCGGCACGCTGCTGCTGTGGACCTTCTGGTACCGGCGGCGCATGCGCGAGCGCAACAGCGTCGACATCCCGACCCGCGACGGCGTCACCGAGATCGCCGGCCGCTGACTACCGGCCCCGCCCGCCCCACGCGTGCGGCCCGGCGGTACGTCACCATCGCTGGGGTATGATGCGCGGCGTCTCGTCCGACCCATGCATCGCCCCATGTCCCTTTCGCTTCTCCCCTGTGCCACGATCTGGCTCGCGCTGTTCGTGGCCGCCGCGTTCGCGTGGCAGCGCCCGCTGCACGGCGCGAGCATCGGCCTCGCCGCGCTCGGCTATGCCGGCGCGCTGGCGTTCGGCAAGCTGTCGCCGATCGTGCTCGCACCGCTCGCACTGCTCGTGGCCGCCGCCTGGGGCGTCGCGCCGGGCCGCCCGCTCGCGGTACGGATCGCCGCGCACGTCGTGTTCGCCGCGCTCGCGATCGCGCTGAGCCTGCACCTGGTTCCCGGTTTCCACAATCCGCGTGTGATCGAGCCGACGCGCTTCACGCCGGACGCCGTACCGTTCACGATGTACCTGAATTTCGACAAGCCGCTGGTCGGGCTGTGGCTGCTGTGGGTGCTGCCATGGGTCGCGCCGGACGTCCCGCCGGCGCGCGCGCTGCGCACCGGTGCCGTCGCGGGCATCGCAACGGCCGCGGCCTGCCTGGCCGGCGCGCTCGCGTTCGGGATGGTCGGCTGGGCGCCGAAATGGCCGGCGGCAGGCTGGATGTGGCTCGTCAACAACGTGCTGCTCGTCACGCTCGCCGAGGAAGCGCTGTTCCGCGGCTACGTGCAAGGCGGGCTCACGCGCATGCTCGGCCGGTTCGGCTGGGGGCCGTGGGCCGCGCTCGCGATCGGCGCGATGCTATTCGGCGCCGCGCACGCGGCCGGCGGCTGGCACTGGATCGTGCTCGGCACGGTGGCCGGCATCGGCTACGGCCTCGCATGGCGGCGCGGCGGGCTGCTCGCGTCCGCGCTCGCGCACGCGGGGCTGAACGTGATCCACTTCGGGCTGTTCACCTACCCGATGCTCGCCGCCACGCGCTGAACGCCGCGCACGGCGGCGGCATCCCGCCGGTTGCGCTCGGCGCCCGGTCGAACTCAGTTGAAACCGGCCACCGCGTGCGGCACATACGGACCTTCGAGCGCCGCGATTTCGTCGTCCGTCAGCTTCAATTGCAATGCGCCGAGCGCATCGTCGAGATGCTGCGGCTTCGAGATGCCGACGATCGGCGCGGTCACGCCGCGCTTGTGCGCAACCCACGCGAGCGCGACCTGCGCACGCGGCACGTTGCGCGCGGCGGCGATCGCCGCGACGGCCTCGACGACCGCCCGATCGGCATCGGCCCTCGCGTCGTAGAGCCGCTGGCCGACGTCGTCGCTTTGCTGGCGGCCGGTCGACTCGTCCCAGTTGCGCGTCAGCCGGCCGCGCGCGAGCGGGCTCCACGGAATCACCGCGATGCCTTCGGCCTCGCACAGCGGCAGCATTTCGCGCTCCTCTTCGCGATACAGCAGGTTCAGGTGGTTCTGCATGCTGACGAAGCGGGTCCAGCCGTTCTGCCTGGACGTGTACAGCGCCTTCGAAAACTGCCACGCGAACATCGACGACGCGCCGATGTAACGCGCCTTGCCGGCCTTCACGACGTCGTGCAGCGCCTCGAGCGTCTCCTCGATCGGCGTGCCGTAGTCCCAACGGTGGATCTGGTACAGGTCGACGTAGTCGGTGCCGAGCCGTTTCAGGCTCTGGTCGATATCGGTCATGATCGCCTTGCGCGACAGCCCCGCGCCGTTCGGCCCCGGCCGCATCCGGTAGAACACCTTGGTCGCGATCACGACGTCGTCGCGCTTCGCGAAGTCGCGCAGCGCACGGCCGACGATCTCCTCGGACGTGCCGTCGGAATACATGTTCGCGGTATCGAAGAAATTGATGCCGGCCTCGATCGCGCGCTGGATGATCGGGCGGCTTTCCGCTTCCGGCAGCGTCCACGGATGCGTGCCGCGCGACGGCTCGCCGAACGTCATGCAGCCCAGCACCAGCTTCGACACGTCCATCCCGGTCGACCCGAATTTCACGTATTCCATCGCTCGCCTCGTCATTGAAGTGGGGTTGCGGGCGGATGCGCGCCGCGGTTCGGTGCACCGGACACGAACGCCGCAGCATGCATCCGCCGGACGTCGCATGGTAGCTCGCCGCGCGCAAACGCGTATCGGTGCGCGCGCCCGCGGCCCGGCAGCAGTCGAACGGACGAATGCATCCCTCGGCCCGCACGCATGGCGCCGGGCCGGGTCGCACGTCGAAGGACGAACGGGTTACTTGATCTGGTCGGCGAGCGGCTGCAGGAACTCGGAGAACCCGGTCAGCATGATCTGCACGCCGATGCACAGCAGCAGGAAGGCGGACACGCGCTTCGCGACCTTGGTGCCTTCGCTGCCGAGGTAGCGCGACAGCAGCGCGGAGCGGCTGTAGACCTGCCAGATCACGATCGCCACCAGTATGGAGACGACGATCGACACGATGCTCGACAGCATGAACTCCGACAGCTTGTGCGTGCGGTTCGCGTTCAGTGCGATCGCGGTCGCGATCGAGCCGGGGCCGACCGTCAGCGGCATGGTCAGCGGGAAGAACGCGCGCGTCATGATCGCATTCGCGTCGATCGGCTTGACCGGTGTATCGCCGCCGCCCGCCGGGCCGTCCGGTTCGTTCAGCATCTGCCAGCCCGCGACGGCGACCGCGAAGCCGCCGCCGATCCGCAGCGCTTCCATCGAGATCCCGAAGAAATGCAGCACCGGCGTGCCGGCGAAGAACGCGACCATCAGCACGATGAACGCGTTGAATGCCACCTTCTTCGCGAGCAGGTTGCGCTCATGCTCGGTCAGCGCCTCGGTGCGCTCGAGAAACAGGAACGCAATGCCGATCGGATTGATGATGCCGATCAGGCCGGTGAAGCCGAACAGGATCTCGGAGATAAGGCGGTTGACGATCATCGGAACGAAGAAACGGTCAGGGCTGGGCCGGCGGCGCGCCGGGGGTCACGCATTGTAGAGCAAGCGCCCGCGCCCGAGACGCAAATCGCGCCCCGGGGCCCGGCGGGCCTCGCCACGGCCTCAATTCGCGCCGGGCTCCCATGCCGGCGGCCGCTTCGCGAAGAACGCGGCGAAACCCTCCTTCGCTTCCGGCGTCGCCCGCACGCGGGAGATCGTCTGCGCGGTGAACGCCGCGCGTTCGTCCGACGGCGGATACTCGCCGATCGCATCGAAAAAGCGCTTGATCTCCATCAGCGCGTTCGGGCCATTGCGGCCCAGTTCGGCGAGCGTCTTGTCGAGCGCGGCATCGAGCGCGTCGAGCGGCACGGCCTGGTGGATCAGCCCGATCGCAACGGCTTCGCCGGCCGCGAGCTGCGTCCCGGTCAGCGCGAGCCGGCGCGCCTGGCGCTGGCCGACCGCTTCGACCAGATACGGGCCGATCACCGACGGCAGGATCCCGAAGCGCGCCTCGCTGACCGAAAAGCGCGCGTGATCGCTCGCGATCACGATGTCGCAGGCCGCGCACAGGCCGACGCCGCCGCCGAACGCATGGCCCTGCACGCGCGCGACCGTCGGCTTCGGGCACTGCCGGATCGCGCGCATCATCGCGGCGAACCGCTCGGCGTCGCGCAGGTTCGCCGCCGCGTCGTTCGCGCTCGCGCGCTGCATCCACTGCAGGTCCGCGCCCGCGCAGAACGCGCGGCCGTCCGAGCGCAGCACGATCGCGCGCACGTCGTCGCGCGCGCCGAGCGCGGTGAACGCATCGGTCAGCTCGGCGATCATCGTCTCGTCGAACGCGTTGAGCACGTCGCCGCGCCGCAGCGCGACGGTCGCGATGCCGCGCGCATCGACGGCAACCGCCAGGGTCTTCAATCCATCCATCGAACAGGTTTCCTCGGGGTAGTACAGGGAACGGCGAAACTCGGCGGCGAAGTTCAGGCGGCCTGCCGGCGGTCGATCACGCGCCGGGCCTTGCCGGTCGCGCTCGCGGGAATGCCGCCCGCGGCGAGCACCGTCACGCCGGCCGACACGCCGATCATCGTCTTGATTCGGTGCTGCAACTCGCGCGCGATCGCGGCGCGATCGCCGTCGGTCACGCACGCGGCGGCCTCGGAGCGCAGCTCGACCGCAAGGTCGAGCCGGTCCATGTGGCCGTCGCGCGAGATCGTGATCTGGAACTGCCCCGACAGCTTGGTCTGCGCGACGACGATTTCCTCGATCTGACTCGGGAACACGTTCACGCCGCGCACGATCAGCATGTCGTCGGAGCGGCCCGTGATCTTCGCGAGCCGGCGCATCGCGCGCGCGGTCGGCGGCAGCAGTGCGGTGAGGTCGCGCGTGCGGTAGCGGATCACCGGCATCGCTTCCTTCGTCAGCGACGTGAACACGAGCTCGCCCTCGCTGCCGTCCGGCAGCACTTCGCCGGTCACGGGATCGATGATCTCCGGATAGAAGTGGTCTTCCCAGATCACCGGGCCGTCCTTCGTCTCGACGCACTCGCACGCGACGCCGGGGCCCATCACTTCCGACAGCCCGTAGATGTCGAGCGCGTCGATGCCCACGCGCGCCTCCACTTCCTCACGCAGCGCCTGCGTCCACGGCTCCGCGCCGAAGATGCCGATCTTCAGCGACGACTCGGCCGGGTCCATCCCCTGCCGCACCATCTCGTCGATCAGGTTCAGCATGTACGACGGCGTGACGAGGATGATCTTCGGCTCGAAATCGCGGATCAGCTGCACCTGCTTCTCGGTCTGCCCGCCCGACATCGGCACGACCATGCAGCCGAGCCGCTCCGCGCCGTAGTGAATCCCGAGGCCGCCCGTGAAGAGTCCATAGCCGAACGCGTTGTGCAGCGTGTCGCCCGGGCGGCCGCCGGCCGCACGGATCGAACGCGCGGTCACGTTCGCCCACGTGTCGATGTCGCGCGCCGTATAGCCGACCACCGTCGGCTTGCCGGTCGTGCCGCTCGACGCATGCACGCGCACGACCTGCTCGCGCGGCACCGCGAACAGCCCGAACGGATAGTTGTCGCGCAGGTCGTTCTTGGTCGAGAACGGGAATTTCGCGAGATCGGCGAGCGTCTTCAGGTCGTCCGGGTGCACGCCCGCCGCGTCGAACGTCCGACGATAGTGCGGGACGTTGTCGTACGCGTGGCGCAGCGACCACTTGAGGCGCTCGAGCTGCAGCGCCTGCAGTTCGTCGCGGCTGGCGGTCTCGATCGGATCGAGGGCGGCGGCGGGGTGCGTCGGGTGAGTCATGGGGGTGCTCCTCCAATGGAGTGATGTCGTTATCGTGATCGGGACAATGGGGCAGGCAGCTAGCGAAACGTGCGGCCGGCCGCGTGCAATGCGGCGATGCGCGGCGACACGCGATAGCGGTCCTCGCCGTAGCTCGCCGCCAGGTTCGACAGCACGCGATGCACGCGGCCGATGCCGATCGCATCGGCCCACGCGAGCGGGCCGCACGGGTAGTTCACGCCCTTCTCCATCGCGAGATCGAGATCGGCGGGCGAGCACACGCCCTGGTTGACCGTATCGGCCGCCTCGTTCGCGAGCATCGCGACGGTGCGCATCGCAACCATCCCCGGCACGTCGGCGATACCGATGACGCGCAAGCCGGCTTGCTGGAACAGGCCGACCGCATCCGCATAGGCGGCGTCGCTGCACTGGAGCGCGCGCGTCAGTGCGACGAGCCCGGCTTGCGCGTAATCGCGCGCGAGGTCGACGAGCACGAGATCGGCCACGCCGGTTTGCGCGGCGCGCACCGTCGCGGTGCGGCCGTCGGTCAGCGCGATCGACGCGCGGCCGGCCACGGCAAGCAGCGCGTCGGCATGCGCGCCGTTCTGCCGCGCGCCCGCGATGCGCTCGACGAAGCGCGCATGCAGCGCGGCGGCCGGGCCGTCCTGCGCGAACAGCGCGACGTCGGCCGGCGCGGCGCGCCGCGCCTCGAGCTCGGGCGCGGGCGGCACCGCGCCGTCCGCATACGAATAGAAGCCGCGCCCCGACTTGCGACCGAGGAAGCCCGCATTCACGAGCTCCTGCTGGATCAGCGACGGCGTGTAGCGCGGATCGTTGAAGTACGCGCGGAACACCGACTCGGTCACCGCGAAGTTCACGTCGTGGCCGATCAGGTCCATCAGCTCGAACGGCCCCATCCGGAAGCCGCCGGCTTCGCGCATCACCGCATCGATCGAAGCCGGCGTGCCGCCCTGCTCGTTCAGCACGCGCAGCGCCTCCGCGTAATACGGCCGCGCGACGCGGTTCACGATGAAGCCCGGCGTCGATTTCGCCAGCACCGGGCGCTTGCCCCACGCGGCGGCCGTGTCGTACAGCGCCTGCGCGACTTCCGGCGCGGTCGCGAGCCCGCTGACCACCTCGACCAGCGCCATCAGCGGCGCCGGATTGAAGAAGTGCAGGCCGGCCACGCGCTGCGGCACGCGCAGCCCGGCCGCGATCGACGTGATCGAGATCGACGACGTGTTGGTCGCCAGCACGCAGTTGTCATCGACATGACGCTCGAGCGTCGCGAAGATCTCGCGCTTCACGTCGAGCCGCTCGGCCGCCGCCTCGACGATCAGCGCGGCGCCCGCGAAATCGGCCAGCGCGCGCACCGCGCGGATCCGCTGGCCGGCCGCATCGGCCTGCGCCGGGTCCATCCGGCCCTTCTCCGCGAGCCGCGCGAACTGCGCGCGGATGCCGGCGAGCGCCTTGTCGCACGCCGCCTCGTTCAGGTCGTACAGCAGCACGGTATGACCGGCCGCCGCGGCGACCTGTGCGATACCCGCGCCCATCGCGCCGGCACCGATCACGCCGACGACCGCCGCCGGCGCCAGCGCGCCCGAATTCACCGAATGTGCAGAAGAAACAGCCATCGCTTGCGATCCGTCATGAAGTGGAAGTGCGAGCGATTATAAACCGACCGGTCGGTAGATTTATGTCAGGGCGAGCCCGAATTTGTCGTGCAAGAGACCGTTACGAAATCTGCAAAAACAAAAAATCGAACGATCAGGGCACTTTTTATCGACCGAAAGGTCAATGAAAGCGTTCGAATATGAGATAGCGACCCTCGAACGCCTGATAAAATTCGACAAACCGCCGGATTTCAGGGGGAAACCGCGTGTCACGCCGCCGCTGCCGCCCATCGCCCGCCGCCCTTTCGGGGTCAATTCCGAACTGTCGGGCCGCCAGCCGTCACGTCCACGCGCCCCGCCATCGGCACCGGTCGCATCGAACCGTTTCATCCAGCGACGGGCTTCGGCCCGCCCGCGCCCCTCGCCGCCTCAAAGCGGCGAACTCGAGGCAGCACCGTTGCGTGCTGCCGCCCTTCGGTTTCATCGTCCTCGTTCGGCGGATAGTACGGCCGGGCTTCGTCAACCCGTGAAGGTGCGTCGCGCGCCGTCACTCGCATAAGGAAACCCTCCATGCCGCTCTCGTCCAACCAGCTCCCGCGCTGGACCCTCGTGGCCCCGCTTGCCGCCTGGCTGGTACTCGCGCTGTCGCGCGCCGTGCCGGCCGAAGGCCTCGTCATCGCCGTGTTCGCCGCTGCGCTCGCCGGCGCCGTGTTCGCTGCAGTCCATCATGCCGAAGTCGTCGCGCACCGCGTCGGCGAGCCGTTCGGCACGCTCGTGCTCGCGGTCGCCGTGACCGTCATCGAAGTCGCGCTGATCGTGTCGGTGATGCTCGGCGCCGGCCCCGAGAAATCCGGCCTCGCGCGCGACACCGTGTTCGCCGCCGTGATGATCATCTGCAACGGCATCGTCGGCCTCTGCCTGCTGGTCGGTGCGTGGAAGCACGGCGAACAGGATTTCCAGGGGCGCGGCGCGAGCAAGGCGCTCGCGGTGCTCGCGTCGCTGTCGGTGCTGTCGCTCGTGATGCCGAACTACCTGAACGCCGCGCCGGGCCCGTTCTTTTCGAAATCGCAGCTTGCGTTCGCAGGCGTGTCGTCGCTCGTGCTGTACGGTGCATTCGTATTCGTGCAGACCGTGCGCCACCGCGACTACTTCCTCACCGAGCACGACAGCGCGAACGAATCGGTGCACGCGGCGCCGCCCAGCGGCCGCACCGCGCTGATCAGCCTCCTGCTGCTGTTCGCGAGCCTCATCGCGGTCGTGCTGCTCGCGAAGCTGCTGTCGCCGGCCGTCGAGCATGCGGTGATGAAACTCGGCGCGCCCGAAGCGGCGGTCGGCATCGTGATCGCCGCGCTCGTGCTGCTGCCAGAAGGGCTCGCGGCCGTCACCGCCGCGCGCGCGAACCGTCTGCAAACCAGCATGAACCTCGCGCTCGGTTCGGCGCTCGCGAGCATCGGGCTCACGATCCCGACCGTCGCGGCCGTGTTCATCTGGGTCGGCCAGCCGCTCACGCTCGGCATCGGCGCGATGGAAACCGTGCTGCTGTCGCTCACGCTGCTCGTCAGCACGCTGACGCTCAGCCAGGGACGCACGACGGTGCTGCACGGCGTCGTGCACCTGTCGCTGTTCGCGGCCTATCTGTTCCTGTCGATCACCCACTGATGTCCATCGGCGCGCGGCACCGCGGATCGTTTCCGCCGTGCCGCGCGCACCACTTCACCTTCCCCCCGCTGCCTTGCGCGCCGCGATCGCCGCCGCCGGCTCGACGCCGTCTCACGTTGCAATATCGCTCGGGCTTCCTGCCTGGAATCCGTATAGCACGGCCGGGTTGTCGACGAGAATCGCGCGGCCGACTGCTTCGTCCGCCGCGCATGCGTGCAACCAGCCGAGCAGACCGGCATCGTCAGGCACCGGCGACGCGTTCGGATGCGGCCAGTTGCTGCCCCACACGCAGCGTGCCGAGTGCTCGCGCGCGAGCACGGCGGCAAGCTGCGCGACGTCGTCATAACCGGGCGCGCCGGCTTGCGACGTCTCGTAAGGCGCGGACAGCTTCACCCACACATGGCCGCGATCCAGCAGGCGCCGCAACGCAACGAACGCCGGCGCATCGGGTGCAACCGGTATCAGGAACTTGCCCGTGTGATCGACCACGACGCGTGCCGGCAACGATGCCAGCATCGGCTCGACGTCGGGCAGCGTCCGGCCGTCGAGCTGCAGGTCGATGTGCCAGCCGAGCGGCGCGATCCGTGCGGCCATCCGTTCGAGCTCTTCCCATCGGGCGACGCCGCCCGACAACGTCATGAACCGCACGCCGCGGATGCCCGCCGCGTGCAGCCGCTCGAATTCGACGTCCGGCACGTCGGCCGGCAACGTCGCGACGCCGCGCGCCTGCGGGCCGAGCGCGGCCAGCGCATCGAGCGTGCAGCGGTTGTCGAAGCCATAGCCGGTCGGCTGCACGACGACCACGCGCGCGAGACCGAGCGCCTGTTGCACGCGGCGATACGCGTCCACCGGCGCGTGCGGCGGACGGAACGTCGCCGTCGGCGCGAGCGGATACGCATCGTCGTAGATGTGGATATGGCAATCGCACGCGAGCAAAGGCTGCGTACCGCCGTGGTCGCGCATCATCGTGCGCCCGGCGCGGCGGACGCATCGACCGGCCGCCAGCGTTCGAGCCGCGTCGCATGCGCGGCGTTGACCGCGCCGTTGGGCACGCGTGCGTCGAGCAGCGCGGCGAGTTGGTCGACCGTCTCCAGTGCCTGGTGCTCGACCGCCGGCCGCGTGAGCCCGCCGATATGCGGCGTGGCGATCACGCGCGGATGCGCGGCGAGTCCGGGCGTCGGCATCTGATCCGCCGCGCGGCCGACATCGAGCGCGCAACCCGCCAGCCGGCCGCCGTCGAGCGCATCGGCAAGCGCCTGCTCGTCGACAAGCTCGCCGCGCGATGCATTGATGAAGCATGCACCCGGCTTCATCGCGGCGAACGCGTGCGCATCGAACAGGTTCGCGGTGGCCGGCGTTGCCGGTGCGAGGCACACGACGTAATCCGCGTCGCGCAGCAGGGTCGCGCAATCGACCTGCTCGAGCGGCGGGGTGTCGACCCGGACGGACGGGTCGCACACGAGCACGCGCATCCCGAACGCCGTCGCGATCGGCGCGAGATGGCGCGCGATCTGTCCGTAGCCGACCACGCCCAGCGTGCTGCCGCGCAATTCGCGGCCCATCCGCGGCAGCGGCGGCGTGCCGCGGTGGTACGCATCCGCGTAGCCGCCGATCCCGCGCGCGAGCTCGATCATCGCGCCAATCACCCATTCCGCAACGGCCGGCCCGAAGCCGGGGCTCGCCTGCGTGACCAGCACGCCGAATTCACTCGCCGCACCGACATCGACGGTACGGATGTCGACCGCGCAGCGCACGAACGCGGCGAGCGCGGGCAGCCCCGCGAACAGCGCGCGCGGCGCCGGCGTCTGCCGGTACGCGATGATCGCGTCGCATCCCTGCGCGGCCGCGATCAGCTCGCCGGTGCCGAGCTCCCGGTCGTACGGATTGCACGTGACGTCCGCGATCGCCTGCAGCGCGCGCAGCGCCTTCGCGCCGAAGTAGTAATCGAACATCCCGGACGGATGAGTCACGTAGACGCGCGTCATGCGTTGCCTCCGTTCGATTCGGCCGCGCGCGGCGGCGCGACCGATGCACGCTCGACGAGCGTGACGCCCGGGAACACGCATTGCCCGGGCTCCGACAACGCGTCGCCATCGTGCCGCATCACGCGCCGCACCATCTCCGCGGCCATGTCGGTGACGGGCAGTTGCACCGTGGTCAGCGCCGGCCACGAAATCGCCGACAGGAAATGACCATCCATCCCGACGACCGACACATCGTCCGGCACGCGCAAGCCGCCGTCGCGCAGCCCGGCCATCAGGCCGAGCGCGAACAGGTCGTTGACCGCGACGATGCCGGTCGGCCGAGCCGGATCGGCCGCAAGCGCGGCACCGAGCGCACGCCCGACCTCGACGATCACCGCGTCGCCGTATTCGTTCGCCGGACCGCCGTCGAGCACCCGCGCATCTGCGCCCGCGTCGCGCGCCACCGCGAGAAAGCCGCGAATCTTGTCGCTGCGGCTCACGGTGATGCCGGCCACCGTCGCGAACGCGAGCCGCGTATGGCCCGCGGCGACGAGGCAGCCGGTCGCGAGCCGCGCGGCCGCCTCGTTGTCGGCCGTCACGTGATCGACCTTCGATTGCTCGCCGGGTGTCGCGCGGCGGTCGTAGCTGACGACCGTCATCCCGCGTTCGGCCGCACGTTCGAGGTGGCTTTCGTCGGCGAGCGACGAGATCACGATCACGCGCCGCACGCCGTGCGCGAACAGGTCGTCGAAGAACGACGCCTCCTTGCCCGCATCGCGGTACGTGTTGCCGATCAGCACGCGATGACCATACTGCTCCTGCGCGCAGGCCTCGATCTCGCGTGCGATGTAGCCGTACATCGGATTCGCCATCGACGGCACCAGCAGCCCGACGAGCGGCGTCTGCCCCGTCTTGAGCTGGCGCGCGAGCGTGCTCGGCCGGTACTGCAGCGCATCCATCGACGCCTTCACGCGCTCGAGCGTCTCCGGCTTCATCTGATCGGTGCGGCCATTGAGCACGTTCGAAACCGTGCTGACCGAAACGGCCGCATGACGGGCCACATCCTGAATCGTACTCATGTCGTCTTGCATTGAACGGGCTACAGGCCGAAATGGGCCGGCAGCCACAACGAAAACGCCGGCGCGAAGATCAGCGCCACGAGGGCGACGAACAGCACCAGCAGGTATTTCACCATCGGCCGCGCGACGCGCGCGACCTCGGTCCCCGTGATCGCGCAGGTCGTGAACAGCCCGAGGCCGACGGGCGGCGCGAACAGCCCGAGCCCCATCGCGACCACCACGACCGTGCCGAAATGCAGCGGATTGATGCCGAGCTGCAGCGCGATCGGTGCGAGCAGCGGCCCAAAGATGATCAGCGCCGGCGCGCCTTCGAGCACCGCGCCGAACACGATCATCAGCAGCGCCGCCAGCAACAGGAACGCCGTCGAGCCGTACTGATGGGCAAACGCGGTCATTGTGCCCGAGACGAGTGCCGGAATCTGTTCGATCGACAGCGCGAACGACACGCTCGACGCCGCCGCGACGATGAACAGAATACCGCTCGCCATCGACGCCGCGCGCACGAACACGCGGCCGACCGAGCGCCAGGTCAGTTCGCGAAACGCCGCCCAGCCGACCACGAGCGCATAGACCACCGCGAACGCCGACACTTCCGTCGACGTCGCGATGCCCGACGTCACGCCCTTGCCGATCATCGCGACCATGACCAGCGCGACGAGCGCGCCGCCTGCGAGCGGCAGCCACGCGCGACGCTCGACGAACACCGCGTCGATGTCGATCCGGCGTCCGCAGATCACGGTCACGACCGCCAGCGACGCGGCGAGCACGGCTGCCGGCACGATCCCCGCGAGAAACAGCCCCGCGATCGAGATATTCGCGACGAAGCCCATGATGATCATGTTCACGCACGGCGGGATCGTCTCGGCCATCACCGCGCTGCACGCGAGCAGCGCCGCGGTTTCGTCGGGGTCCTGGCGCGCGCGGCGCACGGCCGGCATCACGACGCCGCCCACCGCCGCGATGTCGGCCAGCTTCGAACCCGATACGCCGGAAAAGCACGCCGTCGCAAAGATCACGATCAGCCCGAGCCCGCCGCGCACGCGTCCGAAGATCCGCAGCAGCAATTCGACGAGCCGCGCGGACATCCCGTTCGACTCCATCAGCAAGCCGGCCAGCACGAAGAACGGCACCGCGAGCAGCACGAAGTGATCGGCGCCGGCCATCACCTGCTGCGAGTAGACGAGCAGCGGCAGCGTCGGGTCGGCGAGAAAGTACAGCAGCGCCGAGAACGCGAGCACGAAGCCGATCGGCACGCCCAGCACGAGCCCGCCGACGAAGCCGGCGATCAGCAGCGCCCCCGGCGCGATCGCATGCTCGGGCTGCAGCGCGTTCCAGCCGTACACGGCGCCCGCGAGCACCGCGCAGCATGCGAGCGTGCCGAGCACGCGGCGGCGCGGCGCGTTCAGCGCGTTCGCGAGCGCGAATACGCTCATGAACAGTGCGCCGAACATCATCGGATACACGTTGATCCAGCCCGGCAGGCCGCCGGTCGTCAACTGATCGTACGAATCGCCGAGCAGTTGCCAGGACGACGCCAGCAGGTTCAGCGACACCGCCGCGACGATCCAGTGCCCGATCTGCACGAGCGCGCCCTGCCAACGTGCCGGCAGCCAGCCGCGGAACAGGTCGATGCCGACGTGCCGGCTGCGCCCGAGCACCGTCGCCGCGCCGAAGAACACCAGCACGATCATCAGCGCGCTCGCGACCTCCTCGGCCCAGTCGACCGGGTCGTGCAGGAAATAGCGGAACACGACCGACACGAACACGACGAGCACGTCGGCGGCCAGCACCGCGGCCGACACGTATTCGATCCAGCGCATCGCCGCCTCCAGCGCGCGGGCGGCGGCGCGCACGGGACGGGCGGTGCCGGCGGCCGGCACGACGCTCGAAACGGAACCGGTATCCATCGCTCAACCCCGCGCGGCGGCGATCGCCGGGAACAGCGGCGCGGTGGCCGGATACTGCTTCGCGAATGCGACGTAGAGGCGATCGTGTATCGTCTGCCGCAGCGCCGTGCGCTCGGCGTCGGCCATCGGATGGAACGTCATCCCGTGCTGCTTCAGCGCCGCCTCCGCCTGCGTGGCCTTCTGCGTCGCGATCGCGCGCTGCTGCGCGGTCGCATCGGCCACCGCACGGTCGAACGCCGGGCGCAGGTTCGCCGGAATCCGCTCGAGCGCGCGCCGCCCCATCACGACGGCCATCGCCGCGAACACGTGATGCGATTGCCAGCACGACTTGACGATCTCGTCGAAGCGGCTCGCGAGCACGGTGGCCGGATCGTGCTCGAGCCCGTCGACGACGCCCGTCTGCACGGCCATGTACAGCTCGCCGAACGGAATCGGTGTCGGCACCGCGCCCATCAGCTTGAAGGTGTCCATGAACGCCGGTGTCGGCAGCACGCGCAGCTTCGTGCCCTTCACGCCCGGCAACGCCGTCACCGGCTGCTTCGTGAACACGCAGCGCCCGCCGAAGTGCGAACCCCACGTCAGCACCGAGCAGCCCGCGCGTTTTTGCAGCAACGTGTTCAGGCTGGTGCCCACCGGGCCGTCGAGCACTTTCGCGACGTGCGCATAGCTGTCGAACAGATAGCCGAGATCGAGCATGCCGAACTCCGGCGCGACCGTCGCCCAGATCGAGGAGCCGGCGATCATCATGTCGATCGCGCCGATCTTGACCTGCTGCGCGACGTCGCTCTCCTTGCCGAGCTGGCTGTTCGGAAAGTAGTCGACCCGGATCGCGTCACCGACGCTCGCCTTCAGGTTCGCGGCGAGGCGCTCGTACCACACGTAGTGCGCCGCGTTCTGATCGGCCGGCATCGACGACGAGCAGCGCAGCGTCACGGTCGGCTGCGCCGCACGGGCGATCTCCGGCAGGCCGCCCGCGACCGCGAGCGTGGCAGCGGACGCCGTTTGCAGAAAGCGCCGCCGGGTGAAGGTTGTCATGGCCGTCTCCTTTGAGATTGCGCCTGCCGGCGCAACTGTATCGATTTAGTGTATCGATACAGTAATACGACGACCGACAAGGAAAAAATGGGGGTTTTCCCCCGGCAGGAGCGAAAAATGGGAGATTACGAGGCGGAATTTCCGGCCGGATGGGGTTCCGCGCCGGCCTATTTCGATCTTTCGGGGCGACGGCGCGCCTCAAGCGCGGCGGCAGATATCATCAGACAACTGATGTTTATTGAACGACGCCGCCATCCGCCCCTTCCGTCAGGAACTGCTCGACCATCGCGTTGAACACCGGCAGCGCCGGATTGTCGTTGTCCGCACGCCATGCGAGATACAGCTCGGCCGCCACGTCGACGCCCGCGAGCGGCCGGAACACCACGCCGTCGACATGCAGCTCGCGCGCCGATGCCGGCACGAGCGCCGCACCGAGCCCGGCGCGCACCAGACCGAGGATCGTGTGTGTCTGCCCGACGTAATGCAGGTAGTTCGGCAAGCGCCCGGCGCCGGCGAACATCCCCGAGATCATGTCGTGGAAGTACTTTCCCTCGTTCGGCGAATACGCGATGAACGGCTGCCGGTCGAGTTCGTCCGGGCCGATCCGTTCATACGCGGCGAGCGGTGCGCCCTGCGCGACCGCGACGAGCATCGGCTCGCGCTGCACGAGCCGGTATTCGAGCGGGTGGCGCGCGGCGCGCTGGCGCACGAAGCCCGCATCGAGCATGCGCGACGCCAGCGCGTCGATCTGCACGGTCGACACCATTTCGCGCAATTCGACATCGACATCCGGCAGCGCGTGCGCCGCATGCGCGAGCAGCACCGGAATCATTCGATACGCGCTGACGGCCGTGAAGCCGAGCGTGATGCGGCCGGCCCCGCCGTGCGCGACGCGCTGCGCGGCCTGTTCCGCCCGCGCGGAAAACTCGAGGATGTGCCGCGCATCGCGCAGGAAGCGCTCGCCGGCCGCGGTCAGCCTGACCTGCCGGCTGCTGCGTTCGAGCAGCGCGATGCCGAGCGCGTGTTCGAGCAGCTGGATCTGCCGGCTGAGCGGCGGCTGCGTCATGAAGAGCCGCTTGGCGGCGCGCCCGAAATGCAGTTCCTCGGCGACCGCGACGAAGCAGCGAAGCTGGTTCAGTTCAATCATTCAAATCTTGAATCAATCGATAGTCTTTTGATGTTAGACGCATATCAATACGATTTCTATACTCGGTTGCACCTGATGCGCGGCCCGCGCCGCGCACGACGACCGAGACTTTCATGACCACCGACATCCTGCTCACCCAGCCGCTTCCCGACATCATCGACGCCGAACTGTCCGCCCGCTATGCAGTACATCGGCTGTATGCGGCCGACCGGCCGGAGGCCCTGCTCGAGCGCATCGCGCCGCGCATCCGAGGCGTCGTCACGGGCGGCGCGAACGGGCTGTCGGCTGCGTTGATGGACCGGCTGAGCGCGCTCGAGATCGTCGCGATCAGCGGCATCGGCACCGACGCCGTCGATCTCGAGCGTGCCCGCGCCCGCGGCATCCACGTGACGACCACGCCCGACGTGCTGACCGACGACGTCGCCGACATGGCGATGGGGCTGATCCTGATGACGCTGCGCGACCTGGGCGCCGGCGAGCGCATCGTGCGCGCCGGCCGCTGGGGCAAGGTCGCGCAGCCGCTTGCGACGCAGGTGACGGGCAAGCGGCTTGGCATCGTCGGCCTCGGCCGCGTCGGCCGCGCGATCGCGCAGCGCGCGCAGGCGTTCCTGATGCCCGTCAGCTATTGCGGCCCGCGCGAACACCGCGACAGCGGCTATCGCTACGAACCCGACCTGATCGCGCTCGCCCGCGACAGCGACGTGCTCGTGCTCGCGGCATCGGCCGATCACGGCAACGTGCTCGTCACCGCCGACGTGCTCGCCGCACTCGGCAGCCAAGGATTCCTGATCAACGTCGCGCGCGGCAAGCTCGTCGACGAAGCCGCGCTCGTGCGCGCGCTCGCGGACGGCACCATCGCCGGCGTCGGCCTCGACGTATTCGTCGACGAACCGCACGTGCCGGCCGCGCTGCTCGAACTCGAGCGTGTCGTCGTGCAGCCGCACCGTGCGAGCGCCACGCACGAGACGCGCGAAGCCATGGGCCGGATCGTGCTCGCCAACCTCGCCGCGTGCTTCGCGGGACAGCGCCCGCCAACCAGCGTCACGAGCTGAGCGACGCACGCCCCGTTTTACAACATCAAACGAAACGCCTCCGCACGACGGAGGCCAGGAGACTCGCATGCCCAATCGATCCAGCGGCGGCGCTGCCGTCGCGGCCTCGTCCACCTCATCCACCGCATCGAGCACGATCGGCCGCGTCCGCTACACGGTCCTCGCGCTGATCTTCGCGGTTACCGTCGTCAACTATGCGGATCGCGCGACGATGTCGATCGCCGGCACCGGCGTCGCGCACGACCTCGGGCTGACGCCCGTGCAGCTCGGCATCGTCTTTTCCGCGTTCGCGTGGGCCTATGCGATCGGCCAGATCCCGGGCGGCTGGCTGCTCGACCGCTTCGGCGCGCGCCGCGTGTACGGCCTGAGCCTGCTGCTGTGGTCGGTCTTCACAATGCTGCAGGGCACGGTCGGCTGGTTCGCCGCCCAGGGGGCAGCCGCGACGCTCGCGCTGTTTGCGATGCGCTTCATGCTCGGGCTCGTCGAATCGCCGGCGTTCCCGGCCAATTCGCGGATCGTCGCGTGCTGGTTCCCGACCGCCGAGCGCGGCACCGCGTCGGCGCTGTTCAACTCCGCGCAGTACATGGCCGTCGTGCTGTTCACGCCCGCGATGGCGTGGCTCACGCATGCGCTCGGCTGGGAACACGTGTTCCTGTGGATGGGGCTGCTCGGCGTCGCGCTGTCGGTGCTCTGGTTCGCGTGGTATCGCGAGCCGCACGGCCATCCGCGCGTGAGCGACGCCGAACGCGACTACCTGCGTGCGCACGGCGCGCTCGTCGATCTGGAGGCGAACCGCGTCCGGCACCGGGCGCGCGTATCGTGGCGCGATGCGTCGCAACTGTTCCGCCACCGGAACCTGTGGGCGATCTATGTCGGCCAGTACTGCATCACGGCGCTCACCTACTTCTTCATCACGTGGTTCCCGATCTACCTGATCAAGGGCCGCGGGATGACGATCATGGAGGCCGGCTGGGTCGCCGCGCTGCCCGCGCTCTGCGGCTTCACGGGCGGTGTGCTCGGCGGCGCGCTGTCGGACTGGCTGATCCGGCGCGGCGTGCATCCGTCGCGCGCACGCAAGACGCCGTTCGTCGTGGGAATGGCGATGGCGACGCTGCTCGTGCTCGCGAACGGCGCATCGTCGAACGCCGTCGTGATCGCGCTGATGACGGTCGCGTTCTTCGGCAAGGGGCTCGCGGCGGTCGGCTGGGCCGTGCTCGCCGACACCGCACCGGAAGGCATGGTCGGCCTGAGCGGCGGCGTGTTCAACGGCCTCGGCAACATCGCGGGGATCGTCACGCCGCTCGTGATCGGCTACTTCGTCGCGCACACGGGCTCGTTCGCGGGCGCGCTGTGGTTCGTCGCCGCGCACGGGCTGATCGGCATCGCCGCCTATGCGTGGCTCGCCGGCCGCTTCGAGCGGATTCGCGTCACGCCGGCCGCATGACGCCCGGCGCCGCCGGGGAAGCGGCCGCCCGCGGCATCACGCGCGCTGGCGGCTGCCCGGTGTCAGCTCGATCGCGAGCCGATCGAGCTCGCACAGGTCGTTTTCCAGCGCGGGCGTGAGCGTCATACGCAGATGGTCGAGGAAGGTACGGATCTTCGCGTCGAACACGGGTTGCGAACTGGTTACCGTTAGCTGCGGCAGAAAGGGAGTACGCCAACTTCACTTGACGCCGTTATCCGATTGCAAATCGGTACGGCCCCCGATCAGATCAGCGGCTGCATCCCAGGCGTGGCCACACCTCGCGTCAGTTCCCGGCCGGTCTGCGCCGACCGAATCACAAGTTGGACGTAACTGTTCATCGGCCCGTACGGTGCGAAGAATCGTTCAAACAGCTTCGTAAATATGACCAGACTGACCTCCCGAAGTGAGGTTTCGTCGAACGACAACAGGATTTCAATACCGCGCACGAACGACGGGAACTGGCTATTCAGCGACATCCATCTGATCACAGGCTTGTAATTCAGATCGGTGATCGCGTCGATGCAGCGCTGCGCGAGCGGCGTAGTGCGCACCGCATGGAGCCGCAAGAACGTCTTCAGAGCCGACAGCCCGTTGCGTGTCAGGTCAAACGGATGCGGCGACAACGTCGACAGTACGCGCCACAACGCACCGTTGCCTCGCGCCAGCTCGGCCGTCAACGTCGGCCGCGTGATCAACTGGATCGGGCAATCCAGCGTCTTGTTCTCGAGCAGCAAATCGCCGGCCGTATTGCCGATCGGCAAGCGCGCCGGCAAGTCGAGATTGGTCACCGTCGTGACCACATCGATTTGCGGCAGCTTCGGTCGTGTCGACTGTCCGTCCAGCCCGACCAGCGACAACATCATGGTTTGCCGGCCGGGCGATCGGTCATCGCGATCGTGGAACGCGACCCAGTAGACCGCTGACGAATCAGGGCGTGGATCGTGGCTAAGGGCCTGGTATGGCCGCACCGGAATTCTGGGCCGATTGCTTTCGAGCGCTATGTCCTCGTCCTTGTCTTTTTTCTTGGACAACTCGCCCAGATAAACCGCGTCTATCGAATACACGCCCAGCGGCGCATGTTTCGCCAGTCGTACAGGCTGAACCGGATAGGCATCCTGCCCCTTCAGCACAATGGGCTGAGCGGGTTGCGAGAAAAGATTCACGACAGGCGTGCAGAACAGCTTGAACGCCGTTGTGCCGAGCGACGCAAGCGCTTGCGCGGCGAACGACTCGGCGGGCGTGTCGCGCAATACGATATGCAAGGTCAGCTCCCGAGCGTCGGGAGCGCTTGCGGCACGCCGCACGCGCCCCATGTCAAGCTCGACGAAATCGAACAGTTCCGGAAACGCGAAGTATTCCAGCAGATAACGATACGTGGTCGCAGTCCGACTGGTCGTTTGGCTATCTGGTAACAAGCGTTCGTTATCCGAGAAGCCAACCGGCGCGAACGGCACCTTCGATAGAGCCCGCCAGCGCCCGCATTGATCGACTTCAACGTACGCGGCGGCCGCGCGCAACAGCAAAGCGTCCAGCAGCGACGACACGAATGGTCGCTCGCCGGCAAGGTGGACGCGGATGGGACCATCCGGAATAGCGGCCGTGAACGGACCGGCGGCCGACGTGAAGCTGATCGACAGCACGCCTGTTGCGTCGGCGGGCAATCTCACGGCTGACGGCGCCAGCGTCGTCGGTGCATACCGTGCAGACTGTATTTGCAACGGCGAGATGGTCACATCGTAGGTCGTCCGGAATCGCACCGGGGCGTTGCGCGCGTTCAGCGTCGCGCCGCGCGGCACGACGATCGGTTCCGTCAGTTGACCGACGATCGCCCGCGGCTCGAATCGAGCGATCGCGCACGACGGCACGGTTCGCAGATAGTGCGGGTGGACAATCTCAAGCAGCGCCTCGGTGAATTCTGGATAGTCGTCGGCCAGCTTCGAATCGAGGCGCGCCGCAAGAAACGAAAAGGTCTGGATCAGACGCGCCACATGCGGATCGTCGGTCTGGCCGCTCTGGATACCGAGCCGGGTGGCGATCTTCGGATAGCGGATAGCGAAATCGCCCAGCGCTCGCGCGAACAACCCGAGTTCGTATTCGTAATGCGACAGCAGATGATCCATTCAGCTACAGCCCCAGTCGGTCGGGGCGCACGAGCGTCGGGCCGACGAAGATAAGTTTGCGCAACGCCGCTTGTGGACCGTACGGCTGCATCCGGAAGTGCGGCCGCCGCCAGTGACCGCTCACTGCGCGCTGTACGCTGTCCGATGAAACTGATCCGGCTGCCTCGGCGTCGAGAATCGCGGGACCGACGACATGTCGGTCGTAGAGTTGTTCAATTTCCGCAAGCCGTTCCATACGCTTGCGCTTGCCGAGCCCCGGAAAATGACGCGGCGCATTCGAATAAGCGCGATCATGAACGACCTGCGCGTCGCGCGCGTCGAGGTACAACAACATCTTGATCGCATAGTCCAGGGCGTTGCGCCAGAATTGCTGAGCGCCAGGCGGATCGTGCAATCCGTCAGCCGCGGGTTGTTGAAACAACTCGTCCATCAATTCACGGATCGTCTTGTCAGGGTTCTCCAGCGGCAGCGTAATCGAATCCATCGTTGCACCGTCGCCTGGGCCACCAGCCACTAACCATGTCGCGAATCCGATCGACCGGTCGTTCTTGAAGATCGCGATCGCCTCAATATCGCCCGCTTGTTTCCAGCGGGTGGGTTCGGGAATGATGCATAGCGTATCGGTCGGCATTTTGAGCATGCCGATCGGCACATCCTCCGCGATATAGGTGGCGTCGAGCAGGCGGTGCAGCGGTGGGGTCGGCTCGTAAAAAGCCCCTTGTCGTACCTCGAACGCCAGCCACACAGCGCTGTACTGGGCTACCCCGGCGAGTACGTCGGCCGAGCGGCCGTCAGCGCCGTGCGGCAAGAGGTCCCGCGTGAAGCGATCGAAATAGCGTGTCAGACGCAGGATGCCGTGCGACCGGAGCATCTCGGTCAGCGTCGGCGACGCCACGCGGTCCGTTGCGGTTCGCAGCGCGTCCCACGCGGCGAGCGCACCCGTTACCCGATAGCGAACCGGTCCAGGCAAGCGAGCGAGCTTCGGATCGGTGACGGCATCGCCCGAGCGCATCAACGCGGTAACGAGCCGCTGACGAATGTCGGCGCGCAGTGCTTGACGCTGGGCATCGGACACTAAAACGGTATTGCGTGGCGGTACGCCGGCCAATGCGATTTCCTTCATCCGATCCGTCGACTCCCTCAGACGCAATGCCGTTTACTCAAGTGATGAAATCAATTGCGCACCGCACTCGGTCAGGTCACCGTGAAAAGCAACCGGCGTACCGTGGTGATTGCGCGTGCTGTTTTGCGGAATGATCCTGAACTGGCCGCCACACTTCGGACACCATGTCAGGTGATCCTTCAAGGCAACCGGAACGCCCTGCGCCGTCAGATCGTCGCTCGCGGTGATCACTTCGCCGCCGTGGGTCGTCTTGTCGTGCAGGCGAATCACGCCGCGCCCGTTTTCGTCTTTCATGGTGACTGCATTCCTTGAGACGGCTCGGCAGCCTGGCCACGCACGGCAGCATAGAACGCGCGGAACGATATCCGATAAGCTAGGCAGATTCCGGCGAGAATAGTAATCGTCAGCATCCCGGACATCAAATTAATCGCAGCAGACACGATACCCAGTATTCGCATCGTGCCATAACCCAGCAGCAAAACAGATACCATCGCCGCGAGCGATGCCCCCAGAAAACGCCAGACGTGCAGTCGACCGAGATCCCGAGGCACCCCCAACTTCGCTCCGGCGCAGACCAACGCTGCGGGAACGACAACCGCACCGACAAAATTCAACATCACGAGATTGAAATCATCGTCATAGTAGTCGAGCATCAACGGCACCGCTTGCGTCATGAAGAACAGTAATACGCTTGCAAAAAGCCAAGCTGCGAGGCCGGCAATGCGCCACGCTGCGTTGTCTGGCGGCGCCATGGGAAATGCATCGTTGCGAAACATGCGTGTGACGAACCGCCACGCAAGCCAGGCCACAAGCGCATAAAGGGCGGCATTCAGCGGGGCGGTAATCGTCACGATGAAAGTCTGCTTGGCGGAATCGTTGGTCAAACTGACCATCAGCGTCCGGAATAACCATGTCTGTGCAACCTGCCAGACCAGCAGGCATAACCCATAGATCGTCAGCATCGGCGCAGGACGACGGAAGGCAAGCTGACCTCGACGCTCCCCGTGCCATCGAACAATCAGAAACACCAGACCGGCTCGAAACACCAGGCTCTGGATGCAATTGGCCAGTAACACAGCCAGCACGTCCGTTGCTAGCGGAAACATCGTCGACCGCACGTAGAGGCTGTATAAAAATAGGACAGCGATGACCGCCGCTGCGACGAGCGCGGCGACACCGGGTAACGAGATGGACCGAGTTTGTGAATTCATGTCGACTCCGGGGGGCGAGGAGATATTGCGGCCGCGCTCAACTTTCACGATGCATCTCGTTGCGCAACAAAAGCCATCGCGGGATTTTCTAGCCAAGCAGCCGCGTACTTGAGGCCATCCTGTTCCCCCGCCCAGTTCGACACTCGCGCATGATCGTCGTCCGGATAGTCGCCACGTTGCTGAGCCAACACCGTCGCGGCCCAGCCGACCGGCGTGCTTGCGCGCGGTTCTATGTAGGGATCATCGGGTGCAACTGTAGAGAGGCGAACAATCGCTTCCGGCCAAACCGGTGCACGGCAGGTCACATTTGCCATCATGCGCATGACCGTGAACGTCAGAACCGCCGGCATGGCGAGCAGCCGCATGAAGAGCGGCGCGTTCATGCCAAAGTTATACAGCGCAAACAAGAATGATTCGCGCGGTGTTTCATGCTGGGTATGAAACAGCATAGGCTTCGGTAGATCACGCGGGCCGTCATTCATGTACCGACACCAATAGTTCCATTGCGCCAGCGCTAACCGGGTCTGCGAACTGGTCCACTCACGACCGATCGAGAACACCCGCGTCACGTTGCCCTGGTCGTCTACCGTGTAGTGCCGGATATGAAACACCGTGCCGTAAGGCGTGACTTCTTGATGCAGGCAAAAGATCGCATCGTCCGTCCAAGGCGCTTCCCAGACCACATCGCCTTCGCCGGGCTTTGCAAAGAATCGCCGGGAGCGGATTGAGTAAAGCATGCGTGTCGCCCGGTTGAACCGGATTGGTCGATAGAGTAGGCCGAAGAACAGGCCGGGAGCGAGACGCCAGACTATCGAGCCGAAGAGCACGACTGCGAATACTGAAATAGCAATTTCGAACACACCCCCGACATCGGGGTAACGAATAAATGTCATCCAATAGATATACGGCCCGGTCCCCATTGCTAAAAATGCAATAAAGACAGCGAAAATCACCCACTGCCTATCCAACAGCGCCGGATCGATCACATCCATGTAAGTTGAATTAACACTAAAGATCGTCCCTAGATCCTTGATTTCCGGTCCGACTGGCTGGTTGATCGTCAGTCGGTGAGCCAGATCCCATTCAGGGATCGGCACACCGATACACTTCTTCATGTTCATCAAGCGCTCGTCCATACGTCAAGCCCCCATTGCGGAATTGAAGGCTTTCAGCTCTTCGTCCATTGATTGGTAGCCCGGCGCCTTACTGAATTTGCACCGTGATACCCAATCATTAATAGCAGCTGATTTGAAATACACGATCACGAAACCGATCACGATGGAAATCACCAGAATAGGCCAAAGGGGCGGCATCCACGCGGCGATGAACGGCACTGTCGAAAGAAGCGGCGAAATGGCGATGTACATCCCGAGAAGACCACCAGTGATATAGAGGCGGCCCAAATTATTTTCGTGATTTTGGAAGGCTTCTGGAGCATTTTTAAACAGGTCATATCCCGAGAGGATGACGCCGGCGACGGCCCCAGACCATCGGCCGACCTTGACGCCGATTTCAACGGTATCATGGTTAAACCAAGCCCAATGTTTCATGAGGAAAGCCGAAAGCGGGTGCTCGGGAGCCTTGGCGGCAGTTTCAGAGACCGTCTCAATGACGTTGCCAATGATCGAGACGACCGCGCCAGAAAGTTTAAGCAGGGTTTCGTTATAGTTAAAGCGATCGCTACCATCGAAATCCTTATACGCGAATCTCAGCGTGGCGAGTTGGAAGATCGCGGTGGCAATGCCCTGATTGAATGCGACGGGCGACGACGACCCAAGCCATTTGCGGGTCGCCTCCACTCCCGGAAGCTTGATCGCTTTCACTTCGCTGGCGTCCAGCGTGCCTGACTTCACCCATGCATCGGTATCGATCGCATAGGCAAAAACGGCCGGGTCTGACGGTGGTGCCGCCTTGAAGACCTCTCGACGGATATTGGCGGCAGCGGCCTGCCGTTCAAGCCGGTCGCCGTCCATATTCAAGCCCAGCGCGTCGCCTTGCTTGAACACCCAGTTACGCATCTCGGCCGGCGTGATGTGGGCGGCCTTGATCGACACGCCTGCATGCAACGACAGCCGAATCGTCGCGAATCCGATGGCCGCGCCTTTCCCGCCCTTCGCCAGCACATTGACGATCGTGTTGGCGGTCGTCACAACGAGCCGATCGCGCAGGTTTGCAGCGTTACCCAGTTTCTCGATCTGCTTGAAGGCTTCCTTGTACAGATTCAGGATGTTTTCGTACTGAATGTCCGAGCCGTGTACTTGCGCATCGGCCGCCTTCATCAAGGTTTCCTGGTTGAACATCAGCGCGCGTACGTACAAATTGCGGGCGTCAGACGCTTGGCCGTTCAACCAGTCATTGAGCACTTTCTGACACGCTTCCGTGCCGGCCGCTGCGCCGACGGACTGCGCGCATGATTCGCTGTACGCGTACCCACTGCGCAGGTCCTTCGTGTCGTGATTGCCGGCCATCCAGTCGGCAAGCAGCGGCGATTTGAGCCACTCCGCGTGCGCCTGCACAAGCGGCGCCCATTTCGGTTTGAACGCATCGAGCGCGCGGGGATACTCGTTATCGCGGAACCGTTCCAGGGCCAGGGTATCGATCACGGTCACAGGTTTGCCGTCAGGGCCAATCTGCGGCTTGCCGTCCGGCCCCTTCTTGTAATACGCGTCGTCCCATGCCTCGTTGGCGGATTCGTTCGCCGCCTCCGGTACGTTATGCGCGCGCCTATCGTCTTCGTCTGTTGCCTTCTGCAAGCTCCCAGTCTTGAACCATCCCTTCACAACCCGATACAGAAGGGCGGCGTCGACCGATTCGCCAGACATTGGAGTCGGAGGCATCTTGGAGTCATTCGCCATTTTCGCCGCTTCTGACGCAGCGTAACTAACTTTGGTCGCCATTTTCGCATTGGCCCGAATGCCCGCCTCGGCACGCTCCAAGAGCTGCGCCGACACATACTTCCAGTACATGCCCGCGTCAAATCCATTGTTCAGGTTCGGGACCGTGAGTTCGGACAGATCGTTGGTAATCCCGACTGGATCGTTAATCGCGATGACGAAACCTTTTTTGAGGGGCGATTCAGCCATCACCGCGCCGATGCGCTCGTCGGCATGACGCTGACGTAGCTTGATTTCGTCCTTGGGTGAGCGATTGCTGAAGCCGAACGCCTCTTTCATCGCACGATCGTCCATCGCGAAGTGCGCGATCTTGCTGCGCGTCGCCTGAAACTCGCCCGTGTCGGTCGCGCTGCCGGCGACCATCGCCGGAACGTTGATGCACTGCATATGCAGCTTGCGCCACGCAGCGTCGCCGATTTTGTTGAAGACCGTATCGCGCGTCCAACGTACGTTGGACCAGCCGATCCAGAAGTTCGTGGCTTCGTCGCTGCCCGGGGTATGTTGAACGCCCACGCAACGGCCGTAGGACTCGGGGGGCCATGTCACTGGACGGGCAAATATTCAGAGTCACGTTGTTTTCGGCGGCATTACCGGGCGGCGGCACGATGCTGGGGGCGAACTGATATAGCACACCGTCATCCAGCACCATGTAGGCGCGCAGCTTCTTGCGCTTTTCGTCGTACGTGTACAAGTAGCCTTGCCGCAGCGACCGCAAGGTGTACTTGGCCGTCGTGACGGCCTGCGGGGCGCGCGCGTCGATCCGGAAATTACCGGACAGCGCGGGCGCTTTGGCCGCACCGCGTGGACACGCAATTGCGTAGCGGACGGGGTAGATCAGCAGTGAGTCGCGATCGCAGATCGGACAGCCTGGGATGGTCGCCATAGTGTGATCCTTGAGCCTCGGAATATTCGTATTGGGATGCCGGTGTTATTCGGCTAACAAATCTTGGTGTACGTGCTGTACCGTGTGCTCCACCAGCGCATCGGTGCTTGGGACATCTTGATCGGCAAAAGCATGCAACGCCTGATCGATCGCGGCCGGCAGCCGTGCGGCCTGATCAAGCGTTAGCGCGGGCAGTCGCTGACGCACCTGCTCGGCAACTTCGCTGCGATCGAGGCGCGACCATTGGTCCGGGCGAGGCCAGCCGGTCGGTTGGTCCTCCGGTTCGGCCTTCGTCCCTGGTGCGTCGACCGACCAACGATGGCCCGCCCATGCGAATTGCCAAGTACTGATCGGTCCGAGCAAGGCGCGGCGCTGGTCCGGTTCGAGAACCGCGAGCGTCAGACTGAGAACGCGCGGGTCGTAATACCGCCAGAACACGGTGCGGCCGTGCTCACCGGGGCCGACCAAATGGCGGGCGATATGCTCGACGGCCGTATCGGAGCTGGCTTCGGTATCGAGCCACGCGCACACGACCGGCGGACGCTCTGTCGTGACTTCCTCTTGCCATCGAGCCAGGGCGATCTCCTGGCCTTGCGCATCGAGCGCCGCGAGATCGATCAGGTGCGGCATCAGTTCTTCACGATGGGCCAGCACACGCGGCGTACACGGACGCATATCCAGCGCTGCGAGGTCCGGCGTGTGGACAAGCATGGTCGGTTCAACCAGCAGAAAGCCCCGCGTCAGCGGCGCTGCGGATTCGTCAACGGGCAGCATGGGAGTGGCGGTGGAGTTCATCGACTTAGGAGAGCGCGACGGACGCCTGACCGCTTTGCGCGGCGTCCTGAGCAACCGGTGCGCAGAGATCGGAGCCGGGGAATTTCGCTGGAATGCTCTGCGGCCCCACCGTATCGTGGCTACCCGCATGAACCTTGTTCTCGCCGGGCGTGTAACCGACGATGCCCTTTGCACTGACTTCGAACTGGCTATTGCCGGCGGTCAGGCGGATGCCTTGCTTCGCCGTGATGTTGATCCAGTCTGTCGTGCTGATAATCGATAGGACCTTCTTCGCCAGCAATTCCAGCTCGTCGTTTTCTGCATGCACCTGGACCTTGCCGCTCGCGGCGATCAGCTTCATCCCCATCTTGTGCACGAACAGCGAGAACCTGTCGGAGACGCTGGCAAAAAACGACTTCCCGGTCGCAACCGACATGCTGTCACCGGCCGTGACGGCCACGTGCTGACCGCCTGTCACGTGCGCCGTCGCGGGCGTCGTGACGGCGATCCCGGCTGCACCGGCCAGCAGCAGATGCGCTTCGTCGAGCTCCGGGAAGTCGCCCTTGTCGCTGCTACCCGTCGCCCCCGCGCCCTGAATGCCGTCCACCTGCGACTTCAGCACGTCGGCGATCGGCGTCTGGCCAGCGCCGCTGTCCTGCGCCTGATACTGCTGCGCGAGTTTGCCAAGTTGCCCGTGTAACGTTTGCGCTTTGGTCAACCGCGATGCCGGTTCGCTCACGTCAGAGAGGTGCCCATGCGCCGCAGGACGCACCTCGGTGCTGATCACCATGCCCTTGCCGGTGCGGATCGCACCGACCTCATCGGTGCGTAGTTCGAAACCCTCTCCCCGAGCGTCCTTGCGTCCCTGCCAGTCCTCGATGCGTGTGATCTTGCCGAGCGAGAGCTGGCTGGCCGCATGGTCGGACCGGAGCTGCGCCTGAATGGCGTTCGCCGTATCGTCGAAAATCAGGTGATTGCTGCGGCCCGACGATGCGTTGCCGTCCGCACCGTTCAATTCCCGGCTACGAATACCCATCAGCGCATTCTCGTCCGGCAGCTTCCATGCCGGTACGTTGCGCGCGTTCATCACGCGGCCCGTGATGATCGGGTGGTCGGGATTGCCGTCGAGCCATTGCACGATCACTTCGGAACCGATGCGGGGCAATGCCGCCATCCCCTGGCCACCGCCAGCCCAACCGCTCGCGACTCGCACCCATGTCGAGTACTTGCCGTCGCGATCCCAATGGAATTGAACCAGGACGCGACCGTGTTCGTCGGTATGAATACTCGTACCGGATTGGCCAACAACCGTCGCTGTCTGCGGCGCGAGGATCTTCGTGTCGACGCTGTTGAAGCCGCGTCCGGGCCGCCACGGGGTCGCCCTGGGAACACACGTGAACTCGTTGCGGTATTCCGCCAGCACACCCGTGTCCTGCAGATAGTTGTTGGTCGCCACATGCCGGACCGAGACGATCAGATATTCGTCGTCGCTCGGGTCACGGCTCAGCGCCGAGCCGTAACGGTCGGTGAGCCGGAACCAGCGGCCAGGCTGCACGAAGCGATTGTTGCCCTTCGCGTCGAAGCGCTTGATCGTCGCTTCGATTTCCTCCATCCGGCGATTGGCGATCTGATACCCGTGTTCCATGTTTCGATAACCGTACGCGCCGGCGTACTCGTTCCATTCGAGTTGCGGCAGCGTGGCTTCGGGGTTCAACATGCTCGTTTGAACGTGGGTCGGCGTCGGGCTCTTGAAGTCGAAACGGGACAGTTCCGCGTGCGTCGACGTGGTCTGCTGGAACGGGGACCAACTCAGAATGCTGTCCGATTCCTCCGCACCCATGCCATTGTGGAAACGGATTTCGTGAACCCTGCCGTCGATCGCGGGCGCGGGACGCGTCGGATCGGAGACGGTCAGCGTGTGTGACGTGGCCGTATGTTCGTACCAGTACAGATAACCCGCATGTTCCCAGCGCCGATGAAGATAATTGTGGTCGTCTTCGTCGAACTGGCAGGCCATCGTCATGCGCAGATCGTCTTCAGCGACGTGCCACGCCCATTCGGGCAACACGCCGTAGTCCTGAAAAACCGTCGCCGTCTGGTCGTGCAGATTCTGGTCGAGGAACAGGCGATTGTGCTGGCTGTACTTCAGGTAGCGCAGCCACGGGCCTACGTTCGCCTCGTAGAACACCCAGCCGCCGTCCGTGCGAACGTGTCGGAACGCGAAGATATGGCCGTTGAAATAGCGTCGGCTACCGTCGCCGCGCGTCAGGCTGACCGTCACGCGCTTGCCGATGAAGTTCTTCGGCTCGAGGTGGTCGTTATCCGACAGGATTTCGATCTTGTACGCGAAATCCTTCGATAGCGATTCAACCGCCTCGAATGCATTCGGTAGCAGGATTTTGTAGGGCGCGTTGTCGTCCGGAAAGTTGATTTGCACTTGCCGGTTGTGCTGCGGCCCCAGCGCAAGGTCTCTCAGGGCTTGTGCCGTGTTCTGCATTGTTCTTATCCCTCAATCCGGGCGCGAAATGCCGATGGGCCGCCCGTGCGCCCTCTCTCTAATATGTAGACCCAAATAGGGGGCGATCAGCGCTCGAGCCCGCCCGACGTGCCGCGATAAGGTCAGACATATACCATAAAGCTCCGCGAAGGCCCACGAGGAGAATCGCCAGTTATGGTGAATATGGTGAAGACGTATTCGCGCCCCATTTTTTCTGGGGCGGTGAATATCGGATGGAATCGATCAAGAATGAGCGTTTAAGTCGACGCGAGGACAACGCACCGCCAAACAAGCCCGAATTCGCCGCCAGTGCAGGCGCCGTCGCGCATCGAACAACACCATTGCTAAACGTGAAGTTAGCAACCCTCAATCATGGAACCGCCTATGTGTGGCTCGCCGGCCGCTTCGAGCGGATTCGCGTCACGCCGGCCGCATGACGCCCGGCGCCGCCGGGCGAGCGGCCGCCCGCGGCGTCATGCGCGCTGGCGGCTGCCCGGCGTTACCTCGACCGCGAGCCGGTCGAGTTCGCGCAGGTCGTTTTCCAGCGCCGGCGTGAGCGTCGTGCGCAGATGGTCGAGGAAGGTACGGATCTTCGCGTCGAGATAGCGGCGCGTCGCATAGACCGCGTACACGCTGACCGTCTGCAGCCGGTAGTCGGGCAGCACGCGGATCAGCCGCCCTTCGCGGATGTCGTCGAGCACCGTGTACAGCGCGACGCACGCGATGCCGCGCCCCGCCCGCACCGCGACGCACAGCGCGTCCGGCACGTTGACCTGGAACGGTGCCGGCTGCAGTTCGTAGACCGTATCCTCGTCGTCGCCGCGCTCGAGCCGCCACTCGCTGGCGGGCGACGCGGGTGTATCGAGTCGCAGGCACACGTGGTTCGGCAAATCGTCCGGCGTCTTCGGCGTGCCGTGCCGCGCCAGGTACTCGCGCGATGCGACCAGCACGCTGCAGCTGGTGCCGCAGGTCTGCGCGACGTAGCCGGAATCCGGCAGCTGCGAGGCGGTCACGATCGACACGTCGTAGCCTTCCTCGACGAGGTTCGGCATCCGCTGCGCGAGCGTCAGTTCGACCGACACGTCCGGGTTGTCTTCCTGGTAGCGCACGATCGACGACACGACGTGACTCTGCCCGAGCCCCGTCATCGCATGGATGCGCATCTTGCCGCTGGGCCGCAGCAGCGCGTTGCGCGCCTCGGCGTTCGCGTAGTCGAACTCGGCGAGAATCGACTTCGCACGCTCGAAGTAGCGCTCGCCGCTTTCGGTCAGGCCGAGATGGCGCGTCGTACGATGCAGCAGGCGCGTCTGTACGTGGGCTTCGAGATTCGACACCGCGCGCGACACCTGCGCGGTGGTTGCATCGATTTCTTTGGCGACCGCGGTGAAACTGCCGGCTTCGACAACGCGCACGAACAGGCGCATGTTTTCGAGCATGTCCATTGAATTGGCTTGGGGAGTGTCGGTGGGAAAACGTCGGCGGCGCTCGCGTCAGACGGGAATCGGGACGGGCGCACCAACCACGCGCAAGCGATCACCATGCCGGGGAACGGGCGGGAGAGCGGGCATCGCGTGCGTGGTTGTGGCATATGGGGGAATTCGGTGGCCGGAATTGTACGCCGCCGCAGACAAATTTGCGCGATCGTAGGGCCTCGAGGCTTTCATCCCATGAAAGGTTTTTGCAAGCAGCCGGCGTCGCGCGCATGCAACGTGTTGATGCGGTGCGACAATTTGTATCACAACGCGATATAATTCCGCTTTTCTTGCGCTGCGTCATCCGCGCCGCCATTTTTACCGCTTACCGTCCATGTCGTCAGGCTCCTCCCCGTCGCGCCGCACGTTCAGGCAATGGCTGCACAGCTTCATTCCCCATCCGATGACGCTCGGCTGGCGCGAGCGCATGCGTTCGTGCACGGGCGCGCTCGTCGGCATCGCGACGGTCGGCGTCACGATGCGGCTGCTGCCCGGCGTGCCGGGCCTCGTGCCGCTGCTCGTCGCGCCGATGGGGGCGTCGGCCGTGCTGCTGTTCGCGGTGCCCGCGAGCCCGCTCGCGCAGCCGTGGTCGATCATCGGCGGCAACCTGGTGGCGGCGACCGTCGGCGTCGCCTGCGCGCAATGGATCGCCGATCCGATCACGGCCGCCGCGGTGGCGGTCGCCCTCGCCATCGGCGGCATGTTCGCGCTGCGCTGCGTGCACCCGCCGTCGGGCGCAGTCGCGCTGACGGCCGTGCTCGGCGGCCCGGCGATCCACTCGCTCGGCTTCAGCTTCGTGGTCGAGCCGATCGCGCTGCAATCGGCGATCCTGCTGTCAGCCGCGCTCATGTACCACGCGCTGACGGGCCACCGCTATCCGCACGGCGGCGTGCGCCCCGACGCGAAGCCGCAAGGCGGCAGTGCCACGCCGGCACGCGGCGGCTTCACGCGCGCCGATCTCGACGCGGTGCTGAAGCGCCGCGGCGAATGGCTCGACGTCGATCCGGACGACCTCGAAATGCTGCTGCGCGAAACCGAAATGCAGGCGTACGCGCGCACGTTCGGCCAGCTCACGTGCGCCGACCTGATGACAAAGAACGCGATCGAAGTCGCGCCGTCGACGTCGGTGACGGCCGCGCTGACGCTGCTCGACCGCCATCGCGTGAAGGCGCTGCCGGTCGTCGACGGCGACGATCGCCTGATCGGCATCGTCACGCGCGCCGACCTCACGCGCCAGCTGTGCCGCCCGACCCCGCTGTGGCAGCGGCTGTCCGCGCGGCTGCCGCAGTCGTTCGGCGGCCAGCCGCCGAGCGTCGCCACCCTGATGACGCGCGACGTCGCTTCCGTGCCGCAGACCATGCCGATCACCGCGCTGGTGCCGCTGTTTACGCACTCGGGGCACCATCACATTCCGGTCGTCGATGCATCGCACCGGCTCGTCGGGATCATTACGCAGACGGATCTCGTCACGGGCCTGTATCGGCAAACGCAGATGCTCGAGGCCGCGTAACCCGAACGAACGGCGCCGACGCACTGCGGAATGCAGGCCATTTCGCCGAAAATCGGCCATTTATATCATGTTGTGATATATTTCCCGCTACCGAAACCGCCTGTCCGACCGACCGACCGACCGCAATGACCGATAACCGACGCGCGCTGACCAAAAACGATTTTCAGCAACTGTCCGAGTTCCGCTACCAGATGCGCTGCTTCGAGCGCTTCTCCGAACGCGCCGCGCAAAGCGAAGGCGTGACGCCGCTGCAATACCTGCTGCTGTTGCACGTCAAGGGCTACCCGCACCGCGAATGGGCAACCATCGGAGAAATCGCCGAGCGCCTGCAGGCGCAGCATCACGGCGTCGTCGCGCTGGTGACGCGCTGCGAAGCGCTCGGGCTCGTGAAGCGCAAGACGAGCGAGGCGGACCGCCGGCAAGTCGAGGTGCACCTCGAAGAGGCCGGCGAAACGCTGCTCGCCCGCCTCGCGGCCATGCATCGCGCTGAGCTGAAATCGCTCAAGGGCGCGTTCCAGGTACCGCAAATCGATTTTTGACCCAAGCTTTACCGACCTTTCCTCACTCCGATGAACGCACCACACAAACGCGATTTCTCGACCAACGAACGCCTGCCCAGGATCGCGTTGCTAGCTGCCGGGATCGGCTTGCTCAGCACGCTGGCGGCGTTCGTGCTGTTGAGCCTGATTCACCTGTTCACGAACCTGTTCTTCTTCCAGCAGTTTTCGTTCGCCGACCATTCGCCCGCCAACAACACGCTCGGCGCATGGGTGATCGTCGTGCCGGTGATCGGCGGGCTGATCGTCGGACTGATGGCGCGCTTCGGTTCGGAGAAGATCCGCGGCCACGGCATTCCCGAGGCGATCGAGGCGATCCTGTTCGGCAAGAGCCGGATGTCGCCGAAGGTCGCGATCCTCAAGCCGCTGTCGTCCGGCGTCGTGATCGGCAGCGGCGGCCCGTTCGGTGCCGAAGGTCCGATCATCATGACGGGCGGCGCGCTCGGCTCGCTGATCGCGCAATGCGTGCACGTGACCGCCGCCGAGCGCAAGACGCTGCTCGTCGCGGGCGCGGCCGCCGGCATGACCGCCGTGTTCGGCACGCCGGTCGCCGCCGTGCTGCTTGCGGTCGAACTGCTGCTGTTCGAATGGCGTCCGCGCAGTTTCCTGCCGGTCGCGCTTGCCTGTGCGGTGGCCGGTTTCGCACGCGCCGTGTTCTTCGGCGTCGAGCCGCTGTTTCCGCTGACCACCGCATCGCCGACGCCCGTCGCGCTGCTGTCGTGCATCGTCGCGGGCCTGCTGTCGGGCATGCTCGCGTGCGGCCTGTCGGCTGCGTTGTACCGCATCGAAGACGGCTTCGCGAAGCTGCCGGTGCACTGGATGTGGTGGCCGGCGCTCGGCGCGGTCGTGATCGGCGTCGGCGGCTGGCTCGAGCCGCGCGCGCTCGGCGTCGGTTATGACGTGATCGGCGATCTGCTGCACCAGCACATCGCGCTGAAGATCGCGCTGGCGCTCTTGATCGTGAAGGCCGTGATGTGGGTGATCGCGCTCGGCTCCGGCACGTCCGGCGGTGTGCTCGCTCCGCTGCTGATGCTCGGCGCGGGCCTCGGCACCGTGCTGTCGCCCGTGCTGCCCGGCGGCGATCCCGCGCTGTGGCCGCTCGTGTGCATGGCCGCGACGCTCGGCGCCACGCTCGGCGCACCGCTCACCGCGATCGTGTTCGCGTTCGGCCTCACGCACGATGCGAACGCGCTGCTGCCGCTGCTCGCGGCGACGCTCGTCGCGCACGGCTTCGCGACGATCGTGATGAAACGCTCGATCATGACCGAAAAGATCGCGCGCCGCGGCTATCACATCTATCGCGAATATGGCGTCGATCCGCTCGAGCGGCATGACGTGGGTGAAGTGATGACGTCCGCCGACGCACTCGTCGCGATCGACGGCGCCACGACGCTCGACGCCGTCGAGTCGCAATACTTCGGCACGAAGCAGACGCACCGTGCGTATCCGGTCGTGCAGAACGGCCGCCTGCTCGGCCTCGTCGATCGCGCGACGCTCGACGCGCACCGCACGCAAGCCGGCCCCGGCGCGCTGCTCGCGAGCGCGTTCGCCGATCGCGCACCGGCCGTCGCGCAGGCACACGAGACCTGCCGCGTGGTCGCATCGCGACTCGCGATGCTCGGCCTCGAACGCCTGCCGGTCGTCGACGATCCGCAATCGCTGCGCATCACCGGCATCGTATCCCGCAGCGACCTGATCAAGCCCGCGCTCCAGCACTTCGACGACGAACAGAAGCGTGAGCGCTTCCGGCCGGTCGTGCCGGCCAACCTGCGCGATACCGGCGCCCGCAAGGTCGGCTGACCTTCGCTGCGTGCGCGGCGTTCCGGCCGCGCACCGCTCTTGTCGTCTTCCCCCGCCTTCCGAAACGGCGCGCACCCAGCGCGCCGTTTCGCATTCCGCCGCATCCGGTGTTTAAACTTCGTTGACAATTCATCGGACGAAAGTTTGTCATCATGGTGTTCATGCGACGGGGCCACCATTCAGCCATTCCACTTCGTCATCCAATAAAGAAGCGTCGCGGCGCGACATGCAGGTACATGCAGCGCGCCGCGGCCGTCAATCCGCCACACCACTGGGCAGCGAGCCGACCTCACGACGCATGACGTCGTTGCCGCATCCCGTCTTCATACGGGTCGCACGCGACGCATGCCGCAACGCGACAGAGCGCACAGCATCCGGCTTGCCGTTTGGCAAGCGCGTTAACAACTTGTTTCGGAATCGCCGGAACCGCATTTGTCCGATGCAATCTCACAGGAACGCAGTTCTGCTGCGCATCCCACTCAATCAATCACGACTCGAGGGAGATAAAACGTGAACGTGAAATACTTACCGCTCATCGCATTGACCGTGGCAATTTCTGCTCATGCAGCCGATCCAGCCATGCAGAACGTGGGACAAAGCCAGAAATCCGCCCAGGACGTCTCGGCATGCATCGCCAAGACCTGGGCCGACAAGTCGCAGCAACAAGTGGTCTCGCAGAACGTGCTCGCCAATGGCCTCGCGACCGATGTCTACGCACCGGGCCAGCAACCGCCGAACGGCGCGGCCGCAATGGTTCGCCCGTCGTTGAAGCCGGGCGCGAAGACGTGGGTCGGCGTGCGCGGCGACGCCGCTGCTGCCGGCGACATCAACGCCTGCCTGTAAGCCCGCACTGGACGGCGTTGCGCCGTCCGCATGCGACAAGCCCCGCTTCGGCGGGGCTTTTTGTTTGAGCGCGCCGACCACGCGCACGCACCGCGGCCGGTGCCTGCACGCTTACAGGTAGCTGCAGACGTAGTCGAGCGTCTCGAGCACTTCGATGTCGAAGCGGCTCTTGCCCGGCACCGAGAACGATTCGCCGGCGCCGTAGGTTTGCCATTCGCTGCTGCCGTCGAGTTTCACGCGGCACTTGCCGGCCTGCACTTCCATCAATTCGGGCGCGTCCGTGCCGAAATTGAGCGCGCACGGCAGGATCACGCCGAGCGTCTTGCGCGTGCCGTCCGGGAAGAGCACGGTATGCGACACGCACTTGCCGTCGAAATAGACGTTCGCGCGCTTGACGACCGATACGTTGTCGAATTGGGTTGCACTGGTCATGTGATGCCTCTGATTGCTGGATGCCGGATGGCGTGTTGTCGGAAGCCGGCCGGGGCGGCAGGCCGGCCGCTATGATACCGGCTCGCGGCGGGCATGCCGCAAACGGGCCTTGTCGCGGACATGCGACGAATAGTCAGGATCACTATTTGATGCGTCGCGCGACCGCGCACGAACCGGCTCATCTGAGCCCCTTGCGGCGCGCGGAATCGCGCAGGCAGTCGAGCAGCATCGCCGCGGCCGGCGTGAGCGGGCTGTCGCGGCGCGTGACAACCTGCACGGATACGCCCGGCAGCCGCTCGCGGATCGGCAGCACCGCAAGCTGGTCGCGCGCCCACTCGCCCTGCAGCAGCTGCTCGGGCATCGACGCGATCAGGTCGCAGCCCGTCATCAGGCTGTGCGCGAGCCCGAAGCTCGGGCATTCGACGACCCGCTGCGGCACCGGCAGCCCATACGCGACGAACGAATTGAACAGCACCTGGGTCGAGCTTTCGGGCGACGGATTCATCAGCCAGTCGGCCTCGACGAGATCGGCAAGCGACGTGGCCGACGCGAGCGGATGCCCCTTGCGCGCGACGATCAGCGATCGGCTCGCATAGAGTTCCGCGTGATCGAATTCGGCCGCGAGCAGTTCGGGCACGACGACGGCCACCGCGAAATCGAGCGAACCGTCGTGCAGCCGCGGCAGCGCGACACCCGGAAAGCCTTCGATCAGGTTGACGCGCGCGACCGGAAAGCGCCGCCGAAACGCGCGAAACGCATCGGGCAGGATCGTCACCGCGGCGGCCGGTGTGATCGCCGCCGCGACCGAACCCGTCATCGCGCCCTGCGCCTGTTCGATGTCGTCACGCGCACGCTGCATCTCGGCGACGATCAGCCGCGCGCGCACCTGCAGTTGCTGGCCGAACGCGGTGAGCTGCACGCCGCGCGCGGTGCGCACGACGAGCGACACGCCGAGTGCGATCTCCAGTTCCTTGACCGCCTTGGTCAGCGCCGCCGGCGACACGTTCAGGCGTCGAGCGGCCGCGCGGATGCTCCCTTCGTCCGCGACGGTGACGAACGCTTTCAGCTGATGGTATTTCATGGCGCATGCGTGATTCGTAGAAACCCTGTGCGCCGTGGCGCAAGCCGGCTCAGGGTATTCCCGAGCGGCAACCGGCGGTGTGCACCAAAGCAATTTAGCAGCTTCTGGTGCGCAAAAGAAATTTATATGCTTTCACGTCATATGCGCGTCAAACGCCCCACCGGCCCCACAGGAGACACCATGCTGCAAGCCGTGAACCCCGTCATCCCAGGCATCGCCGCGATCGCCCCCGACCTGATCGAAGTGCGCCGCCGCATCCACGCGCACCCGGAACTCGCGTTCGAGGAAACGCTGACGAGCGACCTCGTCGCCGAGCTGCTCACGGGCTGGGGCTATGAAGTGCATCGCGGCATCGGCAAGACGGGCGTCGTCGGCGTGCTGCGCGAAGGACAAGGCACGCGCACCGTCGGGCTGCGCGCCGACATGGACGCGCTGCCGCTCGCGGAAACCACCGGCCTGCCGTACGCGAGCCGCCATGCGAACAAGATGCATGCGTGCGGCCACGACGGCCACACCGCGATGCTGCTGTGCGCGGCGCGCCACCTTGCCGCCACGCGCCAGTTCTCCGGCACGCTGAACCTGATCTTCCAGCCGGCCGAAGAAAACTTCGGCGGTGCGAAATCGATGATGGACGACGGCCTGTTCGACCGCTTCCCGTGCGACGCGATCTTCGCGATCCACAACATGCCAGGCCGCGCCGCCGGCGACATGGCGTTCCGCACCGGCGCCGCGATGGCATCGGCCGACCGCGTGACGATCACGCTGCGCGGCGTTGGCGGCCACGGCGCGATGCCGCACTTCGCGCGCGACCCGATGTCGGCTGCGGGCAGCATCATGGTCGCGCTGCAGACAATCGTCGCACGCGAGGTCGATGCGCAGCATGCGGCCGTGATCACGGTCGGCAGCGTGCAGGCCGGCGAGACCTTCAACATCATTCCGGAAACCGTCACGATGAAGCTGTCGGTGCGCGCGTTGAACGCCGATGTGCGCGCGCTGCTCGCACGCCGCATCGAAGCGCTCGCGAAGGGACAGGCGGAAAGCTTCGGCGTCACTGCGGAAGTCGACTACGACTACGGCTACCCGGTGCTCGTCAACCATCCTGAACCGACCGCGTTCGCGGCCGACATCGCACGCCAGATGCTCGGCGCCGAGCGCGTCGAGACCGAGGCCGCGCCGCTGATGGGCAGCGAGGACTTCGCGTTCATGCTCGAGGCGCGCCCCGGTTGCTATGCGTTCATCGGCAACGGGCTCGGCAGCAAGGGCGGCTGCATGGTGCACAACCCCGGCTACGACTTCAACGACGACATCCTCGCGATCGGCGCGAGTTACTGGGTTCGCGTTGCCGAAGCCTGGCTCGCGGCCTGACGGCCCTTCATCACGCAGTTCCGCGCCTTAGCAGGGGAACCCCATGGAAACGTCCGCCCTTTCGTTCGCCGGTTCGCCGGCCGATGCCCGCGCCGCCGCGAAGAAACGCCGCCTGATCGCGGCCGCCGCGGTCGGCAACGCGCTCGAGTTCTACGACTTCACGGTCTACAGTTTCTTCGCGATCCTGATCGGCAAGCTGTTCTTTCCGGTGCACTCGTCGTTCGGGCAATTGATGCTCGCGGTTGCGAGCTTCGGCGTCGGCTTCGTCACGCGCCCGCTCGGCGGGCTCGTGATCGGCATGTACGCCGACCGCGCCGGCCGCAAGAAGGCGATGATTCTCACATTGCTGCTGATGGCGCTCGGCACCGCGACGATCGCGGTCGCGCCGACCTTCGCGCAGATCGGCATCGCCGCGCCGCTGCTGCTCGTGCTCGCGCGGCTGCTGCAGGGGTTCGCATCGGGCGGCGAAGTCGGCGCGTCGACGACGCTGCTGCTCGAACAGGCGCCGCAGCACCGCCGCGGCTTCTACGCGTCATTCCAGTTCTCGAGCCAGGGGCTCGCCGCGCTCGCGGGTGCGCTGACCGGCGTCGCGCTGACCTCGACGCTCAATGCCGCGCAACTCGAAAGCTGGGGCTGGCGCGTGCCGTTCATCATCGGCACGCTGTTCGTACCGGTCGGCTACTGGCTGCGCCGCACGGTCGAGGAAGTGCCGGCCACCGCGCCCGCTGCCGCTGCCACGCATGACGAGCCGGTCGCGTCGCTGCCGCTCGCCGACGTGCTGCGCCATCACGGCAAGGCCGTGTTCGCCGGCCTCGGCGTGACGATCGGCGGCACGTCGATCCACTACATCATCGTGTTCTACATGGCGATCTACGGCGTGCAGGTGCTGCACCTGCCGACCTGGCTGTCGATGACGGCCGGCTGCGTCGCCGGCGCGATCCTGATGCTCGTGACGCCGATCGGCGGTCACCTGTCGGACGTCTACGGACGCAACCGGATCGTCTGGTGGACGCGCATCGTGCTGATGCTCGCGATCTATCCCGCGTTCATCGCGTTGAACCGCTGGCCGGGCGCCACCTCACTGCTGTCGATCATCGCCGTGCTGTCGATCGTGCACGCGATCAACATCGGCGCGACGGGCGCCATGCTCGGCGAGCTGTTCCCGCGTGCGGTGCGGGCGACCGGCGGCGCGCTCGTCTACAGCGTGGGCGTCGCGATCTTCGGCGGCTTCGCGCAGTTCTTCGTCACGTGGCTGATCGCCGCGACCGGCAATCCGAATGCGCCCGCGTGGTATGCGATCGGTTGCGGCGTGTTCACGCTGCTCGCCATTCGCTGCATGGACGAGAAGGCAGGGAAAGCGCTCGACTGACTGGTGGGCGGTGCGTTGTGCATGGTGCATGACGCGTGCCATTGACGCGGCCCTCGCGCATCGTGCATGATCGCTTCATGCACAACGCCACGACCACGCTTTCGACGACCACGCGCACGACCGCCTCCGGCGGGCCCGTGCGGCGAGTGCGCGCAAGGTCGTAGCGTCACCGATTCCCGCAGGCCCCGCCGGTTCCGGACGGGGTCTCTTCGTTTCTCCGTCCGCACCGGTCATTCAGGAGAAACGCAATGTCCGAAGTCCGTTCGCCCAAACGTGCGCTGCTCGTCGTCGACATGCAGGTCGGGTTGTTTCACGGCCCCGACCGTCCGCATGACGGCGAACGCGTGCTGGCCAACATCAACCGGCTGATTCATCGCGCACATGAAGCCGGCGCACCCGTGTACGCGGTGCGCCACACCGGCCCGGCCGGCTCGCCGATTGCGCCCGACGCACCGCTCGCCGCGCTGCTGCCGGCGCTCGCGATCGATGCGCAACGCGATACCGTGTTCGACAAGACGCGGCCCAACTGCTTCGCCGGCACGCGACTCGCGGAGTGGCTGCACGCAGCCGGGATCGGCGAAATCGTGGTTGCGGGGATGAAGACGCAGTACTGCATCGATACGACCTGCCGCGCGGCCGGCGATCTCGGCTTGCGTGCGGTGCTCGTTGCCGATGCGCATACCTGCATGGACACGCTGGAGTTGCCGGCCGAGCGGATCGTCGCGCATCACAATGCGACGCTTGGCGGGCCGTTTGCGATGTTGACGACGGCGGAAGCGTGCGGGTTCTGATGCACGACGCCGCTCAGACTACGGCGCATAACGGCACGCGTCGCAACAGCGTCAGCAAAGACCGGCCGCGCGCATCGCTTCGATGCACGACGATGTGTCGCGAACTGAAGCGACCTTCCTCGAGAGCATCACGTTTGCGGATAAAAATTCGCTGAGCCGTCTCTCGAAGCAAAATGAAAACTTGATCAGATCGACGGTGTTCCGGAAGGTCTCCTTGGGCAGCTTGCCTGTCACCGTCGACCAAATGAAGCGCTTGATCAAGCGTATCGCTCTCACACTGAACGAAACCTCCACCCTCAGGATCAGCGAACATTCGGCGAGCAGCGGATACATCCGTTTGTCGTACGCACCTTCGACAAACCAGTTGCCTTGCTCGATGATCCTTTCGATGGCTTCCGCCATCGACTCATCCGATCTCTTCAAAAACTCTTCGCCGCTCCTATCCCAATACACGTCATCGAATTCGTACGTGGCGATATTGAACTTGCGCGCCAATTCCCTGGTGATCGTCGTTTTCCCAGCGCCCGACGGGCCTACAATGCAAACCTTCATGTTCCCATCTCAATTCACGTCAGTCCGATGGTGATGAATCGCATAGCCGCCCTTCGCCGCAGACTTTTCGGTCGATGAACGTCAGAGACGTGTGAACATATCGAGCACTCTCTCGGTAGCGTCATGCGGCGTGGCCGCCTCAATCAGCCATGCGAAATGTTTGAGTCGAAAAACAATACCTCCTCGGAGTCTCGACCGTCCGGCGCGCGCCGGCGGCCCGTTCACCCGATATCGATTGAAAGACGTCCAGGGCCGGTCGCGCAAAGTGCGAGCAGCCCGCCCGAAAGTCCGCGAAGCATATGGAAGTTCGGGCATCACAAGCTGGGATCGGAATGGCGATCCTTGGCCGATTCCTCTCGATGTTCACATTGCGAAACATATTCATGTCGAGATCGAAGAAGCCAAGGCCTACGCAGAATCCATCAATATGAACCACTGAATATCAATCACTTTTGGATCACCTCGGCCAGCAACCCTCGTGGACGTTTTTCAGCCTCACACGCGACTTTCCGGCCCTGTTCCCTCCTATCGACAGGCCCGGACACGAGCACCAACCGCGCACTCATGCATTTCTATACAGCCTGATCCACCGTCATATTTTAGCGTCGGACTATCGGGCGGTGGCTAACGCTGAGGATGAAGAATCGGCTACGATGACCGCACGACAATACGGCGCTCGTCGTGAACCGCAGAGACCCTACGACGTTGGATATGCACGACAAGCTGCGCGGCTACTATGAACAGGAACTGGCGAAGCTGGAAGATCAGTTCGTAATCTTCTCCAACGAGTATCCACGCGTTGCCGCTCGCCTGAGCTTTACAAGCGGGCAGACGGACGACCCACATGTCCAGCGAATGATGCAGGCATTCGCGTTGATTGCAGCCGAAATCCGGGTCAACCTCGACGACGGCGCACCGAAATTCACCGAAGCGTTGCTTCATGTCTTGCATCCGCACTACCTGCGGCCGTTCCCGGCATGCTCGATCGCTCGCCTCGATCCGGTCAAGGATTTGCCGGACAAGCCGGTCGTCTTGCCGCGTGGCATGGAACTCACGTCGCGCGGCGGGGAGGTTCGCTTTCGGACCGCCTATGACGTAACGCTTGCGCCGGTCCGTATCTCAAGCGCCCGATTCTCACGCAGTACCGTCGCACCGGCACGCGTCGCGTTGCCGCCGAACACAACCTGCTTCATCTCCATCACGATTGAGTCGACCGGCACCGCCGCGCCGCTCGAAGCGGTTTCGCCCGACGCGCTGCGCGTCCACTTCACCGGAGAACGCCAGACAGTCGTGGCAATGCTGGATACGGTCCTGCTGCGTGTCCGGGGCGCATTCGTCGAAGCGGACAACAGCGGACGCTGGATACCCATTGCCGGGATACCAGTCGCACCGGTCGGATTCGGCCCGGCCGACATGCTGCTGCCGCCATCGCGAACCTCGCCGCTGGTTCAACCACTCCTCGAATACATCGGATTTCCGGACAAGTTCGATTTCGTCGATATTCAATTACGCCGATGTCTTGAACCGGCCCAAACGCGCCGCGCGCGACGCGTAACACTGCATCTAGCGATTGGTGATGTGCACGCCGATTCGCGCATCGCGCAAGCGCTCACCCCGCTATCGGCGGACAACATCGGATTGTTCTGTACACCAATCGTGAACCTGTTTGCGCACGTGGGTGTCAAGTCGCCGCGCGGCGAAATCGTCGCGGACTATCCTCTCGTGCCGAAGCCGAATCGACCGACCATGCGTGGCATCTATTCAATTGACGCGGTTCGCGATAGGTCAGATGGAACCGTTATTCCGCCGCTGAATGCGTGGGGAGTCGGGACCGGCGAACGGTTCTGGATTGCGCGTCACGATCCCTACGCGGCAATCCATCATCCCGGACGTGAAACGTCGCTCGTGCTGCTGCGCGCGGACGGGACGGCGGCGGCGAAGATGCCGCTGCAATTGAGCGCCGACCTCACGTGCACAAACCACGACTGGCCGTCGCGGATACGGATCGGTTCGCCCACGGGCGATCTCAAAAACGAAAACGATCAAGTGCCTTGCAAGATTACCCTGTTGAAACAGCCGACACCGACCTATAGCGCGTCCCGTGAGGCGGAAGCGCAGTGGCGCGTGATTGCGCTGACGACGGCCAACCTGACGCAGTTGACACGTGAGGGGTGGCCGGACTTCATAAAGCTCATGCGCCAGCTTGCGCCGAGCGACCGACGCGCCGAACACGTCGGCGCGATTTCGTTCGTGAAGCGAAACGTCGTCGAGCGACTACTGGCGATCAAGCCGCATTCCGCCCTTGTGAGAGGCTTTGAAATCGTGATGGCGGCGGACGAGAACGCGTTCATTGAAAGCAGCATGGGCGCGCTGATCCTTCAGCTCGACCTCTACCTGTCCCGCTACGCGCCTGCCAACAGCTTTACGCAGCTCGTCGTGCTGTCGAAGAACGACGGCTCTCTGATCGTGCGGTGCCCGATGAGATCGGGCCTCGCGCCGCTGTTGTAGCGTTACGCGAGGCTCGAAATCAGGTGGCAGCCGCATGTCGCTCGATGGCCGTGTCGCGCAATCGGAATGCCGTTGTCCTTCATCGATTCGTCACCCTCCTCGATGACGTTCGGCGACACGTCGGGATGCTGCGGACACGATACCCGGTCGCCTTTGCGGGCGACATAGCGGCCATCGAATTTCATGGTCGATGAGCCCGTTTCGACTTTACCGCCGTGGTCTGTATCGTCACCCACTCGGATTAGATTCATCATATTTAAAAGCAAACAAAAAATAAATTACCTTATCCTATCCAGGACCCTAGGGGGAATTTTTTCGGAAAGTCCTTTCGCATTCATTTGGCGCTTGTACTCCCGATACTCAGGAGTCGCCAATTCTTTGGCATCAATATCCCAATATGCATCGGCCAAATTTAATCTAGCCACGGCTCGATTTGGAAATTTTTTTACCAAAGACTGCAACACCTCCACGGCATCGCCGCTCCTCTTATATTTTTCCAGATAAAACGCCAAATTATTGATATCCTCAACATTGCTTGCATCGATATACGATCCAAGCTCAGCCAAGCGAAAATCAGGCACCTCAGCGATATACTTCTCCAGCGACGACTGCTCTCGTGCAGCCTTTTTGAAATCATCCAATTCACTGCGAATTTCGCTCCGCACCTGCTCTTTTGGCTCATAAGTCAGCGAATCATTTTTCCCTATAGTCGAACAACCACTTACCCGTAAAACATCTTCCGTTGGAACTACCGTTCCAGACGTAATGTCGGATTTTTCTCCAGTAACTTGACGGATCAAGCACCAGTTTTTCTCGTTGGCACTCCACTTGTAAATGTAGCGATATATCTGCCCCCCTTGACTAGAACAGCTCCCATCAACAGTCAGCAGATTTGTATGTGGAATAATATAGATGCCCATCATGCTACATTCATCGAAGCCCTCAACCCTATACGAAAGCGATCGCTGCAACGAAGGCGAGTAATATTGAATATTCAATCCATTATTTGCAACTTCAGATGTGAAGGTGCCAAATTTCCCAACCCCCTCAAAGTCGCCAACCATTTTATTATTATTCGACAGCGCCCAGGCAGGAGAGGCACACAAAGCCAATAAGTAAAAAATTATAATGCTCAATGCATTTCTTCGATTCATGATCAGACCCTTAATTAAGATTTCATTAGCGCCGCAAGTCTCGCTTCAGCATGCGGACGCACAATGGCGATATGATACCAATTCTGATCTTTTAGCTTGCCATGCTTATCTACCGGCTTACCCGCCGCATCATCAAGATCAAGGTATCGTCTAAATCCCTTGATGGCCTCGTCTTTATCCTTGGGCGTGCCTGACACTGCCGACCCTGGATCGTGCCAATGCCCCCAACCAAATGATGCGCGCTTCTCGTTATAGGCGCGACTTTCCTCAAATCTATATACACCCGCCCGATTCAGCTTTGCGCAAGCCTCTATCCCGAGAGCTTTGATAGCGCGATTGAGATAGCTCAACCGATGGTCGTACCCATTAAAGCCACCATTTATAATACGAGTCACCCAAATCAAATCATCTTCTTCGCTAGGCTTGAGCAAGCTGACGTGAATGGCAAAAAACCAAGCCGCCGACAAAACCGAATGCGGAGCCTTCTCAACCTTCTCAATCGCCGGCATCCCGGACGTTACATCCTCGCCGGAGTAATCTTGATAGGCTTGGTAATTTTCCTGGTGCGTAAGTTGAATTAACCCCCGACCTCGCCACGGATCATACTCAAGTGGACTATTATTCTTCGACAACTCTCGGGTATATCTGAACTCGCCACTTTCCGTAAGAATTTGAGAGATGAAATAAGCGCGCTGCATACACGCGTCGATCTTGTAATCAACAAACGCCTGATTTATAGCATCAAGATACTCGTTAATTTTCGCATCACCACAGACCGTCGCAATTTTCCGCATGCTTGATAGCTCAAGTCGTGAGCCAGCGCAATTGCATCCACCACTTACCAGAAAATTCCCGATCAATCCAATCGGATGGAGGTGCCAAGGCGAAAGGTCCGAGGGAAGCCCATCAACCCCCTTGATTTGCTCCCACCATTGAAGTTTCGCGAGCCGGTCTAGTTCCGTCTTCCACATCTCGGTCTGCTTCTGCATGAGTGGGGTGAGTTCTTCCCACTTGCCGAGACCGCCGCCCCATTCGGTTTCGTTGCGCACCACAAGATGCGATATCGCTTCGGCCATCCAACGCGTTTCCAGTGCGTGTTTCAGTTCTTGTGCCGTCACCTTCCCGTCGTGATTCGTATCGATCGCCTTTTCAAGTTTCGTGATGAGTTCACCGGCGTTGACCTTCGCGGCTACCCCCATAAACTCGGTGCCGTCCTCGTCCGCCAGATATTGCTCGGTCGTATGGATGTGACGTTGGAACATATCGACAGGGCGAACGCTGCCGTTGTTGACCAATTCGAAACCCGGCCATTCCCAAGAACTCCGAAATTGTACGTGTGGGTGGTCTGTGTCGCACACCCAGCCTTTCAGCTCGGAGCCGTCCTTCGAACCAATCGTGATATTCCACCAATGATGGCCCTTGTCATCAATTGCGACGTTGCCCGCGCCAAGCGTGTCGAGTTCGGCACGACGAAGCACGTCCCGGAAATCCGCGCCCGGCCCGCTCGCCTTGGAAACGTCCAGCGGAAAGTTCTGCCAGCCCAAAACATTCGCTGTGCTGATCGTGTTCGCGAGACTGCTTTCGACCCACAGCGGTTTCCCGACATCCGTGAACGTTTGCCCAGCCTTCTGCTTGCCCTTCGCGGGCTGGGTCGTCACGCTCTTCGGCTGCACCTTGATCCAGCGCGAACCCTTCACATCGCCGATTGGCACAAGCTTCAATCCGGCTTGGGTCAGTTTCTGATCCGGCGCGGGAATCTCGCTCACCAATTTCGCCCCCGGCTCGATTTCCAGAAGCGGTTTGTTTTTGTCGTTCAGTTCCTTGGCGCGATTGCGGCTTTGGTCCATGAAATCCTTGAAATCCGAACCCGCGAACACTTCGAGATGCAACATCGGGTGGTTCGGCTGGGGCGGTATCGGACTGGCTTTCATGGGCCATTGATACTGGCCGACATGCGCGACGACGTCGCCCGCCTTGACGCGCTGCGGCTCCTTCAGGACCACGACAGTATCAAGCGGCTGCGGATCGACAACAGCATCCAGTTCCCCTTTGAACACGTAGCCCCAAGGCGCTTGAGGCGATACGGGCTGACCGACGACAGCCGACAAGATCGTCCCCGATTTGACGGTCTTGATCTTGATCCAGTCCGGGTGCGCAGGGTCGCCTTCGCCTGCAATCACTTCGGCACCATTCGGCAGCAGACCGATCACCTTGCCTTTAGGCAGGTCACGAATGTTCAACCCAGTCTCGGGAGCCGGTGGATCGACATCTTGATCGCTGTTCGCGGGCGGCGGTTCGTTCGAATTGGTGTTGTTAATCGGTAGATTATCGGCCCCATCGGTACGCGTCGCAGGCGACTGCGTAGGTGCTTTCGGCTTCGGCGCAGACTGCTTGTCCTTCGCCTTTTCACCAGCCCGATAATACCGGTCGCCTTCCCAGTACGACATTGGTGACGGGAGCGGTTGATCTGGATGCCGATCGGTTTTCGCTTGTCCCATCGCCTTCTGATAGGTCTTCCAATCCATCGTGTGCATGTACAGGCTGAAGAACACAAGGGATTTGTCGCTTGCCGGTTTGCTGCCGGGCGCTGGGTTATCGGCTGGGGCGGGTGTCGGCGCGGCGGTAGTCGATGCTGGCGCGGGAGCCGATGCGGGGGCCGACGCCGGTTTTGCGGGTTCTTTCGGTGCCGGTTTCGGCGGCAGTTTCAGTTCATGCCGGACCAGCACAAAACCGGTCGAGTAGTGCGCCAAGCCAAGGTTGTTCGGGTACGTCGTTTCCTCGTATTGCGTGTTCAGCCGGTACGCAACAATCTTGCCGTCCGCGATGGCGCGCACACCGCTGTCCTGCTTCAACATTTCGGCACTGCCTTGGGCGAAGTGCACGCCCCCATGCCACATGCCGCTGACACCCATCGGATAAAAACCGTTTTCGCACTTCGCCAGTGCATTGAAATACGTCGTCGGGTCAGTCGCGTCGGCCTTCCCGACGGGTGTAAAGGGATACGCCCAGCTCAACGGCGTGTCGGCGGGTTCCGTTGGCTTCGGTGCCGATTGCGGCGCGGCCGCTGGATGATGTTTCTTTTTGTGCGTTGTCTTGCTCATGATTCCCGACTCGGATTCGGTTTCAGAATTTTTTATGTCGTACTATACCGCCCGCGCGGCTCAACCGGAGAACACAGTAAAGCGCCCGCCCTCTGTCGATATCGGCGACGAATACAGCGGGTTTTGCAGCGAGCCGCTTGCGGCACCGGCTTTTTCCCAATCCGCGCACTTCTCAACAATCTGGCCCGACGTTGCGTTCTCGATCATGTTCGCCGTCAGCTTGATATACGAACCGTTCGCGCCGATCCAGATTTCATCCGCCGACAGGTACATCTTCTTACCCGCCGTAATCTTCACGTCCTGCGAGGCCGCCAAGCTCATCGAATCATTCTGCGCCTGTAGGTCTATCGGGCCGCTCGCTGCGTAGATTTTGACGCCAAGCTTTTCCGCAAACAGGCTAATCTGTTCCAGTACGCTTGCGAGCAACGCCCGGCCGGCCGCAAGGTTGATGTCTTCCCCGGCGACCACGTTGGTTTGCTTGTTGGCCGTGATATGCGCCGATCCTTGCGTTGACGCGGCGATGCCTTCCGGGCTGGACAGCAGCATGATCGGCTTCGCGAAGCCGTTAGCATTGCCCGTGCCGCCGCCTGCCGTGCGACCGCCCTTGCTCGTGCCTGCGACCGCATGCTGCGTGGCGTCCGTGAAGGATTTCAGCGCGTCGCGGCCGGGTTGCTGGCTTTGTGCCCGATTCGTCTGGCTCGCCTTCGAAGTCGTTTCCAGCATCGCTTCGGCGCGGGTAAGCTGTTCGGATGCAGCCGTCGTACTCAACGGCTGCGTAGCCGCCGGTTGCGTCGACACATAGAGACCTTGTTCGGCCCGCACCGCACCGTAGCCCAATGACTTGAGGTCGAAGCCATGGCCAATGAACGCGCCGCGCGTGTTGCCCGAATGCTGGATCAGGTAGCCCAGGTGGAGGTGAGAGCTATAACTCGTTGAGTACAAATGCAAGCGGTTCTGCCCGCTGGCGTCGTCCATCATCAGTTGGTTGTAACCTTCACCACCGTATTCGCGCGACAACAAACCAGAGGTCAGCCCGTGCGTATGCCATTCGGGCATGCTTTCGCCGCCGTGCATTCTGGACAGGATCACGGGACGGTCACAATCGCCGTTAATGAAGCCGACCAAGACTTCGTCGTTCTTGCGCAGCGGAAACATGCCACCACGCTTGAAACCCGCATCGGGCATCGCCGCGCGTATCCACGCCGACACGTTCTGGTCGCCGTCCTTGAGCCGATCGGATGTCAGGCGAACCTTCGCGCGCAGCATCGCGTCCGTATAGATTTCCTCGTTGTCCGGCCCGCCGATGATGCCGGTCTGAAGCTGCATGACAGGCTTCTTGTGTTCGAACGGACTACGAAATGCGACGCGACGCCGTTGCGCTTCGATTTCGACGTGGAAGAATCCAACGCCGCCATCCTCGTGGCGCACGGCCGAACCCGTGCCAGTCGCCCGCGCTTGCTCGACCTCCGCGCGCAGGCTCTTGCGAAAGCGCGTCAAGTTCTCAATACCCGGCACATTGTTTTGGATAAGCCAGTTCACCGAGAGAATCGCCATCTCTCGATCCTGCTCCGACTGCGCATCGTGCACGGGGTGCCCTGTCAGCACGCCATAGCGGCCCGGCCATGCGCAACGCAGCGCACCCACCCCGTAGAAGCGCTGCGCGCGCGAGCGCCATTCCTCTGCGATAAAGTTTGCCTGATTCTCACCCATATCGCGATCCGACCACGTATGTGACCCGGTGTATTCATACTGCTCGCCCAAGCCCGGAACGTCGTCAAGATCGAACGCAGGCATCGTGACGTGCTTGGAAAGGTCCGGGCGCTTGTAATCGAATGTGCCCGTGTCGAGTTCGGCGGACTGGATTTCTTGCGAATCGATCCACTCCCCAAGGCCGTCAAATTCCTCGTCCTGCACCGCGCCGCTGAACGAAATGGTCTTGCGCATCAACTCGGGAACCGAGAACAGATCGTCCATGATGACGACCTTGTGCGATTTGCCGTCCTGCGCGATATCGAAACGCGGAAAGAGGCCGAGTTCCTCGAATGTGCGGTGGACGTAGTTCCAGTCTGACTCCCATTGCATCCGTTGAGAATACGAGCGCAGCGCTTGGCGCACTTGCCACGTCACGTTACCGGATGCTTGCGGATACTTTCCAAGCACGTCAGATACGGTTTGCTGCGCGGGGGTCTCGATCCAGTCGCGCCGGTCGCTGCCGAGTCGAAGCAGCGCGAGGAACGAGTTGAATCGAAGCTGGTAGTAGGTGTTCGCGCCGTCCGCGCCCAAGCGACTGAACGCAGTTACATAACCGTGAATCGGCATTTCACTGCCGTCCGTTTGCCGAATCCACAGCGTCACGGATTGCCGGATCAGCGTGTTGGCCTGAATCGTTTCGAGCCGCGTCGACGTTGCGTCGATCGTGAATTCGAAGTCTCGCCCCAGACATGCGCGCCCCCGGACATAAAGCGGGACCAACCAGTCTTCACCAAGCGGCGTATCAAGGCGGACAATGCGTCCGTGTTGCACGTACTGTGCGCGCAGTGTCTTGTTCAGGAGATCGGAAACCATCGGGCTACCCCGTGCTGGGTTGTAACAAAAACAGCCGCCGGGCAGCAGATTGGTATTTTTCATCAAAACGAGAAAAGGCCCAGAATTCCAGCCGCTGCTGGGGGCCTTCAGCCTCGACGCGGTTCAAACCGCTGAATCGCGCCCAGCCGGAATTCATCATATCAAATCGTGATCTACCCCGGCATGCACTGATGATGTTTCACATTCCGTGTCGCAGCGCGTCGGAACCATGCATTCCTTACATCATGCTGTCGAGCACAACGATGTCGCGGCGAGGTGCAGCCGCGCGGATCGTCGCGCATGGCAAAAGTTGCATGGCAAAAGTTTCCAGTCCATAAACGTCAGAGAATGTGAATCCATCGAGCGCGTACTATCCGCGACGCAATGCTTGTGCACGCCCTGCGCCGCCCGCGGCGAACCGATGACCGAGCGACTTGCAGGCGGCGATATAACAACCGCCGCGGCTGGCACGACGCGTCCGAATCCGCCCGCCGACACCCATTTGTTTGCCGCGATGATCTTCGCAATCGCTGTAAACGCAAAAAGGCACGGGCCTCTCCGCCCGTGCCTTTCCCGTGAGCTATCCACCCCGCTCAGAACGTATGCATCATCCCCACATACGCGCCCGTCTGCGACTCGCCCGTCATCGGGCTCGTGCCCGACGTCGCGTCGCGCGGCGACGCGAGCAGCGAGAAATTCGAGTTGCCGCCGTTGCGCACGTAAGCGACCGTGCCATACAGGAACGTGCGCTTCGACAGGTTGTACGTGGTGCCGAGCACATACATGATCGCGTGGCCCGACGGATCGTGCGACGCATCGCCGCCGCCGTCGCCCACCTTCACGTAGTACCCGCCGCCCGTCACGGCCCACTGTGGAGTGGCCGTGTAGGTCGCGCCGAGCCAGTAATGATCGGCGCGATCGGCAACACCGGCCGGGCTGTCCGGCGCCTGGTAGTGCGTATACGCGCCCTGGATCTTGAACTTCGACACCTTCACGTTCGCACCGACGAAATACTCGCGCGACGCGGTGAAGATGTTGCTGAACTTGCCGTTGTTGTCACGCAGCTCGTCGTAGATGCCGCGCACGTCGAGCACCGGCGAGTGGTACGAGAGCATGATCCCGTCCGAGCGGCCGAAGTCGTCGGCCGCGCCGTAGTTGAAGCCGCGCGACTGGTTGCCGAATGCATACTGCGCCTGCACGTCGAAGCCGCCGAACACCGGGCTGTGATATTCGATGTTGTTGCTGCTCTGCTGCCAGTTGCGACCACGCACGAGCGATGCGGACGAAAACGCCTGCTGAACGAACGGATCGAATTCCCACACGCCGTCGCTGTCGATGAACAGATTGCGGCCGGCCTGCAGCTGGCCCCACGTGTCGCTCTTCAGCCCGACATACGCGCGGCGCGACCACATGCGTCCGCCGCCCGTGGTGCCGTTCATCACCTGGAACGCGGTTTCCAGGTTGAACACCGTCGACATCCCGCCGCCGAGATCCTCGACGCCCTTCAGGCCGAACATGCTGGTGCCCCAGTCGCCGCCTTCCGCGCTCCAGTGCGTCGAACTGCCATTCGGCGTCGCGATGTGGTTCAGGTATTCGACGCCGCCGTCGATACGGCCGTACAGCGTCACGCTGGTCTGTGCGAACGCGGCCGCCGGTGCGGCGGCCGCGATCAGCCATGCGAAGTGTTTGAGTCGCAAAATGATGCCCCTCGGAGTCTCGACCGTCCGACACGCGCCCCATGCGCGCGCCGGCGGCCTGTTCACCCGCGATCGATCGAAAAACGCCCGGGGCCCGCCGCGCAGAGCGCAAGCAGGCCGCCCGAGATCGCGATGTTCTTGTAGAAATGAATCATGTTGTTGATCTGCTCGCCGCCCGTCATCGTCCAGTAGTGGTGACCGATGATCGCGGTGCCGATCGTGTACAGCGCAAGCAGCAGCGCGAGCGGCCGCGTCTGGAAGCCAACGAGGATGGCGATGCCGACGAACAGCTCCATCACGACGGCGATCGCCGCCGAGATGATCGGCGCGGGCGCGCCCTCGCTTCCCATGAACGCGATCGTGCCGGAGAAGTCGACGATCTTCTTCCAGCCGAACATCACGAACAGGATCACGAGCAGGATTCGGGACAGCAGCAGCAGCACATCGCGCTGGGACGCGAGAAACGGTTGATTCGGTGTCATGGTGTGATCAACGAAAGCGATGCGCGAACCGCGCGCACCGGATTGCCAACGAACCAGGACAGGCGGCCGCCAGTGCCGCCCGCCCCGCTCTGCAACAACCGGCATCGGGGCCCGCCCGATGTGCTGTGCTCCTCCTCTTGTCAGTGTTGCCCTGCTTCGTGCCGCGTCGTGCGTGACATCAACGCGCCTTCGCGACGTCCTGCTCGGTCACCTTCGCGGCCGGGTTGCCGAACTGGCCGGTCAGGTAGTTCGCCAGCGCGGCGATCTGCGCATCCGACAGCTCGTTGCGGAACGCGGGCATCCCGACGTCCTCGCTGCCGGCCTTGCGCTGCACGCCGTTCAGGATCACCTGCACGAGGTTCGCCGGATTCGACGCACCCACCGTCGAGTTATGGAACAGCGACGGGTAATAGCCGTCCGGCGTGCCCTTGCCCTGCATCTGGTGGCATGTCGCGCAGTTGCCGAGATACAGCCGCGCCGGATCGATGCCCGACGACGCGAGCGCCGCGCCGCGCAGCTTCAGGCCGTCTTCCGCCGGCTTGCCCCACGACGAACGCGATTGCTTCGCGTCGCCGTTGGCGACGGCCGGCACCGTGCGGATGTACGTCGCGATCGCGCCGATGTCGGCGTCGGTCATCTTCGAGAAGCTGTGCTCGACCGCCTCGGCCATCGGACCGGCCGCCTGCGCGACGCCCGGCACGCTGCCGGTACGCAGGTACTGGACGAGCTGCTGCTGCGTCCAGCCGCCGATCCCCGCGTTCGGGTCGGACGTGATGTTGTAGCCGTCCCAGCCGGCCAGCACCGAGCCCGACAGGAAGCTGCCGCCCGTCTCGTCAAGCGACTTCTCCTGCATCGCGATGCCGCGCGGCGTGTGGCACGTGCTGCAGTGCGCGAGGCCCTGCACCAGGTACGCACCGCGGTTCCACTCGGCGCTCTGCGACGGCTTCGGCTCGTATGCACCATCCTTCAGGAACAGCCAGTTCCAGATCTTCAGCGGCCAGCGCATGCTCAGCAGCGCGGGGATCTCGTTCTTCGGCGGCGTCTGCTTGACCGGCTCGACGCCGTGCATGAAGTACGCGTACAACGCCTGCACGTCGCCGTCGTTGATCTTCGCGTACGACACGTACGGCATCGCCGGGTACAGGTTGTCGCCGTTCTTCGACACGCCGTGACGCACCGCGCGCTCGAAGTCGTCGAACGTCCAGTTGCCGATGCCCGTGTCGGGGTCCGGCGTGATGTTGCTCGTGTAGATCTTGCCGAGCATCGGCACCGGCATTCCGAGACCGCCGGCGAACGGCTTGCCGCCCTTCGCGGTGTGGCAGGCCATGCAGTCGCCCGCGACCGCGAGGTATTCGCCGCGCTTGATCTGCGCGGGATCGGCCGAATCGGCCGCGCGCACGAGACCCGGCAGCGCGAGGCAACCGGCGAGGAGGAAGGTGAGAGTAGATTTCCGCACGGTCAGACTTCCTTCTTCAGCGTGTCCGACATCCGCAGCGCCAGCGCCGCGATCGTCAGCGTCACGTTTACCGTACCGACAGTCGGCATCGTCGAGCTGCTCGAGATGAACAGGTTCGGATGGTCGAACGTGCGGCAGTCCTTGTCGACGACCGAGTCGCGTGCATCCGCGCCCATGATCGTCGCGCCCGTGATGTGGTTGTTCGGCGCGAACTCGTCGTTGAACACGACGTCCGTGCCGCCCAGCACCTTCGCGGCCGTCGCGTAGACCTCGCGCGTATGCACGGCGCCGCGCTTCACGTAGTCGTCGATCGCATACGTGATTTCCGGGCGCGGAATGCCGACCGCGTCGGTGGCCGTCTTGCTCGGCACGATGCGGTTCTCGGGCTGTGGCAGGATTTCGTGGAAGCAGTCGAACTGCACGTAGCGCGCGGAGCGATCGCGAATCTGTGCGTCGAGCTCCTCCGACTTCATCAGCTTGCCGGCCTTGAAGATCTTCTGCGTCTCCTGGTTGATGCGCGACATGTTCGACAGGTGGATCTTCTTCGCGGCTTCGGTCGCCCGGAACGAGCCGTCGCGGAAACCGATCAGCGACGTCATCTCCTGCGGGCCGCGGCCCGGCCACAGCTTGTCGCTCGCGTAGAACGACACGCCCGTGCCAGGGTGGTCCATCAGGTTGCGCCCGACCATGTCGGAGCTGTTCGCGACACCGTTCGGGAAATCGCGGTTCGCCGACATCAGCAGGATCTTCGGCGTCTCGATGCCGTTCGCGGCCACCACGAAGTACTTGCCTTCGACGCGATGGTCGGCGCCCGTCTTGTCCTTGTAGATCGCGGCGACGATGCGCTTGTCCGGACCCGTCTCGAGCTTGTAGACGACCGCGCTGTCGATCAGCTTCGCGCCGGCCTGCTCGGCCTTCTCGACGTGCACGATGCCGTTGTACATCGCGCCGATCGGGCAGATCGGCATGCAGTTGTTGTTCCCGCAACAGGTCGGCCGGCCGTCGTACGGACGGCTGTTGCGCGCGACCGGCTCGGTCACCACGTGGAACTTCGGGTCATAGCCGTTGAGCGCGCTCTTGATCGTCTGCTCGTTGAACGACAACGGCAGCGGCGGCATCGGGTACGGCTCCTTGCGCGGCGAGTACAGGTCTTCCTCGGGGCCGGGGCCCCACACGCCGAGCTCTTCCTCGGCGCGCTGGTAGTAATGCTCGAGGTCGTCGTACTGGATCGGCCAGTCGCGGCCGACGCCGTACACGGTCTTCATCTTGAAGTCGTTCGGGATGAAGCGCCACGCCGACGCGGCCCAGTGCCACGTCGTGCCGCCCACCGCGCGGATGTATTGCGAGTTGAACTTGTGCTCGCCCTTCAGGATCAGGTAGTCGTTCGGCGGGCCGTATTCCGGATGCGGCGCCCACGGGCTCGACGGGTACGGCGCCATGAAGTCCGTCTTGTCGGGCTGGTTGCGAAAGCGCTCGACGATTTCCCAGCGCGGCATGCGCGGGCCTGCTTCGAGCAGGATCACCGATTTGCCCGCCATCGCGAGCTGATGCGCGACGATCGCGCCGGCGACACCGGACCCGACGACCACGACGTCGGCTTTTTGCGTATCGGTATCGGCCATCAGGCTTGCCTCTCGATCGGTTTTTCGGCCCAGAAGCCGGGTTTGTTGGGGCAATACGAAGGGATCACGAGCGTATCGGATACGACGCTGAACATTAATGCTTCTTCGTAGGCAATCACGACGTTGTCGACGACGCCGAGATACCACGCGCCGAGAATCGACAGCGCGGATGCTTCCTGATCGGGACTCAACGAGCCGGATGCGAGCGCGCCGGCGAGTCGCGACAGGCCGTCGGCCGTCTTGAACGAGCCCTTCTGCAACGCCTGCAGGTAGCGTTCGCCGAGCACGCGGCTCAGCCCTTTCTTGCCTGTCAGTGCTTCCGACAGCGTCATGAACGTGTCGAGCGGCGCGGTGCCGGGATTATCGGCCAGGGCCCGCAACGCCAGCGAGCCGGTGAGGCCCGCCGCCGTCAGCGCCAGTGCGCCCTGCAGCCATTGACGCCGCGTGATGCCGGATGCGGCTGCGTCGTTGTCACGACGCGAGTGGGGGGTGTTGTCGTTGTGCATGTTTCCTTCTCTCGAACACCGGATTCGGGAAAACCACGCTTGATATTTCTCAAACTTTCGCGCGGCCCTGAAATGTACGCGCACAATTCGGATTGGACAATGCTTTTATAGTCCATTAAATGTTCCGCAATCCGAGACACTCGACATTGCGCGGCAATTTTGTGTCGTCGACGCGACAATTCTGCATCGGGATGCCGATGTGTCGCAACCCGACGACACGCCGCTTCCGGTCATCCGCTCACATGCCCGTCGGTTAGAATCGCGTGCAATCAAACAGAAAGCTTCCCTCCGAGGGAGACAAAAAACGCACGCAGAGCCCTATTTTAACGGTGTTTTCTGCGATCTTACGCAATTTGTACGCAAATTGTGCCCCGGGGACCTACCAAGCGCTACGGCTACGTACGATGCAGCAGAAACGATCAGGATTCCGAACCATATGGAACCAGAGACCGGGAACAACGCATCGATTGCGCGCGTTTCCGTCCATTAAAAATCGATGCTACTGGGGTTAAGGTGGGCTCGGTGGGGCTCAGGACACTTGCTTGATGGTGACGCCCGCCCTCGCGTCATATCGCGCGTGCGCGCACATGATATTGCGCGACATATTGCGCGCGCATAGCACGGCGAACGAAGGAACGCAAAACGCTTTCTTGCGCACACGGCAAATTGTTGTACTTTTGCAACGAATTGCAAAAAACTGAAGAAAGCGTTTGGAGGCGAGGCGGAGCTGTGGCATAGTCACAACCCCTGCAACGAAACACGTGCCGGACGCAAGTTCTCCGACAATCTCAGTGTACATCACAAAACACAATCGTCGGCAAAAACCCTACAGATTTAACGGGTATTCGACGAGACAAGAAACGGCACCGCCCGGTGACCGACAACCATAGAGTAGAAAAGGAACCAATATGAATACCAATCGTTTCGCAGCTATCCGCAACCGCCTCAACGCACGCGTCAACGCAGCCCTCAACGTCGCAGAGCAACGTATCGACTCGGCGGTCTCCATCGCTGAAACCGAAATCGAACAGGCAACGGTGCAGATGGAAGAACGCGTGACCACGGCCACGATTGCGGCGGTCGAACAGATCACGGCAATGGGCGAAGAGATCGCGGCAGGGATCAACGGTGACGGCACGTTTCAAGGCGATACGGAACCGGTTGAGCCTGCTACGCAAGAAGCTTTCCAAGTTGGTGACACGCTCCCCAAGCTGACGACGGTTCCGGTCACTGTCGCTTCGAACGAAGCAGCAAGCGCCCGCGCAATGCTGGGTTAATCGGGGGGACACAACTATGACGACGAAGGAACTCCCCGCATTCGTAGAACTCGACAACGTGACTTTCAACAAGGCACGGGCCGCAATCGCGATTCTGGCTGACGGCCACGAACGCCAAGGCAACGAACTGGAAGGTCTCAAGGCACTCGTTGCGCAACTCTCTGAAACGGTACGGGCGCAGGCCCAGCAGATCGCGGAAATGCGCGCCGACTTTACGGCCACAGTGCAGCAACAGGAACAGGCAGTCAATCAACAACTGTCGGACCTAGGCGCAGAACTCACGGCACTGGGCGACGAGTTGCAGGAAGCGGAAGACCGGGCACACGCCCGCATCGACGCGGCAGTGACCGCCTACGAAGCGATTGCCGCTAAACAGGAACAAGTGCAGGCCGAATCGCAACACGACAAGCCGGTACAGGTCCCCGCCCCGATCCGGAAGAACGCAGCCGACCTGCAACGCACCCGTGACCTGATCGCAAAACTGGTCTCTGCCGCGTACGTAACGGCACCGCCCCCGACACGCAACGCCCTTCGATTCATCATCAGCACACCGCCGCAGCCCCGTGTAATTGAAACACCTACGCACGAAGAACCAGCCGAATAACGGCACGCGTACAGCGGCACGCGGAACAACGAACAGGGAGTAGTGACAGTGGCAACAGCAAAATCATTCATCGGGCGCGTGATGGACGCGTTTATGCGCTCAGGTAGAACGGATAACGACTTGGCGCGTTCTGTGCAGGAAATACGCGACTTTTTGCACCAATCATCGGCCGACGCGCACCGGACAGCAGAGTACGTAACGAACCACTTGAGAAAAGCGCATGATCGCGAACTCAAGAAACAACCGCCTAACAAGCCCGGCACATTCACGCGTGCGCGTGTCGCTCAATCCGCACAACAGATGCTAGACGAGAAAATCGTACAGTCGCTGTCCCTGATCGAGCTAAACCGCAAGAAATCCGTAGAAACCACCGTATCCCGTTTCGTCGGCTGGGCCTCTTCCCTGCCCCCGGAACTGACCGTCGATCATCCACGCCAGATCATCGAAAAGATAGAGAAAGGCACTCGACGCGTTGCCAAGGCACCTATCGAGTTGATGCGCGAAGAAGAGGAACTACGTGCGGAAGGATCGCGCAAGAAGCCGAAGCCGTACAAGCTGGTACCGACGTACGAAACGCGATACGTAGAAGCGCCTCCGGGACCCGAGAAAAAGGACAGCCGCGCTATCACCCGATTGAAATCGGATCGGGAAAATATCAGCAAGGCTGCGATCAAGGCTCAGAACCGGTACGAAGCCCAGCGCGTGACACAAGATCAGGGGCACAAGCTTGCGGCCGGTATTGCCGAAACAGTGGCGGTCGCGAACTCAGCAGTAGCGGCAACGTGGGAAACACACTACACGAAGAACCCGCGCGAAAACCACGCGAAACGCGACGGCATCATCTACGTGTATCGAGACAGCCCCGCGATTCAGACCGCCATCGTCAACGGGTGGATTAAGCCCAGCTCCGTCGAATTCATTGAGGACCTGCCCGAACTCCCGGCGCAGGAAATCAACTGTCGGTGCACGTTCTCGTATATCTACACGATTTCGGCCCTGTACAGAAAGGCGTCGTACCTATTCACCGCGAAGTACGAACAGGATCGGCGCGAACGTATGACGCAGGCGGTGGGCTTGCTGTACCCTTGTCAAAATCCCGAACTTGGACCGCCGCCAGTTCGCCGGGCCGCGCCCCGATCAGCAACAGCCCGATAGCGAACTCTCGCAAGTCGTCGGCCATCACATCGAGCAGCGCCGTACGATGCTCCACGCTCAACCAACCCTTACGCTGTGAGGCAACGCCTTTATACGCCTCCACCGCGCGCCATGCGTTGTCAGTGGATACAAGATTTAGCTTGTTTTTCCCGTGGTTCAACGCGGCTTTTAGCGACTTCATTTCCCGGTTGATCGAGTCCTTAACCCGGTTGACGGATTCGGGGTCATCGGGGTTTGCTCGCTCTAGCTGCGCCTCTCGCCAATCCTCTAGCTGGCGTGTCGTCAACTTCGCGAACATCACGGCTCCGAACGGCTTGTCATAGACCCGTCTCCGGAATCGTCCTTCCGTGTCGTCGGCTGTTTTGTCCCTATTATCGGTCCGCAGCTTCTTTATGTAGGCCCGGCACACGTCCGCCACCGTCCACTCGCGGGCGTTGCGTGCGACACCCGTACCCTGTTCCTCGTTCCACTTGCGTGCCGCATTGCACGCATCGTCATATTCAAGCCCCGTCCCGAACGACTGAAATGCGTATCCACCGCCGTCAACGGCTCGCCGTCCGATCCACGTTCCATTCGCCCCGTCATGGCCCTGCGTCGGCAATCTGTACCCCACGTACAGGCCCCGTGCCAGCTTCGTCCAATACGCGTCCCTGCGCGGTTTTAGGCGTGCGCGCGCCGTTTTGGTATCTATCTTCTCGTTCATGATGTTCTATTTACTACACACGCAAGTTGCGTACACTGAGCGGCTGTCGCTGTACGCAAGTTGCGTACGCAGCAGGTCTCCGTACGTAAGTTCTACGGAAATCGCACAGAGGCCGATTCCAGCGAAAAATAATGGAAAAAGTTGAAGGTTTATAAAAATCAATAACTTAGCGGTGCGCAAAACTCACAAAAACGTGTGTTTTTTGTAGTATTCGTGCACTCCAAGGGCATCGAGCGATGAAGCAGCGCGACAAACACAACAACACGCATCAATCCAATCCCATCACACGGCCGCTCTGGCGCATCGGCGCGGTCGCCGCACTCGGGGGCGCCGCGGCACTGTCGCTGCATGCACTCGCGGCACGCACGGTGAGCGTATCGCCGCAAGGCACGGTCACCGAAGTCCGGCAGAGCGTCGTCAAGTTCGACGAACCGATGGTCGCGTTCGGCTCGGCATCCGCGCCGAATCCCGCGCGCATGACCTGCAACGATTCCGCCGCCGCACGCGGCCAGGGTCACTGGCTCGACGACAAGACCTGGGTCTACGATTTCGAGAATGACCTGCCGCCGGGCGTGCGCTGCTCGGTCGCGCTCAACGACGCGCTGCGCTCGGTCGCCGGCAATGCGGTAAGCGGCCCGCGCCGCTTCACGTTTCAAACCGGCGGCCCGTTCCCGGTGACGGTGCGTCCCGGCTCGCGCGAGATCGAGGAACGCCAGGTCTTCGTGCTGAAGCTGAACGGCCCGGCCGAGCCGCGCTCCGCGCTCGCGAACATCTGGTGCGAAGCGGCCGGCATCGGCAACCGCATCCCCGTCACGGCCGCCGACGACGACACGCGCCACGCGCTGCTCGACCACTTCGGGCTGAAGAAGGACGCCGCGCGCGTGCTGACGCTGTCGTGCGCGCAGGCACTACCCGCGAGCGCGAAGATGCAGCTCGTCTATGGCAAGGGCGTCGCAAGCCCGAGCGGCATCGCGAACGATACCGAGCGCCGCTTCGACTTCACGGTGCGCGCCCCGTTTGCCGCGAGTTTCTCGTGCGAACGCGAGAACGCGAAGGCACCGTGCACGCCGTTGCGCCCGCTGACGCTGTCGTTCAATGCGCCGATCTCGCGCAAGAACGCCGAGGCAATCAAGCTGCGCGGCCCTGACGGTTCGCTTTCACCGACCTTCGCCGCCGACGACCACAGCGACGAAGTGACGACCGTCACGTTCAATCCGCCGCTGCCCGCGCAGGCAAGCTTGACGATCGAGCTGCCGTCCGGCCTGCGCGACGTAACGGACCGCTCGCTCGCGAACGCCGACCTGTTCCCGCTCGCGACGCGCACCGCACCGATGCCGCCGCTCGCGAAATTCTCGTCGGGCACCTTCGGGATCGTCGAGCGCTTCGCCGAACCCGATACGCCCGCGCTCGTGCCCGTCACGCTGCGCAACGTCGAGGCCGACCTGCATATCGCGGGCCTCAACACGAGCGGTGCGCAATTCTCGAACCTGAAGGTCGACGACGACACCGCGATCCGTCAATGGATGCGCACCGTCGAGCGCTTCGACAACTGGTCGATGACGGCCGGCACGATCGACGAGCGCATGCCGGGCCTGCTCCGGCGCAAGGGCCAGCACCCCGTCTACGTGCCGCTCGAGGCGGGCGAGAAGATGCCCGCGCCGCAGAACCGCCGCATCGACGTGCGCTCGCTGTCGCTGCTCGCCGGCGAACCGGGTGCGCAGGCGCTGACGCTGCCGAAGGCCGATCCGAAGACGCTGCGTCCGTTCGAGGTCGTCGGCGTGCCGATCGACAACCCCGGCTTCTACGTGCTCGAACTCGCGTCGCCCGCACTCGGCCGCTCGCTGCTCGCGAAGCCGTCGAGCATGTACGTGCGCACGACCGTGCTCGTCACGAACCTCGGCGTGCACCTGAAACAGGGCCGCGAGAACAACCTCGTGTGGGTCACGACACTCGACAAGGGCAAGCCGGTGCCGAACGCGCAGATCCGCGTATCGGATTGCAACGGCGACGAGATCGCATCCGGCAAGACCGATGCGCAGGGCCTGCTGAAGATCGACGGCCCATTCGAGCCGAAACACGAATGCAGCCAGTCGGAACGCTTCGACGACTACTTCGTGTCGGCGCGCGTCGACGATCCGAAGACGGGCCCCGACATGGCGTTCGTCAGCTCGAACTGGAACCGCGGGATCGAGTCGTGGCGCTTCAACGTGCCGACCGACACCGACAGCGCACCGACCGTGCGCGCGCATACCGTGTTCGACCGCACGCTCTTGCGTGCCGGCGAAACCGTGTCGATGAAGCACTTCCTGCGCACCGAGACGCTGCAGAGTCTCGCGTTCCCGGCGCAATACCCGACGCGCGTGACGATCCGCCATCTCGGCTCGGACCAGACCTACAAGCTGCCGCTCACGTGGTCGGCCGACCACAGCGCGGATACCCGGTTCGCGCTGCCGCCCGCGGCGAAGCTCGGCGAATACAGCGTATCGCTCGAAGGCGGCCCGGACGATGCGCCGACCACCAGCTACTACAGCGGCAGCTTCCGCGTGGAGGCGTTCCGCCTGCCGGTGCTCAAGGGGACGATCAGCGCGCGCGACGCGCAGAAGAGCCCGCTCGTCGCGGTCAAGGAAGCACCGCTCGCGGTGCAGATCGACTACGTGTCGGGCGGCGGTGCATCGAACCTGCCCGTGCAGGTGTCGGCGCTGATGAAGTGGGCGTCGCCCCCGTTCGCGGATCGCTTCGAGGACTTCAGCTTCACGCCCTATCGTCCGGAGCGCAGCGACGGCAACGCCGACGACGATTCGCAGGACGGCGACAGCGCATCGGCCGCGAACAACGATCCCGATGCAACCAAGCTGATCGCGGACAAGCTGCCGCTGACGCTCGACCGCAACGGCGCGGGGTCCGTCACGCTCAAGGGCCTGCCCGACGTCGATGCGCCGAAGCGCATCGCGCTCGAAGCGACGTTCGCGGACCCGAACGGCGAAGTGCAGACGATCCGCGGCGACACGATCCTGTGGCCAGCCGCGGTGGTAGCCGGTATCAAGGCCGGCCGCTGGGTGTCGGTCGGCCAGCGCGTGCCGGTACAGGCGCTCGCAGTCGACCTGCAGGGCAAGCCGCGCGCGTCGGTGTCGATCGAAATCAAGGGCGTCGCGCACGTCACGACGTCGTCGCGCAAGCGGATGGTCGGCGGCTTCTACGCGTACGACAACAAGAGCGACACGCGCGACCTCGGCGTGCTGTGCTCGGGCAAGACCGACGACAAGGGCCGCATGGCCTGCGACGCGACGCTCGAGCAGGCCGGCAACGTCCAGTTGATCGCGGTCGCGAAGGACGGCGACGGGCGCACGTCGAACGCGTCGACGTTCGTCTGGGTCACGCGCGAGGACGAACTCTGGTTCGGCGGCGACAACACCGACCGGATCGACGTGATTCCGGAGAAGACCGCCTACGAACCGGGCGAAACGGCCCGCTTCCAGGTGCGCATGCCGTTCCGCTACGCGACCGCCCTCGTCGCGGTCGAACGCGGCGGCGTGATGGAAACGCACGTCGTGCAGCTCAATGGCAAGAACCCGACCGTCGACCTGAAGGTCGGCGAATCGTGGGGGCCGAACGTCTACGTATCGGTGCTCGCGTTGCGCGGCCGGATCCGCGAAGTGCCGTGGTACTCGTTCTTCACGTGGGGCTGGAAGGCGCCGATCGAATGGGCGCGCGCGTTCTGGCGCGAAGGCCGTCACTATGAAGCGCCGACCGCGTTCGTCGACCTGTCGAAGCCCGCGTTCCGCTACGGCCTCGGCGAAATCAAGGTCGGCACGGGCGTGCATCGTCTCGGCGTGACCGTGACGACCGACGCGACGCGCTACACGGTGCGCAGCAAGGCACAGGCGCACGTGAAGGTCACGCTGCCGAACGGCCAGCCCGCGCCCGCCGGCACGCAGATCGCGGTCGCCGCGGTCGACGAGGCGCTGCTCGAACTGATGCCGAACAACAGCTGGGACCTGCTCGACGCGATGCTGCAGCGACGCGCATACGGCGTCGAGACGGCCACCGCGCAGATGGAAATCGTCGGCCGCCGCCACTTCGGCCGCAAGGCCGTGCCGGCCGGCGGCGGTGGCGGCAGCGCGCCGACGCGCGAGCTGTTCGACACGCTGCTGCTGTGGAATCCGCGCGTGACGCTCGATGCGAACGGCAGCGCAACCGTCGAGGTGCCGCTGAACGACGCGCTCACGCGCTTCCGGATCGTCGCGATCGCGGCAGTCGGCCCCGACCGCTTCGGCACCGGCAGCACGTCGATCCGCAGCACGCAGGATCTGCAACTGATCTCCGGCCTGCCGCCGCTCGTGCGCGAAGGCGACGCGTTCCGCGCGCAGGTCACGCTGCGCAACACGACCGACCACGCGATGCAGGTCGTCGTGACGCCGCACGTGACGGGCCTCGACGTCGCGCCGCAAACCGTGTCGCTCGCAGCCAATGCGGCGACCGAGGTCGCGTGGACGATCACCGTGCCCGAGCAAGCGCTCGACGCGGCCGGCGCGCTGAACTGGCGCATCGAGGCAGCCGAGCAAGGCGGCAAGCGCGCGGCCGACGCGCTGGCCGTCGCGCAGAAGGTCGTGCCCGCGCTACCGGTGACCGTGCAGCAGGCCACGCTCGCGCAGGTCGACGGCACGCTGACGCTACCCGTGTCGGCCCCGGCCGGCGCCGTCAACAACGCGCAAGGCGCACCGCGCGGCGGCATCGCCGTGTCGCTGCAGTCGAAGCTCGCCGACGGCCTGCCCGGCGTGCGGCGCTGGTTCGAGCGCTATCCGTACAGGTGCCTCGAACAGCAGACCTCGCGCGCGATCGGCCTGCACGACGCCGCGCAATGGCAGGCGCTGGTTGCGCGCATGCCTGTCTATCTCGACAGCGACGGGCTCGCGAGCTACTTCCCGCCGTCGTCCGACGATGCGCACTACGGCAGCCCGACGCTGTCGTCGTACCTGCTCGTGGTCGCCGACGAGGCGAGCCGCCTCGACCCGCGCTTCGCGCTGCCGGAAGACCTGCGCACGCAGCTCGAGGCCGGGCTCGCGCGCTTCGTCGACGGCCGCATCGAGCGCAACGCGTGGGCGCCGCGCCAGGATCGCGACCTGCGCAAGCTCGCCGCGATCGAGGCGCTGTCGCGCTACGGCGCCGCGCAAGGCCGCATGCTCGGCTCGATCGAGATCGCGCCCAACCAGTGGCCGACGTCGGCGGTGATCGACTATCACGCGATCCTCACGCGCGTGAAGGACATCCCGCAGCGCGACGAGAAACGCGCGCAGGTCGAGCAGATCCTGCGCGCGCGCCTCACGTACCAAGGCACGCAACTCGTGTTCTCGACCGCGCGCGACGACGATCTGTGGTGGCTGATGACGAGCAACGAGACCAATGCCGCGCGCCTTGCGCTGGAATTCGCGGGCGACCCGGCGTGGAAGGACGAGATGCCGCGCGTGACGGCCGGCCTGCTCGCGCTGCAACGCCAGGGCGCATGGCAGACGACGACGTCGAACGCACTCGGCCAGCTCGCGGTCGAGCGCTTCTCGCGCACTTACGAGAGCACGCCTGTGGCCGGCACGACGAAGGTCGCGCTCGGCGGCAACGAGCGCGCGATCTCGTGGTCGCAGGCACCGGCGCCCGCCGACGCGCCCGCATCGGCCACCGCCGCGACGCGCGCCGCCACCGCACGCAGCGTGCTGATGCCGTGGCCGCGTGCATCGCAGGCGCCGGCCACGCTGTCCGTCAAGCAGGACGGCACGGGCCGCCCATGGGCGACCGTCGAGAGCCTCGCGGCCGTGCCGCTGCGCGCGCCGTTCGCGGCCGGCTACCGGATCACGAAGACCGTCACGCCCGTGTCGCCCGCCGTCAAGGGCGTGCTGACGCGCGGCGACGTCGTACGTGTGCATCTCGACATCGATGCGCAGAGCGACATGACGTGGGTCGTCGTCAACGATCCGATCCCGTCGGGCGCGACGATCCTCGGCTCGGGCCTCGGCCGCGACTCGGAAGCCGCGACGCAGGACGAGAAGCGGCCCGACGGCGCGTGGCCCGCGTTCGTCGAACGCGACTTCGACGGCTACCGCGCGTATTACGACTATCTGCCGAAGGGCAAATTCTCGGTCGAGTACACGGTGCGGCTGAACAACGTCGGCACGTTCGGACTGCCGCCGACCCGCGTCGAGGCGCTGTATGCGCCGTCCGTCTACGGCCTGTGGCCGAACCCGCCGATGACCGTGAAGCCGGCCGACGCGGGCAAGTAACGAGTACGTCATGATCGATCTGGCTTTGCCGCGGCCGGCGCGCTTCGCCGGCCGCCTCTTCGTCGCCGTGGTGCTGGCCGCGCCGCTCGTCGCGCATGCGCTGCCGAGCTACGACGACGTGCGCCGCAACTGGCGCAGCTCCGACTGGGTGCTGCTCGCGCGCGACGGCACGCCGCTGCAGCGCACGCGCGTCGATCTCACCGAGCGGCGCGGCGACTGGGTGTCGCTCGCCGACGTGTCGCCCGCGTTCCGCGAGGCGATCGTCGTGTCCGAGGACAAGCGCTTCTACGAACACAGCGGCGTCGACTGGCGCGGGATCGCAGGTGCCGCCTGGGGCAATCTGTGGAACGAGCGCACGCGCGGCGCGTCGACCGTGACGATGCAGCTCGCCGGGCTGCTCAGTGATTCGCCGCACCGTTCGGGCCAGCGCTCGCTGCCGCAAAAGGCCACGCAGGCGGTGAACGCGCTGCTGCTCGAACGCGGCTGGCGCAAGGACCAGATTCTCGAGGCCTACCTGAATCTCGTGCCGTTCCGCGGCGAGACGGTCGGGCTCGCCGCGCTGTCGCAGGTGCTGTTCGGCAAGGCGCCGTCCGGCCTCGACGCGCGCGAAGCCGCGATCGCCGCGGCGCTGGTGCGCGCCCCCAACGCGGCACCCGCGAAGGTCGCCGAGCGCGCGTGCCGGATCCTGCGCGACATGCATGCGGAACAGGCGTGCGCGTCGCTCGACGGCTACGTGCAGCTCGTGATCGCGCGCCCGGCCAACGCGGTGCGTGACGACGGTGCTGCTCTGGCGCCGCACTTCGCGCGCCGCATCGCGGCCGAGGTCAAGCCGGCGGCCGGTGCGCAGGTGCGCACGACGCTCGATGCGCCGCTGCAGCGCTTCGCGCGCGACACGCTGACGCGCGCGCTGACCGAACTCAACGCGCCCGCGCACCGTCGCAACGTGCAGGATGGCGCGGTCGTCGTGATCGACAACGCGACCGGCGAGATTCGCGCGTGGGTCGGTTCGTCGGGTGCGTTGTCGAGCGCGCGCGACGTCGACGCCGTGCTCGCGCCGCGCCAGGCCGGCTCGACGCTCAAGCCGTTCCTCTACGCGCAGGCGATCGACGAGAAGCGGCTGACGGCCGCGTCGCTGCTCGACGATGCGCCGATCAACCTCGCGGCCGGCGGCGGCCTCTACATTCCGCAGAACTACGACAAGGATTTCAAGGGCTGGGTGAGCGTGCGCACCGCGCTCGGCGGCTCGCTGAACGTGCCGGCCGTGCGCACGCTCGTGCTCGTCACGCCGCACCGCTTCGCGCGCACGCTGACCGCGCTCGGCCTGCCACTCGCGCAGGAAGGCGACTACTACGGCTTCAGCCTCGCGCTCGGCAGCGCGGACGTCACGCTGCTGTCGCTGACCAATGCGTATCGCGCGCTCGCGAACGGCGGCGTCGCGCGCAAGGTCGTCGACCTGCCCGTGCCGTCACCTGCATCCGGCGCATTGGCGCCGGGACGTCCGGATAACGGCACGCGCGTATTCAGCGAAGCGGCCAGCTTCGTCGTCACCGACATCATCTCCGACAACAACGCGCGCGTGCGCACGTTCGGTTTCGACAACCCGCTCGCGACACGCTTCTTCTCGGCGGTCAAGACCGGCACCAGCAAGGACATGCGCGACAACTGGACCGTCGGGTTCACGTCGCGCTACACGGTCGGCGTGTGGGTCGGCAATGCGGACGGCTCGCCGATGTGGGACGTGTCGGGGGTGACGGGTGCGTCGCCGGTGTGGTCTGCCGTCGTCGGCTACCTGCACCGCGACCTGCCGAGCCGCGCGCCGAGGCCGCCGGCCGGCGTCGAAACGCGCCGCATCACGTTCGAGCGCGACGTCGAGCCGTCGCGCAACGAGTGGTTCGTCGCGGGCACGGCACTCGACACGATCCGGCTCGCGGCGCCCGTCACGCCGGGCAAGGACGGTGCGCGCGCGCCGCTGACGATCGGCGCGCCGACCGACGGCACGATCTTCGCGATTGATCCGGACATTCCGCCGAAGAATCAGCGGATCTGGTTCGAGCGGTCGTCCGGGCATGCCGCGCGGTTCGCGTGGCGGCTCGACGACAAGGTGATCGGGCATGCCGACCGCATCGCGTGGATGCCGTGGCCGGGCCGGCACCGGCTGGAACTCGTCGACGCGCGCGGCAACGTCGCGGATGCGATCGGCTTCGAGGTGCGGGGAGCGTTCGCGAAGCCGGGCTCACGCAAACCGTAGCAAGCCCCCGGCCGACGGCGAACGAACCGGTAAGCAATCCCCGGATCGCAGACCTAGAATAGGAACAGTGCGCCGATGCATCGGCGCACACCGGTTGCCCTGCCGCGTCCCTTCTCCCGATCGCCCGCGACCATGAACCTTCGACATCCGCGCTTCCTCCGCCCCGCGCTGAGCACGGCCTGCGTCGCCGCCCTCGCGACGCTTGCGGGCTGCAACGGCGACGCCTGCTTCGGCGTCGACGTCTGCTTCAACGACAACAACACGCAGACCGTCGCGCTGTCCGGCACGGCGGCCACCGGCACCGCGCTCGCGAGCGCATCGGTGACGATCAGTTGCGCGCAAGGCTCGGCGACGACGCTGACCGACGGCGGCGGCAACTACCGCGTGACGGTCAACGCCGCGCTGCCGTGCGTGATTACCGTCGCGTCGGGTGGCACGAGCCTGCATTCGCTCGCCTACGCGGGCGGCACCTTCAACACGACGCCCGAGACCGAGCTGATGCTCGTCTATCTCGCCGCGCAGCTCGGCACGAACACGGCCGGGCTGATCGGCAATTTCCAGGGCAATGCACACTTCCAGCAGGTGATGGGCAGCCCGGGCAGGGTGCAGGCCGCGCAATCGGCGGTGGTGACGAACCTGCAGCAGCGCTATTCGGTCACGCTGTCGACGCCGGCCTTCCTGACGACGCCGTTCGTGGTCGGGCAACCGGGCATCGACAGCGATCTCGACGCGCTGGCCAAGGCCGGTGCGATCGATTCGAACGGGATGCCGGATCCGGCCGCCGTTTCGCTGCTGGCGCAGGCGGGCGCGGCGCAGCCGCTGTGAGCGGCCGGCGTGCCGTTGTGGCAGCCACGGACGCAGCTTCTGCGGCTTACGCCGCCTCCCCGCTTCCGCAAGCAACGCTCGCGGCCTGCTGCTGCGTCAGGTAGCGCAGCAGCTTCGTCACCATCCACACGACGATGACCGACAGCGCGACGAAGAACACCGCGAGCGGCGTCAGCACCTGCACCGACACGAAGCCGGCGAGGCCCATCATCGCGGACGACACGAGCAACAGCGCGCACCCGAGGATCGCGCTCGTCAGCCCCGCGATATGCGGAAACAGCGAGTTGCCCTTGGCCATCAGCGTCGGATACATCGCGCCCGCGCAGAAACCCATCACGAGCACCGGCGTCGCGAGCGTCCATACGCGCAGGCCGACGGTCAGCGCCAGCACGAGCATCACGACCGCCGCGGCCGCCATTACGCGCGCGCCGATGCGCAGCCGCTGCTCGGCGCTCGGCAGCCCGTGCCCGTGAATCCGGTTCGACAGTCCGCCGAGGAAATACATCAGCCCGATCCCGAGCGCGAGATAGCCGAAGAAGGTCGGCGGCTTGTGCAGCGTGGTCTGCACCATGAACGGCCCGACGATGTTGAACACCAGCAGGATGCTGTAGCACAGCCCCTGGGCAAGGAAACAGCTCTGGAACACCGGACTCGCGAGCACCTTGCCCGCGTTCGCCATCAGCGTGCGCGGCTCGAGATGGACCGGTTTCGGCAAGGTTTCCCGGTAGTGCCACAACAGCGCCCACATCACCAGCGAATACACCAGCAGGAACACGAGGCACGCGCGCCAGCCGAACCATTCCTGCAGGTGCGCGCCGATCACCGGCGCGATGATCGGTGCGAGCCCCCACGCGATCGACATGTAGGTGAACGCATGCATCAGCGCCTGGCCCGAGAACGAGTCGGTGATGATCGCCTTTGCGAGCAGGTTCGTCGTCGCGATCCCGAAACCCTGCAGGCAGCGCGCCAGCACGAACGTCTCCAGGTTCGGCGCGCCGAGCGACAGCAGGCACCCGATCGTGTAGATGACGAGCCCGAACGCGAGCACCCGCTTGCGTCCGTACGCATCGGCGACCGGGCCGAAGATCAGCTGGCCGAGCGCATAGGCGGCCATGTAGCCGGACACGCTCGACTGGATCGCCTGCGGCGTGGTCGCGAACGAACGCGCCATGTCGGGCAGCGCGGGCACGTAGATGTCGATCGCGAGCTGGCCTGCGGAGGCGAACAGGCAAATCAGGAACAACAGGAAGCGCGGCGAGTTCGATTCGCGCGCAGGAGTGAGCGAGGCGTTCATGACAACCGGGAAGGATTCGGACGGCGGCGACACGCGCCGGCTTGTTCGAATGACGAACAACGGTGCGTGGCGAAGCGCATATTGTGCCTGTTGTTGCGCGACGCGACAGGAATCCCATGGCGCGGACGAGGTTGAATGCCGATTGCGGCACATGCCGAAACGCGCTAGATGCCCGTTCAGGTTCCCCGGCGAGTCGCCTCGGGAACCCCGGCACGGCTCCGTCCGGCGGGCACTGCCCCGGCTTTAAAGCAGATGATGGCGCTGCAGCATGTCGCGCTCGCCAACGCGTTCGCGATGCCGATGCCGCAGCCCGTCGGGTTCGCGATGCCGCTGTGGGCGATGCCCGAACCGGTCGTCGTGCTCGTGCCGGCGCAGCCGTCCATGCGTTCGATGGCACCGGCCCCGGCGGCACCGGCCAGGCCGGCCGCACGCGTGCCGGAAATCAAGGCCTGACGCTCGGTTCCATCACGCGAGCGACCGGGCCGAAAACCGAAACCGCCGGCGTGTGCCGGCGGTTTTCTATCGACGATGCAACTCCACCACTATGCGTCGATCAGTACTGCGCCTGATCCGTCGGATTCCTGAACAGCTGCTTCATCTCCGGCGACAGCGGATAGTTGAGGCTCACGCCCTTCGGCGGAATCGGCTGCATGAACCACTGGTCGTAGAGCTTCTCGGCCGTGCCCGAGGTCTGCATCTTCGCGATCACGCCATCGACTACGTGCTTGAACGCCGGATCGTCCTTGCGCATCATGCACGCGTAATTTTCATGGACGAGCGGCGTGCCCGCCACCGTGTAGGCGCCCGGGTTGCGGTCCTTCGCGATCTCGCCGTACAGCAGTGGCTCGTCCATCACGAACGCGACCGCGCGCCCCGTCGTGACGTTCATGAACGCTTCGGCGTGGTCCTTCGCGCTGATGATCGTCATGTTCATCCCCTTCTCCTCGTTGAGCTTGCGCAGCAGGCGCTCGTCCGACGTGCCGGCCGTCGTCGCGACTGTCTTGCCGGCCAGGTCCTGGAAGTCCTTCACGCCCGAATCCTTGCGCGTGCTGAAGCGGATCCCGTAGAGGAAGATGCTGTTCGAGAAGGCGGCCTGCTTCTGCCGCTCCAGCGTGTTGGTCGTCGACCCGCACTCGAAGTCGATCGTGCCGTTCTGCAGCAGCGGAATCCGGTTCTGCGACGTGATCGGGATTTCCTTCACCGTCAGGTTCGGTGCCTTCAGCTCCGTCTTCAGCGTGTCGATAATGCGCGCCGCGATGTCGCGCGAGTAGCCGATGTTCTTCTGCTGGTTGTCCGAATACGAGAACGGCACCGACGATTCGCGGATACCCAGCGACACGACGCCCGTGTCCTTGATCTTCTTCAGCGTGCCGGTGAGGGCCTGCGCGTGCGCGGTGCCCGCCAGCGCGCAGGTCAGCGCGACGGCCAACCAACGGAAGCGGCGATCCATGCTTTTCTCCTGACGAAACGTTGATCGAATCGCGATCGTACGCCCGACAAAATTCGCGTCGCATCAGGGAAAGCGTAGGCAACCGTCCACCACGGCGCGCGCGGACGACGCATTTTCCGTGGCGCGCAAATACGCGTGCATCCCGCGTCGCGCCCGGGCAGCCGCGTTCGCTCGCATCCCGCCTGCCGGGTCGTCCGCTCTGGACCCGCAATCGCATTGCAACGCAGCAACGTAATCGTTTGCGGCAACCCGTTTTTTTCTCGCGAACCGCGCTCAAGAAGCGCCCGTGGCGGCCGTTACCCAGTGCATGGCGCGTCGCAACAATCTTGCGATGAATGTCAGACAAAAACGACAAGGTCCGGTGTTCCTCCGGACCAGGCACGACCGCCAGCACGACGGTTATCTATGAGGATCGAGTCTCACCATGAGAGCCAAACGTTTCAATTTCGCGCTGGCCCGCTCCGCTCATGCGCGCATGCTCGCCGGCATGCTGTCTGCCGCCGCCCTGCTTCCGCTCGCCGGCTGTGGCGGTGGGGGTGGCGGCGACGGCAGCAATCCGTCTTCCTCCAATGCTGCGCCGGCCCCCGCGCCCGCTCCGACCACCCCGCCCGCGGCCAGCGGCAGCAATGCGTGCGCGACGCAGCAGGCTGCCGTGCAGATGGCTGCCCAGACCACCGCGCCGGTCGAGCCGCCGGTCGATCACCTGATCGTCAAGCTGAAGACGCTGACGGCCACGCGCGCGATGGCCGCCCTCGACACCGGCACACGGCTCGACGCGGTGATCCGGCGCTCGATGACGCGCTGGACGGCACCGACAACGACCAGTGCCGCACATGCCTATGCCGCCGTGACGACGTCGCAGGCATCGCTGAACGTGCAGGTCGAGCGGACCCTGTCGGACGGCGCGGCCGTGCTGTCGATCGGCCAGCGCATCGCGTCCGGCGACGCGGCGGCGCTCGCGCAGGCGTTCGCGGCCGACGGCGACGTCGACCACGCGGAACCGGATCACCCGATGCAGATTCGCGACATGCCGAGCGATCCCGCATACAGCCAGCAGTGGGATCTGTCCGACGCGAGCGTCGGCATCAACGCCCCGCCCGCCTGGACGCGGACCAAGGGTTCGCCGACGGTCGTCACGGCCGTGCTCGACACCGGCTACCGGCCGCATCCCGACCTCGTCGGCAACCTGCTGCCCGGCTACAGCTTCATCTCGAACGTCAACACCAGCAACAACGGCCAGACGCGCGGCATCGACGCCACCGATCCGGGCGACTGGGTCACGCAGCAGGAACTCGACGATTCCAGCGGCCCGTACTATCACTGCGCGAGCGAACCGAGCAGCAGCAGCTGGCACGGCACGCGCGTGATGGGCGTGATCGGCGCGACCGCCAACAACGGCATCGGCGTCGCCGGCGTGTCGTGGCTCGGCCGGATCCTGCCGGTGCGCGTGCTCGGCAAGTGCGGCGGCACGACGAGCGACATCGCCGACGCGATGCGCTGGGCGGCCGGCATTCCGGTCGCCGGTGTGCCGAGCAACCCGAATCCCGCGAAGGTCATCAACCTGAGCCTGGGCGGCGTCGGCGCGTGCAGCGCGACGTTCCAGCAGGCAATCGACGACGTGAACGCGAAGGGCGTGACCGTCGTCGTCGCCGCCGGCAACGACGGCCTGTCGACCGGGCTCGACCAGCCGGCGAACTGCCGCGGCGTGATCAGCGTCGGCGCAACCGACGCGACCGGCCGCCGCGCATCGTTCAGCAACTTCGGTGTCGACGTTGCGCTGAGCGCACCCGGCGTCAACATCCTGTCGACGGCCAACAGCGGCACGACGACGCCGGGTACGGACACGTACGACACCGCGAGCGGCACGAGCCTCGCGACGCCGCAGGTGACGGGCATCGTCGGGCTGATGTTGTCGGTGAACGGCAACCTCACGCCCGCGCAGATCCAGCAGAAGCTGCAAGGCGGCGCGCGTGCGGCGATGCTGCCGACCGGCACGTCGTGCACGGCGCTGCCGGCCGGCTCCGGCATCGCCGACGCAGGCGCTGCCGTCACGGCCGCCACGCAGTAACGGGCACGTCGCCTCGACGCAACCGCGCGCATGCCTGCCCGGCGCGCGCGCGTTTTTTCATTCGCGGAGCCGGCATCGCCGCGCTAACGTTCTGCAAGAATTGCCTGAGCAACGGGTGGAAAAAGGGTTGACGCTTCGCACGACGACCCATTACCATCGCCCCCGTCTGATTACATGGAGTGTTCTGTGAACACCGATGCGAGTTGTAGTTGGTCCTCGACCAACTTGACTGCTGCCTGAGGAAACCGCGCAGAGCCTCGTCTTCTGCCGCATCCCGGGAAGCAGGATGCGGCGCCCTTCCGGCCTGACCGGCCAGAATCCCCCGCCGAATTTTTCGATATTGCCGAATGCCCGCGCAGCGCATCGATACGCTGCCGCGCGCGTGCGTTCGTGCTGCGCGCAGCGCGAACTGCGTGCGTGTTCCGTTCGCGTGCCATCCGGCCGCGCGCCTTCGTGCGTGCGCGGTTGCCGATCGCCCGTGCCCGCCACCCGAAACCGACAGGAGTGCAGATGAACTCAGACGACAGTAGTCGATTACCGCTCGCCGGTGCGACGCTGCGCATCGATTCTCCGACCGCACTCCGCGCGCCGGCGAGCGTTCCCCTCTTCACCGATCCACAGCCGATCGCGCCTGACGCGACGCGGCGGGGAGTGCTCGTGCGTCGATAACGTCACAGTCGCTCCCCGCCCGCCGCCTCGTGCGCAAGGAGCGACTCATGACACAACGCAATACCTCGCAACCGAAACAGCGCGGCTTCATCAACGCCGGCCCCGGTCAAAAGAACGAACCGCGCATCATGCGCGCCGCGCAGGAAGCGGCCCGCCCGCTCGAAGAAACCTTCAAGTCGCTGCGCACCAGCACGCGCGGCCTCACCTACGACCAGGCCGTCGACCGTCTGCAGCACCACGGTCCGAACGAAATCGCGCACGACAAGCCGCCGCACTGGACGCGCCAGTTGCTGCACGCGTTCCACAATCCGTTCGTCTACGTGCTGCTCGTGCTGGCCGCGATCAGCTTCTGCACCGACGTCTATTTCGCGGCGCCCGACGATCGCGACTATGTGGGCATGACGATCCTGCTGACGATGGTCACGATCAGCGCGCTGCTGCGCTTCGTGCAGGAATTCCGTTCGCTGCGCGCGGCCGAAAAGCTCAAGGCGATGGTCCGCACGACGGCGACCGTGCAGCGCGCGGTGACCGACACGTCCGAGCCGGCACGCCGCGAGGTGCCGATGCGCGAAGTCGTGGTCGGCGACATCGTGCATCTGTCCGCCGGCGACATGATTCCCGCCGACGTGCGCCTGCTCGCGTCGCGCGACCTGTTCATCAGCCAGGCCGTGCTGACCGGTGAAGCGCTGCCGGTCGAGAAGTACGACACGCTCGGCGCGGTCGCCGGCAAGTCGGCGAACACGGGCGCGTCGGACATGACGGGCATGGCCGGCAAACCCGGCGCGGCGAACGACGCGTCGGCGTCGACGTCGCTGCTCGATCTCGAGAACGTGTGCTTCATGGGCACCAACGTGGTGAGCGGCACCGCGACGGCCGTCGTCGTCGCGACCGGCGAGGACACCTACTTCGGTTCGCTCGCGCGCAACGTCGTGAGCCACAAGCGCATCGAGACGAGCTTCGATCGCGGTGTCGCAAGCGTGAGCTGGCTGCTGATCAAGTTCATGTTCGTGATGGTGCCGATCGTGTTCATGATCAACGGCCTGACCAAGGGCGACTGGCTGAGCGCGCTCACGTTCGCGCTCGCGGTGGCCGTCGGCCTCACGCCCGAGATGCTGCCGATGATCGTCAGTGCGAATCTCGCGCGCGGCGCGATCGCGATGGCGCGTCGCAAGGTCGTCGTGAAGCGGCTGAACTCCGTGCAGAACTTCGGCGCGATGGACGTGCTGTGCACTGACAAGACCGGCACGCTCACGCAGGACAAGATCATTCTCGAACACCATCTCGACCTGTCCGGCCACAAGAATGAGGACATCCTGCGGCTCGGCTGGCTGAACAGCTTCCATCAGAGCGGCCAGAAGAACCTGATCGATATCGCCGTGGTCGCGCGCGCCGACGAGATCGGTGACCGCGTGAAGCCGCAAGGCTACAAGAAGATCGATGAACTGCCGTTCGACTTCGTGCGTCGCCGCCTGTCGGTCGTCGTCGAGGACACGCACGGTACGCACCTGCTGATCTGCAAGGGCGCGGTCGAGGAAATGCTTGCGGTGTCGACCCATGTGCAGGACGAGGACGGCGTGCGCCCGCTCGACTTCGTCGCGCGCAAGCGGCTGCTCGAACAGGCGAACGCTTACAACGAGGATGGCTTCCGCGTGCTGGTGCTCGCGACGCGCATGATCCCGCGCGGCGACGAACGCGAGCAGTACCGTACCGCCGATGAGCGCGACCTCGTCGTGCGCGGCTTCCTGACCTTCCTCGATCCGCCGAAGGAATCGGCCGCGCCGGCGCTTGCCGCGCTGCGCGAGAACGGCGTGTCGGTGAAGGTGCTGACGGGCGACAACCCGACCGTCACGATGAAGGTCTGCCGCCAGGTCGGCCTCGAACCGGGCAAGCCGATGCTCGGCGCCGAAATCGAGGCGCTCGACGACGCGACGCTCGCGCAGGTCGTCGAACGCACGACGGTGTTCGCGAAGCTCACGCCGCTGCAGAAGGCGCGCATCGTGAAGGCGCTGCAGGCGAACGGCCACACGGTCGGCTTCCTCGGCGACGGTATCAACGATGCACCCGCGCTGCGCGACGCCGACGTCGGCATCTCGGTCGACAGCGGCGCCGACATCGCGAAGGAAACCGCCGACATCATCCTGCTCGAAAAGAGCCTGATGGTGCTCGAGGAAGGCGTGATCAAGGGCCGCGAGACGTTCGGCAACATCCTGAAATACCTGAACATGACCGCCAGCTCGAACTTCGGCAACGTGTTCTCGGTGCTCGTCGCCAGCGCGTTCCTGCCATGGGAGCCGATGCTCGCAACCCAGCTGCTCGTGCTGAACCTGATCTACGACACGTCGCAGATGCTGCTGCCGTGGGACCGGATGGATCCGGAGTTCCTCAAGAAGCCGCGCAAGTGGGAAGCCGGCAACATCGGCCGCTTCATGCTGTGGGTCGGGCCAACCTCGTCGGTGTTCGACATCACGACTTACGTGCTGATGTGGACCGTGTTCGGCGCCGGTGCGATGTATCACCTGCACGGCGGCTCGAGCGGCCAGATCGTGATGAACTCCGGCTGGTTCATCGAAAGCCTCGTGTCGCAGACGCTCGTCGTGCACCTGCTGCGCACGCAGAAGATCCCGTTCCTGCAGAGCACGGCCGCGCTGCCGGTGCTGCTGTCGACGTTCACCGCGATCGCGATCGGCTGCTGGCTGCCGTTCTCGCCGTTCGCGGAGTCGCTCGGCTTCATGCATCTGCCTGGGACCTACTGGCTGTGGCTCGCGGCGACGATGGTCGGCTACATCCTGCTCGCGCAGATCGTCAAGACGATCTATGTGCGCCGCTACAAGCAGTGGTTCTGATCTCCACCGGACAACGGCGTGCCGGCCCGCGCGGGCCGGCCGCCCACGATGCATCATGGGTGACTTGATGAAAAGAATGCTTCCGCTCGCGGCTGCGAGCGCCCTCCTCGCACCGCTGGACGCGTACGCGGCCCATCCGCTCGTCAGCGACGACACGGGCACGCAGGGCGACGCAAACTGGCAGCTCGAGTTCAATGCCGAGGAAACGTCGAAACAGGACGAAAACGGCCGCCATCAACTGTGGAACGCGACACTCACGCGCGGCTTCGGCGAACATGTCGATCTGTACGTGAACGCGCCTTATACCCATCTGCAAATGCGGACCGACGACAACGGCGCCGGCATCGGCGACGTCGAGATCGGCATGAAATGGCGCTTCGCCGAACGCGGTCCGCTATCGTTCGCGCTGAAACCGAAAGTGACGATGCCGACCGGCAACGACGATCGCGGGCTCGGCACGGGCCGCGTCGGCACCGGTGCGACGCTGCTCGCGCAAGCCGACGTCGCGCGCGTCTCGCTGCTCGCGAATGCGGGCCTCGCCTACCAGCCGAATCGCCAGGGCGACCTGCGCTCGGTCTGGGCCGTGTCGGCCGCGGCGCTCTACAAGGCGACCGACAACGTGCAGTTCGTGGCCGACATCGGTCTGTCGCGCAACACCGAAAGCACGGCCGGTGCGCATCCGGCGTTCGTGATCGCGGGTGCGATCTACTCGCCGAAGCGCTGGCTCGATCTCGACGTCGGCTACCGGCACGGGCTGAACGACCAGACCTACCGTCACTCCGTGATGGGTGGCGTGACGGCGCGGTGGTGATGCGGCCGACGCCGCGTGTCGAACCGCAATACGACGGACCGCCTTCGTGGCGGTCCGTTTTTTCATCAGGTGTCGTTCGCGCCGAACAATTGCGCGCACACGGCGCGCCCCTCCTCGGTCAACGCGGCGCTGCCGGTGCCGTCCTCGTTCAGCGTCGTCGCACTCAGGCCGGCGGCGTCGAGCCGCGTCAGCACGCGGCGCAACACACTCATCGGCAATTGCGCGCGCTTCGCGATCTTCGGCAGCGACCACGCCTTGCCGGACGGATCGCTCGCGGCTTCGTTCAGCGTCGCGAGCGTCGCAACGAGTGCGGGATCGAGCGGGGAGTCGTCGGAGTCTGGAGTCATCGGTTCGGGTTCGTGAGCCGGCGCCGGGCCGGCATTCGGGAAGGATGCAATCGCGGACACTATACGCCGCGGCTACGCGGCTACGCGGTTACACGGTTACGCGCCCTTGATTGCCGCGCGCATGAACGACACGAAACGCGTGGTCACGGGATCGTCGCGGCCGGACAGCCACGCAAGCCCGACGCGCCATTTCGCGTCCCGACCGTCGAGCGGCAGGACAGTCGCGTCGCGCAGCAGGTACTGCGCGCCCGACGGAATGAACGCGACGCCAACCCCGGCCGCGACCGACGTGAGCACCGATTGCACGTCCTCCGCCTGCTGCGTGACCTGCGGCACGAAGCGCCGCTCGACGCACCACCGGTCGATCTGCGCGGCGAGCCCGGGGCCGCGTGCGCGCTGCAGCGCGATGAAGCCGATCTCGTTGAGCACGTCGAGATCGGCGGGCACGCGCTTGAAGCCGAGGTGCGGCGGCACCGCGAGCGCAAGCGCCTCGTCGATCACCTTGAACGACGCCAACCCTTCATCGGACGGCAGACGCAGAAATCCGGCGTCGAGCTTGCCGGCACGCAGCCGGCGTGTCTGTTCGGACGACGACAGGTCGCTCAGCGTGACCGCGATACCCGGATTGCGGCGACGGAACTCCGCGACGAGTTTCGGCACGAGCGTCAGCACGGACAGGCAGATGCCGAGCCGCAGATGCCCGCGCTGTCCGCTGGACGCCTCTCGCGCCCGCGCGAGGATCTCGTCGGCGTCGCGCACGAGCGCCTGCGCGTCGGGCAGGAAGCGTTCACCGAACGGCGTCAACTCCGCGCCATGCCGCCCGCGCTCGAACAGCTTGCCGCCGAGGCTCGCCTCGAGCGCCCCGATCTGCTTGCTGAGCGCCGGCTGGCTCATGTGCAGCGCGTCGGCCGCGCGGCTGAAATGGCTGAGCTCCGTGACCGTCAGGAAGGTGCGCAGCAGTTTCAATTCCATTCTTGAAAGGAATCATATCGATCGAAACATTCATTTTACTGATCGAACGGCATGACGTTCAATACGGACATGCCCTTCATGGAATTCATTGTCATGTCCGTTGATCATCCGGCCGAGTGCCTGACCGATATCTCGTGCGACACGGTGCTCGCCGGCGAAAGCGGTATTGAGCCCGATGCGTCGGCACCCGAGCGTCGTGCCGCGCGTGTCGACGGACGCAGCCGCCGCTTTCGCTTCGGCGACGCAGTGGACGATGCACCGCCGCGCGCCGTCACGGGCTCGATCGCGATCAGCTTCGCAGTCGTGTCGCGGCGGAACTGGCCACGCTGAGCCCGCTCCTCATGCACCTTCCGTCGAACGCGCACCTTCGGCCATCTGCAAAAAACAGCGGAATTCCGCCGGCATCACACATCATTGCGTGCGCATCCATCGTCATCGCCACGCGATCGACCGTATAATTTCCCGCACCCGCTCACCGCCCACGCATTTCGCGCCGCCGCAGCGCGCGTGAAAAGGAGACTTTCGCTTGACTGGCCTCATCGCGCGCCTGCCTCGCGCCCGGACCACCCTGATCATCGCCCTCTCGTTCCTGACACTCGCGTTCGCAACGAACGCGTCGTCCGCGCAGCGCGCGCAGCCGCATCGCACAGCGTCGCCGCAAGCGCATGCGAAAGTCGTCAAGAAGCAACCCACCCATCGCAAGAACAAGGCCGTCAAGCATCGCCGCCCGCGCGCGAAGCATCATGCGGTCAGGCATCACGCGGCACCCGCACCGCAGCATCGGCGCGCGAAACGCACGAACGCGGCTCGCCCGCACCCCGCCGCGAAGCCGCGCCTGCTCGCGAGCTGCGGCTACAGCCCGCGCGCGGTGCGCGCGCTGCACTCACGCGCGGCCTACGTGCTCGACGTCGATTCGGGCACGCCGCTGCTGGCCCGCAACGCACGCACCGTGCGGCCGATCGCGTCGATCTCGAAGCTGATGACCGCCGTCGTCGCGCGCGACGCGGACCGGCCGCTGAACGGCGTGCTGCGCGTCACCTCGCGCGACCGCGACACGATCAAGTTCACCGGTTCGCGGCTGCCGATCGGCGCCGAACTGTCGCGCCGCCAGATGTTCCATATCGCGCTGATGTCGTCGGAAAATCGCGCGGCAGCCGCGCTGAGCCGCGACTATCCGGGCGGCCGCACCGCGTTCGTGAGGGCAATGAACCGCGAAGCGCGCCGCCTCGGGATGCGCCATACGCATTTCCGCGAACCGACCGGGCTGTCGCCGCATAACGTGTCGACGGCCGAGGATCTCGCGCGGCTCGTCGGCGCGGCCGCGCAGGATCCGCTGATCCGCTACTTCTCGACGGATACGTCGACCACCGTGCAGGCCGGCGACGACGAACTGCTGTACGTGAACTCCGATCCGCTCGTCCGCTACGGCCGGTTGCCGATCCGGCTGCAGAAAACCGGCTTCATCAACGAATCGGGGCACGGCGTCGTCATGCGCATGCGTGTCAAAGGCCGCCGCGAAACGATCGTGCTGCTCGGCGCACCAACGCGCGCCGGCGTGTCGAGCGACGCGCTGAAGATCCATCGCTGGCTGAGTTGCTCGATCCAATAGATTCGGAACACGGCGCACGCGGCAGGCGTGTTCATCCACGAAGGCGCGATGCCATGCACGACGAATACCGTTTCAACGCGTTCGGACGCCTGCTGGCCGTCGTGCGCTCGAACGGCCGCTGGGCCGTGTTCGATCTCGGCACCGAAGGCAAGCGGCGGCCGGCCAACCTGCAGATTCCGCCTGCGCTCGCCGCTGACGAACTCGCGCAATATCTCGGCGACCTGCTGCACGAAAATGCGTCGCCGAAGTACAACGACGTCGTGCCGGTTCCGTCGCCGCGCCGCGTGTAGCGCCCCGCCGCACACCGGCCGCATCCGGTAAACCGGTCGTTGCGTGCCAACGCGCGCTCACCCGCTCACCCGCTCACCCGCTCATACCGATCACACCGACGCACCGCGTGTCACGAACCTTCACCCAATTCGACAGCTAAACTTGCAAGTTTAACTGTCATATCCTATGATCCGCCGCATGACACCGCCACGCATGCCCGGCATTCCCGCCGACACTGTCGCCGCCGATCTGACCCTCGCGGTCGGCCAGTTGATCCGCCGGTTGCGCTCCGAAATCGAATCCGAGGGGCTCGGCATGTCGCAGACGAGCGCGCTCGCGCGGCTCGAACGGCAGGGTCCGATGACGACCGCCGATCTCGCCCGCGCGGAGGCAATGAAGCCGCAGTCGATGAAGGCGATTCTCGCGAGCCTGGAGGAAGACGGTCTCGTCGAACGCGAGCCGCATCCGACCGACGGCCGCCAGATCCTGTTCCTGCTGACCGCGGCCGGCCTGGAAGCGCGGCGCAAGCGCGACACGGCGAAGCACAAGTGGCTCGGCGCCGCGATCGAGAAGCTCGACCCTGAAGAAATCCGCACGCTCGCTGCCGCGATTCCGCTGATCCGGCGTATCGGCGAGCAATGACCTCCGCCTGCGTGCCGCGCGGCATGCGCGCGCACCCTTTCCTTCGCCCAATTCACGGAGCATCGACACCATGAGCACAACCCGTCTCGACACGAACACGGCACTCGTCGTCATCGACCTGCAGAAAGGCATCGTCGCACTGCCCACCTCCCACCCGGTCGCTCCGGTGATCGAGCGCACGCGCGACCTGCTCGACGCATTCCGCAGCCGCGGCCTGCCGGTCGTGCTCGTCAACGTCGACGGCGGTGCACCGGGCCGTACGCAGCAGCAAGTGCGTCTGGATGCCCTTCCGGCCGACTGGGCCGACCTCGTCCCCGAACTGGACCGCCAGCCGGGCGACCACGTCGTGACGAAGAAGACCTGGGGCGCGTTTACCGCCACCGATCTCGACGCGCACCTGAAGGCGGCCGGCGTCACGCAGATCGTGCTGACCGGCATCGCGACCAGCATCGGCGTCGAATCGACCGCACGCCAGGCGCACGAGCTCGGCTACAACGTGACGCTCGCGGTCGACGCGATGACCGACCTCAACGCGGACGCGCACACGAACAGCGTCGAACGGCTGTTCCCGCGTCTCGGCGAGACGGGTTCGACGCAAGAGATTCTCGCGCTGCTCGACCGGCGCGGCGCGTGAGCGACAAGCACGCCCGGCCGGTGCCGGGCCATGCGGCCGGCCGGCGCGATCCGTCGATCTGGAAGGTCAGCGCGGTCGCGACGCTCGGCTCGCTTCTGTCGCAGCTCGACGCGACGATCGTCAACGTATCGCTGTCAAGCCTCGCGACCGACCTGCACGCGAGCCTGTCGACGATCCAGTGGGTGACGAGCGGCTACCTGCTCGCGCTCACGCTGGTGTTGCCGCTGAACGGCTGGCTGGTCGACCGCATCGGTGCGAAAGCGCTGTACCTGTGGTGCTTCTCCGCGTTCACGCTGACGTCGGCGCTGTGCGGGCTCGCGTGGTCCGCGCCATCGCTGATCGCGTTCCGCGTGCTGCAAGGCGTCAGCGGCGGGCTGCTCGCGCCGATGGCGCAGATGATGATCGCGCGCGTGGCCGGCCAGCAGATGGCGCGCGTGATCGGCTACGCGGCGGTGCCCGTTCTGATCGCGCCGATCCTGGGCCCGGTCATCGCCGGCGCGATCCTGCAGCACGCATCGTGGCGCTGGCTCTTTCTCGTGAACCTGCCGGTCGGCGCGCTGGCGCTTGCGCTGGCCGTGTGGTTCCTGCCCGGCGACCGCGAGGAAACGCAGCGGCGCGAGCTCGACTGGATCGGCCTCGCGCTGCTGTCGCCAGCGCTCGTGCTGCTCCTGTACGGCGCGGAGCGGATCAACGCCGTGCCCGGTATCGCCGCAATCGCCGTTTCGGTACTGCTGCTCGCTGCCTTCCTGCGCATCGAGCGACGCCAGGGCGAGCATGCGCTGATCGATCTCGCGCTGTTCCGCTCGCGCGTGTTCGGCGCGGCCGCCGCCACGCAATTCCTGTCGAACGGCGCGATCTACGCGGGCCAGATGCTGATCCCGGTGTTCCTGATCGAGGCGTGCGGCCGCTCGCCCGGCGAGATGGGCTGGCTGCTGGCCCCGCTCGGGCTCGGCATGCTCGTCACCTATCCGTCGATGGGCGCGCTGACGAGCCGCTTCGGCGTGCGCCGGCTGGCCGCCGCCGGCGCGATGCTCGCGCTCGTCGCGACGCTGCCGTTCGTGTATCTCGCGCTGGCCGGCTACGATCCCTACGTGCTGGTGCCCGCGCTGTTTCTGCGCGGGATGGGCCAGAGCGCGATCGGCGCCCCGTCGATTTCCGCCGCGTATGCGTCGGTCGAGCGGCGCAACCTGCCGATGGCAACGACGTCGCTCAATATCGTCCAGCGCCTCGGCGGCCCGACGTTCACGACAATGTGCACGCTGTTTCTCGCGTGGCGGCTGCAGGTCGAATCGGCCACGACGAGCGGCTCGCATGGCGGCGCCTACGCATGGGCGTTCGGCCTGCTGTGTGCGCTGCATGCGGCGAGCTTCGTGACGACGCTGCGGCTGCCGCGGTGGTCGAGCGGCGCGGGCGGACGGCCGACGGGGGCTGCGCGGGCCGGCTCGCGCTGAATGCCGGAGGTGCCCGCTACACGACACCCGGCTCCTGTTGCGCCGGCGTCACGCCCGCCGCTTCCAGCGCCTGATGCAGCGTCGGGAAGATGCACGACGCACCGACGATCTCCGTGATCCGGTGGCGCTCCATGTCCGCGTGCAGGTAGCGGTTCACGCGCCCGAACAGCACGCCGATCCGGCGCGCGTGCAGCGCGTTGACGAGATCGGTGATCGTCCGCGCGGCCGAGTAATCGAGATCGGTGATCGCGCCCGCATCGACGACGAACCAGCGCAACGGAACCGGCGATGCATCGACGAGCTCGGTCACTTCGGCGGCGAACAGATGGTCGTTCGCGAAGAACAGGTCGGAGCCGAAGCGGTAGACGATCAGCCCCGGCGCCGTCATCGCGCCGGGCCGCGCGGGCACCGGCAGCCACCGTCCGCTGCCTTCGGCCGCTTCGAGCACCATCGTGTGCGGCTGGTAGCTGTGGCGCACGTGCCGCATCAGCGACAACGCGACGGCAAGCAGGATCCCCTGCTCGACGCCGACCGTCACGACGGCCGCGGCGGTGACGAGCGCGAGCGTGAATTCGCCGGGGCTTTCCTTGCGGATCGCGGCAAGGCTGCGCACGTTGATCAGCCCGAGCGCGATCGTCAATACGATGCCGGCCAGCACCGCGTGCGGCAGGTATTGCAGCGTCGAACTGAAAAACAGCAGCACCACCGCGACGACCGCGGCGAACGCCAGATGCCCGATCTGGCTGCGCACGCCTGCGCCGTCGGCCATTGCGGTCTGCGTCGGGCTGCCGTTGACGACGAACGCGCCGCCCACCGCCGCCGCCGCGTTCGCGGCCGCAAGCCCGAGGATGTCGGCATTGGTATCGACGTCCTCGCCGTACTGCTGCGCGAACACGCGGGCAGCCGCCGCGCTCTGCGCGATGATCATCACGAAGCAGGACGCCGCGACCGGCACGAGATCGAGGAACTGCTGCCACGTGACGGACGGCCAGCGCAGCGGCGGCAAGCCGCCCGCGACGGGCCCGAGCACCGCGATGCCATGCGCGGCGAAGCCGAACGAATAACTCGCGGCGATGCTGCCCGCCACGGCGATCATCGGCATCGGCATGCGCGGCAGGAAGCGCTTGCACGCGAGAATCGCGACGACGACGAGCACCGCGAGCGCGAGCGTCGGCCGATGCGCGTCGGCGGCATGCGTGACGACGTAGGCGAGCTGGGCGATGCTGCGCGACGCCGGATACGGCACGGACAAGCCGAGCATGTCGCCGAGCATCGCGATCGACACCTGCACGCCGACGCCGGCGAGAAAACCGACCAGCACCGTGCGCGACAGGAAATCGGCAAGAAAGCCGAGCTTGAAGATGCGCGCGAGCAGCAACATCGCGGCGGTCAGCAGCGCGACCATGCCGGCCAGCGCCATGTATTCGGCGCTGCCCGCCGGCGCCATCGACGACAGGCGGCTCGCGAAGATCGTCGCGGTCGCGGAGTCGGCGGCGACCACCAGATGACGCGACGCGCCGAAGCATGCGAACGCGATCAGCGGCAGGAACACGGTATAGAGGCCCGACACGGCCGGCATGCCGGCGATGCGCGCATAGCCGAGCACCTGCGGGATGTCCATCGACGCGAGCGAGAAGCCCGCGAACACGTCGCGGATCGCCGACGCGCGGCGGATCGGCAGAATGCCCTTCAGCAGCCGCACGCGTGACGGCCGGCTTTCGTTGAAATCTTGCATGCGTGAAATGCGTGGATGGCCTGAATGACGTGGAACCGTGGCTTGCGGAGCCGTTCGCGCATCGTGCCCCGAGCGGGCATTGCATGGCAAGTGCACAGTGTGTTGCGCGGCATGAACACGACGAATATCCATGCAACGGTGAGGATGTTCGGGAACCCGTGCGTCATGCATCCGCGGCATCCGGCCGGAACCCGATGGCACAATCACGGTCCCTTTCATGTGCCCTTCACCGGGCGCGCGCCGCATCGCGGCGCAGATTCAACGCACGAGAAGGACCCTGCCTGCCCTTATGACCCTGAACGAATCCTGGTTTTCGCCGCTCGTCGGCATCCTCATCCTCCTTGCCGCCGCCGGCGCGATCACGGCCGCCGTCCATTTCCTGCTGTTCCGCGTGGTCGCCCGCCTGGCGCGGCTGTCGGCCACCCGCATCGACGACGCGCTGTTCGAGTTCGGCGCATTCAAGTGGCTGAACCGCATCGTGCCGTTCGTCGTGATCAAGCTCGGGCTCGGCACGGTGCCCGGCATCCCGGCCGTCGCCATGCAGGTCGCCGACAAGGTGCTGTTCGCGCTGATCGTGTTCCTGTTGTCGATGACGATCAGCGCGACGCTGTCCGCGCTCGAACACACGCATCGCACGAGCCGTCGCGAACAGCCGCGCATGTCGCTGAAAGGCCCGATGCAGCTCGTCAAGCTCGTGATGTTCATCACGGCCGCGCTCGTCGTGATTGGCGACGCGACCGGCAAGCAGATCGGCCTGCTGCTGTCGGGCATCGGCGCGCTGTCGGCGGTGCTGATGCTGATCTTCAAGGACACGCTGCTCGGCCTCGTCGCCGGCGTGCAGCTATCGTCGAACGACATGCTGCGGATCGGCGACTGGATCACGATGCCGTCGGCCGGCGCGGACGGCACCGTCATCGACATCACGCTGAACACGGTCAAGGTCGCGAACTTCGATCACACGATCATCACCGTGCCGACCTGGAAGCTGATTACCGAGAGCTACCAGAACTGGCGCGGAATGACCGAAGCCGGCGGGCGCCGCATCAAGCGCGCGCTGTTCGTCGATGCGACGAGCGTGCGCTTTCTCGACAACGACGAGATCGAGCGGCTCGAACGCCTGACACTGCTGAAGGACTATCTGGAAGACAAGGTCGACGCGATCGCGCAATGGAACGGCACGCTCGGCGCGGCCGGCGAATGCCCGGCGAACCGCCGCCAGCTGACGAATCTCGGCACGTTCCGCGCGTACGTCGCGAACTACCTGAAGGGCCATCCGCGCATCCGTCGCGACATGACGTGCATGGCGCGCCAGCTGCCGCTGACGGCCGAAGGCATTCCGCTCGAACTGTACTGCTTCACCGACACGACGTCCTGGATCGACTACGAGACGATCCAGGCCGACCTGTTCGATCACCTGATCGCGGTGCTGCCGGAGTTCGGGCTGCGCGTGTATCAGCACCCGTCGGGCTTCGACATGCGCCGGATGGTCGGCGCGGCACAAGCCGAACTGCAGGCGCCGAACGCGCGGTAATGCATGCCGCGGCGGCCTGCAACGGGCCGCCGCACGCAACCCCGCATCGCGGCGCACGCGGCGCCGCTCACCGCCCTGCGCACTCGGACGCGAGCCGTCCCAGCACCTTCAGCGCGTCCTCGATCTGCCGCGACCACGGATAGCTGTAGTTGAGCCGGATGAAATGCCGGTAATCGGTGCTTGCCGAGAACATGTGGCCGGGCCCGACCGTGATCCCTTGCGCGAGCGCGAGCGCATACAGCTTCATCGCATCGACCTGTTTCGGCAGCTCGACCCACAGCACGTACCCGCCCTGCGGCTGCGACAGCCGCGTGCCTTCCGGGAAGAAACGCCGCACCATCGCGCTCATCAGGTTCGCCTGCTGCGCATACTGCTTGCGCATTCGCCGCAGATGGAAATCGTAGCCGTCGTGCTTCAGGTATTCGGCGATCGCGAGCTGCTCGATCGCGGGCGTCGCGAGCGTGTTCAGGAATTTCAGCTTCTCGACCTGGTCGCGATAGCGTCCCGGCATCGCCCAGCCGATCCGGTAGCGCGGCGACAGGCTCTTCGTGAACGACGCGCAATGCAGCACGAGCCCGTCGCGGTCGTACGACTTCAGCGCACTCGGCGCCGTGTCGCCGAAATGCAGCTCGTGATAGACGTCGCTCTCGATCGCGGGCACGCCGTGCTTCGCGAGCAGCTCGACGAGCGCGCGCTTGCGCGCATCGGGCATCTGGAAGCCGAGCGGGTTCTGGAAATTCGGCATCACCATGCACGCGGCGATGCGCTCGCGCTCGAGAATCCGTTCGAGCGCGTCGAGATCGATGCCGTTGCCCGGATGCGTCGCCACCTCCAGCGCACGCATGCCCATCCGCTCGATCGCGTGCAGCATCGCGTAGAACGTCGGCGACTCGACGGCGATCGTGTCGCCCGGCCGCGCGACGGCCTGCAGGCACAGGTTGATCGCCTCGGTCGCGCCGATCGTCATCACGATCTCGCCCGGCTCGACCGCGATCCCGCGCTCCGCATAGCGCCGCGCGATCTGGCGAATCAGTTCCTGGTTGCCGGGCGGCAGGTCGTCGATCACGCCCCAGCGCGTGCGGCGCCGCCCGATCGCCTGCGCGTAGCGCGCAAGACGCTGCACCGGGAACTGCGATGCGTCGGGATACGGCGAGCCGAGCGGCACCGCGTCGTCGCGCGAGATCGAGCGCAGCGTCGACAGCACGAGCCGGCTCACGTCCACCGCCGACGGCTCGGCGGCCGGCGCCGACACATGCAGCTCGGCCTCGGCCGGCGCCGTGGCCCGCGCCCGCACGAAGTAGCCCGACTGCGGCCGGCTCTCGATCAGGCCGCGGCTCTCCAGCACGAGATAGGCGCGCAGCACGGTCGTAACGCTGAGCTGCTGCTGGCGGCTCGCCTGCCGCACCGACGGAATCCGCTCGCCGGGCTGGTACACGCCGCGCTCGATCTGCGCCTGCAGATCGTCGGCCAGTTGTTCGTAACGCTTCACGCGCCTCCCTTTCAACTCCCCTTCAACAACACAGTTGCGACCCGCACTGCCTGGATGGCCGCAACTGTACTCTTTTTTGAAGACGAAAGGTGTACATACAGCTGCCGGAGCGCCGCGCGTACTCTCCACGCATCGACCCCGACACACGCATCACTGCATCATGAAAAAGAAATCCGCCGCCGCACGCATCGAACCGTATCACCACCCGGCCGCCGGCTGGGGCGCGCTGAAAGCCGTCGCGATCAACCTGATCAAGGAAAAGGTCACCGGCGGCAACTACCGCACGCTGCTGCGCCAGAACCAGCCGGACGGCTTCGACTGCCCGGGCTGCGCGTGGCCCGACCGCCAGCACGCATCGACGTTCGAATTCTGCGAGAACGGCGTGAAGGCCGTGGCCGCCGAAGCGACGAGCAAGCGCGTCACACCCGAATTCTTCGCCGCGCACACGGTCACCGAACTGCTCGAACAGACGGATTTCGAACTGGAACAGCACGGCCGCCTGACCGATCCGATGGTGTACGACGCGCAGACCGACCGCTACGTGCCGATCGCCTGGGACGACGCGTTCGCGCTGATCGCGCGCCACCTGCGTGCGCTGCCGGACCCGAACCAGGCCGCGTTCTACACGTCGGGCCGCGCGAGCAACGAGGCGGCGTTCCTGTACCAGCTGCTGGTGCGGCTGTACGGCACGAACAACTTCCCCGACTGCTCGAACATGTGCCACGAAGCGACGAGCCGCGGGCTGCCGGACTCGGTCGGCGTCGGCAAGGGCACCGTCACGCTCGACGATTTCGAGCACGCGGACTTGCTGCTGATCTTCGGCCAGAACCCGGCGACCAACCATCCGCGGATGATGGGCGAGTTGCGCGAATGCGCGAAGCGCGGCGCGACGATCGTGTCGATCAACCCGCTGAAGGAACGCGGCCTCGAACGCTTCGCCGATCCGCAAAGCCCGCTCGAGATGCTGACGATGTCCGGCACGCCAATCGCGTCGACGTTCATCCAGCCGACGATCGGCGGCGATTTCGCGCTGATCAAGGGGATGGCGAAGCGCGTGCTCGAACTCGACGATGCCGCGCGCGCCACCGGTGCGCCGCGTGTGCTCGACACCGCCTTCATCGACGAGCACACGGCCGGCTTCGACGCGTTCGCCGACGACCTGCGCAACGAAAGCTGGTCGGCACTGACGGCCGAAAGCGGCGTGCCGTACGAGCAGATCGACGGCCTCGCGCAGCGCTATGCGCGCAGCGAGCGCGTGATCGCGACGTGGGGGATGGGCATCACGCAGCACAAGCATTCGGTCGCGACCGTGCAGATGCTGACGAACCTGATGCTGATGCGCGGCAACATCGGCCGCCCCGGCGCGGGCCTGTGCCCGGTGCGCGGCCACTCGAACGTGCAGGGCAACCGCACCGTCGGCATCGAGGAAAAGCCGTCGCAGGCCTTCCTCGACCGGCTCGGCCACGTGTTCGACTTCGAGCCGCCGCGCCATCACGGCTACGACGTCGTCGAGACGATCGAAGGGATGCTTGAAGGCCACGTGAAGGTGCTGATCGGCCTCGGCGGCAATTTCGCGATGGCGACGCCCGACACGCCGCGCACGTGGGAAGGCATGCGCCGCTGCGATCTCTCCGTGCACATCACGACGAAGCTGAACCGCAGCCACCTGATCCACGGCCGCGACGCGCTGATCCTGCCGACGCTCGGCCGCACCGAGATCGACCTGCAGGACAACGTGCCGCAAGGCGTGACGGTCGAGGACTCGATGAGCATGGTCCACGTGTCGTACGGGATGAACCAGCCGGCTTCCGCGAACCTGATGTCGGAGCCGGCGATCGTCGCGCACATGGGCCATGCGCTGTTCGGCAACGGCAAGATCGACTGGCTCGCGTACAAGGACGATTACGCGAAGATCCGCGATGCGATCGAAGCGACCGTCGACGGCTTCTACGACTACAACACGCGCATCGCGCGGCCGGGCGGCTTCCACCTGCGCGTCGCGTCGCGCGACCGCGAATGGCTGACGCCGACGGGCAAGGCGAACTTCATCGCGCACGCGCTGCCGACCGACACGCCGATCCAGCGCGCCCGCGCGCTGCATGGCGAGCGCCTGATGACGCTGATGACGACGCGCTCGCACGACCAGTACAACACGACCGTCTACGGGCTCGACGACCGCTATCGCGGCGTGTTCGGCCAGCGCCGCGTGGTGTTCGTCAACCGCGACGACCTCGCGATGCTCGGCCTGAAGGCCGGCGACTGGGTCGACATGGAAACCGTGTGGCACGACGGCATCGAGCGGCGCGCGGACGGCTTCCTGCTCGTCGAATACGACATCCCGCGCGGCTGCATCGGCGCGTACTACCCGGAAACGAACCCGCTGGTGCCGCTCGACAGCGTCGGCGACGTGTGCAACACGCCGACGTCGAAGTCGGTGCCGGTCCTGCTGCATCGCGCGGCCGCGCCGGTGTCGGCTGCCGCCTGACGGAGCGCGGCGATGATCGTTCGTCCGCGCGAGCACTGGCTGCGGATGCTGCTCGTCTGGAACGGCTCGGTGCTGCCGACCATCCTGCCGCAGCTCGTGCTGACGCTCGCGATCAGCATCGTCGCGGTGTGGGGCGGCGGCCGCTTGCTCGGCGAGAAGGTGCCGCTGAACCCGACGCCGTTCACGCTGATCGGCCTCACGCTGGCGATCTTCGCGGGGTTTCGCAACAACGCGAGCTACGAACGCTACCGCGAGGGCCGGCAGCTGTGGGGCGGCGTGCTGACCGCCACGCGCACGCTGGTGTCGCAGGCGCTCTGCTACGGCGCGATCGACGACGACGATGCTGCGCGGCAGGCGTTCGTGCGCAAGGTCGTCGCGTTCGTCTATGCGCTCAAGCATCAGTTGCGCGGCACCGATCCGGCGGCGGACCTGCGCACCCTGCTCGACGACGGTACCTATACGCGCATCGTCGCTGCCCGGTTTGCACCGATCGCGATCGTTCACGAACTGCGCGAAGCCTTCGCCGCGCGCGCCAACGCGGGCCGTCTCGCCGATACGCGACTCTGGATGCTCGACGCGCGCCTCGACGATCTCGTGTCGATGGTGAGCGGCTGCGAGCGCATCGCATCGACGCCGATCCCGTTCTCGTACGACGTGCTGCTGCACCGGACCATCTATGCGTATTGCGTGCTGCTGCCGTTCGGCCTCGTCGACTCGATCGGCGCAGCGACGCCGTTCGTCACCGTGTTCGTCGCCTATACGCTGATCGCGCTCGACGCGATCGCCCATGCGATCGCCGAGCCATTCGGCGACGGGCCGAACCACCTCGCACTCGATGCGATGACGCGGATGATCGAGCGCACGCTGCTCGAACTGAACCGCGAGCCGCTGCCCGCCGAAGTGACGCCCGGCCCGGCCTATCGGCTCACCTGACGCCCCCCGCATCGCACCGGGCGATCGCGGGCGTAATAAAGACTTGCAATCGATACAGCGAGAAACGTCAACAGCCGGGGCCCGCACAGCGTTTTTTCGACAAGCGCCCATGATTCGGACGCGCAACGACAGGAGAAAACGTCATGCGAGCCCTTACCCGCCATCTCGCGATCGCCGCCACCCTGATGTCGGTGCTGACCGGCACCGCGTTCGCCGAAACGCCGTGGCAGCAGGCGCATCCGCGCCGCGAAGCGGTCAACCAGCGCCTCGCCAACCAGAATCGCCGGATCCATCACGAAGTGAGGGAAGGCGAGATGTCGCACGCCCAGGCCGCGCGCCTGCACCGTGACGACCGCAAGATCCGCCATGAAGAGCGGGACATGGCCGTGCAGGATCGCGGCCACATTACGCAGAGCGAAAAGCACGTGCTGAACCAGCAGGAAAACGCGGTCAGCCACAAGATCGGCCAGTAACGCCGGCAAGCGTCGATTCGCCATCGCTTGAAACGCCCGCTGCCGCCGCGCGACAGCGGGCGCTTGTTGTATCGAATCGTTTCAGCAGGCCTTGCGTGTCAAGTGCCGCGGGTATACTCCGACGTCAGCCGCCGCCCGTATCGACCGTCAAGAACGGCACGATTCCGGCGGTTTCGTCGCGAAGCTCCGCGTTTCGCATACCCCGCGCCCCAGCCTCGACACGAGACACACGACGATTCCGATCATGAAACGATTCCTGCTGCTCCTTCCCGCCGCCCTGCTCGCCGCGTGCGGTTCCGCGCCCTCGTCCAACTCGGCCGCATCCGGCTCGGCGCCGATGATCTACGTGTCGTCGGCGCGTCCGGCCCACGCGATCGCGAACTGCCTCGACAGCCGCCTGTCCGGCACCGAGCAGTCGCAGCACAACGGCGTGACCGACATCACCGTCGGATCGCGCTCGTACTTCGTCACGCTCACGCCGTCGGGCCACGGTTCGGTCGTCAAGGTCGTGCGCGGCTCGGGCAGCGAGCCAGCCGAGGAAGCGATGCGCTTCGCGATCGCGCGCTGCGTGATCTGAGCGCCGCCGGTGCCGGGTATCGTGCCCGGCCCGCAAGCCCCGCCGCGGGCGCTGTCATGCGCGCCTGTCGAATATTTTCATCCGGGCTGCCGTCGATGAGAGAATCGCACCACGATTCCCTTTCCACGGAGCCCGCATGAAGCACCTGCTGTCCCGGCTGTTCGTCAGCGCCGCGCTCGTCGCCCTCGTTCCGGCGCTGCCGGCGCAGGCCGCGACGCCGCCCGGCATTTTCGTTGTCGCCACCCAGCTCGGCGAATTCACGACCCTCGATCCGAGCGAAATCTACGAGCTCGTGCCGTCCGAGTACGTCGCGAACACCTACGAACGGCTCGTGCGGGTCGACCTGAAGGACCCGACGCGCTTCGACGGGCAGATCGCGCAATCGTGGACGGTCGGCGCCGACGGCATCACCTACACGTTCAAGCTGCGCCCCGGTCTCGCCTTCCACTCCGGCAACCCGGTCACCGCCGACGACGTCGCGTGGTCGCTGCAGCGCACCATCCTGCTCGACAAGGGCCCGGCCGGCGTGCTCGCCGATCTCGGCCTCACGAAGGCGAACGTGATGCAGAAGGTACGCGCGGTCGACCCGCAGACCTTCGTACTCGAAACCGACCGCAAGTACGCGCCGAGCTTCGTGCTCAACGTGCTGAGCGCATGCCCGGCGTCGGTCCTCGACAAGAAGCTGCTGCTGTCGCACCAGCAGGGCAACGATTTCGGCAGCGGCTGGCTGAAGACCAACGACGCGGGCTCGGGCCCGTACCAGCTCGTCAAGTGGACGCCGAACGAGAGCATCGTGCTGCAGCGTTTCGACAAGTACCGCGCGCCGTACCCGATGAAGCGCATCGTGCTGCGCCACGTGCCCGAGGCGTCCGCGCAGCGGCTGCTGCTGGAGAACGGCGACGTCGACGCCGCGCGCAACCTGAGCCCCGACAGCCTCGCCGCGCTGACCAAGGCCGGCAAGATCAAGGTCGCGTCGTGGCCCGTGTCCGCGCTGCTGTACCTGAGCCTGAACACGAAGAACCCGAACCTCGCGAAGCCTGACGTGCAGCAGGCGATGAAGTGGCTCGTCGACTACGACGGCATCCAGCGCAACATCGTCAGCACCACCTACAAGGTGCATGAGACCTTCCTGCCCGAAGGCTTCCTCGGCACGCTGAATTCGAACCCGTACAAGCAGAACGTCGCGAAGGCGAAGGCGCTGCTCGCGAAGGCCGGCTTGCCGAACGGCTTCGACGTGACGATGGACATGCCGAACGACTATCCGTACATCGAGATCGCGCAAGCGCTGCAGGCGAACTTCGCGCAGGGCGGCATCCGCGTGAAGCTGATCCCGGGCGATGCGAAGCAGGCGATCGGCAAGTACCGCGCACGCCAGCACGACATCTTCATCGGCGAATGGTCGCCCGACTACATGGACCCGAACAGCAACGCGCGCGGGTTCGCATGGAATCCTGACAATTCCGACCAGTCGAAGACGAAGATGCTCGCGTGGCGCAACAGCTGGGACATTCCGCAGCTGACGAAGGACACCGAGGCCGCGCTCGTCGAACCGTCGCCCGCGAAGCGCGCGCAGCGCTACGAGGCGCTGCAGAAGTCCGTGCTCGCGAACTCGCCGTTCATCATCATGTTCGAGAAGGTCGTGCAGGTCGCGACGCGCCCCGGCACGACCGGGCCGGAGATCGGGCCGATCAACGACCTCGTGTCGTACCGGACGCTGGCCAAATAAGGCCGGCCAGCCGCGGTTGCGGCCCGGTCGCCTCGGTGCGCCGTTCGCGCTGTCGGACGGCACGCCGGCGCCGTCCGACCCGGTTGCCGCCCGCATCGGATACATCACGCACCCGTCCAGTCACCATCGCCGCTGCTCGTCTACTCGCGGCAGGTGATGCGTCGGGTGCCTGCCACCCGACGTCAGGTGCGCGGCATGTCGGCGAGGCGCTGCGCGGCGAAGCGCAATCCGCCCAGAATGCGCTCGGCGATCCTCGCCGGAAACCCGGCCGGCAGCGCCGCGCCGACCGACTCGATGACGTGCGGTGTCGCAGCGACGAGCCGCTCGACGATCGGCGTCGCGATATCGCCGAGCAGACAATGTTCGGCCATCGCGCTGAAGTGCCGGCGCGTGATGTCGCGCATCGCATAGTGCTTCCGCTTGCCGTGTACGGCCATGGCAAGCTTCGCCTTGTGCCACGACCACTGGTTCGCGCCGTCTCCCTCGACCGGCCAGATCGACATCACGTCATAGAGCGGCGTCAGGCGGAAACGGCCGCGCGGCAACAGGCGCAGGCTGAAGTTCTTCGCATGCCCGTCCGGTGCGGCGAGCATCCAGAACACGACCAGCGCGGTGAACAGCGTGTCGAGGTCGGCCTGCGCCGTTTCCGACCGACGCAGGATGGCCGCAAGATCGGGCACGCCGGGGCCGCCCTGCGATTCGTATTTCAGATGCGGCGGCACGCCGAGCGCCTGGCAGAAATCCTCTTGAGGCAAGCGCAACAGCCATCCGCCGTCACGATGCAACGCACGATCGAAGCGCGCGACCGACAGCACCTTGTGTTCGCCGAAACACACGATTTCGGCATCGGCCGTCGGCAAACCGTACGCGCGCAGGATCTCCAGGCACAGCCACTCGTTTTCGACGGATGCCGTGAGATCCGCGCGCTTGTTGCCGACCAGTCCGAGCGGCAACTTGAGAATATGCGTCGTCGGCGTCGCGCCATGCGGGCGCATCCACCGCCCGTCGTGAAACAACAGCGCGGTCTTTTCCTGTGCGCCGGCCAGGGACAGACGGAAGTCGTCATCATCCTCCGCACCGCCCGCCACCCCGCGCGCCTGATCAAGCGCGCGCGCCACCTCGTCGTCCGACAACGGGGTACCATCGATCCGGCCATGACCCATCGGCATTTCGTCCTCGCCGAGCAGCTGAACAGCACCGACGCAGTCCCGTCCGAGCGCGGCAAGCAGATCGAACGGCTCGATCGTTGCCGTGCCGAACCGGGACGCGAGCCGGCGGCGAATCGCGTCGCTGTCGGGTAGCAGATTGTCGAAGTAGTGATTCACGCGCTCGCCGCGCAACGGTGCATCGCCGACGCCGAACGGCAGCGACAGCGACAGTGGGCGGCCGGCATCCGACTGCTTCCAGCCGGCGTCATACCGCAACTCCATGTCGCCGCGCGCGGGAATCCGCCAGGTTCCGACCCGCTGACCGTTGGCCCAGATCGATAGTGCGCGGGTATGCGATTTACGCCCCATCGCTTACCACTCGACGTCGCCGGTGTCGCGCCCGCCTTTCGACCGGATGCTGAGTTCGAGACCGTACAACGCGGTCAACTCGAGCAATTGGCTGAGCGACAGGCTTGCGGTGCGCGTGGTCTCGAGCGACGACAGGCGCGACTGGCCGACGCCGATGCGCGCCGCCGCCTCGGCTTGCGTCAGCCCGTTCTCCTGACGCGCAGACGACAGGATCTCACCCAGTTGCGTGGGGGTATTGACGATGAAATTCACGGCATGGAGTCCAGTAGGCAATAAACGCAGTATATCTCTGGCATACATAAACGCAAATTATTCCTGTCAGAGATATGCGCTGAATATGTCTGGCAGGAATAATTTGCCCGCTGCCGTACATAACCCCTCCTGTCGTTAGCGGAGCCTGCCCGACCCTATCACCCTGCCCCAACCATAGTTTTTATCTGCTGGCGCGAATGATTTTGGCTTTGTTAGATGGATGACACCAAATCATCAGATGACAAACATCTAACAGCTCGATGACCTGCGCGTTCGCCCATACCGTCGAATCCCGCTTTGCCGAACTGACGCCGACCGCGAAGCGCATCGCGAGCTACATGCTCGCGAACCTCGACCGGCTCGGGCTCGAGACGGCCGACCAGATCGCGCAGCAGGCCGGCACCAGCGGCATCTCGGTCGGACGCTTCCTGCGCAGCGTCGGCTACCAGAACCTCGACGACCTGAAACGCGAGCTGCGCGGCGGCAGCGACCGCCCGTGGATGATCACCGATCGCCTCGACGAATACCGCCGCACCGCAGCCGCACCCACGACCGCCGACGACGGCAACCGCAGCGACGGCACGCTGGCATCGTCGCTCGATCGCGAACTCGACGCGATCCGCCACGTGTACCGGCTCGCGGAAGAGCCGGTGTTCGCTCAGGTCGCGGACCGGATCGCGCATGCCGACGCCGTGTTCATCCTCGGTATCCAGTCGACCCGCGGCATCAGCAATGCGTTCAGCAGTTATCTCGAATACCTGCGCCCGCGCGTGTTCTATTCCGACGGCCAGTCGGGCTCGTACGTCGATTCGCTGAATTCCGAGTTCGAGCGGCCGTACTGCATCGTCACCGATACGCGCGCCTATTCGCGTAGCGCGCGCCGCTATTGCCAGGCGGCCGCCGAGCGCGGCCAGCCGTTCGCGCTGGTCACCGATCTCTATTGCCCGTGGGCGCGCGAATGGCCGGCCGACCTGCTGCAGGTGAAGACCGACGTCGGTCAGTTCTGGGATTCGCTCGCGCCGCTCACCTGCCTGTTCAACCTGTTGATCACCGCCGTGGTCGACCGCCTCGGTCCCGCGATCGACCGGCGCGTCGCGCGCAACCGCGAGCTGCAGCGCACATTCGACCAATTCGAATCCTGAGCGAACCCGAACCGCCGATGAACCGTCACCGCCTCGTCGAAATCACGCCCGCCACGCATCGCGTCGAGATCGACCTCGTCTACGCGACCGAGCGCAACCTGACCGGCAAGCCGATCTACCGGCGCGCGCACTGCCTGCTGCTCGAGCCGGCCGAAGCCGCGCTGCGTCGCGCGGTCGACGTCGCCGCGCAGGCCGGCTTCACGCTGCGCATCTACGATGCGTACCGGCCGCCGCAGGCGCAGCAGGTGCTGTGGGATTTCCTGCCCGATCCGAACTTCGTCGCCGATCTCGGCCGCGGCTCGAACCACAGCCGCGGCACCGCGCTCGACCTGACGCTCGTCGGCGCGAACGGCGAGCCGCTCGACATGGGCACCGGTTTCGACGAGATGGTGGCCGCGTCGGGCCACTTCCACGCGGGGCTGCGCGAAGCCGTGCAACGCAACCGGCTGCTGCTGCTCGGCGTGATGCATGCGGCCGGCTTCGCGCATATCGACAGCGAGTGGTGGCACTACGAGCTGCCCGGTTCGCGCGCGCTGCCGCAGATCGACAACGCGGCGAGCGGCCCGTGGCGCCTGATATAACGATGCACGTTCCCCTCACCGTTCACGTTCAACGACTTCAACGACAGATGGAGAAGCGCCCATGAAACCCCTGACCTCCCGGCTCGTCGCGGCGCTCGCCGCCGCGTCCGTCCTCGCCGCCGTTCCGCTTCGCGCCGCACACGCGGAGACGCCGAAGGACATGTTCGTGATGGCCACGCTGCTCGACGAATTCACGACGCTCGATCCCGGCGAGATCTACGAGCTGGTGCCGGAGGAATACGTCGCGAACACATACGACCGGCTCGTGCGCGTCGACCTGCGCGATCCGTCGAAATTCAACGGCGATGTCGCGCAGTCGTGGACGGTGAGCCCCGACGGGCTGACCTATACGTTCAAGCTGCGCTCGGGTCTCAAGTTCCACTCGGGCAACCCGCTGACGGCCGACGACGTCGCGTGGTCGATCCAGCGCGCGGTGCTGCTCGACAAGGGTCCGGCCGCCGTGCTGACCGGCATCGGCCTCACGAAGGCGAACGTCGCGGCGAACGTGAAGAAGCTCGACGACCAGACGGTGTCGATCACGACCGACCACAAGTACGCGCCGACCTTCGTGCTGAACGTGCTCGGCTCCTGGCCCGCGTCGGTGGTCGACAAGAAGCTGCTGCTGTCGCACCAGCAGGGCAACGATTTCGGCAACGCATGGCTGAAGACCAACGAGGCCGGCTCGGGCGCCTACAAGCTGGTCAAGTGGAGCGCCGGCGACAGCATCGTGCTGCAGCGCTTCGACGGCTACCGGCTGCCGCTCGCGATGAAGCGCATCGTGCTGCGCCATGTGCCCGAAGCGGCAAGCCAGCGGCTGCTGCTGGAAAACGGCGACGTCGACGCGGCGCGCGACCTGAGCCCCGACGATCTCGCGTCGGTCGTGAAATCCGGCAAGGCGAAGGTCGCGGCATCGCCGCAGGCGACGCTGCTGTATCTCGGCCTGAACACGAAGAACCCGACGCTCGCGAAGCCCGACGTGCAGGAAGCGCTGAAGTGGCTGGTCGACTATTCCGGTATCCAGGCCAACGTCGTGAAGACGACCTACAAGGTGCACCAGACCTTCCTGCCGGAAGGCTTCCTCGGCACGCTGAATTCGAACCCGTACAAGCTCGACGTCGCGAAGGCGAAGGCGCTGCTCGCGAAGGCCGGCGTGCCGAACGGCTTCTCGGTGACGATGGACGTGCGCAACGACTATCCGTACACGGAGATCGCGCAGGCCGTGCAGGCGAACTTCGCGCAAGCCGGCGTCAAGGTGCAGCTGATCCCCGGCGACAACAAGCAGACGCTCGCGAAATACCGCGCGCGCCAGCACGACATCTACATCGGCGAATGGTCGGCGGACTACATCGACCCGCACAGCAACGCGCAGGGTTTTGCATGGAACCCCGACAACTCCGACAAGTCGAGCTATAAAATGCTGGCCTGGCGCAACAGCTGGGACATTCCGCAACTGACGAAGGAAACCGACGCCGCACTCGCCGAGCCGACCGCCGCGCAACGCGCGCAACGGTATCAGGCGATGCAGAAGGCGCTGCTCGCGCGCTCGCCGTTCGTGATCATGTTCGAGAAAGTCGCGCAGGTCGCGACGCGGCCCGGCGTGAGCGGGCTCGAAGTCGGGCCGATCAACGATCTCGTGTCGTACCGTAACCTGAAGAAGCAATAAGATTCGCCGCATGTCGACTCCCGCCTCCTCCCTCGAAGCACTGCGCACGCTGTCCGCGCGGCACCCGGCCGTGCGCTGGGCGCTGCGCGTGCTGCGCTGGGCGCTCACGCTCGCCGTCACGTTCGCGGGGCTGCTCGCGCTGACGTTCGTGATCGGCCGCAAGGTGCCGATCGATCCCGTGCTCGCGATCCTCGGCGATCGCGCGTCGGCCGAGGCGTACGCGGCCGAGCGCATCGCGCTCGGTCTCGACAAGCCGCTCGTCACGCAATTCCTGATCTACGCGCGCGACGTGCTGCACGGCAATCTCGGCATGTCGCTGCTGACGTCGAACCCGGTGCTCGACGACATCCGGCGCGTATTCCCCGCCACGCTCGAACTCGCGACGATCGCGACCTTGATCGGCATCGCGATCGGCGTGCCGCTCGGCGTCGCGGCCGCGGTGAAGCACAACCGGCCGATCGACCACATCGCGCGCTTCGTCGGCCTGATCGGCAATTCGGTGCCGGTGTTCTGGCTCGGGCTGATGGGGCTGCTGCTGTTCTATGCGCGGCTGCACTGGGTCGGCGGCCCCGGCCGGCTCGATCCCGTGTACGACGGCATGGTCGACCCGCGCACGGGCAGCCTGCTGATCGACGCGGCACTCGCGGGCGAGTGGGACGTGTTCCGCAACGCGGTGTCGCACATCGCGCTGCCGGCCGCGATCCTCGGCTACTACTCGGTCGCGTACCTGAGCCGGATGACGCGCTCGTTCATGCTCGACCAGCTGAGCCAGGAATACATCGTCACCGCGCGCGCGAAGGGCCTGTCCGAGCGCCGCGTGATCTGGCGGCATGCGTTCGGCAACATCGCCGTGCCGCTCCTGACCGTGATCGCGCTCACGTACAGCAATCTGCTCGAAGGCTCGGTGCTGACCGAGATCGTGTTCGCGTGGCCGGGGCTCGGCTCGTACCTGACGGGCGCGCTGCTGAACGCCGACATGAATGCGGTACTCGGCGCGACGCTCGTGATCGGCGCGATGTTCATCACCGTCAACCTGCTGACCGACGCGCTGTACCGCGTGTTCGATCCGCGTGCGCGCTGAGGGCCGCATCGACATGACCGCTTCCATCGTGCTTCTTTCCCCGTCCATGCCGAAGGCCGTCCGACCATGAATGCCGAGCGTCTCACGCTGCGCGCGTGGCTTCTTTCCGACGCGCCCGCGTCGCGCTCGCAGGCCGCGTTCGGCCTCGCGTACCGCCGCTGGCGCCGCTTCGCGGTCAATCCGCTCAACCTGTTCGGGCTCGCGATCCTGGTCGCGCTGATCGTCGTCGCGATCCTCGGCCCGCTGATCATGCCGCACGATCCGCTGCACCAGGTGCTGCCCGACCGACTGCTGCCGCCCGGCTCGCCGTCGCACTGGCTCGGCACCGACCAGCTCGGGCGCGACATCCTCTCGCGAATGATCGCCGGCTCGCGGCTCACGCTCGGCATCGCGGTCCTCGTCGTCGTGATCGTCGTGCCGATCGGCCTCATGATCGGCACGACGGCCGGCTATTGCGGCGGCTTCGTCGACAGCGTGCTGATGCGCATCACCGACATCGCGCTCGCGTTCCCGAAGATCGTGCTCGCGCTCGCGTTCGCGGCCGCGCTCGGGCCCGGCGTGATCAACGCGGTGGTCGCGATCTCGATCACCGCGTGGCCCGCGTATGCGCGGCTCGCGCGTGCGGAGACGATCCGCATCGCGCAGGCCGACTACATCCATGCGGCGCGGCTGCAAGGGGCGTCGGGCCCGCGGATCCTGCTGCGCTACATCGTGCCGCTGTGCATGTCGTCGGTGATCGTGCGCGCGACGCTCGACATGGCCGGCATCATCCTGACCGTCGCGGGGCTGGGTTTCCTCGGCCTCGGCGCGCAGCCGCCGAGCCCCGAATGGGGTTTCATGGTCGCGTCCGGTCGCAACGTGCTGCTCGACGCGTGGTGGGTCGCGACGCTGCCCGGCATCGCGATCCTGCTCGTCAGCCTCGCGTTCAACCTGCTCGGCGACGGGCTGCGCGACGTCTTCGATCCGCGTCATGGAGCGTGACATGTCACTGAATTCCGTCAACGCACCCGCGCCGCTCTGCGAGATCGACGGCCTGAAAATCGGCTTTCGCGGGCACGACGGTGTCGTCACCGACGCGGTGCGCGACCTGTCGCTGACGCTTGCGCCCGGCGAACGGCTCGGCATCGTCGGCGAATCGGGTTCCGGCAAGTCGCTGACGGGCCGCGCGCTGCTCGGCCTGCTGCCCGAAGCCGCGCACTGCTCGGCCCGCACGATGCGCTTCGCGGGCCACGACCTGCTCGCGATGTCGGCGCGCGAGCGCCGGCACCTGTGCGGCAGCCAGATGGGGATGATCCTGCAGGATCCGAAGTATTCGCTGAACCCGGTAATGACCGTCGCGAAGCAGATGGGCGAAGCGTTCCGGCTGCACGAACCGGGGTTGCGCGGCCGCGCGCTGCGCGAGCGGATCGTCGATGCGCTCGCGGCCGTGCAGATCCGCGATCCGGCGCGCGTCGCCGATGCGTATCCGCACGAGCTGTCGGGCGGCATGGGCCAGCGCGTGATGATCGCGATGATGGTGTCGACCGGCCCGCGCCTGCTGATCGCCGACGAACCGACCTCCGCGCTCGACGTCGCGGTGTCGATGCAGGTGCTGGCGGTGCTCGATGCGATGATCGCGCGGCACGGCACGGGCCTGATGTTCATCAGCCACGACCTGCCGCTCGTGATGTCGTTCTGCGATCGCGTCGCGGTGATGTATGCGGGCCGCGTCGTCGAAACCTGCGCCGCGCGCGACCTGCGCGATGCGACGCATCCATACACGCGCGGGCTGCTCGCGGCGAATCCGCCGCTCGCGAACCCGCCCGACGAACTGCCCGTGCTGCGGCGCGATCCGGCGTGGCTGAATGCCGCTTCGCCCGCGCGATCCCCGAATGAACCTCAGGAGGCCGCACGATGATCGACGTCGATCACGCCTCGATCCGTTTTCCGACCCGCACGGGCCATGTCGACGCCGTGCGCGATGCGAGCTTCGCGGTACGCGACGGCGAAGTGTTCGGACTCGTCGGCGAATCGGGCTCCGGAAAGTCGACGCTGCTGCGCGCGCTGACCGGCCTCGTGCCGCTCGCGGGCGGCAGCCTGTCGATCGACGGACGGCCGGTCGGCGGCACGCCTGATCGCGCATTCCGCCGCCAGGTGCAAATGGTGTTCCAGGATCCGTACGCGTCGCTGCATCCGCGCTTCACGGTCGACCAGACGCTGCGCGAGCCGCTGTCGATCCACAAGATCGACGACGCCGACGCGCGCATCGCCCGCGCGCTGTCCGAGGTCGGGCTCGGCCCGGCGTTCCGCTTCCGCTATCCGCACCAGTTGTCGGGCGGCCAGCGCCAGCGTGTCGCGATCGCGCGCGCGCTGATCGTCGAGCCGCGCGTGCTGCTGCTCGACGAGCCGACCTCCGCGCTCGACGTGTCGGTGCAGGCGGAGATCCTGAACCTGCTGCGGCGCCTGCATCGCGAACGCAACCTGACGATGATCCTCGTGAGCCACAACCTCGCGGTGATCGGCTTCCTGTGCCAGCGCGTCGCGGTGATGCAGCATGGCGAGATCGTCGAACAGCTGCGGATCGAGGACGTGCGCGCCGGACAGGTCGCACGCGATTACACGCGCACGCTGCTGCGTGCGACCGAGGGCTATCGCCGCCTCGGCCCGGCAATCGACACGCCCGCGGCCTGACGCGCGGCGCGCATGATATTGAGGCCGCGCGCTCGCGCGAGCCTTCCCGGCATGACGTGATTGCGCCGCACGGCACACCGCACGTCCTCGCCCGCCACCCGCCCGATATTTCAATTCCCGTCCGCTTCGAATAGCGCGACCGATACAGCCGCGCCGATCGATTTCCGATGACGGGGCCGAATCGCATGCCGTTCATCAGCGGCCCCCACGCCGCTGCCCGCCTGAATGCCGATCCCGGCAAATAACAAATTTAGTACTTGTCTCATTAGAAAAATATAACGCTTCGTACTAGTCGCATTACAAATTCATTACATGACCGCCATAATTTCAACCGAAACGCGCCATTCGAATATTTAAATTCAATTTGCGCTTTCTAAAACCGACGTTTATCTGGAGATTTAAATATGAGCATCATCAAGCGCAGCGCCATTCCGTTCCTGCTCGTCGCCGCGAGCGCGGCCGTTTCGTCCGCGGCCTACGCGGCTGACGGCACCATCGACTTCCGCGGCAACGTTATCGCGTCGACGTGCAGCGTCGAAGGCGGTTCGGATCTCACCGTCCCGCTGCCGCCGGTCAGCACCACGGCACTCGCCGATGTCGGCTCCGTCGCCGGTCGCAGCGCGTTCTCGCTGGCGCTCACGGGCTGCGCGGTCGGCGATGGAAATCCGGTGAAGGTCGGCGTCATGTTCGAAAACGGCACGAACGTCGATCAGTCGAGCGGCCGACTGACGGTCGACACGGGCGCCAAGGCCGCCGAAGGTGTCCAGATCAACGTGCTGGATTCGCAACAGAAGCTGATTCCGGTTGGCGCGCAAACCGGCGCGAGCACCGAGATGGCCGCGATCGATGCCGACGGCAAGGCGAAGCTGAACTACTTCGCCGAGTACTACGCCGCGGGCGCCGTGAAGGCCGGGGACGTCAGTTCGCGTGTCGAGTACTCGCTGATCTACCAGTAAGGACGAGGCATGGAGGTTGCCGCTCCGGCAGTCTCCACGCGTCACGCCGTGCGGCGCGGAATCCGTCGATCCGCCCGCTCCCTGCCCCCACGATCCGAGTCCGCACGCCCATGAAACTGTTGAAGCTCTTCCGTACGCTGACCCTCGCCGTCGCCGCCTTCGCGTCGCAAGCCGACGCGAGCGTCGTGATCGCCGGCACGCGCGTCATCTTCCCGTCCAGCGAGCGCGAGGTCACGATCCAGCTCACGAACGACAGCAAGCGTCCGGCGCTGGTGCAGGCCTGGCTCGACGATGGCGACAGCCGCGCGCTGCCCGAGAACATCGACGTGCCGTTCACGCTGACGCCGTCGGTCTTCCGGATGGAAGCCGGCAACGGCCAGGCGCTGCGTCTCGTGCACACCGGCGAACCGCTTCCCGCCGATCGGGAATCGCTGTTCTGGCTGAACGTGCTCGAAGTGCCGCCGAAGGCGTCCGTGGCAGAAGACCGCAACCGCATCCAGCTGGCGTTCCGCTCGCGCATCAAGATCATGTATCGCCCCGCCGGGCTGGCCGGTAATGTCGACGACGCTCCCATGCAGCTCGACTGGCGCGTGGTTCGTGTCGACGGCGGCTACGCGCTCGAAGCCAGCAATCCGACGCCGTTCGTCGTCAATTTCGGCAACGTGCTGCTGAAGTCGGCCGGCCGCAAGCATGACGCGGGCATGGGCTACGTGCTGCCGCGCGGCACGCAACGGTTCCCGATCAAGGATCTCGCCGGCGCGCCCGCCGCGGGTGCAACCGTCGAATTCGGCAGCATCAACGACTGGGGGCGTGCGACCGACATCGAACGTCCGGTCAGCGTCGAACCGTAACGCGACCGACGCCGGCAGCACGCATCCACGACGCGCCGGGCGCGCCGCCTCTTTCGTCCGACGCCACTTCGGCCGTCCCGGTCAGCCCGGACAGACAACCCGGATTTGCCACTCACCGCCGCAGCGCAGCGCGTCCGCACGCCTGCGCCGGCGAAACGCGCCCGCTCGCCCCGAAACTTTCTGGAGTATTGCGCATGACCCCGACTCGACTGCCGCACCGCGGCGCGGCCGACTTGCCGCGCGTCAAGCCGATCCACCTGCTGGTGGCGGCCTGTGTCGCCGCGTGGTCCGCCGATGGCCGCGCGACGACACCGGCTGCCGCCGAACGCTCGCTCGCGCAAGTCGAGTTCGACGGCGCATTCATGCAGAATCGCCTGGGCAGGGATTTCGACGTGTCGCGCTTCGCCCGGCGCAACGTGACGGCCGCTGGCGTGTATACCGCCGACGTGCATGTCGGTCCCGACTGGATCGGCCGCTACGACGTGCGCTTCGTGGCCGCGCCGGATTCGGGCGACGCGCGTCCGTGCTTCGACCGCACGCTGCTCGAGCGTGTCGGCGTCGATTTCGGCAAGCTCGCGCCGGACGTCGTCGCGCGACTGGACGGCAACGACGCATGCCTGCGAATCGAGGAAGTCGTGCCGGGCGCCAGTGCGGCATTCGACTTCACGCGACAGACGCTGAGGCTGTCGATCCCGCAGGCGTCGCTCGCGCGCAAGGCACGCGGCTACGTGAGCCCCGATCAATGGACCTCCGGCGAAACCGTCGGTCTGCTCGGCTACAACTTCAACCTCTACACGTCGAAGGCCAGCGGCCACACCGCGCAAACGCAAGGCTATCTCGGCCTGAACGGCGGCGTGAATATCGGCAACTGGCGCTTTCGCCACGAAGGCTCCTATTCATGGTCGTCGCGCGGCGAGAGCCGGTACCAGGGCCTCGCGACCTATCTGCAGCGCGACCTGCCGTCGCTGTCGTCGCAACTCGTCATCGGCGAAAGCTACACGTCGGGCGAATTGTTCGACTCGACGCCGTTCCGCGGCGTGCGCCTGTCGACGGACGACCGGATGCTGCCCGACTCGCTGCGCGGTTATGCGCCGGTGGTGCGCGGCATCGCGAACAGCAACGCGAAGGTAACGGTCCGCCAGAACGACGTCACGATCTACGAGACGACGGTCGCGCCCGGCAATTTCGAAATCGACGACCTGTACCCGACCGGGTACGGCGGCGACTTGCAGGTATCGGTCGAGGAGGCCGACGGCTCCGTGCACACGTTCTCCGTGCCCTACGCCGCCGTGCCGATGTCGCTGCGGCCCGGCATCGGCCGCTACAGCTTCGTCGCGGGCACGCTGCGCAATCCTCGCGGCTCGAGCCAGCCGCTGTTCACGCAGGCCACCTACCAGCGCGGCCTGACCAACCTGCTGACGGGCTATGGCGGCGTCACACTCGCCGGCGGCTACGCGTCGGCGATGCTGGGCGGCGCGTTCAACACGTCGTTCGGCGCGTTCGGCGCGGACGTCACGCATGCGCTGACCGCAATCCCCGGCGCGAAGCGCTACAGCGGTTCGAGCGTGCGCGTCAGCTATGCGAAGTCGGTCGATGCGACCGGCACCGACATCGCACTCGCCGCGTATCGTTATTCGACGGACGGCTATTTCGGCCTCGACGACGCGATGCAGGCACGCGACGCCGCGCGCAACGACCGCTCGACCCACGCGGTCTGGCGTCAGCGCCATCGCGCGTCGCTCGTGCTCACGCAGCGCCTCGGCGCGACCGGCGGACGCATCAATGCCACGGCATCGGCCGTCAACTACTGGAACCGGCCCGGCTCGGACATCAACTACTCGGTCGGCTATACGAACCAGTTCCGCAACGTGTCCTACAGCCTGACGGCCACGCGGCAGCGCAATGCCGGCGGCGACATGAGCACGCTCTATTACGCCAGCGTCACGATCCCGTTCGGCCGCGAACGCCCGATGACCGTCTCGGGCAACGTGTCGCGCGACACGCTTGGCCGCACGCGCTTGCAGTCGACGCTGTCCGGATCGCTCGGCGACGACCACGCGCTGTCGTACAGCGTCAGCGCGAACCACGCGTCCGGACCGAACGCGGTCACGGACGGCAGCGGCAACGTCACGTACCGTACGCGCGTGGCCGAAGTCAACGCCAGCGCGGGCGCGAGCACGGATTTCCAGCAGGGCTCGCTCGGCGTGCGCGGCGCGCTGGTTGCACACCGCGGCGGCATCACATTCTCACAGCCGGTATCCGAGACGTTCGCGATCGTCGAGGCGCCGGGCGCGGCCGGCGCGCGCATCACGAACGCGGCGGGCGTCAAGGTCGACGGCAACGGCTATGCGGTCGTGCCGTACCTGACGCCATACAGCCTCAATACGATCGCGCTCGATCCGAAGGGCATTTCGATGGACGTCGAACTGAAGGAAACCAGCAGGCAGATCGCGCCGCGCGCCGGCGCGGTGCCGCTGATCCGGTTCGCGACCGACACCGGCCGCGCGGCGCTCGTTCAGGCGCGCCAGGCAGACGGCACGCCGCTGCCGTTCGGTGCCGCCGTGCACGACGAGAACGGCAAGGAAGTCGGCGTCGTCGGCCAGGCGAGCAAGATCTTCGCGCGCGGGCTCGCCGATAGCGGCTCGCTGACGGTTCAATGGGGCGCCGATTCCCGCTCGATCTGCCGAATCGCATATGACCTGCCCCTCGCGGAACATCGCCGGCAATCGTCGGGCATCCGGACCGTGAAGAGTATTTGCCAGCCCGACTCGACGACCGCCGACATTCAGTAAGGAATCCCTATGTCCCACTTTCGCCAATCGTCCGCATTGACCCGAGTCACGATCCCGGCAGGCACGGCGCGCAGGCGCAATGCACGTCGCTGCCTTGTCCGCCGCCCGTTTCGCCCGATCGCAGTCGCTGCGTCGCTTCTGCTCGCATGCTCAACCGGCGCGGCCGCGGCCGCAAGCTCCCTCTATGCGTTCGGGCAGGCAACCATTTCCAGCCCCGCGAACGCCGCGACCGGCACGGTCGTCGCGCGTCATTACTTCACGCCGCAGGACGTTTGCGGCGCGAGCACCTGCCAGATCACGAGCATCAAGATGTATCCGAAAGGCAGCGTGTGGACGTCCGACGGCCCCGATCTGGAAACCAACGTGTCGGGCCTGTCCACGCGCATGGTCGTCGACGGCAAGGTCGCCGTCTCGTCAACGAAGGCGACCTTGCGCAACACGCTCGAAGTCGTACTGTTTCGCGACAGCCGGCAGCCGCAGGACGGGTCGCTCAATGCCGGCACGCTCAGCGCCTACTACACCATCTACTACAAGTCCGGTCTCCTCGGCGCGTCGAACCCGGTCTTTCTTGCCGCGCAGGTCAGTTTCATCAACGGAACGTGCTCGATTCCCGACCAGACCGTCACGCTGCCGCCCGTGCAGCATCGCGTGTTCAACGGCGTCGGTTCGACCGCCGGCGCGACGGATTTCCAGGTGCAGTTGAACAACTGCCCGGCCGGCTACAACCGGATCGGCTATCAACTGGCTCCGCTGGACGACGTCGTCACCGGCACGCCCGGCGGAATGCAATTGCGCCCGGATGCCACGGCCAGCGGCATCGGCATCCAGATCGCCGACGCAGCGACCGGCCAGCCGCTGCCGCTCGGGAAGTCGCACACGGTGACGGGCTACAACCGGGCCACCGGCGGATCGTCGACGATCCGGCTCCGCGCGTCCTACCTGCAAACGGGCGCGAAAGTCGGCGGCGGTTCGGTTCATGCCGCGGCGCAGGTCCTGCTCGACTATCAATGAATGACGTCGGCGCACCTCGTCGCGACCTGACATTCGCGTGACGTGGCGGCGTGCGATACTCGGCACGCCGCGCGCCGGTTCGCCGCCGCATGGAACCCCGGCGCGCCGCGCGAGTCCATTCCTTTCGTCAACAGCTCAACAGCAATAGGGAGGCGTTCATGCTGCAATTCATCGAAACCCTGGTCGTCGGGCTCATCGTCGGCCTCCTCGCCCGCGCACTGAAGCCGGGCGACGACAAGATGGGCATCCTGATGACGGTCGTTCTCGGCGTCGTCGGCTCGCTCGTCGCGGGCTACGTCGGCCGCGCCGCCGGCTGGTATGCACCGGGCCAGGGAGCAGGCTGGATCGCGTCGATCATCGGCGCGATCGTGCTGCTCGTGATCGTCGGCGCGGTGCGCAAGCGCGCGGGGTAATCGCGCTGCCGCAAGCACGCCGCGCAAGAACGGCCGCTCGTCACACGAGCGGCCGTTTTTTCATGCGCGCGGCTTCGTCAGCGCATCGCCCTGTCGAGCCGTTGATTGCGCAACGACTCGCAGCAACGGCCAGCAGCGGCCGGCCGTGCCTCCGTCGAGCTTACGACATCGGCATTACCCTGACTTGCTATCTCGCAAATCCGGCCTAAATTGATTCTGGAAAGACCGCGTTATTTGCTTATATCCAATAATTACGATTATCCATTCAAGGGATTCGATGGAATTGCCGTTTACGCATACAGCATCGCAGCGTTGACGGACTGCCATTCGAGCGGCCCCGCTGCGACGCGCTTCCTCTCTGGAGCCTGTCATGAAGCATCGCCTGTTCGCCGCCTCGTTCGTTCTGGCTGCCTCGCTTCTGGCGCCGTCCCCATCATTTGCCGCCGGCACATCCGGCATCATCCACTTCACCGGCATGATCGTCGAACCGCCGTGCTCGTTCGCGCTCGACACGGCCGACGCCGCGCATGCGCGCGTGCGCCCCGACTGCCCGCGCCCGGCAAGCGGGCAAGTCGCGTTCGTCGACGCGGCCAGCCTGCGCACGATCAAGACCACGACCTTTACGCAGGCCTCGCGCGCAATCGTTTTACCCGACCGTCCGGGCAACGCACATGCGCCGATGATCGCCGTCGTGACGTACCAGTAAGGCCCACGGCCGGCCTCGCGCGTCAGTCGCGATGGCTGGCGATCCAGTCGCTGAACGCGCGGATCTTCTGCTGGCTGCCGATGTTCTCGGGATAGACGAAGAAATAACGGGCGCCGGTCTCGAGCACGATGTCGAACGGCCGTTCGAGCCGGCGCGCGCTGACGTCGTCGTCGACGAGCGTCACGTCGCCGATCGCGACGCCGAAGCCCTGCATCGCCGCGTTCGTCGCGAGATCGAGCGTGTCGAAGGTCGGCCCGCGCTCCGCATCGACGGTGCGCTCGCCCGCATGATCGAGCCACGCGCGCCAGTCGCGATGGTCGCGCGTCGGATGCAGCAGCGTATGGCGCGCGAGATCGCCGACCGCATCGAGCGGCGCGGCCTGCCGCAGCTCGGGTGCGCATACCGGCGTCAACCGCTCGTCGAACAGCGGCACCGCGAATACACCCGCGCCCGGCGACGTGCCGTAGACGATCGCCGCATCGAACGGCTCGGTCGAGAAATCGACGACGTGCTGCCACACGGTCGTGATCTGCACGTGGAGATCGGGATGCTCGCCCTGGAAGCGCATGATGCGCGGCAGCATCCAGCGCATCACGCAGGTCGGCACCTTCAACGCGAGATCGGTGCGCTGCCGCGTGAGCTTCATCGAGATGTCCTCGATCCGCGCGAAGCTCTCGTTGACCACCGGCAGCAATTGCTCGCCCTCCGCCGTCAGCGTAAGGCCCTTCGCGTGCCGCTTGAACAACGGAAAACCGTAGTGTGCCTCGAGCGTCTGGATCTGCCGGCTCACCGCGCCCTGCGTGAGGCACAGCTGCTCGGCCGCACGCGTGAAGCTGCGGTGGCGGGCCACCGTCGAGAAGATCTGCAGCGCGTGCAGGGGCGGAAGTCGGCGCATGACGAAGCGGGTAAACGGATCGACCGCGCCGAAGGACGGCGCGGCAAGACCGCGCGCCGACACCGGCGCGCGCTGACCGACACGATAAGCCAAACGCCGGCTTTGCGCGAGATGCGCCGAACGCTCAGGCCGTTGCGGCAAGCGCGCCCGTCGCGATGCGCGCCGCCGACGCGACGACGTCCGCGCGGGCAGCCGCATCGGCACGCGGCTGCGTGAACGACACGGCCAGCACGATCGGCGCACGCGACGGCGGCCACAGCACCGCGACGTCGGTCGTCGTGCCATAGCCGCCGGTGCCGGTTTTGTCGGCGATGCGCCAGCCGGGCGGCACGCCGGCCGCGATCCCGGTCGCGCCGCGCGCGCCGGTCATCCACTCGGTGAGCTGCGCACGCTGCGGTTCGCGCAGCGTGTCGCCCAGAAGCAGCCGCTGCAGCGTGTCGACCATCGCAACCGGTGTCGACGTATCGCGCACATCGCCGGGCGCGGCCTGGTTCAGCTCGGGTTCCCAGCGGTCGAGCCGGAACGCGGTGTCGCCGCTTTCGTGCGCGAACGACGTGACGGCCTGCGGGCCGCCGAGCACGCCCATCAGCAGGTTTCCCGCACCCTTGTCGCCGGCCTGCAGCACCGCCGCGCACAGCTGCGCGATCGTCATCCCCGTGTCGACATGGCTTTCCGTGACCGGCGAGCCGGCCACGACTTCATAACGGCGATACAGGATGCGGCGCGGCAGCAGCGACGCGTCGAGCGAACCGCGCGCGAGTATCGCGGCGGCAGCGACGACCGCATAGGTGCCGCACAGCGGGAAGCGTTCGCGCGCGTGATGCGCGATGCGCGTGCCGTTCGACGTATCGAGTGCGGCGACGCCGAGCCGGCCGTTCGATGCTTTTTCGAGCGCGGCGAGTTCGGCCTGCGCGGCATGGGCGCGCTTCTGGTCGGCGACCGGCGCCGACGAGCATGCGGCGACGAACGGCGCGGCGACGGCAGCGAGCAACAGCGAGCGGCGTGTCGGAGAGTGTTCCATGGATGTGTGGTGTTCTGTCGGAAGCGGTGGCACGGAGCAACGCACGCGCGCATCGGCGATGCACGCGCGTTCACGCCGACGGCCGGCTCGCGACGGCCTACGCCGCGCATCCCCGAAGACGTCCGTCGGCCCCGCAGCGGCGGGACTCGCATGAACATCCCCTAGCGTAGCAGCGACCGCTGCCGCGTTCCAGCGGCGTGGCCCGCTTCAGCCCTGCGACGAAGGCAGGTACGGCATCGGATTGACGGGCTTGCCGTCGCGCCGCACTTCGAACAGCAGCGCGACACGCGAGTTGTCGAGGTCGCCCATCTCCGCGATCTCGTCGCCCTGACGCACGATGTCGCCGGTCTTCACGAGCAGCTTGCGGTTGTGCGCATACGCGGTCAGGAAATCCGCGTTGTGCTGGACGATGATCAGGCTGCCGTAATCGTTCAGGCCCGTGCCCGCATACATCACGCGGCCGTCGGCCGCCGCGCGGACCGGGTCGCCCGACCGGCCGGCGATCTGGATGCCGCGGTTCTGCCCCGGCCGGAACGCGTCGACGATCCTGCCTTGCGCGGGCCACGTGAGCGACACCGCGCCCGCATGCCGCTTGGTTTCCTGCACGACCTGCCGGTCGCTCGCCGTCGACGCGCTTGCCTGCGCGGCACCCGTCGAATTGTTCGCGGCGACCTGCGTGCCGACGTTCGCAGTCCGCGCCTGCAACGGCTGCTGCCGGACGATGCGCAGCACCTGCCCCATGCGCAGCGGGCCGCGCGCGTCGAGCTTGTTCCAGGTGCGCAGGTCGGCGACGCTGCAGTCGTTCGCGGACGCGATGCCCGTCAGCGTGTCGCCGCGTTTCACCACGTACTTCTGCGCGACGAGAATCGGTGCCGGCGGCGGCGCCGCGGGCGTGACCGCCGGCGCGGCGGCGGGCTGGCCCGACGGCGATCCCGCCAGCGTGTCGCTCGGCGGAACGGACTGCGTGCCGGCACAACCGGCCATGACGAGCACGGCAGCCAGGGCAGACAGCCACGCCGACTTGCGGCAAATCTCGCGCTGCTTCATGGACGATCGACTCCGGTTTGACAATCTTTCAAGCATCTCAAAAACGGAACGGCCAACGTGTAACCGGATGCAAACAATGATGACAAACGATCACGAACCGGGCGCCGGCAGATACTTGTCACCGGTAATACGATCGAAACCGGAAAAACTTGACGGTTTTTCGGGCACGATGCGGAATAAATTTCCCATTTCGCCATTATTTCGAATGGCTTTCAATTCTCGCATCGCCGCGTCGCGCGGCCGAAGCGCCCTGCACCGGCCGCCCGCTCAACGCAGCCAGTCGACCAGCTCCGCGCACGCCCACGCGACGCCGATGCACAGGAACAGCAGGTGCAACGCGATCTTGAACGACACGCCCCACGACGAATCGACCCGCATGACGGTCTCCCCCGGTTGATATGCGGCCATGATCCGGCCTCGATCCCGCCCCGAAAATGCGGAACCGGCGAACGGGGCCTCAAGCGCAGCCTGAGACCGGCGCGGCGGTTCCTGCTAACTTATCGGCCATTCCAATCCTTACGCGCCCCAACCGACCATGCGCTTCGACCTGACCGACCTGCGGCTCTTCCTGAACATCTGCGAAGCCGGCACGATCACGAGCGGCGCCGAGCGGACCCATATCACGCTGCAGGCGGCAAGCGAGCGCATCCGTGGGATGGAGGACGAGCTCGGCGTGCCGCTGCTGCACCGGACCAAGTCGGGCACGCAGGTGACCGAGGCGGGCCGGGCGCTCGAGCACCACGCGCGCACGGTGCTGCAGCAGATCGACCACATGCGCGGCGAACTGCAGCAATACGGCCAGGGGCTGCGCGGGCATATCCGGCTGCTGTGCAACACGGCGTCGCTCAGCGAATACCTGCCCGACGCGCTCGCCGCGTATCTGCCGCATCATCCGAAACTGTCGATCAGCGTCGAGGAGCGCTCGAGCCAGGAAATCGTGCATGCGATCCGCAACAAGACGGCCGAGGTCGGCATCGTCGCCGATTCGGTCGGGCTGGGCGGGCTCGAACAGAAGCCGTTCCGCGAGGACTGGCTGATCGCGGTCGTGCCGGTCGGGCATCCGCTCGCCGCGCGCGAGAAGGTTGCGTTCGACGAAATCGCCGATGCGGATTTCATCGGGCTGACCGACGGCAGCGCGCTGCAGGTCCATCTCGCGGATCAGGCGCGTGCGCTCGGCAAGCGGATTCGCTACCGTGTGCAGTTGAAGAGTTTCGATGCGATCTGCCGCGTGATCGAAAGCGGCGTGGGGATCGGCATCGTGTCGCGCCACGCGGCCGAACGCGCGCAGCAGACGATGGACGTGCGGCTCGTCGAGCTGTCCGACGCGTGGAGTCACCGCAAGCTAACGCTCTGCGCGCGATCGTTCGACGCGCTGCCGAAATACACGCAGGCGTTCGTGTCGTACCTGTCGGGTGAAACGCCGCCACGCTGAACGTCGCGCACCATCCGGAACACCCGGTCGATACACGAGGAGACACCGCAGCCATGACCGAACCCGACCTCGCCGCACGCTACCGCGCCTACATCGACTGCCTGAACCGACAGGACTGGCCGGCACTCGGCCGGTACGTCGCCGACAACGTGATCCACAACGACCGGCCGCTTGGCCTCGCCGGTTATCACGCGATGCTGGAGCAGGATTTCCGCGACATCCCGGATCTCCGTTTCGACATCCGGCTGCTCGTATGCGAACCGCCGCGCGTCGCATGCCGGCTTCGCTTCGCCTGTGCGCCGAAAGGGACGTTCATGGGGCTCGCCGTGGACGGCACGCGCGTCACGTTCGCCGAGAACGTGTTCTACGAATTTCACGACGGCAGGATCCGGCAGGTCTGGTCGGTGATCGACAAGGCTGCGATCGAAGCGCAGTTGTAACGGTGCCGGCCGTCACGGCGCTTACCGCAGCCCCGTCACGGCCATGTACGCACCGAGCGCGATCATCCCGACGAAGAAGCAGCGCTTGAATGCCTTTTCGCTCATCACGCGCCGCGCGTATTGCCCGCCGACCATCCCGGCGAGCGCCGGCACGAGCGCCAGCACCGATACGCCGAGATCGACCGTCTGCAGCGCGCCCGTCACGTGCAACTGCAGACCGAGCGCGATCGTCGACGCGGTAAACGACAGCCCGAGCGCCTGGATCAGGTCGTCCTTCGACAGGCGCAGCGCCTGCAGGTACGGCACGGCCGGCACGACGAACACGCCGGTCGCGGCCGTCACGACGCCCGTCAGGTAGCCGACCACGGCCGACAGCCATTTTTCGTGACGCCCCGGCGCGGGCAGCCGCGCGGCGGCAAGTCCCCAGCAGCCGTATGCGACCAGCACGACGCCGAGTGCCGCATGGGTCCACGCGCTGCCGGCCGCGAGCGCGGGCAGCCCGCCCGTCAACGTGCCGATCGCCAGCCCGGCGAGCAGCGGCCACAGACGCCGCAGCAGCAGTCCGAACGACGGGCCGAGCCACAACTGCCAGACATTGGTGATGAACGACGGCACGAGCAGCAGGCTCGCGGCGGCCGATGGCGGCATCGCAAGCGTCAGCAGCCCCATCGCGATCGTCGGCAGCCCGAGGCCGATCATGCCCTTGACCGCGCCGGCCAGCAGAAAGACCAGCACGATGATCGTCAGCGTATGAATTTGCATGGCAGGCGTTCCGTCCGGTTGAATACGGCGCCGATGGTGAACCTCCGTCACGCCGCCCGCCATCTGGTTTTGCCTGAGGCTGGCTCGGGCTCGTCCGGCCGGCCTCGCCACCTCGTGATCCCGCCATGCTCGGCGCCTGAATGCACAGGCGCCATGTGCCGCCCCGTCCCTGCTCGCTGTCGAAGTGTGCCATTTCGGCGAGCGGATAACGCTCGTCGATAGCCACCCCGGCGGGAACCGCCGCTTCGATGTGAGCAAGGTCATTGACCGTTAGTTGCGATTTAACGACCCGCAGCGCGTCCTGGCGCTGGGTGCGCGTTGCGAGCGCCGATCGGCGGCACGATGTCGTCGCCGCATGACGACAGCACCGACGCGATCGCGGCGCGCGATCAACGCGAAACACCCACCCAAATCATTCGACGCTGATCAACAATGGTGGCTGTCCCGATCCGCCCACGCTCCCGCCCCGCATGGACCATCTGCATGCAATGCGCATCTTTGCGCGCGTCGCCCACCTCGGCAGCTTCACGAAAGCGGCCGAGCAGTTGCAATTGCCGCGCCCGACGGTCAGCAATGCCGTCCAGTATCTGGAGAAACACCTGGGGGTACGCCTGCTGCAGCGGACCACCCGGCGCGTCGCGCTGACCACCGAGGGCGCGACTTACTACGAGCGCTGCACGCGGCTGCTGGCCGATCTCGACGATGCCGAGACGCTGTTCGACGCCGCCGCCGCTGCCGCGCCGCGCGGCGTGATCCGCGTCGACCTGCCCGAGCGCTTCGCGCTGAACGAGGTGATTCCGGCGCTGCAGGATTTCCACGCACGCTATCCCGACCTGCGCGTGGTACTCGGCACGACCGACCGCTTCGTCGACCTCGTCGCCGACGGGATCGATTGCGCGGTGCGGGTCGGCGCGCTGTCGGACACGTCGCTGGTCGCGCGGCGCATTGGCGAACTGGCGCAGATCAACTGCGCGTCGCCCGTGTATCTCGCGCGGCACGGCACGCCGCGCTCGCCGGACGACCTGCCCGACCATGTCGCGGTCGGCTATTTCTCGAGCCGCACGGGCCGCGAACTGGACTGGGAATATGCGGACATGGATTCGGGCGCGCTGCAGACCGTGAAGATGCGCAGCATCGTCGCGGTGAACAGCTCGCAAGCGTATCTCGCGTGCTGTCTCGCGGGCCTCGGGTTGATCCAGGCGCCGCGCGAAGGGCTCGCACCGCTGCTCGAGGACGGCTCGCTGGTCGAGGTGCTGCCGGAATGGCATGCGCAGCCGCTGCCGGTGTCGGTCGTGTTTCCGAACAGCCGGCATCTGGCGCCGCGCGTGCGGATCTTCGTCGACTGGCTCGCGCAAACGCTCGGCGACACGCACCGGGCGGAATGACGGCAGCCGACGCCGGGGCGCTCAGGCTCCGGCGCGGTGACGCGCGATCAGAACTTGTGGCGGATCGCGGCGCGCACCGCGAACTGGTTCGACGACGACGACGGGCCGTCCGTCCCGACCACGTAGCCGCCGTCGGCCGCAGTGCCCGTCTTGTCGCCGGCGACCTTCTGCCATGCGCCCTGCAGATAGACGTCGGTGCGCTTGGACAGGCTGTAGTCCGCCATCAGCCCGACGGTATGGTATTTCGGCTTGAACGAACCGGTCGCGGCGTCGAACTTGCCGTCCGTGTACACGTACTGCGCGCCGAGATAGAAGTCGGGCGTGAGCTGGTACTTGCCGTTGATCTCGAAGTTCTGGAACTTGGTCGCAGTCAGCCCGAGGCCGTTGAACGTCGACGCCGGCAGGTAGACCGTCGACACCGGGTTCTTCACGTCGGTCTTCGTATAGACGAAGCCGACCGTCGCCGGGCCGAACGTATAGTTGATGCCGCCGCCGAAGATGCGCAGGCGATCGGCGACGAAATTCGCGTCGTCGGCCGCGATCGCGCCCGCGCTGCCGACGCCCGGGCTGTTCGCCTGCAGATAGGCGGCCGCGACCTGCAGCCCGGCGAGCGAATACTGCGCGCCGATGCTGTACTGGCGGTTGGTCGAGAAGCCCGTGCTGTTGCTGAAGCTGTAGGTGCCGCCGAACGACAGCCCGTTCCAGTCGGGGCTCGCGTACTTGACCGTGTTGTTGACGCGGAACGAGTTGTCCGTGTTGTCGTTGTCGAACGGATGCGAGAACAGCGTGCCGCCCCAGTTGCCGTTCGCGGTCAGCGGCGCGAGATAGTCGACGACGGAATCGTACTGGCGGCCGAAGGTCAGCGTGCCGAAACGCGACGCGCTCAGCCCGACGAACGCCTGGCGGCCGAACATCCGGCCGCCCTGATTGAGCCGGCCGTTGTTCACGTCGAAACCGTTTTCCAGCGTGAAGATCGCCTTCAGCCCGCCGCCCAGGTCCTCGCTGCCCTTCAGGCCCCAGCGGCTGCCCTGTGCATAGCCGCTCGCGAGTTGGTAATTCGCTTTTCCGACCCCATTCACGTTCACGTTGTTCGTGTAGTTGAAGCCCTCGTCGATCAGGCCGTACAGCGTCACACTGTCCTGCGCGAAAGCCGGCGCGGCGAAGGCTGCCAGCGCGGCGGCAAAAATGACGTGCTTCTTCATGACGGATCTCCGGAGCCGGTTGCCGGACAGGCGTTGCGCCCGGCGATTGTTTGGTCTGTTTTATAGGCGTGGCCCGCAGGGCGGACTGCGCGGTGTGCGGCCGCGAGGACAAAATGGTGTCACGTCGCAAAGCGCCCGTCCATCGGGGCATGGAGCCGGCGCACAAAGCGTTGCGCTCGTCCAACTGCCCCGCTCGGCCGATTGCCTGATCAGGCTTGACGGCAACGGCTGGCCAGCCTGCCATCCGCGTAAACCCGGGCGGCGTCGCATCGGTGGCACAATGCGCATCCGTTCGTCATTTCTTCGCGAAGTCATGCTTCACCCCGATTCATGCGCGGCGGGTGCCTGCCGCGCACGCGGCGCGCGCCGGGAGGCGGCCCGATGACCGCCGCAGCCCGAGCCGGCCGCTACGCCGAGCTCGACTTCTTCCGCGGCCTCGTGTTGCTTGTGATCGTCGTCGACCACATCGGCGGCAGCATCCTGTCGCGCGTGACGCTGCATGCGTACGCGCTATGCGATGCGGCCGAGGTGTTCGTGTTCCTCGGCGGCTTCGCGACCGCCATCGCGTACAACTCGCTCGCCGAACGGCACGACGAGGCCGCCGCGCGCCAGCGTTTCATTCGCCGTGCCTTCGAGATCTACCGTGCCTTCCTCGTGACGGCCGGCCTGATGCTGTTGATCACCGCCGTGCTGAACGCGTTCTCGATCGACGGTCCGAACATGCCGACCAACGATCTCGACGGCCTGCTCCACAAGCCGCTCGCGGCGCTGCGCGACATCCTGCTGTTCCGCCGCCAGCCGTATCTCGCGTCGGTGCTGCCGATGTATGCGTTCTTCGCGCTGCTCGTCCCGCTCGCGCTGCCGCTCGCGCGCACGCAGCCGTGGCTGATGCTCGCGTTCAGCGGCTCGCTCTGGTACGCGGCGCCGCACATCGCGCGCTTCCTGCCGACTGTCGGCGGCGCACCGTGGGACTTCAACCCGTTCGCGTGGCAGTTCCTGTTCGTGCTCGGCGTGATCGCGCGCTGCCAGCCGGTCTACCAGACGCTCGCGCCGAAGCCGCAGGGCTGGCTGCTGACGGCCGCGTCGCTCGCGATCGTCGCGGCCGGCGCGTACTACCGGCTGCGCATCGAACCGTTCCCGACCGATCCGTCGATCAAGCAGAACCTCGGCGCACTGCGGCTCGCGAACTTCCTCGCGATCGCGTGGCTCGCGGCCAAGCTCGTGCACCTCGGGTGGATGAAGAAGGTCGCGCATGCGATGCCCTGGATCGGCACGATCGGTCGCCAGGGGCTGCTGTGCTTCGTCGCCGGGACCGGCATCTCGCTCGCGGTCGACTCGCTGCTTTACCAGGCGACCGAAGGCTATCTAAACGTGCCGCTCGGCCTGACCGCCGACGTCGTCGCGATGGGGCTGCTGTATCTCGTCGCGAAACTCTACGCGCCGCTGGTGTCGCGGCTGCCGTTCCCGTTCCGTTCGCGGCAATGACGTGCCGCGCCGTCATGCGCCGCTGCTACGATAGCGGGCGCCTTTCCTGAAACGATTCGCCATGCGCCGACTCGCCCTTTCGTTCGCCGCCGCCCTGCTCGCCGGCTGCCTCGCCACCGCCCACGCCACGCCAGGCGGGCCCGCGGTTTCGCCGGCGTCGTCCGCGCCCGCGACCGCGACCGCGATCGTCCCGCCCGCAACGCTCGCCACGCCCGTGCCGGCCGCCCAGGAGCCGCCGGTCAACCCCGGCAGCAGCGTCGTGTTGCGCGCGTTCCGTTCGGCGTCGCTGAAGCGCGACTGGTCCTACACGGTCTACCTGCCGCCCGGCTACAACCCGGAAGGCGCGCGCTATCCGGTGTTGTACCTGCTGCACGGCAATGCCGGCAACGCGAACGACTGGGTCACGCAGGGCCGGCTGCAGGCCACGGCCGACACGCTGATCGAGCGCCACGAGATCCCGCCCGTCGTGATCGTGATGCCGCAAGGCGGCACCGACTGGTACGTCGATCGCAAGGAGAAAATGCAGAGCGCGTTCCTGAACGACCTGCTGCCGGAAGTCGAAGCGCACTTCGCGGTGTCGAACCAGCGCGCGGGCCGCGCGATCGGCGGCGTATCGATGGGCGGCTTCGGCGCACTGCGTTTCTCGCTGCTCGAACCGGGCCTGTTCTGCGGCGCGATGCTGCTGAGCCCGGCGATCTACGCGAACGAGCCGCCGCTCAATTCCGCCGCGCGCTATGTGGGCGTGTTCGGCGACCGGCAGTTCGATCCGCGCGTGTGGCACGAACTCAACTACCCGACGCTGATGCGCGGCTATTTCGCGCGCAACTGGCGCGTGCCGATGTTCATCGCGGTCGGCGACGACGACCTGACGATCCAGGCGGAATCCAGCGTGCTGTACACGCACCTGCGCCGCGCGCAGAACCCGGCCGAGCTGCGCATCGTCGACGGCGGGCATACGTGGGAAGTGTGGCGCGGGCTGCTCGGGCAAGGGTTGAAGTACGCGCTGGAGTGCGTGAAGTAACGAAAGTGCATGACGCGTCAGGCATCCGCTCACTGGCTGCCCGACGCATCAGACTCCGCTTCGCCGCGGCACACTGCGCGTATCGCGCGCTCGCACCGGATCACGCATATCGGTCACGGCTTCGCGACATCGAGCAGGTCAAGCGCGATGCACAACGGATGCCTGACTAAGCGTGATGGCCATACCGGCCGACCGGCCGGCACAAGCGCGGCCAGCATTCCCGACGACCGGCCACGCGACTGCCGCGCCGAAGCCCGACGCACTACCGCGGTTCGCACCGCACCTTTCCGCTCAAAGCCACGTACCGCCCTGCCGCTCGTTCGGCTCGTCGGCAAGCGCGTCGAAATCATGGATCCAGTCCAGGTGATGCAGCACGCTGTCGCGCTCGCCGAGACGCGCATTGCGCGCCTGCGCGGCCGGCCCATCGGGTAGATGCAGCACGTCGGCTGCGGTGATCGACGCATACTGCACCTTGCGCGTGCGGCCGCGCCGCAGCCGCTCGTACGCCTCCTGCGCCTCGCGCCAGTTGCCCGCCCCGGCCTTCGCGAGTTGCGCGGCCAGCACCATTGCATCCTCGATCGACTGATTCGCGCCCTGCCCGTGATGCGGCACCAGCGCGTGCGCGGCGTCGCCGATCAGCGTCACGCGCCCGCGGCTCCAGCGGCCGAGCGGCGGCCGGTGGAACAGCCCCCAGCGCTGGCTGATCGGCACCGCCGTGATCATCTGCACCACCGCCGGATGCCAGTCCTTGAACAGCCGCAGCTGCTCGCCTTCTTGCGCCGGCATGACCCAGTCGCGCGACTGCCACGGCGACGGATGACGCTCGACCAGCAGGAAGTTCTGGTCGCCGTTGTCGCCGATCGGATAGTGCAGCAGATGGCCGTGCGGCCCGACCCAGAATTGAATGGTCTCGGGATCGGGCAGCAGGTCCATCCGCCCGGCAGGCACCACACCGCGAAAGCCCGAGCAACCCGAATACAGCACGTCGTCGTAGCCGAGCATCCAGCGCCGCGTGATCGAACGCGCGCCGTCCGCGCCGATCACGAGATCGGCGTCGACGCGCTCGCCGTTCGCGAAGCTCAGCGTGACGCGATCCGGATGCTGCGCGAGATCGACCAATCGATGGCCGAGATGAATCTGCTCGGCACCGACCGCCTTCGACAGGATCGCCTGCAGGTCCGCGCGGTGCACGCCCCAGTACGAGCCGCCGAACTGCCGGCGATAGTCGGGCTCGCCGCGATGATGGCCGATCACCGCGCCGCTGCGCCCGTCGCGATAGACGAGACCCGGAATCTCCGCGCACACCGCGTCGAAAGCCGGACGCAATCCCATCCGTTCGTAGAAGCGCGTCGCATTGGCCGACAGCGCGACGGCCGCCCCCACCTCGCGCAGCACGTCGGTCTGCTCGTACAGCTGCGCGTCGATGCCCTGCTCGCGCAATGCGAGCGCCAGCGTCAGGCCGCCGATGCCGGCACCGACGATCGCGATCCTCAGATTCGTCTGCATGATGAACGTGTCTCCGATATTCAGATAATGAGTCGTTGAGGCCACGGCGCGCGTGACCTGTCCGGCACGCCTGTCGAATGCAGGCGCCGTATCGGTATTGTCAGCAGCGCACTCTCATCCCACAATAAAATGCCGGGAATCTGCTTCATCACTGAATGGAATGATCACCGAACCATGGAACTCAGCGAGATCGACCTCAACCTGCTGTTGCTGTTCCAGCGGCTGATGCAGGAGCGGCGCGTGTCGAGCGTCGCCGAGCAGATGAACATGAGCCAGCCGGGCGTCAGCAACGCGCTCGCGAAGCTGCGCCGCCGGCTCGGCGATCCGCTGTTCGTGCGCGGGCCGGGCGGCGTGGTCCCGACGCCGTTCGCATTGCGCCTGGCCGAGCCGGTTGCGCAGGCGCTGTCGACGCTGCATGCCGCGCTCAATCCCGAAACCGGCTTCGATCCGCTGCGCGCGTCGCGCACGATGACGATCGGGATGACCGATATCGGCGAAGTGGTGTTCCTGCCCGCGTTGCTCGAATATCTTTCGCGCGCGGCACCGGGCATCGCACTCAATACGGTGCGCAACACGAGCGTCAATCTCAGCGACGAAATGGCCGACGGCCGCGTCGATCTCGCGATCGGGCTGCTGCCGCAACTGCAGGGCGGGTTCTATCAGCGGCGGCTGTTCGATCAGCGGTACGTGTGCCTGTTCCGGCGCGGGCATCCGCTCGAAGACGCGCCGCTGACGATCGACGCGTGGCGGGACGCCGAGCATCTGGTCGTCGTGTCGGCCGGCACCGGTCACGGGCAGGTCGACGAATGGCTGAAGCGGCGCCGCGTGAAGCGCCGCGTGCGGCTGACGGTGCCGCATTTCATGAGCGTCGGCTATATCCTGCAGCGCACCGACCTGATCGCGACCGTGCCGGAACATCTTGCGCTGCAGCTCGCCGCACCGTTCTCGCTGGGCTGGCGCGCGTTGCCGGTCACGCTGCCGGGCGCGCCGATTCACATGCTGTGGCATACGCGCGTGAATCAGGACGAAGGCAACCGGTGGTTGCGGGATGTCGTAGTCAGCCTGTTCGCGGAAACCGAAACACGCGGACGGAAGTCCGCGCCGGCGCGCAGGAAATAGCGCTCGCACCGCGAAACCCGTGGTGCGCGGTACGATGTCGCGTCAATCGGCGCACGGCGAGTACATCGCCCACCCGCCGCCTCTTTCCTCACCCCAACCCGCAGGGAATCAAGCCATGTCTGCCTCGAACAAGTTCGCCGCCGTCACGGGCGCCGGCTCCGGCATCGGTCGTGCCGCGGCTATCGCGCTCGCGAACGCCGGATTTACCGTCGCGCTGATCGGGCGCAAGGAAGCATCGCTGCATGAAACGAACGAGGCGATCGCCGCCGCCCACGGCGACGCGCATGCGTTTCCGGCGGACGTCACCGATGAAGCGTCGGTCGAACACGCGTTCGCGCAGATCGCACGGCAGTTCGGCCGGCTGGATGTCCTGTTCAACAACGCCGGCCGCAACGCGCCGGCCGTTGCGCTCGACGAATACGAACTCGGCGTGTGGAACGACGTCGTCGCGACGAACCTGACGGGCGTCTTTCTGTGCGCGCGGGCAGCATGGCGCCTGATGAAAGCGCAAACGCCGCAGGGTGGCCGGATCATCAACAACGGCTCGATCTCCGCCTATACGCCGCGCCCGAACACGATCGCGTACACGGCCACCAAGCATGCGGTGGCCGGCATCACCAAGTCGCTCGCGCTCGACGGCCGCGCGTACAACATCGCGTGCAGCCAGATCGACATCGGCAATGCGGCAACGTCGCTCACCGACCGGATGACGGAAGGCGTTCTGCAGGCCGACGGACGCATGGCGCCCGAGGCACGCATGGACGTCACGCATGTCGCGAATGCGGTCGTGCAGATGGCGAATCTTCCGCTGGACACCAACATCCTGAACATGACGATCATGGCGACCACGATGCCGTTCGTGGGGCGCGGCTAGGTCGCGCCGCCGCGCCTTTTTCGGCGCGCAGGCCTGCGATATCGGTCATGCATGCCCTGCATGCCGACGAAATCGGCCTTGACAAGTTGCGAGTCGCAACTAATATTACTTGCGACTCGCAACTTTCTGTTGGGCTGGTCATGGACCTCATCGATATTCCGGCGAAGCCTCGCGAGGCGACGATCCTCGAGCTTCGCGATTTTTCCCGCAAGCTGGTTCGCGAACTGGGTTTCATGCGCGCGACATTGGCCGATAGCGATCTGGCGCCCTCTGCCGTTCACGCCGTGCTCGAAATAGGCATGGCGCCCGGCATCAGTGCAAAGGATCTGGGCAGCATGCTGCGCCTGGACAAATCGAATACGAGCAGGCAGCTTTCCCGGCTCGAAACGGCCGGCTTCGTGACGCGCCGCGTCTCCCCCGACGATGCACGTGCGACCGAGTTGTACCTGACTGCCGACGGGCAAAAACTTCGCAAGAAGATCGACCAGTTCGCGACGCGTCAGGTGTCGAACGCGTTACGCCGAATGGTTCCGGCAGACCAGCAAACCCTCGTCCGCGCCCTCGCGCTTTACAGCGATGCGCTCGCGCAGGACAACGTTGCCGGGGCGCCTTCACCGAAACCGGACGCCGCGCAGATTGTCGACGGCTACCAACCCGGCTGTATCGGCGACATAGCAAGCCTTCACGCGCGGTTCTATGCGGAGCACTGGGGGTTTGGCGCGTTCTTCGAGAAAAAGGTTGCTACCGAACTCGCGGAATTTGCCGGCACGCTGCCGGCTGAAGGCAAGGCTCTGTGGCTCCATGCGGAGAACGGCCGTGCGCTCGCCTCTGTCGCAATCGACGGGAATAAAGCCACGGGAATCGCACATTTGCGATGGTTCATCGTCGACGACGCATTGCGCGGCTCCGGTATCGGGCGGCAACTGATGACGCGCGCGATGCAGTTCGTCGACGATCAGCAGTTCGGCGAGACCTACCTGTGGACGTTCAAGGGCCTGGATTCCGCACGTCACTTATACGAATCGTTCGGCTTTACGCTGACGAGCGAATCGGAGGGCGCGCAATGGGGAACCAGCGTCATCGAGCAGCGCTTCAGCCGATACCGGCCAGGCCAATAAGCCACCGCGCGATTCAGCGTTCGTAATAGATCGCGAGCCAGACCGACTGTTGTTCCGGATGCGTCCACGCGACGCGATGCCGGCAATGCGGCTCGATCAGCACGTAGTCGCCGGGGCGCATGTCGTGCAGCGTCGCGTCCGCCTCGAACTCGAGCACGGCCGCGCCCGACAGCAGCACGACCCACTCGGCACGCGGATCGTCATACCAGAACCCGTCGGGACTCGCGTGCCCCATTGACACGATGCGCTCGACGTTCAGGCGCGGCCCCGCGACGAGTATGTCGATCCGTTCGTCGTCGCCGCGCACCGCTTCGGTGCTGAACAGATTGCCGGTTTGAAGTTGCATGGCTCGCCCCTCGCATCGCCCGTCGTTCGACGGCGGTTGACGTCCACTGTAGCGCGGCGGCCTTGGTCGCGGCGAACTTGTTTGCGGATCCCGGCACGACCGGCGCTCGAGCGGCCGCCTCGTCGTCGATATCGCGCGCCGTCGGTTCATGACGCACGATCGACGGAAACACGATCGGAGCAGCCGCACCGACCGCGACGCCCCGGAACATGTCCGTGCCGGGACGGGCTCCCAACGGATATGGATCGATGAATCGTTCGGTATGCGTCGTTAGGTCTCCGGCCGCATTCGCCTGGCAGCAGCACGCATGCGCAAGCGCGGACTTCCTCGTTACCACGTCGGTTGCGCATCCGTACTTCCGGTATCCGTCCACATTCTCGACAGCATGTGATACGTGCTCGCCGGCTGCAACAACGCTGCCATGCCGCGACGCGTCACGCCGGCGCCTGAAAGGCGGCGACCTTGTTCCGGCCGGTCGCCTTCGCGTGGTACAGCGCCTCGTCGGCAGCCTTGATCACGCTGCCGGCCTCCTCATCGTGCTCGGGCGTCCAGCTCGCAAGGCCGATACTGGCGGTGACGCGCCCATGTTCGCTGCCGACGTGCTCGAGCGCCAGTTCGTCGATTGCCGCGCGAATCCGCTCGGCAATCTGGGCGGCGCCCGTCTCGGGCGTATCGGGGAGCAGCACGACGAATTCCTCCCCGCCGTAGCGGGCTGCGGTATCGGCCGGCCGGCGGATGTTGTCGCCGATGCAGCGCGCAACCGCGGCCAGCGCGTCGTCTCCCGCCTGATGGCCATAGGCGTCGTTATAGGCCTTGAAGCGGTCGACATCGACGAACAACAACGAGAAGACCGATCGCGCTCGCCGGGCACGACGCCATTCGCGATCCAGCACTTCCGCGAAGCTGCGGCGATTGTTCAGCCCGGTGAGGCCGTCGGTGCGTGCGAGCAACACGAGTTCCGATTCGGCGCGCATCCGGCGCCGGAGTTGCGTGCCGAGCATGACCGACACCGCGATGAACGCAGCGCCGAACGTTGCCACCAGCGCGCCGATCGTCGCGGCCCGGTGCCGCCACGCCGCATAGATGTCCTGCTCCGCTTCGGCGACCATGATCATCAGCGGCAGCTTCGGCAGATGCCTGAAGTAGTAGAGACGGCGCACCCCGTCGAGCGTCGAGGTTTCCGAGAATACGCCCTCCCGCGCGGTCTGAAACCGCTTGAAGGTCGCGGCCTGGCTGATGTCGCGGCCGATGGTGCGAGCGTCGTACGGCTGACGCATCACCATGACGCCGTCGCTGCCGATCAGCGAGATCGAACCGTGCTGCCCCAGTGACAGGCCGGCAAACAGATGGTGGAAATATTCGAGGTTGACCGCGATGAGCACGATCCCGGCGAACGAGCCGTCGGGGTTCGAGATCCGCCGCGTGAGCCCGATGCTGAGCGTGCCGCTGCGCAGGCGCGACGGGTACGGGTCGCTGATATAGAGCCCTGCATCCGGATTGTCGCGATGGACGGTGAAGTAGTTGCGGTCGGCGAAATTGCCGCGGCGCGGCACGTCGTTGGCGGAATCCAGGACGATGTTGCCGGCGGCATCGAGTACCAGCATCGAGCCGAGGAATTGTGCCGTCATCGCGTTATCGAACAGCGCGGCGCGCCGCACGCTCGCGGGTGCGTCCATCAAGTCATGACGTTGAAGCCCCTGGATGACCGCCTGCAGCGACAAGTCATAGAGTTCGAGGTTGCGTTCGATGTCTCGCTCGGCGACCAGGCCGAGATTGCGGGAAGTTTCGCTCGCCCGCTCGAGCGCGTCGTTGCGGCTCTGGAACAGCTGCAGCACGCACAGCCCCATTAGCGCGCAGGCGATCACGATGCCGATCACGACGATCGTATAGGGAGCCGCCGACCTGGATTGCATGTGTCTCCTCTGTGACCAAGCTTGTGCGCAGACGCACGCTGCGCTTCCTTCATACTAAAAGACGCATGATGGCATATCAAGCGGCCCAGGCATCGATCATGGCGCGATAGGGGCGTGTCGATGCCCGCTGATGTCGCACCCGATCTTCATGCATCCGGGGCCGGAATGCTCGCCGGCAGAATCACGACCGGCGTATCGCCCGCCTCGATCCGGCACGGCGGATCCCGAGTGCGGGCGCGCGAACATCCTCGCTGCAGGAGCGAACGTCGGTTGCCGTTCCAGCCGGGCGCATGCGGCGTGGGGCCTGCAACAGGCAGGCTTGGGAGCGGTGATCGCGCCAGGCTTCGGCGAAATCTTCCATTTCAATGCGCTCGACAATCGGTTGCCGCTCGTCACGCTCGAGCCCGCCGTCGTGGCACAACTCATCGCATTGGTAGCGCATAGATGGTTGTATTGGCAACCATAACGATGGCACGACCGCACTGACCGATCACGATCGGTCCGGTCTTTGCCCAGTCGAATCACTCGGCAGGTCGATCCGGCCCGAAGCCTCTGCCTATTCCCGAAGAAGCACCCTGGATCCGGCTTCGACCAACGGGAGGAGACAAACGGTAGCTGGAATCTGCAGAAACCGCCACGCGATGTGGGCAAGGCTTGCGGTCAGAGCAAAGCGGCCAGCCATGGCTGAGCGTGACTACCTGACCATCCTTCGGCCCCCATTCCTTGTAGTAGATTTCGACGCCATCCTTGGTGGTGATCCTGTCCGAGGACCGAATCCTCGCCCCCGCCGCACCGGCAGTGGGCTTCGGTGCGCAATCCGTAGCCGCTGCCGCGGCGTTCGGCACCATGGCAGCGACGGTTGCCAGGACCCCGCCCAGCATCAGGTCTCGACGGCCTGCGTCATCGGGAGACAGGTAAGAGTCAGGTTTCATGCCATACGCTCCAGTTCCGGAAGAAATCGTCGCACTGGCCGATCAGTTGGCCACGCAACCCTATGCGTGCCGTCGGCGATCTACCGACGCGACTGAGCGCTGCAGGAAAAGCCACCGTTCCACGATCGACTGGAACGTGCGGCGACGAGCCGCTCGCGCAACGGCTTCGGTTACGCCGGCAGAAAAAACGTCGAAGACGGTTCCGCATGGTCGGTGCCGCGTCGCGCGACGCCCGGGATGCTAGTCTGCCGTGGCCGGATGCAGCGGCACCGTGAACTGGACAACAGCGCCGCGCGGTGAATTGTCACTGGCCCATAATTCGCCGCCATGAGCGTCGACAATGGAGCGGCATATCGACAATCCCATCCCCAACCCGGTGGGCTTCGTCGTGTAGAAAGGTGCGAAGACGCTTTTCGTGTTGTCCGGACCAAAACCCGGCCCCGAATCCCGTACAGTCACCCGTACGCCGCCAATCTCGGACGTCCGGGTATCGATGCGCAGTTCTCGCCGGCCATCGTCGACACCGTTCATCGCTTCGAGCGCATTGATCACCAGATTCAGCAGCACCTGCTGCAGCTCGACACGGTCGCCTTCAACGCATGGCAAGTCGTCGGCGAGCTGTATCTCCACCGAAGCGCCGTTCTTCCTTGCTTCTCCCCGGGTGAGTTCGATCACCTCGCGAATCGCGTCGTTGAGGTTCACCGGCTCCTTCCGCGGCGGGGCTTTCCTGATCAGCTGGCGAATCCTGCCCAGCACGTCCGACGCGCGATTGATGTCCTTGACGATGCGGCCGAGCGCAAGGTTAGCCTCGTTGATATCCGGCGGCTGGAGGTTTAGCCAGCGCTGCGCGGCCTGAGCATTGGTGACCGTTGCGGCAATCGGCTGATTGACCTCATGCGCGATCGAGGCTGCGAGCTGCCCCATGGTCGCCACACGATTCGCATGCGCCATTTCGGTCTGCACCTCCCGATAGCGCCGCTCGGTCTCGCGGATTTTTTCCGCGGCCTGCTTTTGCTCGGTCAGATCAAGCACGAACGCGACACCTTCATTCCGCCTGGCCTCAAAAGTCGCCAGGCCGACAATGACAGGCACGCGGGTCCCGTCCTTCCTGATGTACTCCTTCTCGAAAGGATCGACACGGCCCGTCCGCTGAAGCGCCTGCAGCCTTTCATCGGCCTCTTGTTGTGCTTCCACCGGCGTCAGATCCCTCCAGCGCAAGCGGCCCGCCAGGAGATCGTTGCGGTCATATCCCACTATGCGCAGAAATACGTCGTTGGCCTCCAGAACTTCGCCGTTGGCATTCCAGACAAGAATGCCGATGATGTTCGCATCGACAAGGCGCCGGATTTTTGCCTCCCGCTCCTCGACGTCACGATAGAGGCGGGCATTTTCCAACGAGATCGCAGCTTGCGATGCCACAAGCTTGAGCACGGCGATACGCGCCGGACTGAACACATGGGCGGCCAGATTGTTCTCGAGGTAGAGCGCGCCGGTCAACGTTGCCCGATTCATCAAAGGCAAACAAAGAATGGAACGCGCACGATGCTCGCGAATATACGGATCGTCGGCAAAGGTGGGCACAATCGCGGCATCGTCGAGAATGATGCTCTCGCGGGTACGCAAGACATGGTACAGAACCGCCTGCGGCAGCATCTCGCCGCTCACCGGCAGATCGCACAGTTGCAACTGGATAGCCGTCTCACCGGTCGTCGCCTGCGCCACGATGCTATGCTCGCCGTGCATCGGCAGGATCAGCAGACCTCGTGCCGCGCCCGCCTGCTCGACGGCCGTGCGCATGACCATGTCGATGAGTTTTTCGAGGACGATATCGCCGGACGCAGCCTGCACCACCTTGATCACGGTCGCCAGATCCAGATGTTCGACTGGCGCATCGATCGTGACCGACTGCCCGGGAGTCAGCCTGTCGGTTCGCTGGTAAGCATTCAGGTAGGGATAGTTCGCTTCGAGTTGCCGGACCTTTCCATCGGCCCCCCAGCGCAGATAGCCATAGCGGGCGTCATGCATATATACACGGGCAATTCTCCCGAGGCCGCGAGCCGCATAAAAACGCGCTGCCAGTTCATTGGCCAGCGCCTCGACGTGGATGAAACCGCTTTCCTGTGCCGAGCGAACAGCCTGTTCGTAGCACATCTCGGCGTCGGTCACACGACCTTCGAGGCGCGCGATCTCGGCACCGATCAGCGCACTGTGGCTCGCGAAATTCTCCGCGCAGAGATCCGACCAGATGCGGAGTTGCCGGTGGTGATCGTTCAGCGTGTCAAGGTGCGACGGCCACTGTTCGGGGCGGACGGCGTCGCAGTGACGGGCCAGGGTCAACGCGGCATAAAAATAGTACTCGGCCTCCTCGATGAACGCGTGCAGCGTCCAGCGTAGATCGTGTGCCTTCGCGGCGGCATGCATCGCTGCTTCGTTGTCTCCGGCGATGAAGCCAGCTTGCAGTTTCCGGACCCAATACCAGCATGCCGCAATCGAATGCGACGGCGCGGACAAGCGTTGCTCGACCTGTGCTTCGTCGAACGCCCCATCATCGAGGCAGCCAAATTTCGGTGTCGTGCCACGGAGCATCCGGATGAGTGCGAGCTGGCTTTCGATGAAATCGATGACGGCGCCGAATCGCACTTTCCTGGCATACGCGAGACCACTTTCGGCCTCTCGCTGCAGCTCGGCCAGCGGCTCACCGATAAAGAGCAGATTCGAGATGAGGCAGTTGCACGAGAATGCGCCAATGGGTACGTCACCGATCTGGTTGGCCAGGTCGAAATTGCGGCGCAACCGATCGCCGCACGTCCGTACCGGTTGTACCCAGTGAGCGACGAAAATGGAAAACGGGTGATACGTGCTGGCTTTGTAACGCTCGATCCCGCGCCGCTCGACAAGCATGCGTCCGAGATGGCCGAATCGGAATCCTGCCTCGTAGTCACCGAAAAGTCGTCCGGCGAATCTCGGAAGGTGAACATAGGCCACGCAAGAAGCATCGCCATTGCCATGCTCGAGACTCAGGGTAATTGCTTTACAGACGGTCAGACAGGCAAGGTTGCAATCCGTGCACACGGCCGGTGCCAACAGCTTGGTCAGCACTTCGACGGTTGCAAGAACGGTCGGGTCATCCATCGACGGAAGCTCGACGAGCTCTTCGATTGCCTGATCGCCGAGCAGCGACCAGATGCGATTATATTCGCTGCGTACCGGCACCGCGTCCGGGCGCGGCGACCAGTCCAGGCCCACGTGACGAAGAAACGTCAGGCAAACCGCGATCGCATTTTCGTTCTGGTCGAGGATGAGATACAGGTCTGCCCGCAGACATGCAACCCGGGCGCGCTCGACGGTCGTGGCGGCACGTTTCGACAGTTGCGCCAATCGCTCTTCGGCGGCCGACAATTGACCGGTCAGGAATTCACATTCCGCGCGGCCCAGTTCCAGCGCGAATATCAGCTCGTGTCTGCGGACCCAGCAATCGTCATTCAACAGCGACAAGCCGGTCGAGAAATAGGCGAGCGCGGACGCGTAGGCAGTCGATGCCTTGGCGCGCCGGCCGGCAAACAGGTTGAATTCTGCCAGCCGCTCTCTCTCATCGCGCTCGGTAATCAGTGCGGAGCCGCGGTTGAGCTGCCCCGCAATTTCGAAGATCGCCTCGTCACGCCGTTCCGGTGGCGTTTGCGCAGCAAGCACGCGACCGATTTGCAGATGGGCTTTGGCGCGCGCCTCTTCGGGAATCAGCGAGTACGCCGCTTCATGAACACGATCGTGAACAAACGCGTAGGCCCCTTCAGACTGCTCGACCAGTTCCTGGCGGACCGCGTCCCACAATGTCACGGGGACTGCAGATTCCGGAACGGCAAAGACACGCGACAACGTCGAAATCTCAGCGACGTTCCCAAGGCATGCGAGTTGCTGCAGTGCCTGCTGCGTTTCAACCGGCAAACGGACCAGCTTGCCGATCATCAGATCCACGACGTTGTCGGTGTATCCCTTGGCATGGATGCTGGCCGCATCCCAGATCCAGGTCGACGCATCATGATCGAAAGTCAGCAGTTCCTCTTCCGCCAGCGTCTGCAGGAACTGGATCAAGAAAAACGGGTTGCCGGCAGTCTTCTCCTCCGCCAATCGTGCCAGCGGCTCGATACACGCGCGATCGCAATGCAACGACTCCGCAATCAACTGCTCGATGTGATGCCTCGAGAGCGGCGCCAACTTGATCTCGTCGATCCTGGCACCCGCGTGCCGGATCGACCGAAGTCTGCCCGTCAATGGGTGCGTGGCATCGACTTCGTTGTCGCGGTACGCGCCGACGAGCATGAGGTAACACAGGCCGGGGTCGACAAGCAGATTCTCCAGAAGATCCAGCGTTGCCGTATCAAGCCACTGCAAGTCGTCGAGGAACAGCACGAGCGGATGCTCCGCCTTGGCGAATACGCCGATGAAACGCCGAAATACGCGCAGGAACCGCTGCTGCACCTGATGCGGTTCGAGCTTGGGAAGCGGCGGCGGCTCACCGATGATCAGCTTCAACTCGGGGATAAGGTTGGTCACGAGCGCCGCGTCGGGCTCGAGTGCGTCGCATAATGCATCGCGCCACGTCGCAAGGTCCGCGTTGGACTTGCCGAGCAGTGTGCGTACCAGACCTTGAAAAGCCTGCACAAGCGTCGAATACGGAATGTCGCGCTTGTACTGATCGAACTTGCCTGATGCGAAGAGCCCGCGAGGCGGCACCAGCACTCGATGCAATTCGTGGACGACAGAGGATTTGCCGATACCCGAATAGCCCGAGACCAGCACCAGCTCAGGTGTGCTGGTATTGAGCACGCGTTCGAACGCGGCGCACAGGATGCCGACCTCGCGCTCCCGTCCGTACAACTTCTCGGGAATCCGTAGCCGGTCCAGCGTGCCGTTCTCGTCCAGTCGAAAGTCGTCCACGCGCCGCTGACGCTCCCAATCGGTCAGGCAGCGTTGAAGATCGTGCGCGAGACCGGCGGCCGTCTGATAGCGCTCCTCCGCTGTCTTCGCGAGCAGTTTCATGATGATGTGGGACACCGTGGCCGGCACGCCAACACGTCCGCTGGGCGGCACCGGCTTTCTGGCGATATGACAATGCACCCATTCCATCGCGTCCGCTGCACTGAACGGCAGCACGCCGGTAAGCATCTGGTAGAGCGTGACACCCAGCGCATAGAGGTCGCTGCGCGAGTCGACGGAGCGATTCATGCGTCCGGTCTGTTCGGGCGCCATATACGCGAGCGTGCCGGAAATGGTCTCCGGCGGTTCAGGCGCCTGGCGCTCGCGTGGCAGCCGCGAGGCGAGGCCGAATCCGGTCAGGCGCGCTCGTCCATCGGAACAGTTCACCAGAATATGTAGCGGCTTGACGTCCTTATGGAGGAGTCCGTGCTTGTGAACGTTGACCAGCGCCGAAGCAATCGCAATAGCAACGCGCAAGAACGCCCCGGTCTCCATAGGCGCGCCAATCAGACGCGTCAGCGGCTCGCCGCCGGGGTCCTCGAACATCAGGACCGTGCGGTTATCCGCGCGCAGCAGCTTCAGCGGCCGCACCGCCCATGCACCATCGAGATGATTTTTCAGGCCGAATTCGTGAGTGAGCCGCTCTATGCTGGACGGCAATGGATGCTCGGCTGCGGGATACGCATACAGGACGCTGCCGCCACCACCCTCGCCTCGGCACGTTCCCCGGGAGACAATGCGCTCACCGTCGTCCCACAGAATCTGAAGTCTCTCACCCATCGGAACCGGAGCCTTATGAAGGTCTTGATCTGCCGCGTGCTGCCGTCGAACTTTGGTCCGTGATCACGGCTGCACCCCGCATCTCAGTGCAAAGTCGGCACCGATACACGCCGAAGCTATCTAGTCAAAAACATCTTCGCGATGACAAATCGCCGCATAAACAGGTACGCCGCCAGCATATTACCGCGCCATTTAAGATTACCGCTACCTTTCATATTTACCATTGGAAAGATTCGCCACTCGGCCGCCGGTCGTCGCGCGTATCCGCCGAATCCTGATCATGCCGATTACCCTTCCGTCGGTACGACCGGATCATCCTCGCGGCGCAGGCTGCGCTGGCGCACCCTCGCTCACCAACAGCGAATGCGCATGTTCAACGCAAACCGAGCTCCGCGTCCGCATTCGTGGCGATACTCGATCGAACGAGAGCGGTTCGCAACACTCGCTCGACTTCGTCGACGATCAGGTCCACTAATACATAGGTACTATTTCACATCTTGCAGATGAGATTTACGCTGGCTACCGTCAAAGCATAAGCCGACGCGTTCTCGCTGTGCCGCACGACGGTCCAGCGCACGCTGCTCCTTTCCCGATGTACGAGGCCGAACACTTGCGTGCCGCTCAAATAGTTTCGATAGTTGACGACGATGAAGCCTTCCGGCTTGCGACGGGTAGCCTCGTGCGCTCGTTCGGCAGGCCAACACGCCTATTCGCGTCTGCGGAGGAATTTCTTGATTCCGGTGGAATCGCCGAAACATCGTGCCTGATCTCAGACGTCATGATGCCCGGCATGTCGGGAGTCGACATGCTGATCCGGATTCAGGCACTCGGCCACACCATGCCGACCCTGTTCATCACGTCGTTTCCGACTGCCGATCTGAAAGCAAAGGCGCTGGCAATCGGCGCACTGGTCGTGCTTGGCAAACCAGCGGATCCCGATGCCATCGAACATTGGCTCAACTTCGCACTGAAAAAGCCATAGGCGGTCGACAACCGTTGGGGCAGCGCGCCGCCGGAGCCTATGCATCGTCTCTATTTCTTCAGTTGCGGAGTAGCGCCAAGCGATTCCGATTTTCTGACGAGATCGGCGACCGACCGAACCGCCATCTTCCTCATGACCTGCCCGCGATGAATCTTCACCGTGACCTCGCTGAGGTTTAATTCAAAGGCGATTTGCTTGTTTTTCAAGCCTGCCACAACGAGGCTCATGACTTCCCGCTCGCGCGGTGTCAGTGAATCATAGGCGGCGCGAACCGCCAAACCCGACTGTTCGGCTATCAGCCGTTGTCCGTCGCGCGCCAATGCATTGGCAACGGCGTCCAGCATGTCCTGATCACGAAACGGTTTCGCCAGGAAATCAACCGCGCCCGCTTTCATCGCCTTGACCGTCATAGCAATATCGCCATGCCCGGTCATGAATATGATCGGCAGACGCATGTTGCTGGTTGCTATCTGCTCCTGAAAAGCGAGACCGCTTTCTCCACGAAGCCTGACATCGAGAATCAGGCAACTCGGCACGCTGTATTTCGGGAACGCAAGAAATTCCTGCGCCGATTCAAATGTCTCGACGCGAAGCCCGATGGAGCGCAGCAGGGCATCAAGCGCCTCGCGCATTGATGCGTCGTCGTCGACCACATAGGCGACAGGGTCCTCGCGGTCGTCGTGATGCCGGGGCAACGTCGAATGCACCCGTGTGCTCATTTCCCCTCCTTGCCCTGCATTGCTGTGAGCATACGAACCGCTCGCTACCGCGCTCCAGTGTCGCCTGCCTGGTATCCCGCCGCCGAAAATCACGGCAGCCCTACGGGAACTATACGGGGCACGATTATACTGCGCCCGCCGTCGAATGGAATGTGCCATTAATCGCGACATTGAAATGCAGATATTGGACACAGTCCTATCACATCAATATTGGGCCGCGATTCGCGCCCGACGCGACTGCCGGACGATTCACCTCCTTCTTCAACCGGCCTGGTTGCCGCTGTTTACAGGCCAGCCGAACAACGTGTTCGCGCAGTCTCGGTCGCCGTTCCGCCAAGTCGATCTCGAGCGTTCATCGATTCAACTGGTGCATAACGGACAACACGATGAGTCCACCTCGCTGCCTACCGCCTCCGCTCGCCGCCCACTACGATCGTGGCACGCGGCTATTGCCGGAATCCGCGTACCGCAAGCCGGCTGGCTTCTCGCCTGAAGCGAGCCGTCGACCGACCGGCCTGCCCCGGACCATCCGGCGACCTCTTTGGAGACTTCACGATGCCTGGCGTACGAGACGTCCCATTGCGCGACGGCCGGCCCTCTGGCGATCCGGTTCCGTCATCTCATGCGCCGAAGGCGCGACATCGATCTGTCGGCTACGACAAAACGCAATGAGTGCAAGGAATTCAACAGCGGCGCCAGCACGAAGCAGCCTACGTCGTTTAATGCCATACCGACCAGAACGCCTTTGAAAGATGGTTACATCCCCCCCATCGAAATCCAGCGACTCTCGCACGCCGGCCAAACGTGCGAGCGAAGAATTGCCCAAGGAAAATACCTATCTACGTGCCGTGATGATGTACCTCAAGGAGCTCGAAACATTACTGCAGGCAAAGATGCAGACAGCACAACGGAAGCGGCACAAATAACCGAATGACCGTCGATTGTCGTGCGCTGGGCAACACGCAATTTCCACGTGGCGAGCTTCTGGAATTTCGGCGATTTCCATACGATTTACCGCATATATTTTCCGGCAAGTCGGCGGTCGAACAGATAGCCCATATTTCGCACATGACATCATATGAATCGCCTTGCGAACCGATCAAGGCACGCCATTTTTCGATCAACGCGCTCATGCGTCCTGTCGCCGCGGCCGCATTGCTGAGTATCGCCAATTCGAACGTCGCTGCAGCAGAGCTCGTCAGCTGGCATCATCCGGCCGTGCATCTCGGGTATGGTCGAGATACGAGTCACGACATCAATAAATACGAGCTTGGCATCAACTTCAACACCCCCATTCAGTATGGCAATCCGGAGGGCTGGTTGTTCAGGCTCCAGGCAGAAGCGAATATAGCCGGCTGGAATACACGCGGCGAAACGAACAAACGCGACCTGACGGAACTCGGACTCTCGCCGATACTCCGCCTCGAAAAGCACGGCGGTCATGTCGTGCCGTTCGTCGAGGGTTCGGTTGGCGTGCGCATCTTGAGCCATGCAGGCACTTCCGACCAGCACCGCATGGGCAGTGCGTTCCAGTTCTCGGATATGGTGGGGGTGGGTGTCGGCCTTGGCAAAAACGCCGCCACGGAAATTGGATTCCGCTTCCAGCATATCTCCAATGCCGGCATCAAGGAACCGAACCCGGGGAGCAATTTTTACTCGGGCTACGTACGCTATCGCTTTTGAAACCCCGTGCCGGTCGCGACGATCGGGCATCGAGGAACCTCTGGCCGCGTGCATCGATCCCGTCAATTGACCGCACCGTGCGACCTGGACACAGTCGATGCGCGAGCAACGCGTCATCCGTGCGCGCCCCTTCAGGGCGCCATCTTGCGTATCGACCATGAAGCGTTGCGTGGCAGCGTTCCCGGCCGCGACACTGCACGGCCACGCACGTCGTGATGCCGACCAAACATACGCTCGACCGGCATTCAGCCATCAATTCGACTGTCGATGGTACGTCGCGACATATCGTGCCTGGGCAATGATGTTTCCATGCATCTGATATGCGACGACCGCCGGACTCGACGTCGGCTTCACATCGACGCTCGGGACCGACAGCGCGGATACCGTGACGACATATCGATGTGATTCGCCTTGCGGCGGGCATGGCCCACCGTACCTGGACTCGCCAAAATCCGTCAACGTCTCGAGCGCGCCGGCCGGCATCAGTCGTGCGTCTCCCGATGCCCCCTTCCGAATCGCCGTTTCCGAAGGCGGGATATTGACGACATCCCAGTGCGTCCATCCGAGTCCGCCCGTCGGCGCGTCGGGATCGTAGATGGTCAGGACGATGCTTTTCGTTCCGGGCGGGATGTGCGACCACGAGACGCGGGGCGAGACGTTGTCGCCCTGACAACCGAATCCGTTGTACACCTGCGCATTCACGAACCGACCGCCCTGGTCGAGATCGTCAACCTTCACGGCAAACGGCTCGGCAAACGCCACTGTCGGCATGACTGCGAGAAGTATCGCGGAGCAGATACTCGCTCGCGTAACCATATCGAATCGCATGGGGCACTCCTTGGAGAGATTCAGTGAGATGCTTCGTACGATCGGATCGACATACGGCATGGCGCGTATGTGACGATCGTCGACGCGAATTCTAGGCCCGAGCTTCGAACCTCAGTAGCACCGCGGGCGAACTCACCATATTGCCTGGGCGACAACAATCGACAACGTGCGGAAATACAGAGACGCTCCGCATTTCGCATATCGTGCACATCGGGACGAATTCGCACATTCGACGGACTCCGGATTCATCGCTTGAGTGAATCCGGGTTTGAAGATCGACGTCGTTCGTTCCGATACGCACGCGAGATTGCAGCAAGGAGGGCCGAAGCCTCGTGAGCGTGGCATCGCTACGTCGCGTCGTTGGTGCATTTCACGCACGGCTGTATTGCCGCGCGACCCCGTCGACCATACAGCGATCGCACCCCATACTGATCATCAGCAACGATCAACCGGGTGCGGACATTGTCCGTTTCACACATGCCGTTCTCCCGACCGGATCACCGACTGCCGATGAGGAGCTCAACATGCCGCAATCCCGTGAAGGTCAACGCGTGCCCAACGTGACGTTCCGCCTATGCGAAAACAACGCATGGAGGAACGTCAGCACCGCGGAGCTGTTCGATGCCAGGACGATCGCCGTATTCTCGGTGCCGGGCGCCTTCACCCCGACGTGCTCGTCGACCCACCTACCGCGCTTCAATGAACTGGCACCTGCGTTCCATGCCGCCGGCGTGGACGCCATCCTTTGCGTGGCCGTCAACGACACCTTTGTGATGAACGAATGGGCCAGGAACCAGGAATGCCGGAATATCGTGATGATTCCGGATGGCAACGGCGAGTTCACTGACGGCATGGGCATGCTTGTCGACAAGACGGGTTTGGGCTTCGGCAAACGAAGCCGCCGCTATTCGATGCTGGTCAGGAACGGCATCGTGGACAAGATGTTCGTCGAGCCCGATGAGCCGGGCGATCCGTTCAAGGTGTCCGACGCCGACACGCTGCTCGACCATGTTGCACCGGATGCGCTGCGTCCCGACCGGATCGTCGTGTTCTCCAAGGTCGGCTGCCCTTACTGCGCGAGGGTCAGGCAGTTGCTGTTCGACCATGACATGGAATATGTCGAGGTACCGCTCGACCACAACATCCGCGCCAAGGTATTGGGCGCCGTATCCGGCAGCATGACCGCGCCGCAGGTGTTCATCAACGGCCGGCACATCGGCGGCGCCGAAGCACTGGGACTGTACCTTCAGCAATAGGTTGCCACACGAGGAAACCAACATGACTCAACTTTTCAAGCCGTTCGATCTCAACGGAATTCCACTCGCGAATCGCATCGTCATGGCTCCGATGACCCGATCCCGCGCTGCAAACAATATTGCCGACGAACGCACCGCGCTCTATTACGCGCAGCGCGCGACCGCCGGACTGATCGTGACCGAAGGAAGCCCCATCTCACGCGAGGGCCAGGGCTATCTGTTCAATCCGAGCATCTACTCGGACGAGCAGACGGCCGGGTGGCGGCTCACCACGGATTCGGTTCACGCCGTCGGCGGCAAGATTTTCGCGCAACTGTGGCACGTGGGCCGTGTATCGCACACGAGCCTTCAGCCTGACGGCAAGGCACCACGCAGCGCCACGTCGCGACTCGCAAAAGACTCGATCGTCTTTGCCTACGACGACCAAGGGCGGCCTGGGTTCGTTTCGGCGTCGACGCCGTCCGCCTTGTCGACGAGGGAAGTCGGGCGTGTGGTCGAGGATTTCGTTACCGCCGCGGCCAATGCCGTCGACGCCGGATTCGACGGCGTGGAAATCCACGCTGCCAACGGCTACCTCTTCGAGCAGTTTCTCAATCCCCTGGTCAACGATCGCACCGACCGCTATTCGGCGACGCCTGGAAATCAGTTGCGCTTCGCGCTGGAAGTCGTTGACGGCATTGCCGCACGTATAGGCTCCGGGAGGATCGGGATCCGGATCTCACCGTATGGGCTGCTGTTCGATATGCCACACTACCCGGGCATTCTCGATACCTACGGATCGCTTGCCGCTGAACTCGGCATGCGCCGCATAGCGTATATCCATGTCATGGACCAGACGAACGTCTCGGTGGCGCCCCAAGACGCCACGGCCTCGGAAGCCCGTACCATCGAGTTGCTTTCCCGTATCAGGAACGAGGCGAACCAGACTGCGATCATCCTCGCCGGAGGCATGACGGCCGAACGTGCGCGCTCGTTCATAAGCGATGGCCTGATCGATCTCGCCGCATTCGGGCAGCCGTTCATCTCCAATCCGGATCTCGTGCACCGACTGAAAACCGGACTGCCGCTCGCTACGGCCGATCGTTCGACCTACTACGGTGGCGGCCTGAACGGATATGTCGATTACCCGCCATTCGCTGCCTGAATACCGGCCGAACAACTCGAAGGCGCATCCGCGGATGCGCCTGCCACATCTGGTCCGGCGCGCGCCGGCACGAAGTCGTCCAGCCTCGCCAGCGTAAACATCGTCTCCGTGTAGCCGTCCGCTCCGCGCATCGAGCCGGTATCCGGGTTGCCAGTCGGGTTGCCGGTCGCTTGCCTCGACGCTCGCCTCTCCCGACGGATTTCTCTCAAGTTGCGCAATACCGCACTTCAGTCCAAGCGAAGGCTCTGCTCCATCGCGTAGCACCGGTCCCAGACGAAAGTGTCGAACCCGCCCAACCGGGTGCTCCATTTTGGCGTCAACGCATTGACGCAATATCCGGCCGCACGCGCCGTATAGGCGTCTGTGAGCGCGCACGGGTTTTCTGCATCGGCCGGATGAATTCCGTCCACGAAAGGAATCGTCTTCAGCGCTGCCGTTGCCGCACGCTTCACGTCGTTATCGAACCCGATCCGGGTCAGCACGTCGGCACGCGTCCCCAATCGCGCGACGTGGCCTGCTACCAGCTTGTCGAAGGGCAGCTTCGCGATCATCTCCACCTGCGCCATCCAGGCTGGCACGTCATGCGCAACGGCAAAGCGCCGGAACGGCATCCATCCCGGGAAGACAAGATCGACGACCATCAACGTCTTCTGCTCCGGCGCATAGATGAAGATGTTGCCGGGTTCGTGGCTGTCTCCGTAGTAGGCGAGTTCCAGGCGCTGGCTGCCCAGTTGCATTCGTTAGGTCTTCTTGAATACGACGGTCGGGAGAGGCCGCGCCGGACCTGCGTCGTGAAGCAGCAGTCGTTTCGTCTCTTCCTGCGCCGCGATGACAGGGTGACCGCCCAGAAGGCCCGCGCCGCCGATGAGATCGGTACGCGTGTTGCGTGAAATACACCCATCGACAACGCTCCGTTTCATCTCGAGCAGATCGAAACCACCCCCGTCGAATCACTCGAGAGCCGGCGCCGTCACGCCGGAGCTTCCAGACCATAGAGGCGGCGTACGGCGGCTTCGAACGCTGCGGGCGCCAGGCTGCGTTTCATCTCGTCGGCGTAAAGAGCCTCCTCGCCGACAGGAATGCGAGCTGGCGCATCCGGCTGCTCGATGGTGCGGAGAACGGCTTCCGCCACAGCGATCGGGTCGGGGCCCTCGTTGATGCGGTTGGCGATCACCGGCAGCAGCTTGCTGGCCACAACGGCATAGGGGGAATCAGGTGCGGTCGTGCGCGGGTTGGCGGCCAGGCCGCGAGACACGAAGCCGGTCCGAAACAATCCTGGTGCCACCGTGTGCACTCGAATGCCGAAGGGCGAGAGTTCGCACCGAAGCGATTCGGTGATTCCTTCGACCGCGTACTTGCTCGCGCTGTAGTGCGCCAGCAGCGGCAGCCCCATGTTTCCGAGAAACGATCCGACGTTCACCACGACGCCATGCCGTGCCTGCCGCATCGCGGGAACGGCCGCACGAATGAGCCTGAGCACGCCGAAGACATTGACGTCGAACTGACGGACGAACTCCTCGTCGGTGCCATCCTCGATGCTCGCCACCAGACCATAACCGGCGTTATTCACCACGATGTCCAAGCGGCCGGCCGAAATCAGCACAGCGTCGACAGCCGCCGCGACGGAAGCGGTATCCTGCACGTCGAGCGTTATCGGGGTAATTGGGAGATCGTGTTCTTTCGCCTTGCTGCGGATCGTTGCCAGCCCTTCCCTGGACCGGGCTCCCGCGAAGACACGGTATCCTCGCCGGGCCAATAGCAGCGCCGTCGATAGTCCCATGCCGGAGTTGCCGCCGGAAATCAGGACGGTTTCTTGCATTTCTGTTCTCCTTAATAGATGGGGCGCCAGGAAAGATTCATAAACACGCATTTATTGAGCATGTTTTAGGGCGTCAGCATAGATATATCCGGTGCGACAAAAGGACCTATAACGTGCCGAAAGCCCGCATGCAGATCCCTCGCCTTACCGGATCGCTGCCCTCACCGTGCATCGATCGCAGAATGCGGCGTTTCCGTAAACAGCGGTAGCTGATCCATTAAATCGGATCGACATGAAAACCCGCGGTCCGCCAAGCATCGATACCGCCCGCCAGCGGCAACGCGATTTGCGCGCCCGCAATTCGCAATCGCTTGGCCATCCAGGCGGCCGACACTTCCGCCGGACACGAGCAATAGATGACGATCGTCCGACGGGTTCCGAATTCACTGACGATTTCATGCGCCTTTCGTTCATCGGCAAAAATCGAACCGGGGATGACAAACGGGTCGATGACTCGGCGCTCGGGAGAGCGGATATCGAATATCACGGGATACGGGTTGCTTGCCAACAAGGCATGCAGCTCGCCTGCGCTCATTCGCGCTGTTTCGAGTGCTTTCTCGAGCAGCCTTCGCCGCCAGTATCGATACAGGACATAAATCGCCAAAACGGCCACGCCGACAATTAACGCCTGCCACCCAAGGCGGGCCGCCCACATGAATATGACGTCGATCTGCGCTGAAAACAGCGAACCCGCAAGCAGCCCGACGAACGCCCAAAGACATACCCCGACGCAATCGTACGAAATGAACGAAGGCAATCTGACGGCCATGGCACCGCACAACGGCACGGCAACGAGGGACAAGCCGGGCAGGAATCGTGCAACGATCATGACGCGCACGCCGTATCGTCCAAAGAACCGCTCCGTCTTTCTCACGCAAGTATCGCGAGATAGCGACAGCTTGCATATCGTTCGAAGCGTTCGCTCGCCATATCGTTTGCCTCCCTGGAACCAGACAAGATCACCCGCGACACCAGCCAGGACGGCAGCTGCAAGTATGCTCGAGAAATGCAACAAATTCGAAGCGGTTGCGTTGCTCGCAATGGCAATGCTGGCGCCGACAGTAATCAGCGTCGGAATGGCGGGCAACGGCAAACCGAGCGAAGAGCCCAGGACATTCAAAAAGACAATCAGGGCACCATATCGGGATATCAATTCATGCGATAGCATCATTCACCTCATCAACTCTTCGCTCGACCGGTCGAATTTCCCAACTTTTTTCACACGTCCTCGATGAACGCCCGAATCAGCCCATGTTCATCAAATGTGCAGGCAATGAATTCCATCCCTCTCGCCAACCGAATTTCGCAACCACCTCGGCCAAAATCATCGCCTTGGCGTTCACGGGAATAGGCCGACACATTGGCCGATATATCTCCTCTCCACATCCGATCAGTCGCCCACTGATTGCACAAACTCCGGCGTGACGCGCCCGTGTCAATCGCCACGTTTGATTTCCGAAACAACCTACAGTCGGATCGCTCCAGGCGACGGTAACCGTCGTCGAGGTCGGACGTTCTATCAAGCGTATCGATGCTCCGCGCGAGGAGCGGGCTTGAACCCTCTTCGGGCGAATTTTCTCACCACCCGCAAGGACATGCGTTCGTGCCGCAATATCGGCCTGACATGCCGCCAGCGCATTGATCGTCTGTGACCAAGGATCGATTGATAGAGTAGCCATATAACATCCGGAGATCCCGCTTTAAAAGCAACGCAATATATGGAGCCAACCAAGCCAAAGCATCGCGGAACGCTCACCTACCGCGCTCGATGACGGAATGAATCGATAATACGAAAGCACCAAGGGATTTCTTGCAGCAGATCGTAAGGCACGGCATGGCGTGCGGGTAGTACTGCAACGGTGCTTACTATGTTGTCGCCCGGACACCAGTCCGAACCTTGCTTCCATGCCACCCACTCACTGAGCGGCTAAAGCGCACGCGCAGCAAGTTCCGCGGCAACGAAGTCAAGGAAAATTCGGGCTCTGACCGGCGGACGTCGGCCAAATGCATGCACGGCCTGCACGGGTATGGATCTCAACGGAATGTCCGGCAATACCAGACGCAACCGTTCAGCGTCGAGTTCGGCCTGCACGGCCAGCCTGAGCATCTGAGCAATGCCCAGGCCATGGACAGCGGCGATTCTCATCGCCTCCCCGCTGTCGGAATCGAACGAACCGTCGCGCGGCAAGTAATCGCCGTCGGCAAACATGATCGGCGTCACTTGCCTGGCCAGCATGTACCGCACATGGCGGTGCTGCGGAAGATCCGACGCGGTGACCGGGATACCGAACCGAGCCAGGTAAGCCGGGGAAGCCACCAGAACCAGCGGCAATTCAGTCAGCGGCCTGGCGAACAGGTTGCCGTTAGCCACATGCCCAACTCGCAGCGCCACATCGAAACCGTCCCGCACGAGGTCGACATGCTGGTCGCCGAGACCGACATCGAGCTTGAGCTTGGGATGGCGTGGCATCAGTTTTGACGTGATTGCCGGCAGCAGCGTCCGGCCCAGATCGCTCGGCATGCTGACTCGAAGCGTCCCCGCTGCTGCAGACGGTGCCGTCAGCACTTCCGTGGCCTCTTCCAGCCCGCGTAGATGCAGCGCGATTCGTCCGTAATATGCCCGCCCCTCTTCGGTCAACTCGAACGAACGCGTTGATCGATGGACCAGTTTGGCGCCAAGGCGCGCCTCCAACCTGGCGACGCTCTTGGATATCGCCGATGGCGTCGTGCCGAGCAGCTTCGCAGCACCGGTAAAGGAGCCGGCCTCCACCGCGCGAACGAAGGCCGACAGGCCATGCAGACGTTCAATTGTCATTGATGACAAAGTGGCACTGATGATGCGCTCATTGTAGGACTGGTCGAAGAAATGCGCCGCGTTTAGATTCTCGAACGAATCAACTCCCAACCGACCATCTCATGAACAAGCTTGCAGGAAAGGTTGCAGTCGTCACCGGCGCAAACAGCGGCATCGGGTTCGCCATCGCCGCACGCTTTGCCGAAGAAGGCGCCAGTGTCGTCATCGTCGGCCGCCGCGCTGCCGCCGTGGACGAGGCGGCTGCACGCCTGGGCAGGAACGCCACCGGCATTACCGGCGACCTCACGGCCCTCGCGACACACGAACGCGTTGCAACATTGGTTGCCGAACGCTTCGGCAACGCGGACATCTACGTAGCCAACGCCGGCATGAACGTGATTGCGCCGTCCGATCAGGTCTCGGTCGATGAGTACGACGCACAGTTCGCAACCAATACCAAGGCAGCCTTCTTCGGTGTTCAGAAGATTGCGCCATTACTTGGCAACAACAGTTCGATTGTCCTGGTCAGCTCCATTGCCAGCGGCAAGGTGCTGGACGGACATACCGTCTACGCCGGAAGCAAGGCGGCGCTCGAAGCATTCGCACGCAACTGGGCTCTGGAGTTCAAGGAGCGCCGAATCCGCGTGAATGTCATCAGCCCGGGCCCGACAGACACCCCGATCCTCGGAAAGCTCGGCATTACAGCACAGGATCGTCCTGCTTTCGAAGCCGTCATGGCGGGCGCTGTTCCATTCGGCCGACTTGGGCGCACCGAAGAAATCGCCAATGCCGCCCTGTTCCTCGCTGGCGACGAAAGCACCTTCATCACTGGCGTCAACCTGCGAGTCGACGGGGGAATTTCACTCACCTGACCGGAAAGCGGGCCCGGAGCACTCGCGCGAAATCAATTCAATAGTTCGGCCCTCGCTCGACCGGGAATGTGGCCATACCGGGCCGGGTGGCCCGCAACACACGGTCCCGCGCGACGCCCTCTTCGCCATCAGACATTGCCCGCCTTACTTCCTGGCATGGTAGCCCCATACTTTGGTATTAGTTGTCGCCGCCCATATGGAAGGCACTACCAACCCGTTGAAGAATTGTCTTATGGCCATGCACGCGTATCCTTGAATTGCGTCGGCAGGCGTATCGCGAACGCGATTGGAATGGAACCTCGGCGGTTCTGAGTGTATTAGCTTTGGAGCCAACAATGAATCAAATGAATATGTCGCTGGGTGGCTTCCGCCCTGGCATGCCAATTCACGCCGATTACTTGTCGAATTGTTTTGCGACAAGCTACGCAGGGATCATCGTGTTCATGGCAGTCGCCACGGAGGGAAACTTCGCGAAGGCCGGCGAACGGCTTGGCATCGGACGCTCGGCCGTCTCGCGCAACGTTCAGCGGCTCGAAGAGCAGTTGAGCACACGTCTGTTCCTCCGGACGACGCGAACCACCAGCCTGACCCGGGAAGGCGAGCGTTTCTTCGAGAACTGCAAACTTGGGGTGACCCACATCGCGGAAGCAATGAACGACATGCTCGAGCTCCGTCATGGCCCCCCGAGCGGTACCCTTCGCGTTTCTTCGGCCAACGGCTTTGGTCGAAATGTCGTGGCACCACTGCTGCTGAAATTTTCCGAGGCGTACCCCGATATCTCGGTCGAGTTGCTTCTCGATGACAAGCCTGCGGATTTTGCCGCCGATCAGATCGATGTCGCATTTCGTGATGGCTATCTCGAGGACTCGAGCATCATCGCAAAGCGGCTGATACCGATGCAGATGATCGTGTGCGCTGCGCGTTCATATGCCCAGAAGCGAGGCCTGCCGACGACGCTCGATGAGCTGCGGCAACACGACTGCATCAACACGAGAGCCGCTACGGGCCGCGTAATCAATTGGGAGTTCGAGACGGCAGGCCAGATTCGAAAGTATCTGCCGACCTCCAAGCTGACTTTCAATGACGCGGACCTCGTGCTGAAAGCCGTCCTCGATGGGCGCGGCATTGCGCAGATGCCAGCCCACCAGATCTGGGGCTACGTCAGGCGCAATGAGCTCGTCATGACGCTGACGCAACATGTCGCAACAAACCGCGGTCATTACATTTGCTATCTCAGCCGACAGCATCTGCCAACACGCGTGCGCGTCTTTGTGGATTTCATGACCGAGCATGTCCGGGCGCTCGATCTGAATGACGCGGATCGGTTCACGACGGACAGCGTCATGGATTCGCCGGAACGTTGCGCTGCATAGTGCGGTAGCACGACGTCACAACACGGCAGGGAGCATTCCGGCACGTCATACAGCGCCACGTCCAACGAAATCCGACGCGCCCCGGAGTTTCCGGAGCAGGCCCTTGACCTCGACTTCGACGGAGGATTCGTGAAAGACGACGCACCGACCTTCCACGTGCTTCGCCCGCGCCTGCAAAAGATCGCGTACCGGATGCTCGGCTCCGTCGCGGATGCCGAGGACATCGTGCAGGATGTGTGGCTCCGTTGGCACGAATCGCCAAGCGACGAGATCGACAACGCCGAGGCGTGGCTCGTCGCGGTCACGACGCGGCTGTCGATCGACCGCCTGCGCGCGGCGAGGATCAGACGCGAGGACTACGCAGGTATCTGGCTGCCCGAACCCGAGCTCGGCGGCTCGCCTGCGACGCCTGAGGAAATGACCGAGCGCGCGAGCGACGTGTCGGTCGCGTTCCTGGCGCTGCTTGAACGACTGACACCGGAAGCGCGCGCGGCTTTCCTGTTGCATGAGGTCTTCGACATCGGCTACGACCGGATCGCCGATGCGATCGGCAAGACCGAAGCCGCGTGCAGACAACTTGTCAGCCGGGCCAAGACGCAACTGCGCGATGACGACCGGCCGCGCCGCAGCGTGCCGCGCGATACGCACCGCCAACTGGTGCTGGCGTTCTCCCGGGCGGCGGCACAAGGCGACTTCCCGTCGATCCAGGCACTGCTCGCCGAAGATGCAATGCTGATCGGCGACGGCGGCGGCAAGGTCCAAAGCGTCGCGAAGCCAATGCTCGGGAGCCGGCGCATCGCGCAACTGTTCTATGCGACCTGGCTGCGCTACGGCGGCGACGCAAGATCGCGGCTCGTCATCCTGAATGGCGAGTGGGGACTGCTGCGCGTCATAGGCAGTCGCCTCGAATCCGCGCAGTCGTTCGAGACCGACGGCACATCCATCTTGCGAATCTTCATGCAGCGCAACCCTGACAAACTCGCGCACCTTGCCCTTGCCGGCGTCGCCGATTGACATTCGACCGGTGCATCGGCGAATGCACTTTCGGCAGCAGGTACGCGGATCACATGTCGCGCGTGCGCGGAATAACCACTGCTTGACCATGGAGTTTTCCATTCGCGTCGAGCAGTTGCCACAGCGTTGCTTCCTCGATCATGAAACGCCGGCCCGACTTGCCGATGCGCACCCCCTTGTAACCTGACTCGTATCCGAAACGCTGTACGCGCTCGAGAAACTGTCGCCGCTCCTCGCGATCCGGGGCTTCGGCCGAGAGCCTCGACGGCAACCGGGTGATTTCATCCCAGGTATATTCAAAGCGGCGCTGCGCAGCTTTATTGCCGTAAATAAAGATCGGATCGCGATCGGTATTGTGTGCAAGCACCGCGAACGGTGCGCTCTCGTAAAGCCATTCGGTAGCCTCGACCACGGACATGGCCTGCGGGACTAACGGACGACCAAGCAGACGAGCGTAACTGTCGGCAAGGAGTTGATAGAAAGCCGGATTGCTATGGAGTGGAGTCATCTTGGGCAATACTACGGAGATCGTCGAGTCGGTGCAGGAGCAAAATATTTCCCGATACGGTGCCGCCGGGCCAGGTGCATGGCATCTGGCACCTGCGGAGGCGGTAATCGAATATCGTCGGACCGACGGCCCGGTCTTCATCGTACCCGTTTGGCCTCGCACATTTCAATCCGCCAGCCGCCGACCTAAGCATGCTCCCGTTTTTTCGCGAGACCATCGCCGGATGCCTACCGTCGACGACGCGGCCCGATATCGATCGATGCGGCCTGTATCGATACTCAGAACCCTCACACATCCGGATCCGGAATCCGCGCCGACTGAATCACGACCAGCGTATCGCCCGCCTCGATCCGGCACGGCGGATCCTCGTAGAACGACTGAATCTTCCCGCAGCGATCGAGCCCGACGATGATCGCGCCCGGCACGACGTTCGTCATGCAGCCGATCTCGTGCGGCAACGCCTCGCGCTCCAGCAGCGTCGCCCGCCCGCGCGTCGACAGCATGTCGTTCACGAACGGCACGATGTAGCGGCTATGCACCGCATCGGCGAGCAGCAGCGCACCGATCTTCGTCGACGACACGATCACGTCCGCGCCCGCCTGCCGCAACTGCCGCTGATACAGGTTCTCCTGGATCCGCACGACGATCTTCGTCTCGGGCGCGATGCTGCGCACCGACAGCGTCAGCAGGATCGCGGTCGGATCGTCGGTCACCGAGATGATCACGGCCTTCGCCGCACGCACCTGCGCCTGCTGCAGCAGGTCTTCATGCGCGGGATCGCCGAGCAGCCCCGTCACGCCGAGCGACGTCGCGGCCTCTAGCGCCTGTTGCTGCGCATCGATCACGATGATCGTCGACGGATCGACACCGCTCTCGAGCAGTTCGCGCACGGCGATCGACCCCGACAGGCCATAACCACACACGACGATGTGATCGGACAGTTGCTTCTGCAGGCGTTTCATGCGGAATTCCTCGATGACGCGCTGGATCACGAACTGATACGCCGTGCCCAGGAAGATGAACCAGATACCGATGCGGATCGGTACGATGAAGAACGCATCGATCAGACGCGCGCGCGCCGTGACCGGCACGATGTCGCCGTAGCCGACCGTCGCGACCGTGACCATCGTGAAGTACACGAGATCGGCGACGTTCATCGGCGTGCTCTTGGTCGAATCGCGCAGACCGTCGCGATCGAGATACAGCACGAGAAACGCGAGCATGCACAGCATCACGACCGCGCCGAGACGGAACAGCAGCGTGCGCCGCGGCGAGGTCGCGGGGCGCGTGAACAGCGTGCGTGCACGCGGCGCCTGCCACGGATTGCGAGCACGACGCAGGCGGGCGCGCAACGAGCGGTGTTTGGCGGAAGGCGTTGCCAACGGGGAATCTCCTGAAGGATGCGGGCTCGATTCTACGACGGGAACGCGCGGCCCCGTCCGCTACAGCATGCTGCGCGGGCGGACCATCGTTCCGTCTGCGAAACGCCGTGCACGGAACGCCGACAGATCGAGCGACGGCTCGCCCGTATCGACCCATTCGGCCAGCAGCCGCCCGACGATCGGCCCCATCGCGAAGCCGTGCCCGCAGAACCCGGTCGCGATCGCGAGCCCGGACGGCGTGCCGGGCGCGTCGATCACGGGGATCCCGTCGGGCAGCACGTCGATCAGGCCGGCCCATGCCTCGACGATCTGCGCGTCCTTCAGCGCGGGGAAAATCGCCTTCAGTTTCGCGAGCGCGCGCGGCGCATGCGCGCGATTCGGCTGTGGCTGCGGATCGCGCGGCTCGATCGGCCCGGTTGTGCCGCCGATGCGCACGCATGCATCGCGCCATGCCGCCGCATTCAGGCGCAACCGGAATTTCTCGCGCTGTGACCAGAACTCCGGCCAGAACAGGCTCAAGCCGCGCAGATGGCCGAGCGTCAGGTCGACGTCGACCTGCATGTCGTCGGCGAGATTGATCGCGCCGTTCTTGCGTTGCCGAATACCGAGGCCATGCCCCCAGATCGTCGATGCGGATACGTCGGGCAGCACGTTGGTGCGCATGCACGTGCCGCGCACGGCCTGCTGCGGCAGACGGATGCCGACACCGTCGAGCAGCCGGAAGCTGGTCGCGCCGGCTGCGCAGATCACCCGCCGCGTGCGGATCGCGCCACGCTCGGTCACGACGCCGACGACCGCGCCGCCGGCCGTCTCGATCGCCGTCACGCCGCAGCCTTCGAAGAACCGTGCGCCGGCTTCGATTGCGCGCGCCGCGAACGCGGCGGCCACGCGGCGCGGCTCGGCCTGCCCGTCGGTCGCGGTGTACAACCCGCCGAGCGTGCGCGCTTGCGTCGACAGGCCGGTCACACGCTCGTCGATCTCCGCACGCGTCAGCGTGCGCGTGTCGAGCCCGTGCTCGCGCGCGACGGCGAGCCACGCCTGGAACGACGCCCAGTCCTCTTCGTTGTCCGCCATATAAAGGCAACCGCCCTGCCGCCATTCGAGGTCGAAGCCGAGCGCCTGCTCGAGCCCCTCCCAGATCCGCATGCCGGCCATCATCAGCGGCACTTCGGCGGACTCGCGGCCCTGCTGCCGCACGAAGCCCCACGCGCGAGTGGATTGCTGACCGGCGATGCGCGACTTGTCGAGCACGACGGCCTTCAGGCCGCGCAGGCCAAGGTAGTACGCGGCCGCGCAGCCCATGATGCCGGCGCCGGCGATCACGATGTCGGCGTCGGCGGGAAACGCCGTGTCGGCGTACGTCAATGCGTCGTGCAGCGGATAGGTTGTCGTCATTGTTCTCGGTTGGCGTCGATACATCCGGCACATCCATCGACGTTCGCGATGGCGCGCACCGGATCATGCTGTGATGTTCGGAATGGAGCTGGCGAACGTGCGGAGCCGATGCACGAGCCGCAATGCCCGCTGGCAGCAGCCGCGCTGCCGGACATTACGACCGTGGGCCGTCCCCGTTTTTTCGCCTTGACGGCGCTATGTTACCGCGCGATAAACTGTACATCCATACAGTATCTCTGCGGTAAAAATGATCCTCCCCCCATTCGATCCTCCGAAGCTGAACGACCTCACCGAATGGTGGACACAGTGCACCTATGCAGACGTCCAGCGCCTGATACTCGAAGTGCAGCATCTCCGTCTGACGCTGTGGGAACTGAAGGCTCACGTCGCGGATGCATCGCGCCGGATCCGCGCGCTCGATCCAGCCATGCTCGCGCACGGCTCCGCGCTGCGGCGGCTGACTTACCTGCTCGAGAAGGAAATCGAGCGCGCGCACCCGATCGGTCGCTCGCGCGACGTGTATGCACCGTTTTCAGATGAGTGGCGCGCCCGCGAAGCGCTGCGCTGTGCGTTGCGCGTGCAGCCCGAACCCGCGGAAGCAGGTACGCTCCCGCGCGCGATTCCGGAATTTCAGCGCGTCACCTGGGCCGAGCTTCGCGATCGCTGGCGTCACCTGAGCGACAGGCAATCGAGCCGGCAGAACGTCGAGCAACGCATGGTGCTTGAGATCGCGCGTCAGCGATCCGTGATTCTCGCGCGGGCGAGGAAACTCGTCGATGCTGCGATAGCCGAAGCGGCGGCAGAAGGAAAGCAGTTGTTTGCGCTCGATCAACTCAAGCGGCTGCTGTCCGTCGAGCGGGAGGATGGCGAGCCGTTCACGTACATGCCGGCGTAAGGCGATTGCATTCGGTTGCAGAAATCGAATCGCGCGTATTGGCAGCGAATATTCGCGTCGATCTATCTATTAGCACTTCTTAAAACAAACAAATACGTTGCCCGCCATGCAATCGAGGACCTTACGTCGCTTCGCCGATTGATACCTGATCGAAGGGGAAGAAATGATGCGGTTGTCCCAGGATGGGAGCATCACAAGAACGGCTGCCGTACCCAAAGCATCCGCGCCGTCACCGGTTTTCTGGAAGCCTGCGACGCCGGACCTGCGTGACTTTTTTCGCCGTGGCCGCGCTGCAGGGGTTGCTGTCGCGAGACGTCGGCCGCAACGTGTCGACGACCGCCGACTACGAATCCAGGCGTGCGGTCACGGCTTATCGGCTCGAACTCACGTCGCTGAAGGCGCGATGATTGCAGGACGTGGTCGGAGCGATCCCGGCGTACCGGCATCCGTGTGATCAGTGTGAATAGCGCAATCTGGCGCCTGTCGCGCGGTCGTATGGCCGAAGCCGCGCAAGCTGTTCGATCGACATCGCGACGACTTCGAGCACATGCCGGGCGATTTCGTCGTCCGCCATACCGGCGTTGACGTATTGTTCGATGCTCATCGTACGCGGCGGATGGCTGCCCGCTTCGTCGTCGACGATGTAAATTCTGGCGGTACGACACTCCAGCGACAACATGACCTGGACAGTTTTACCGTGAACGGCGGTCTGCATGGACAAGGTGGTCATTCGCAGTCTCCGGTTGCGTTGCCGTCAATCGATTGCCGAACGATACCTCACAACACGGGGAATGAATCTACAAACTTCCCCGGGTATTGACAACGATCAGAGATGAATGCGGGCTGGCCGCGCATTGCTATCCGCGGATCGACCGCGTTCACGTCGCGGGACATCGCTCGACATGACGATCCAGACGTAGTAGCGATGCCAAGGCTTGATGGCGCGATGGCGCGCGCTGTCCACACAGTGCATGGGCGTCCGTCGTGTCTTTCGCTTTGAATGGCCCCCGTCCAGGGCCCGGTGGCACACAATGCGGCGCCTGCTGGTCATGCCGGCACCCGTCTTGCACGGGCGACGACGCGCTACGCGTAGCGGCTCAACCACTCTTCGGAGAATTTTTTCGCATAGGCGACGGCTTCGGCTTCCGTGTCGAATTCGCCCAGCTTGCGGAATGCCGCCTCGCGGCTGAAACCCAGCTTCGTGACTTCGACCTGGGCGGCGTACTTGCCGTCCTCCGTCACGCGCGGTTCGCAGTTCATCTCGTACCCGCGCATCACAAATTTCTTCTGCATCGCTTCAACGCTTTTTTGAGACGGGGGAATCGTAGCATGGTGCCCCGCCGCGTTCATGCCCTCTCGAAAAGGATCCGTATCAGACTCGTTAGAGATTAGAGTAAACCATCAAACGATCTGCGTATAAGATGCTGTTCCGCCCGACCCGGCGCGCGATGTCATGTAAAAATTTGTCGCCGGCGAGGCGGCACGACGCCGCAGTCCGGGACGTGTATACGCCCTGCCCTGGTGCATTCCGTCGGCCGCGCGATCCCGATTACGGGCCGCCTCGCGAGGAATCGTGTCCCGGCACCTCGCAATCCGCGCGGCAAGGTTGCAAACGGGCCAGTGGCCCCCGGCGCACGCCCCGGGGCCAGGCGTAACGTCGTGACACACCTTTCACAGAAACGCACCTTTCGCGACATGGAATGACAGCCGTTTTGCGGTAAAGTTATCTTTTCCGCGCGTGGCCGGTCGGCTCGCCACTGGACGTCGTCAAGACTGTCCGCCGAGACTGCCGCAAGGCGTCGTTCTGAACGTCACGATCCGTTCCCGTAGCATGACCACTGAAGCAATCACCACGGATTCCCTCGCGGTTGCCGAGCGCGTGCGCGAGTTGATGACCCGCAACGGCATCGGCAAGCGCCAGCAGACCACCGAGCTGTGCCGCATCCTCGACCTGAGCTTTTCGCAAGGTCACCGCAAACTGCGCGGCAGCAGCCCCTGGACGCTCGCGCAGATCAAGAAAGTCGCCGAAGCCTACGGCGAGCCCGCCGCTCAACTGTTCGGCGCGCAGACGCTCGACCCCGGCATGGTCGGCGCCTATTCGCAGGAAGCCGTCCTGTACGCCGGCGTCGCCGAAATTCCGTGCACCGTCTGGATCGGCGCGCCGCTCGAAGCCGGCGCGCGCCCCGAGTTCGTCGCATACGAACAGAACGGCCGCTGGCGCGTGCTGCGCCATACGGGCGTGCTGTACCAGAACGCATACGACGTGCACAAGATCGAGATCTATCCGCGCCGCGCGGAGAGCGACAAGCTCGTCGTCGCGGTGATCGATCCCGATCGCGTCAGCGCGACCGAGCTGTGCCGCTATCTCGAGTTGCAGGGTTTCTCGACGGCCACGTTCGACGGCCTCGCGCCGTTCGTCGACGCGCTGCAGGGCCAGGCGTTCGACGCAGTCGTCACCGAATGGCTGTTCGACGACAGCACGGCCGCCACCGCGATCAAGGCGGTGCGCACGTCCGACAATCCGAGCGCGCCGATCTTCGTGCTGACGGGCGACCTGCTCACAGGTCGCGCGAGCGAAGTGGACATCAGCGAAGTGATCCGCGCGTTCGACGTCGTCTGCTACGAAAAACCCGCGCGCATGGCGATCCTCAGCGCCGATCTCGCGAAACGGCTCGCACGCGGGTAATTCCCGCACGCCGATACGCCTCCTTCGCATCGCCGACGCTCGCTCGGCGCGGCAGTCGTGAACGGGTTCCTCAGTACAATAGCCGAACCCCGTTCACGACCGGCATCCGCCGCCCGACTCCATGGCCCGCCTCATCCCCGACGACTGGAAAAGCCTCGCCGCCACCGGCGCGGCCGAACGCGAGCGCGAGACGCTTGCCGCGCTCGAACACGCGCTGCCGGACAGCTACACCGTCTACCACGGCGTGCACTGGACGCGTGCCGAACAGGGCTTCTCGGTGTTCGGCGAAGCGGCGTTCGTCGTCGTGAGCCCGGCCGGCCGCGTGCTGCTGATCGAGCAGAAGGCCGGCTTCCTGCGCGAAACGCCGAAGGGCCTCGTGAAGGTCTACCTGCAGAAGGAGCGCAACGTCCCGATCCAGCTCGCGCGCACGCAGGAGACGCTGCACCGGCGGCTGACCGCCGCGCTCGGCGCGGGCGTCTACGGCGTCGAGGCGCTGCTGTACTGCCCCGACTACTCGATCCGCGAGACGGCGATTGCGGGCGTCGCGGCCGATCGCATCGTCGACGCGTCACGCAAGGCGCAGCTCGCGCAGGTGATTCTGCAGATCCTGCCCGAGCACGACGACGCATTGCCGAACGCCGCGAAGCTGCATCATTTCCTCGCGGACGAGCTGGCGCTCACGCCCGACACGAGCGCACTCGTCGGGCAGGCCGGCACGCTCGTCACGCGGCTGTCGGGCGGGCTCGCGGCGTGGGCGCGGCAGCTCGAGTTCGCACCATTCCGTCTGCGCGTGACGGGCACCGCGGGGTCGGGCAAGACACAGCTCGCGGTGCAGGTGATGCGCGATGCGGTCGCGGCCGACAAGCGCGTGCTCTACGTGTGTTTCAACCGGCCGCTCGCCGACTACATCGCGCGCATCGCGCCGCCCGGCGCGAAGATCGCGAACTACCATCAGCTGTGCGACTGGGTGGCCCGCGACGGCGGCTATACGCCCGACTTCGACGCGCCGGGCGCGTTCGAACGGCTCGAGGCTCGCTTTGCGGAAGCGCCGATTCCGGAACGCTGGCGCTTCGATGTGCTGATCGTCGACGAAGGACAGGATTTCCACGCGCCGTGGGCGACGGCGCTGGAGCGCCTGCTGGTGCCAGACGGCGCATGGTGGTGGCTGGAAGACCCGCTGCAGAACCTCTATCTGCGCGAGCCCGTCGCGCTGCCCGGCTGGGTCACGCTGAAGGCGATGACGAACTACCGCAGCCCACGCGATCTGCTTGAATTCGTGCGCGACGTCGTCGGCCGCGTCGAACCACTCGCGGCGGAACTACGCTCGGGCAGCCCGTTCGACGGTTCCGATCCGTCGGTGTCGTCATACGGGGAAGACGGCGCTTCCGGCGATGCGCTCGCCGAAGCCTGCATCGACGCGACCAAGCGCGCGATCACGCACGCGTTGTCGCTCGGCTTCCGCAAGCAGGACATCGCGGTGCTGTCGTATCGCGGCCGCGAAAACTCGGTGCTCGCGCGGCTCGACCAGCTCGGGCCGCACCGGGTCAAGCACTTCACCGGCAAGTACGATCTGTTCGGCAACCCGGAATATCGCGAAGGCGACGTGCTGCTCGATTCGATCTACCGCTTCAAGGGGCAATCGGCGCCGTGCGTGATCCTGACCGAGATCGACTTCGATACGCTCGATGCGCGCGCGGCACGCAAGCTGTTCGTCGGGGCAACGCGCGCGACGATGAAGCTGCTGCTCGTCGCGTCGGTGCGGTCAGCCGCTCAACTGGGCGGTTGACGCGGCAGGAAGACTGTTCAACCGCGCGGACGATCTTCCGCATCATGCTCGATGAAACAATCCGGCACATTTCTTTCTGCCCGCTACCCTTATCCACTCGCCTTTCGGGCTGTTCCGGCAACACCTGACAGTTCATCCGCTTGCAGCCTGCCATTACGATGCCAGGCCATTCGTTGCAAGCGGAATATTCGATGGCCGACGTCAAGAAGGTGCCTTACTACAAGCCGCAGAAAGGGTTGTTCGGATCGGAGTTGAAGGAATACAAGGGAGTTCAAGGATGCATTCCCCTTGATACTCAAAAAAGCGTGTCATTCGATCGGCCCGCTCCGGGGGCAAAGCCGCCGCCCGCTCATCCCGAGCCGATTTCTCGCGCGCCGAAGACTCCGCCGCAAAGTGTGGCGCCTCGATCGCTGCCGAAAACCGATCCGGCAATAGCGAAAGAATCGCCAAGGCAACCAGAGTCGGAAGTTTGCGAAAACCCGCCGCCTTTCGACCTCCAGGACGTACCCATTGCGATGGACAATCTTGGCTGGAAGGTTTCCGCCAGACTCGCGCGAATCTGGTTTGCGGGTGCAGCACATACCTACAATGACGACCCAACGTCACCTCAGCCATTAAATGACGACAGCATCACACTCGACTGGACGTTGAAATTTGGCAACATCCGGAGGAAATTCGAACATCTCCTTGCGAACGGCATTTATAGCAGGCGATCCGTAAAAACAGCGATAGATATCATCAAGCCCTTCGTCAAAAATCTCCTTCTCGAAAGAAATTCGACATTCAATTTCAATACCTCACAATCAACCGACAACTTACTCAAATTTCATAACGATTGGCAATTTCAGATGCTATCGATAAGAAACTGGGACACACTGGAAAATTTTGCCCCAACAGATCTGACGGGAGCACTGGCCAACTTCAACATCTACATCGCCGTAGGGAATGTCGAAATTACGAGTGAAAAATACTTCAAGTACGAGAAATCAGGGAACTTGTACTGCATCAATGCAGTCGGAAAAATCACGCACATCTACGCTTACGTGAAAGACAATTACTCATTCAACGGAAAGCAGTATTTGGGACATTGGAACAGGCACGGGGTCATCATTGCACCCGGCTCGCTGCTCACCAGTTCCAGCTCGCCGAAGCGGGATTCCGATATCGATATTTGGGCGAAAAGCATCAACAAACCCGTAGACACACGAAAAGGCTTGTTCAGAAATTTCAGAAAATCCGACGTTTACTTTCCAGTCTACAACGCTGACTACGACCGCTGGCGAGAGAGGCATCAACGCGGCAAGGACTTCCTGCTATATTCGAAGCCCATCTATCTAAAATTGAAGAAGCCGATCGATCTTGATCTTGGTGAGATATGCAGATTAGAACCATCAGATACGTTGGCCTAGCCATTATTGCCTATATCGGCATCGGCTTGATCATTCACCTTAATCGGCCCACCTATGGGCGTTGCGATTTTTATGATCGCCCCGAAACGCTAGACGGCGGCATAAAAAGCATGGATGGAGTTTCATACCGGTTCACAATGTGTGGCACCGGCGGAAATGATCAGAATGGAACGAATGACAAAATAGAACTGCGGGTTTTCAGTGACAATGGCGAACTCCTGGCCAGACGATATTTCTCCGTGAACTGGTATCACGGAAAGAGTTTTCATCAGCCCTTGAATTATGAGGGCAGCGTGGTTCGCTACATCGACTTGACCGATCAGTCAAACTACGACAAATACCTGACAATTCCACCAAGCAAGTGGGATTGGCTTCGTGCCAGGTTGCCTTTGTTTTGAGCGTATCGAAGTGAACGTACTCCGGGACGGGCACGTGGATGTACGTACATTGACCAGTTCGGAAAGCCCTACGGACGATACCAATCTTCTCGACCGAACCATCGCAACAGCGTGGACCAATCCCACAGTAAAGCGCATCGCAGGCGACACGCCCGAACAACCCCGCTGTCGCCCCGCCCACCCCGCTAACGATCAAGCCACCCGAAACGCCCCCACCGCGCGCCGCAGCCCGTCGGCCTGCTCCTCCAGCGACGCAGCCGCGGCCGCCGCCTGCTCGACCAGCGCCGCGTTCTGCTGCGACACCTGATCCATCTGCGACACCGCGCGGTTCACCTGCTCGATGCCGTCGCGCTGCTCGTTCGACGCGGCCGCGATCTCGGTCATGATGCCCGTCACGCGGCCGATCGCCTGCTGGATGTCCTGCATCGTCGAGCCGGCCACGCCGACCAGTCTCGACCCCGCCGCGACACGCTCGACCGACTCGCCGATCAGCGTGCGGATTTCCTTCGCGGCCGATGCCGAGCGCTGCGCGAGCGTGCGCACTTCGCCTGCGACCACCGCGAAGCCACGGCCCTGCTCGCCCGCGCGCGCGGCTTCGACCGCCGCATTCAGCGCGAGGATGTTGGTCTGGAACGCGATGCCCTCGATCGTGCCGATGATGTCGGCCACCTTCTGCGAACTCTGGTCGATCTCGTTCATCGTGCCGATCACTTCGCCGACGACCGTCGCGCCGCGCGTCGCGATCTCGCTCGCGCTGTCCGCGCACGCCTGAGCCTCGAGCGCGTGGTCGGCGTTCTGCTTCACGGTCGCGGTCAGCTGTTCCATGCTCGCTGCCGTCTCCTGCAGCGCGGATGCCTGCTCCTCGGTGCGCTGCGACAGGTCGGTGTTGCCGGCCGCGATCTGGTGCGTCGCGGTCGAGATCGCTTCGGAACCATGGCTGACCTGGCGCACCGTATCGGCGAGGCTGCGCTGCATGCCCGTCACGCCCTTGACCAGTTCGGCCATCTCGTCGCGCGACGACCAGCGCACTTCCGACGTCAGGTCACCGTCCGACAGGCGGCGGAAATGCGACAGCAGCCGGTTCACCGGCTGCGTGATCGCGAAATGCAGGCCGACGGCACAGCCGAGACACGCGGCCAGACCGAACGCAATGCCGGCGATCGCGCCCGCGCGCATCCAGCCGTAATAGGTCTGCGCGGTGTCGTACACGTCCTTGCCGCGTGCGGCCTGGTACGCATCGAGCGCATCGGTCGCCTGCGTGAGCCCGACCGACAGCGGCGGCGCAACCGTCATCAACAGCCGGTCGGCGTCGTCGCGGCGTCCCGTGCGGATCGCGTCGATCAGCGGCGTCAACGCCTGCTCGACGAGCGCCTGGCGCGCGGCGTCAAGCCGGGTCGCGAGCGGGCCTTCGTCACCGTCGTGCGGCATGGTCGCATAGGTGCGCCACGCGGCGTCGGCCTTCGCGAGATAGCTCTCGGCCTTCTTGACGAGATCCGGCACTTCCGAGGCCTCCGGATGCAGCAGCGCGCGGTCGAGCGTGGTGCGCACGATCGTCAGGTTCAGGCTGGCGGCGGACAGCGCGGTCTTCGCGGCCAGTTGGCGCGTATAGGCCTCGTCGAGCGCACGGTTCGAACTCTGCATGCCGGTGAGGCCGATCAGGCCCGACACGACGAGCAGCACGGCGACGAGACCGAGCGTGGAAAAAATCCGCGTACGGATCGAGAAACGGGAAAACAGGGCGTTCAGGTTCATGACGGCACGTGAGCGATGAAAAGTGCCGCGGCAATCGGTCCGCGGCACTCTGGATTACGGTTTGCATGCAAGAAACTTGAGCTCGGCCCTCATTCGGGCTGATCGCGATCAATTTTTTCCCGCTGGCAATCTCCCGTTACCGATGCAACAAATCGAGGCTCGGCAGAAATTGACTGGTCAACCAATCGGTTCTATATTTCGATCAATTCACTGCCATGGCAGATATATCGATGAGAACCGATACCCTCCTTGCTCCGCCGGCCGCCGAAGCGGCCCGCCGCGACGCGCCGACCGGGCTGATCGTCGCCGCGCTGCTGCTCGTCATGCTGCTATCCGCGCTCGACCAGACGATCGTGTCGACCGCACTGCCGACGATCGTCGGCGAGCTCGGCGGCCTCGACCAGTTGTCGTGGGTCGTCACCGCGTACCTGCTGTCGTCGACGGTCGTGCTGCCGCTGTACGGCAAGCTCGGCGACCTGTACGGCCGCAAGATCGTGCTGCAGGCCGCGATCGTGCTGTTTCTCGCCGGCTCCGCGCTGTGCGGCATCGCGCAGGACATGACGCAGCTGATCGTGCTGCGCGCGCTGCAAGGGCTCGGCGGCGGCGGCCTGATGGTCGTCACGATGGCCGCGATCGGCGACCTGGTGCCGCCCGAGCGCCGTGCGCGCTATCAAGGGATGTTCGGCGGCGTGTACGGCCTCGCGACGATCGTCGGGCCGCTGCTCGGCGGTTTCCTCGTCGAACACCTGTCGTGGCGCTGGATCTTCACGATCAACCTGCCGCTCGGCTTTGTCGCGCTCGCGGTGATCGGCATCGCGTTTCGGCCGCACACCGCGCACGTGAAGCACCGGATCGACTACATGGGCGCCGCGTTCCTCGCGACGGCCCTCACCTGCGTGATCCTGTTCACGAGCGAAGGCGGTTCGCTGCTGCCATGGTCGTCGCCGCAGCTATGGATGACGCTCGTGCTCGGCCTGGTCGCGGTCGGCGGCTTCGTCTACGAGGAGCGGCTCGCGGCCGAGCCGATCATGCCGCTCGCACTGTTCCGCCAGCGCACCTTCGTGCTGATGAGCCTGATCGGCTTCGTCGTCGGCATCGCGCTGTTCGGTTCGGTCACGTTCATTCCACTCTATCTGCAGGTCGTGAAGGGCTCGACGCCGTCGCAGGCCGGGATGCAGCTGCTGCCGATGATGGGCGGGATGCTCGCGATGTCGGTCGCGAGCGGCCGGCTGATCTCGCGGCTCGGCACGTATCGCCCGTTTCCGATCGCGGGGACGCTGATTGGCGGCATCGCGATGGCGCTGCTGTCGACGCTGTCGCTCGACACGCCGCTGCACACGATGTACGCGTATATGGCGCTACTCGGGATCGGGCTCGGCATGGTGATGCCGGTGCTGACGCTCGCCGTCCAGAACACGGTCGAATTCCGGCACATGGGTGTCGCGACATCGGGCGCGACGCTGTTCCGCTCGATCGGCGGCTCGCTCGGCGTCGCCGCGTTCGGCGCGCTGTTCTCGCATGGGCTGCAGTCGCGGATCGCGCAGGCGCTGCCGGCCGGCACGGAGCTGCCGCCCGCGCTCGGGCCGGCAGCCGTGCACCAGTTGCCGGATGCTGTGCGCGATGCGTACCTGCACGCGTTCGCCGGGTCGCTGCATGTGGTGTATCTGGCGGCGGCGGGCGTGATCGCGATCGCATTCGTGCTGGCGTGGTTCGTCGAAAGTACGCCGCTGCGCAAGCATCACTGATCTGCCGGGAAACGGCGGCGCGGCGGCGGCGCCCGCCTGCGGATCGACACCGCGAAGCGATCGCCGTCGTGACTTTCGATCGCCGCGCGATCCGCCGTCACGGCACCAGCACCACCCCGCCCGTCGTCTGACGCGACTCCAGCAACCGGTGCGCGTCGGCCGCCTGTTCGAGCGGCAGCCGCGCGCCGATTTCCACGTGCATCCCGTCCGCGAGCCGTTCGAGCGTCGCGCGCGCGGCTTCCCGATACCCTTCCACATCACGCGCAATAAAGCCGAGCACGCTTGGCCGCGCGAGCGCAATCGAGCGGGCCGGGCCGAGTTCGTCGAGATCGATCGTCTGCCGCGCGCCGATCGCGGCGACCTGCCCGATGCTCGCGACCATCCCGAACGGCCGGACCGCGCCGAGCGTGCGTGTCAGCACGTCGCCGCCGATCCCGTCGATCGCATAGTCGACGCCCGCGCCGCCGCCGAATGCACGCGCCGTCTGGACAAAGTCCTCCTCGCGATAGTCGACCACCGCTTCCGCTCCATGCGCGCGCACGAGTGCCCCTTTGCAGCCGAACCGACGGTGCCGATCACCCGCGCACCGAGCGCGCGCGCCCACTGCGTCGCCAGCAGCCCGACACCGCCGGCCGCCGCGTGCACGAGCACGGTGTCGCCGGCACCGACCTGCCGCACGCGGTGCAGCAGCATGTAGACGGTGATGCCTTTCAGCAGCCCGGCGGCGGCGGCGGCGTCGCTCACACCGTCGGGCATGGGCACGACACGCTCGGCAGGCAGCGTGCGCAGGCTCGCGTAGCTTCCGGTCGGCAGTCCCGCATACGCGACGCGCTGGCCGGGAACGAACGCCGTCACGCCAGGCCCGACCACGTCGATCACGCCGGCGGCCTCGACGCCGAGCGCATCCGGCAGCGCCGGCAATGGATGCGCGCCGGTCCTGAAATAGATGTCGACGAAGTTCACGCCGACGGCGGTCTGGCGAATCCGCACCTCGCCGGCACCGGGCGGCACGACGGGTGCATCGACGCGGCGCAGCACGCCGGCGTCGCCGTAGCGGTCGAGCCCGATCCGGATGGCGGTGGCAGTTTGGGTCATGACGTTCCTCGCAATCGAATGAAGTGACACGATCATCCCATCGTGCATAATCGATCGGAATTCCTGTTATTTGCCCATCTACCGTGCAAAATTCGACCGATACGACGCCATCGCCCCCGCTGCCGATGAGTTGGGACGACCTCCGCTATTTCCTCGCGGTGATACGCGGCGGCAGCCTGTCGGCCGCCGCGCGGGCGCTGCAGGTCCAGCATTCGACAGTCGCCCGGCGCATCGACGCGCTGGAGTCCTCGCTCGGCATCCGGCTGTTCGACCGGCTGCCGCGCGGCTGGCCACCGACCGACGAAGGGCTGCATCTCGCCGATCATGCCGGCCGCGTCGAAGCCGACGTGCATGCGTTCGCGCGCGCCGCGCAAGGGGCGGCGACGCTCGACGGCATGGTACGCGTGTCGGCGTCGCCGGTGTTCGCGAGCCACTTTCTCGCACCGCGGCTCGCCCGCGCGCAGCGCGCGTGGCCGGCGCTGCGGATCGACCTGATGGGCGAGATGCACGCGGCCAACCTGTACGCACGCGAAGCCGATCTCGCGGTGCGCCTGTCGCGGCCGAGCGAGCCGGGGCTGGCCGCGCGCCGGCTCGGCACGATGCGCTTCGCGCTGTGCGCGTCGCCCGACTGGGTTGCCGCGCCGCCCGATACGTGGGCGTTTCTCGGCTACGACGACGCGCTCGCGCAGATGCCGCAGCAGCAGTGGCTCGAACGCTTCGCGGCCGGTCGCCGCTTCGCGTTCATCGCGAACGATCTGGCCGCGCTGCACCGCGCGTGCGTGGCCGGTGCGGGGATTGCGTTGCTGCCGCGCTTTCTCGTCGACGATCCGGCAACGCATGCGGGCACGGAATCGCCGGCGCCGGTCGATCCGTCGTTGTCGGCCGCCACCGGGCTCGTCGAACTGACGTCCGTGCCCCGTTGCGATGTCGAGCGCGAGATCTGGCTGGTCGTCCACCCGGACGTGCGGCGCTCGCCGCGCGTGCAGCGGGTCGCGGATGCGATCGCCGACGCAGTTCGCGACGCGGACGGGCACCTGTAAGCCGGTCGCGCAGGCCTCGGACCGCCGCACGATGCGGCCGCGGCCTCGGCCAACGCCTTTACCGCGCCACCCGACGGCCGGCATAGTAGCAATTTCATCCGCCCGCTCCGCCACCATGCCCGCCGCTCCCGCCTGCGTCGTCCGCGACGCGACCGATGCCGATCTCGACGCCATTCACGCGATCTACGCGCACCACGTGCGCCACAGCGTCGCGTCGTTCGAGGAGACGCCGCCCGATGTCGACGAACTGCGCGCGCGCCGCGACGCCGTGCTGCGTCACGGGCTGCCCTATCTCGTCGCGGAATACGACGGCCGCCTGGCCGGTTACGCCTATGCGACGCCGTATCGCACGCGCAGCGCGTACCGCCACACGATCGAGGATTCGATCTACATCGACGACGCGCAGCGCGGCCGCGGCATCGGCCGCGCGCTGCTCGCGGCACTGATCGCGCGGTGCGAGGCCGGCCCGTGGCGGCAGATGATCGCGGTGATCGCCGACGGCGGCACCGGCGGCTCGACGTCGCTGCACCGTGCATTCGGTTTCGAGCCCGCAGGCGTGCTGAAGGCGGTCGGTTTCAAGCACGGCCGCTGGATCGATACCGCGCTGATGCAGCGCGCGCTCGGCGACGGCGCACGCACGCTCCCCGCCTCGCCCGAGCCTGTCGCGCCGCGCTAGAATGGCCGCATGTCAAAACAGACTCCAACCATGCCAGACGAGGCCGCAGCCGATTCCCGCAACGAGTACACGGTCGACGAACTCGCGCGCGTGTCGGACACGACCGTGCGCAACGTTCGGGCATACCAGGATCGCGGGCTGCTCGCCCCGCCCGAGAAGCGCGGGCGCGTCGGCATCTACGACGACACGCACGTCGCCCGCCTGAAGCTGATCAACCACCTGCTCGCACGCGGCTACACGCTGTCGAACATCCAGGACCTGATCATGGCGATCGACGAAGGCCACGACCTGCGCTCGATCCTCGGCCTGGAAAACGCGATCGGCGGCCGCTGGTCGCACGAACTGCCGAAAACCTATTCGCTCGCCGCGCTCGCGCAGATGTTCGGCCCGCAGACGGCGTCGCAACTGTCGCGCGTGACCGAGCTCGGGCTGCTCGAACGGCGCGGCCTGTCGTTCGTCGCGAAAAGCCCCGCGCTGCTCGAAGCAGCGGCCGCGATGACGAAGGAAGGCATCCCGCCGCGCGAACTGCTCGACGTGATCAGCGTCGCGCGGCCGCATTTCGACGCGATCGCGCGGCTGCTCGTCGATCTCGTCGTGAAGCGGCTCGACCGCTACGACGAAGGCACGCTGCCGCCGGTCAACGACGTGCCCGCGCTCGTCGATGCGATCTGGCGCCTGCGCCCGCTCGCGGCCGTGTTCGTCGAAGGCGAGACGAACCGCGCGCTCGAGAACGCGGCGAGTGCCTATCTCGGCGGACGCGTCGCGACGATCCTCGACAAGAAGCTCAGCGACGAAGCGGCGCGGCAGGCCGGTGTGAAGGCGCCGAAAGACGGCGAAGGCTAGGCCACGCTGCTGCTGCGGGTTCGCGGGCACAACACCGCGAAACGACGAGGCGCACACATCGCGATCACCAAACAGCCGGCGGCACGCAATGCCCGCCGGCTGTTCTTTTTCGATCCCGCCGCATCGGTGCGCCCCAGATCGCCGAGCCTCCGCAACCTAGAAGGATTCGCCGGTTTTCCCGCCCCCGTTCTTCCGGATAATGACCTGCAGCCGCGCCCACGACGGCGCGCCGTCCACCGCAGATAACAACCATCCGGAGACACCCGCGTTGATCGCCACGCTTCCCGCCGCCTATCGCCGGCTCTGGCCGCTCGCCGTCGCCGCCGCGCTGCTGTATGGGCTGTCGCTCGCCGCCGCGCCCTATCCCGGCCAGGCGGCCGCAAAAGCCGCGATGGGCCTCCTGCTGCTCGCGGCCGGCAGCACCTGCGCGGCACCACGCGAGCGTGCGTGGCTGTGCGCGGCGCTCGCGACGGCCGTGCTCGGCGACGTGCTGCTCGCGCTGCCCGAGTGGCCGCTGTCGTTCGTCCTCGGTCTCGGCGCATTCCTGCTCACGCATTTGTGCTACTGCACGATCTTCATGCGCTGGCGCGCGCGGCCGCACGGCTGGCGCATCGGCGCGCTGATCGGGCTATGGATCGCCGCACCGGCGTTCTACGCGGCATTCCTTCCGCACTTGGGCGAGCTGCTCGCACCGGTCGCCGTCTACATGCTCGTGCTGTGCGCGATGGCGAGCTTCGCGCTCGCGGCCCGCACGCGCGGCCCGCTGGTCGCCATCGGCAGCCTGATCTTCGTCGGCTCCGACACGCTGATCGGCGTCGGGCGCTTCCTCGGCGGCTTTCCCGGCATCGGTTACCTGATCTGGGGCCTCTACGCGCTTGCGCAGGTCACGATCGTCGCCGGGGTTTTCCATGAGGCGGCCGCCCGCTCGATCCGTCCCCGATAGTGTTTCAAACAAGCCGTCGCGCGCCGCCGGCCTCGTCTCCCGCCTCGGCCGCCCTGCCGACGGCCGTTTCCGCGCATCCCGTCATGCGGAAACCGCCCTGTTCCAAACCCCGCTCAGCCTTTTCCCGCACGGCTTCCGGCCCTTAGAGCGCCGCTTCTAGCCTCTTGCGGTTTCCAGGCTCACCCACTATCGTTACATCACACAATGTAACATTAGAAAATGAGCCAAATCGGAGACACCCGGATGAATGCTCGCACGTTGCCTTTCGGCCCGCCCGGCCACGACGGCCTGGACGAAACCACCGACATCGCCATCATCGGCACCGGCTTCGCCGGTCTCGGGATGGCCATCCGCCTGCGGCAGACAGGCGTGACCGACTTCGTCGTCCTCGAGAAGGCCGCGTCGGTCGGCGGCACGTGGCGCGACAATCATTACCCCGGGTGTGCATGCGACGTGCAATCGCACGTCTATTCGTTCTCGTTCGCGCCGAACCCGCGCTGGACGCGCATGTTCGCGCCGCAGCCGGAGATTCGCGCGTATCTGGAAGACTGCGTGCAGCGCTTCGGCGTCGGCCCGCACCTGCGCCTGAACCACGCGCTGCAGCGCGCCGAATACGACGAAGCCGCGCAACGCTGGCGCCTCACGTTCGCGAACGGCAAGCGGCTGTCGGCGCGCGTGCTGGTGTCGGGGATGGGCGGCCTGTCGCGCGCCGCGCTGCCGGCGATTCCCGGCGTCGAGAACTTCAAGGGCCGCGCGTTCCATTCGCAGCAGTGGGATCACGACTATGCGCTCGAAGGCAAGCGCGTCGCGGTGATCGGCACCGGCGCGAGCGCGATCCAGTTCGTGCCGCAGATCGCGCCGCGCGTGAAGGCACTCGCGCTGTTCCAGCGCACCCCGCCGTGGATCATGCCGAAGCCCGACCGCAACCTGACCGGGTTCGAGAAATGGCTGTTCCGCACGCTGCCGTTCACGCAGAAGGCCGTGCGCAGCAGCATCTACTGGATGCTCGAATCGCGCGTGCTCGGCTTCGCGATCCATCCGTCGCTGATGAAGAACGTGCAGAAGCTCGCGCTGCGCCACATCCGCAAGCAGATTCCCGATCCGGCGCTGCGCGAGACCGTCACGCCGAACTACACGCTCGGCTGCAAGCGCGTGCTGATCTCGAACGACTACTACCCGGCGCTGTCACGCAAGAACGTCGACGTGATCACGACCGGCATCGACCACATCGAAGCCGACGCGGTCGTGACGACCGACGGCAAGCGTCATGAAGTCGACTGCCTGATCTACGGCACAGGCTTCCAGGTTGCCGATCCGTATCCGCGCGGCGCGATCATCGGCCGCGGCGGGCTCGACATCGTCGACGCCTGGCGCGACGGCGCGCACGCGTATCTGGGCTCGACGCTGCCGGGCTACCCGAACTTCTTCATGATCGTCGGCCCGAACACGGGCCTCGGCCACAACTCGATGGTGTTCATGATCGAGTCGCAGATCGAATACATCCTCGGCGCGCTGCAGGCGATGCATCGCGAACGCGCGGATGCGATCGAGGTGCGCCCGCTCGTCGAGGCGCAGTTCAACAGCGACCTGCAGGGCAAGCTCAAGAAGGCGATCTGGTCGACGGGCGGCTGCAAGAGCTGGTACCTCGATCCGCGCACCGGCAAGAACACGACGCTGTGGCCGGGCTTCACCTGGCGCTTCCGCCAGGCGACCGCGCACTTCTCGATCGCCGATTACCACGCGTATCGCGCACCGCAACACGACACGACCGCGCGGCCCGTCGCCGCGCCCGCCGCTTCCGCTTCCGCTTCGACTTCCACGTCCGTCGAAGCGGCCTGAGCCAGACAAGGAGCCACCGACATGAGAGATTTCGCCAACAAGGTCGCCGCGATCACGGGCGCAGGCTCGGGCATGGGCCGCTCGCTCGCGCTCCAGCTCGCGCAGGCCGGCTGCCACGTGTCGCTCGCCGACAAGAACGGCGTCGGCCTCGCCGAAACCGAGCGGATCGTCCGCGCGATCGCGCCGAACGTGCGCGTATCGACGCGCGTGCTCGACGTCGGCGATCGCGACGCGATGTTCGCGTGGGCCGACGACACCGCGAAGGAACACGGCAAGGTCAACCTGATCTTCAACAACGCGGGCGTCGCGCTGTCGAGCACGATCGAAGGGATGGAATACAGCGATCTCGAGTGGATCGTGAACATCAACTTCTGGGGCGTCGTGCACGGCACGAAGGCGTTCCTGCCGCACCTGAAGGCATCGGGCGACGGCCACGTGATCAACACGTCGAGCATTTTCGGGATCTTCGCGCAGCCGGGCATGAGCGGCTACAACGCGACCAAGTTCGCGGTGCGCGGCTTCAGCGAATCGCTGCGGGAGGAGCTCGACATGATGAAGTGCGGCGTGTCCGCCACATGCGTGCACCCCGGCGGCATCCGCACCAACATCGCGCAATCGAGTCGCGTCGCGAAGAACATGGTCGGCTTCATCGTCGAGAGCGAGCAGCAAGGCAAGGACAGCTTCGAGAAGTTCTTCATCACGACCGCCGACGAAGCCGCGCGCACGATCCTCGCCGGCGTGCGCAAGAACAAGCGCCGCGTGCTGATCGGCCGAGACGCGAAAGGCGCGGACTGGATGGCGCGCATCCTGCCGGCCGCGTACCAGGCGCTCGTCGTGCTCGTGACGCGCCGCGAAGCCGCGAAGGCCCGTCGCGCGGCTGTTCGCTACGGCGCGCCCGCGGCCGCCCCGCTTCACGCCACCTACAACAACGCAGGCAATCAGGGAGGAGAACAATCATGACGACCCCGAACATGATGCCCGTGCGGCGCGACATCCGTTTCGCGCTGCCGCCCGAGCGCGCGAAGGACTGGCATGTCCAGGGCGTGCCGGTCACCCACTTCATGAACGCGCTGTCGCTGCTGTTCCCGGCCGGCGAGCGCTTCTTCATGGATTCGGTGCGCAACTACCGCGACCGCATCGAGGATCCGGCGCTGAAGAAGCAGGTGCTCGGCTTCATCGGCCAGGAAGCGATGCACACCCGCGAGCACATCGAGTACAACGATCTGCTGCAGTCGTCCGGCCTGCCCGCGCACAAGCTCGACAAGCGGCTGTGGACGATCCTCGGCTTCTTCAAGAAGACGCTGCCGCATTCGATGCAGCTCGCGATCACCATCGCGCTCGAGCATTACACGGCGATCCTCGCGAACCAGCTGCTGTCGGGCCACGAACACCGGATCGACGGGTCCGTAGAAGGCTACCAGCAGATGTGGATGTGGCACGCGATGGAGGAAACCGAGCACAAGGCGGTGTCGTACGACGTATGGAACGCAGTGACGAAGCCGGGCCTCGGCAGCTACCTGCTGCGCACCAGCACGATGCTGCTCACGACCGTGATGTTCTGGACGATCGTGTTCGACTTCCACGTGCGGCTGATGCTGTCGCACCGTCGCAAGCACGGCAGGTTCGGTGGCATGTGGCGCCTCGTGAAGTATCTGTACGGCCCGAGGACCGGCGTGTTCCCGAGCATCGCGCGCGAATGGCTCGACTACTTCCGTCCTGGCTTCCACCCGTGGGACCACGACAACCATCAGTACCTGCAGGGGCTCGACACGCTGCTCGCGAACATCGACGCGACCAACGCGCGCTACGCGGCGCAGGCCGCCCCGCGCCGCGTGCCGCTGCATCCGGTTGCCCAGGCATGACGTCATGGCGCGCGCACACGAGATGCTGACCGTCCGCTCCGGCGACGTGAAACTCGCCGTCTACGTCAGCGGCCCGCGGCGCGCGCCGCCGCTGATCCTCGTGCACGGCTATCCCGATTCGGCTGCCGTATGGGCGCCGGTTCGCGCGCGGCTCGCGAAGCGCTATCGCGTGATCGCCTACGACGTGCGCGGCGCCGGGGCATCCGATGCGCCGCGCCGCCGCGCGGACTACGCGCTCGCGCGGCTCGCGGAGGACCTGAAGGCTGTCGCCGACGCGACCTGCGGCAACCGGCCGTTTCATCTGGTCGGTCACGACTGGGGGTCGATCCAGTGCTGGGAGGCCGTGACCGATCCCGCGTTCCGCGGCCGGATCGCGTCGTACACGTCGATTTCCGGCCCCTGCCTCGACCACGTGTTCCGCGCGAAGATGCGGCTCAAGCAGAGCCTGAAGTCGTGGTACATCGCGTTCTTCCACCTGCCGGTCGTGCCGTCGCTGGTGTGGCGGCTCGGCGGCGCCGCGCTGTGGCCGCGCTGGCTGCAGTTGACCGAACGCGTGCGATCCGAGCGCGATCCGGCGCAACTGAAGAACGCGCTGAACGGGTTGCAGTTGTACCGCGCGAATTTCCTCGCACGGGCGCGAAAGCCGCGCGAGCGGTATGCGCAGGCGCCGGTGCAGATCCTCGTGCCGGTGCGCGACCGCTACGTGACGCCAGAGATGTCGGTCGGTCTCGAGCGCTGGCTCGGCGAGCACGTGCGCGAAGAAATCGACGGCGCGCACTGGATCGTCGTGCGCAATCCGGAGCTGATCGCGGCGCGGATCGACCGGTTTGCGGCGGCGCAGGAGAAGCCGGCCGTCACGGCGACGGCGACGGCAGCGGGAACGGGAACGGCAGCGACCGTTCAGCGCAACGTCGGCAGGCGCTTGAACAGCGTTTCGTAGTCGATCACGAGCCCGTCGGCGTCGATGTCCATCTCCGCCGTGAAATTCCGGAAGATGCCTTCGTAGCGATAGCGCCGGCCGGGCTCGAGGCACGCATAGGCCTGCTTGACCGGCGCGACGGTCAAATCCGGCGTCGAGATGTACGCGACGTCGATCGGCCGCCGCTCGCCGCGCGCGAGACCGAGGCGGCCGATCGGCAGCGAATTCGTGAACGGCGTCGCCGCGATGTCGATGTCGACGCAGCCATCCAGTTCCGGCAGCGCGCGGCCTGAACCGTCACGCCAGTGCCCGGCGCCGTCGCCGTGCAGTTCGAGCGTGCCGCCGCCCATCACCTTGAGCACCGCATGCCTGACCCGCCACTGCGGATCGCACTCGACCCGGTACGCGAGCCCGTACGCGCGGCCGTACCGCTGGCCGACCACGGCGCTTTCGACGACGATGCCGGCTTCACTCCGATCGAACGTCAGGTGTTCGATTCCGTCGCCCTCGAGCGACGCCCAGCGCAGTTCACGCATCGTTCCGCCTCCTCGTTGCCCCACAAAACGATAACGCGTCAGCCCGCGCACGAAAACAATAGCGATGATCCAAATTTGCTACCAAACCGCGCAGTTCTCGCGAAACCGCTAACACACGTGTTCCGAATACGCGCCGGCCGCCTCTCTGCGCCCCAATTCAGGGCACCCATCCCAAATCCTGACTATCCAGAATTCCCTATTCCGGTGCATGGGATTGTGTCCTATGCTCGCGGCACGTCCTGTTCCGCCGCTGCCATGCCAACCGCCCGCCCCGCTTCGCCGTCGATCGATCTGCGCATCCTGCTGCGCGGCATCGGACAGATCGTGCTGCAGGCGAACGCGTTCACCGGCGCGATGCTGGTTGCCGCACTCGCGCTGACCGACCTGCGGCTCGCGTGCGCGGCGCTGGTCGGCGCGGCCGCCGCCAACCTGACCGCGGTGCTGACCGGCGCGCCGCGCCGCGACGTCGAACAGGGTCTGCACGGCTTCAACGGCGCGCTCGCCGCGCTGGTGGCCGTCCTCTTTGCACCCGTCCCGCTGGCGGCGCTCGCGCTGGTGCCGCTCGCCGCGATCGGCGCCGCGCTCGTGCAGCGCGCGATGCGCACCCCGCTCGCGAAATGGCGCCAGTGCCCGTATTCGAGTCCGTGCCTCGCAGCCACCGCACTGTGGCTGCCGTTTGTCGCGGCGCAGCATGCGAGCGATGCCGCGGCGGGCGCGGCATTGACGCTTTCCTCCGTCGCCGCCGCACTGCTGTCGGGCGTCGCGCAAACCACCTTCGCACAGGGCGCGTGGGCCGGCATGCTGATCGTCGCCGGCATCGCGGCCGCCTCCGGCCGCGCGGCCGCGTTCGCGCTCGGCGGCGCGATCGTGTCGACCGTGCTGCTGGTCGCGCTCGGTGCCGACGGCGCAGTGTTCACCGACGGCCTGCTCGGCTTCAACGGCGCGCTTGCCGCGCTTGCGTTGATGTCGCGCGGCACGCGCGCGGCGCTCGCGGCGGCTGCACTGGCCGCGCTGATCCAGTGGCTCGCGATGCATGCGGGCCTCACCGCGCTCACGGCCCCGTTCGCACTCGCGTCGTGGATCACGGTAGCCGTCGCGCGCCGCTTTACCCTCGGAGAACCCGATGTCGTCATTCGCACACCGTCCTGACGCCGTGAAGCCCGGCGGCCCGATCTCGGACGCCGAGCGCCGGCTGCGCGTCGATCTCGCCGCCGCCTATCGCCTGGTCGCGCTGAACGGCTGGGACGACCTGATCTACACGCATCTTTCCGCGGCGGTGCCAGGCGAACCCGGCCATTTCCTGATCAACCCGTTCGGCCTCACGTTCGACGAAGTCCGCGCATCGAACCTCGTGAAGATCGACGTGGCCGGCAACCGGATCGGCGACAGCGAGCATGCGGTCAACGTGACGGGCTTCGCGCTGCATGCGGCCGTGCACACCGCGCGCGCCGACGCCGTCTGCGTGATGCATCTGCACAATACGGCCGGCATCGCCGTGTCGATCCAGCGCGACGGGCTGCTGCCCGCGTCGCAGCACGCGCTGCGGTTCCACGGCGACCTCGCGTATCACGACTACGAGGCGCTCGCTTTCTCGCCGGCCGAAGGCGCACGGCTGACCGCCAGCCTCGGTGCGAAATCCGCGATGCTGCTGCGCAACCACGGCACGCTGACGGTCGGCCGGACCGTCGCCGAGGCGTATGTGCTGATGGATACGCTGATCAAGGCGTGCGACATCCAGGTGCGCGCGCAGGCCGGCGGCGGACCGCTCGTGCTGCCCGAGCCGGCGGTCGCCGACCGCACCGCCGAGCAGTTGCGCGACGGCGGCGCGATCGAGGGCGAACTGGAGTGGCCGGCGCTGCTGCGCCGCCTCGACCGGATCGATCCGTCGTATCGCGACTGATCCGGCGCCGCCACCAATCTCCCGACGAATCGTTCAACCCCCAACCATCGGAGTATCCAGTCATGCCAACTTTCAATATCCAGTTGTTCGAAGGCCGCACGGTCGAGCAGAAGCGCGCATTCGTCGAAGCGATCACGCGCGTCACGTGCGAGACGCTCGGCTGCGATCCGGGCTCGGTCGACATCATTCTCGCCGACGTGAAGAAGGAGAACTGGGCGACGGCCGGGAAGCTGTGGAGCGACGAGCGCTGACGAGCGTCTCCGGGATCTGCGTGCGTCCAGAACCTGGACACGCGCTGCCCGGATAACGGTTCGCCCTCTCCTCACCGGCAATAATATGCTTGATTCATCAACTATCTCGATATATTGCCGTTGACAATTGGTCTCGTGGCAATTAGCTTTCGTAAGCGCAGGTGCATCCGGATTCTTCTGGATACAAATTCGCATAACGAATCAAATGTACTGCATCAGAATCCGAAAGAATCTAGCCAGCTGATCGCCGTCTATTGGTGCCAACGCCAGCGATGAAAACCCGGCAAAAAGAACCATGCCGATATTCAACTCATCATCGCAGGTGGACATCATGAAAACCATGACGCTCAAAGGCTATTTCGCTGCTGTACGGCTCTCATTGACCTCCTTCTCGAGCACCGGTTTCGGCAGCCCGGTGCCAACGACATCCGACGCGGGAGCGAATCCATCTTCCGGCCAGACATGGGAGGCCGTCAAAAACGGCACCGACTACAAAATCATCAAAGTTTCCGACGAACGTTTTTTAATCGTCTACGGAAACAAGAACAATATTTCAGGGTACGCTGTTTATGATCGACGAAACGGCCCAACCGGTACCGAGTATGTGCCATGGACGTCGATTTCGTCTGACATCACAATCGGAATTCAGGAGACGAGTAGTCAATCGATCGGGGTCATGCTTAGCAGCGACGGCGAAACCACGAGCTTTGTCGAGAAACCCTACCGGCCTCGGCATAACGTACGAAACGTAATCCGCCCCGGCAAATGGTCCGCAACGGTCTCCGGTACTTCGATGCAACTCCACATCGCTCCCAACCTCGTAGACGTGTCCATCGATATTGGCAAATGCAGGCTGACCGGAAAGGCAAAATCACCCAGTCAGGAAAATGCGTCTCGTGTGACGTTGTCGCCGGCGACGGCGACCTGCCCGACGACTGTAGGGCACGCATTTGACGCCGCGTTGCTATTTTCGGAGGATCTTGCTGTCGTCTACCCGATGAACCGAGAGTCGGAAAACGTTATTTTCGTCGGTTCCGAGGTCGGCTCAAGCGCACTCAACACGATGCCACAGCCCTGAAACACCTCCATTTGTGCACAATGGCGAGAAATGTGCCGAGCAAAATGTTCTGCAATGACTTTGCCCACCGGCAACTTCGGATTCAAGTTCTGGAACTGCGTCAATAGTTGTAACGCGTTGGCGGGATGCTAAAAGGGCAAACCAATGATCTCTGACAAGCAAATCGCAAGTGTCTTGAACGACATGATCCTGCAAATGGGAGCCGAACTGGATCGCTCCCTGCTGACAGTCAAGGCGTCGTGTCCGGACTCGGAATTCGTCGCCTATCGCGAATTCGTATCGCAAGTATTGACCACGATGCTGCTCGACTTCATGAATCCGCTCTACGCGCGCCACCCCGACCTGAAACCGCCGGACCTCGCTTGAGCTTCTCCTGCAACGCCGGGCACGCGCGTTGCAGGCAGCCTCCCTTCCCTGCTCCCTGTTGTGCGTTCGCACATCGCGCCGTCACGCAATCGGCGCATCAATCGGCGCATAATGCCGAACACACATGCAGCAGCCAATGGCCACCCGACCAGGAGCCCGCCATGGAAGCGAAGAACGAAGAAGTCGTCGCACACCTGCTCTCCGATGTCGTCGAATTCGCGCGCGCTCGCCTGCCCGAGGCCACGTTCCGGATCGTCGAACCGTTCCTGCGTCATTACTACGATTTCGTCGACGCCGATGATCTGCAGAATCGCGGCATCGCCGACCTGTACGGCGCCGCGATGGCCCACTGGCAGACCGCCCAGAAATTCGTGCCCGGCAGCGAGCGGCTGCGCGTATACAACCCGATCCTCGAACAGCACGGCTGGCACTCGGATCACACGGTGATCGAGATCGTCAACGACGACATGCCGTTTCTCGTCGACTCGGTGACGATGGCGGTGAACCGCCTCGGGCTCGCGCTGCACTCCGCGCTGCACCCGGTGTTCCGCATCTGGCGCGGCAGCAACGGCGGGATCGAACGCGTCGACGCAGGCGGCGCGACGCCTGGCGACGGCCAGTCGCAGCTCGCATCGTTCATCCATTTCGAAGTCGACCGCTGCGGCGACGCCGCGCTGCTCGATACGCTGCGCGACGACATCGCGCGCGTGCTCGGCGACGTGCGCGCGTCGGTCGAGGACTGGCCGAAGATCGTCGACATCGCGCGCGCGACGATCAAGGACCTGAAAGCCCGCGAATCGACCGCGGAAGACATCGAGGCACGCGCGTTCCTCGAATGGATGGCCGCCGACCACTTCACGTTCCTCGGCCAGCGCGATTACGCGCTCGTGTCGGACGGCAACGGCTTCGGGCTGCGCGGCGTCGAAGGCTCGGGCTTCGGCCTGCTGCGCGAATCGCTGCGCCCGCCCGGCGCGTCGGACGTGACACCGCTGCCGCCAGCCGCCGCCGAGATCATCACCGGTCCCTGGCCGATCTTCCTGACCAAGGCGAACTCGCGCGCGACCGTGCACCGGCCCGGCTACCTCGACTACGTCGGCGTGAAACTGGTCGGCGCCGACGGCAAGGTGAGCGGCGAGCGCCGCTTCATCGGGCTCTACACGTCGACCGCGTACATGGTGTCGAGCGCCGAGATCCCGATCGTGCGCCGCAAGTGCGCGAACATCGTGCGGCGCGCGGGCTTCCTGCCGAAGGGGCATCTCGGCAAGTCGCTGGTGACGGTGCTCGAAACCTATCCGCGCGACGAACTGTTCCAGGCCGACGAAGACCAGCTCTACGACATCGCGCTCGGCATCCTGCGCCTGCAGGAACATCAGCGCACGCGCCTGTTCGTGCGGCGCGACCGCTTCGACCGCTTCGTGTCGTGCCTCGCATTCGTGCCGCGCGACAAGTACAACACCGACCTGCGCCGCCGCATCGCGAAGCTGCTCGTCGACGCGTACAACGGCGTCAACGTCGAATTCACGCCGCTGCTGTCGGAATCGGCGATCGCGCGGATTCACTTCGTCGTCCATGCGGAACCGGGCACGATGCCGGACGTCGACACGCGCGAGCTCGAAACGCGGCTCGTGCAGGTCACGCGCCGCTGGCAGGACGATCTCGCGGACGCGCTGCTCGACGCGTTCGGCGAAGAGCAAGGCAACCGGCTGCTGCAGCGCTATGCGGATTCGTTCCCGGCCGGCTACCGCGACGACTATCCGGCGCGCACGGCCGTTCGCGACATCGAGCTGATCGAGCGCGTGAAGGAGTCGGGCCAGCTCGCGATGAACCTGTACCGCCCGATCGAGGCCGGGCCGCGCGCGTTCCGCTTCAAGGTATATCGCGCGGGCGACCCGATCGCGCTGTCGCGCAGCCTGCCGATGCTGGAACATCTGGGCGTGCGCGTCGACGAGGAGCGGCCGTACCGGATCCAGACGCAGGATGCCGCGCCCGCCTGGGTGCACGATTTCGGCCTCGAACTCGCCGACGATACCGAGTTCGACATCGAGCGCGTGAAGGGCCTGTTCGAGGATGCGTTCGACCGGATCTGGACCGGCCGGATCGAGAACGACGACTTCAACCGCCTCGTGTTGCGCGCGCACCTGAGCGCACGCGAAGTCACGATCCTGCGTGCGTATGCGAAATACCTGCGACAGGTCGGCTCAACGTTCAGCGACGCGTACATCGAGCGCGCGCTGACCGGCAACCCGGCGATCGCGCGGCAGCTCGTCGAGCTGTTCCTGGTGCGCTTCGACCCGGCCACGGGCAGCACGCGCGACGTGCAGGCCGAACGCCTGCTGAAGGCGATCGAGACGGCGCTCGACCAGGTGCCGAACCTCGACGAGGATCGGATCCTGCGCCAGTTCCTCGGCGTGATCAACGCGACCGAGCGCACCAACTATTTCCTGCACGACGCGAACGGCGAATCGAAGCCATACCTGTCGTTCAAGTTCAATCCGGCGAAGGTGCCCGGCCTGCCCGAGCCGAAGCCGATGTTCGAGATCTGGGTGTACTCGCCGCGCGTCGAGGGCGTGCACCTGCGCGGCGGGCGCGTCGCGCGCGGCGGGCTGCGCTGGTCCGACCGCCGCGAGGATTTCCGCACCGAGGTGCTCGGGCTGATGAAGGCGCAGATGGTGAAGAACGTCGTGATCGTGCCGGTCGGCTCGAAAGGCGGCTTCGTCGTAAAGAATCCGCCGTCGCCGAGCGATCGCGAAGCGTGGATGCGCGAAGGCATCGCGTGCTACCAGACATTCCTGCGCGGCCTGCTCGACCTGACCGACAATCTCGCCGGCAACGCGATCGTGCCGCCGCCCGACGTGGTACGGCACGATCCCGACGATCCGTATCTCGTCGTCGCGGCCGACAAAGGCACGGCCACCTTCTCCGACTACGCGAACGCGATCTCGCACGAATACGGCTTCTGGCTCGACGATGCGTTCGCGTCCGGCGGCTCGGTCGGCTACGACCACAAGAAGATGGCGATCACCGCGCGCGGCGCGTGGGAATCGGTGAAGCGCCACTTCCGCGAGATGGGTGTCGATACGCAGACGACCGACTTCACCGTGGTCGGTGTCGGCGACATGTCGGGCGACGTGTTCGGCAACGGGATGCTGCTGTCGCCGCATATCCGGCTCGTCGCGGCGTTCGACCACCGGCACGTGTTCCTCGACCCGAACCCCGACCCTGCGACGAGCTTCGCGGAGCGCCAGCGGATGTTCGCGCTCGAGCGCTCGAGCTGGGCCGACTACGACACGTCCGTGATCTCCGCGGGCGGCGGCGTCTACCCGCGCACCGCGAAGACGATCCCGCTGTCGCCGGCCGTGCAGGCCGCGCTCGGCATCGATGCGCACGCGCTGCCGCCGACCGAGCTGATCCGCGCGATCCTGCAGGCGCCGGTCGATCTGCTGTACAACGGCGGCATCGGCACCTACGTGAAGGCCGCGCACGAAACCCACCAGCAGGTCGGCGATCGTGCGAACGACGCGGTGCGCGTCAACGGCGCGGACCTGCGCTGCAAGGTCGTCGGCGAAGGCGGCAACCTCGGCTGCACGCAGTTCGGGCGCATCGAGTTCGCGCAGCGCGGCGGGCGCATCAACACCGACGCGATCGACAACTCGGCCGGCGTCGATTGTTCGGATCACGAAGTCAACATCAAGATCCTGCTCGGGCTCGTCGTCACGGACGGCGAGATGACCGAGAAACAGCGCAACGCACTGCTCGCGGAAATGACCGACGAAGTCGGGCTGCTGGTGCTGCGCGACAACTACTACCAGACGCAGGCGCTGTCGATCGCGGGGCGCTACAGCGTCGAGCTGCTCGACGCCGAGGCGCGCCTGATGCGCTGGCTCGAACGCGCGGGCCGCCTGAATCGCGTGATCGAGTTCCTGCCGACCGACGACGAGATCGCCGAACGGCAAACCGCCAAGCAGGGCCTCACGTCGCCGGAGCGGGCGGTGCTGCTCGCGTACAGCAAGATGTGGCTGTACGACGCGCTGCTCGAATCCGACGTGCCCGAGGATCCGCTCGTCGCCGCGATGCTCGTCGACTACTTCCCGAAGCCGCTGCAACAGCGCTTCAGCGAACCGATGCAGCGTCACCCGCTGCGCCGCGAGATTCTCGCGACGCACCTGACCAACGCACTCGTCAACCGCGTCGGCTGCGCGTTCGTGCACCGGCTGATGGAGGAAACCGACGCGAAGCCCGGCGACATCGTGCGCGCCTGCATCATGGCGCGCGACGTGTTCGATCTCGATGCGGTGTGGCGCGACATCGACGCGCTCGACAACCGCGTCGCCGACGACGTGCAAGCGCGCATGTTCGTCGACGTCGCGCGGCTGCTGGAGCGTGCGGCGCTGTGGTTCCTGCGGCACCTGCAGTCGGGCGCGGTGGCTGACGGCGGCGTCGCCGGACTGATCGCGCGCTGCCGCGACGCGGTGCAGCGCATCGCACCGCAACTGCCGTCGCTGCTGCCGGCAAGCGATCTCGAAGCGCTGTCCGAACGGCAGCGCGTATTGGTCGACGCCGGCGTCGACAGCGCACTCGCCGGGCGCGTCGCGAGCGGCGACATCTCCGTCGCGCTGCTCGACATCGCCGAAGTGGCCGCAACCTGCGATCGCAGCCTCGAACTGGTCGCGGGCGTGTACTTCTCGCTCGGCACGCTGCTGAACTACGGGTGGATCGGCGAACGCGCCGCCACGCTGCCGACCCCGACGCACTGGGACATGCTGGCACGCGCCGCTGCACTCGCGGAAGTTGCGCGGCTCAAGCGCACGCTGGCGACCAGCGCGCTTGCGGAATCGGCCGACTCGGCGGCGCCCGAGACGATCGTCCACGCGTGGCGCGAACGCCGCGAGGCGGCGCTGCAGCGCTACGAGCACCTGCTCGCCGACCTGCGTACATCGGGTGGCGCGAGCCTCGCGGTGCTGCTCGTGATCGTGCGCGAGATGGCCGTGCTGGAGCGCCCGTGACGCGTAACCGCGGGGCTACACCGTCGCGACCAGCAGCTCTTCCGCGTGATTCGGCGGACGCAGGCCATCGGTGCGATCGGCGAAGTAGCGGCGCGTGAGCGCCGCGGCCGACACATGCTCGGCCTGCGCGAAGCCGGCTTGCGTCGCGAGCGCGCGGATCTCCGCCGGCATGAAGAAGCTGATGAACGGCGTGCCGCTCGCGCGCGCGCCCTTCGCGGCCATTTCGAGCCCCGGACGCACGTCCGGATCGGCCTGCTCCAGCGGCAGCAGGAAGGTCATCGCAAACGTCGAGCCCGGCGCGAGCGATGCGACTTCGCGCAGCGCCGCCGCGTTCGCGTCGCGCGTCAGGTACATGCTGACGCCCGTGGACACCACGACCGCCGGCTTGCCCGCATCGAAGCCCGCGCGCACGAGGGCAGCGCGCCACGACTGCTTCGCCTCGAAATCGACCGGCACGAACCGCAGCCAGTCCGGCACGCCGAAGCCGAGCTCGGCGAGGCGCCGGCGTTTCCACGCCTGCGGCGCGGGCGGATCGACTTCGAACACGGTCAAGCGCGACGCCATCTCGGGCCGGCGCTGCACGAAGCTGTCGAGGCCCGCGCCGAGGATCACATACTGGCTCACGCCCTGCGCGGCCTGCTCGACGACGAGATCCTCGATGAAGCGCGCCCGCGCGACGATCGATGCGCGAAACGGCCGCGTGAACTGCGGATCCATGTCGCCGCGCTGCTGCCAGCCGGGCTCCGGCGCGAGCAGGCGCAGGCCGACTTCGTCGGCAAGCACATGCGGCGGCGCATCGAGTTCGACGTGCAGCGCGCGCCACAGCGCGACACGCGCGGCGGTGCTGTCGGGGGCGTCCTGATGGAGATCGGTCATCGCCGCGGCCTCACGCGCCTGACTTGCCCGGCGCCTGCAGGCGCCATACGCGGCCGCCGGGATCGCGCACGGTCATGTCGCGCGTGCCCCAGTGCGCATCCTCGAACGGCGTGACGACGTCGACGATGGGCTGCGGCCGAACCGACTGCTCGTCGGGCACCTTCAGCACGCCCTGCATGTCGGGTGTCTCGGTGGCCGGTACTTCGGCGATGAACAGAAACGGGCCGTCGCCGCTTCGCAGCTGGCCCGAGTGGTGACCGGTTTCGAATTCCCGCGTGAAGCCCGGCGCCTGGAAGAACTTCGCCGACTTGCCCCAGTTGTGCGTCGTCAGGTACACGGCTTCGATTCGCTCGGATGACATGTCATTCCTCCTTCGTGGACGCGTCGGCCCTCGTCAGCATTCACATCGCGTTCGTCCGCGCGGCGACCCGCGCGAACAGCGCGTCGAGATCGAAGCCGGTTGTATCGATACCGATCGTGTCGCGCAGGCATGCGCCCCACGCGGCCGCGTCGCCGAACGTGACGGTGCGCCCCACCCCCGTCGCGTCGCGCAGCGTCAGCGCGGTGTTGAACAGCGCCGCGCGGCCGTCCGGCAGCACGCGGCACGCGATCAGGTCGTTCACGAAGATCGATTCGGGATAAGTCGACGTGAACCAGTTCGCGGCATCGTAATCGATCCACTCGGCCGGTTTCAGCGAGAAGCGATAGGTCGTCTGCCAGCCGTCGGGTATCTCGAACTGCATGTCGAACTCGCCGTCGACCGGCGCGTCGACGACGCGAAATGCGCCGTGTGGCGTCAGCTGCCGCTCGCCGGGCACGAAGCGCAGCGGCGCGGTCAGCGTTGCGCTGCCGAAGCCGATGTCCGCGAGCCACGTCGCGCCGTCGAGCTCGATACGCAGCAGCATGTGCGTCTGCGCGGTGACGACCTCGGGCGGCCGCATCCAGCGCACCCGCGCGATCAGCGGCGTCACGCGAAAGCCGATCGTCGTGAGCGCGGTATAGAAGAGTTTGTTGAGTTCGAAGCAATAGCCGCCGCGGCGGCGCCCGATCACCTTGTCGACGAGCGCGGGAAGGTCTAGCGCGACACGCGCGCCGGTCAGCGGATTGAGGTTTTCGAACGGAATCGCCTGCGGGTGCAGCAAGTGCAGCCGGCGCAGCACGTCGAGCGTCGGCTCGGCCGGGCCGTCGTAGCCGATGCGGGAGAAATAGCGCGGAAGGTCGAACGAGTCAGTCATGAACCGGCACCGGGAACGGGGAACACGCCACGATAGCACCGCGCGAAATCCCCATGTTGTTCGGGGCCATCCCGGATCGCCGCGCGCGCTGCCGGCACCGCAGCGCGCGGGTGCGGCAACGTTACGGCAGCAGCTTCAGCGCGGACGACGCGACCGACGGCACCGAAATGCCCTGGCTCGTCGCGAACTGCACGGCCTGGCTGAGCGTCGTCGCGAGCGACTGCAACTGGCCCGGCGCGCTTTGCGCGATATACGACGCGGCCTGCATGTTCTGCGGATCCAGGCCCGCCTGCAGCAGCGATGCGGCGCTGGTCGACCCGAGGCTGCCAAGCCCCGACTGCAGCTGCGAATACTGCGTGAGGCCCTGCCCGAGCGATGCGAGGCCGTTGCTGAACGCCGGCTTGTCGATCGGGCCGTGTGTCGCACCGCCGCTCGCGAACGCCTGTCCGAGCGCTTGCGAGACCGACTGCTGCGCGCCGCCCATCTGCGACAGCGCGGCCGGCGTCAGCGCATTGCCGCCGCCGAGCAGGCTCGCCGCCTGCTGCGCCTGCCCGGCTGCGCCGGTGAGCCCCATCGCCGACGCGAGCGACGACTGGCCGGTCAGCACCTGCTGGTTCGCACCGACGTACGCCTGCATCAGTTGCGCGACGCCGCCCTGCGACGGTGCGGCCTGTTGCTGCGCGCCGCCGAGCAGCGACGATCCGATCGCCTGCAGGTCGAGCTGCGCATGGGCGGCGCCGCTCGCGGCCAGCAGGATGCCGAATGCGATGCCCGCCGATGCCAGGTGCTTGCCTGTCGCGCGAATGTGCTTCATCTGTTTCCCTCGTGCCCGAATTATTGAGGCCGATATTGTCGAAGCGCGTCGCGCGCCGCCGCAACGACTGAAACACATCGAAACGAAATCGCGCGCCGCGGCCGCTTGCAATTCCGCGGCCACCTCGCGTCGCCGCGCGCATTCATCCGCGTTTGCCGCGCGATCTCAGGCGCGCACCAGGATTCGTTCCTGGTCCGCATCAATAACGTTCGTTTCGGGCGGCCGGAATCGCCGCCGCAGCGTGCGTCAAGCAGCCATCCAGGCCGGCAGCCGCTGGCCGACCCAGTCGGCCGCCTGCTCGTAGCCGCGCGCGAGCTGCAGCACCGCGAGATCCGCGCGCGGCCGGCCGATCAGTTGCATCCCCATCGGCAGCCCCACGTCGTTGAAGCCGACCGGCACGCTGATCACCGGGCAGCCGGCCAGCGTCCACGGCACGACCGTTTCCATCCAGCGGTGATAGGTGTCCATCGCGCGGCCCGCGATTTCGTTCGGCCAGCGCTGGTCGACGTCGAACGGGAACACCTGGGCGGTCGGCGCCGCGATGAAGTCGTAGCGATCGAAAAAGCTCAGCACGGCCTGGTGCCACGCCGTGCGCTCGATGCTCGCGTCGAACACCTCGGCACCCTGCATCGCGAGCAGCCCTTCGACCTCGTAGATCGCCTCGGGCTTCAGCAGCGCGCGCCGCGCCGGGTCGCGATAGTGCGCGAGCAGCCCGCCGCCGGACAGCAGGTGCCGATGCGCGAGCCACAGGCGCCAGATCCGCTCGGGCGCGAATGCGGGCAGCGCCGCATCGACGTCGCAGCCGATCTCGCGCAGCGTCGCCAGGCCCTTTTCGCACTGCGCGAGCACGCCCGGCTCGGTCGCGAGATAGCCGTTCCAGTCGCCGACCCACGCGATGCGCTCGCCGCGCAGGTCCCGGTCGAGCGGCTTCGTGAACACCGCCGGATCTTCCGCGAGCGACAGCGGATCGTTCGGGTCGTAGCCGGCCTGGATCGCGAGCAGTTGCGCGACGTCGCCGACCGTGCGGCCCATCGGCCCTTCGATGCCGAGCTGCTGCATGAACACGTCGACGGCCGGCCAGCGCGGCACGCGGCCCTGTGACGGACGGAACCCGTAGATGTTGCAGAACGCGGCCGGATTGCGCAGCGAGCCGCCGAAGTCGCTGCCGTCCGCGACCGGCAGCATGCGCGCCGCGAGCGCCGCTGCCGTGCCGCCGCTGCTGCCGCCCGCACTCTTCGTCAGGTCGTACGGATTGCGCGTCGCGCCGTGGACTTCGTTGAACGTGTGCGAGCCGAGGCCGAACTCCGGCGTGTTGGTCTTGCCGATGAAGATCGCACCCGCCGCGCGCATCCGCCCAACGCCGACCGAGTCGGCCTGCGGCACGTTATCGCGAAAGATCGGCGAGCCGTAGGTCGTCCTCAGCCCTTTCGTCATCGCGAGATCCTTCGGCGCCTGCGGCATCCCGTGCAGCCAGCCGTGATACTCGCCGCGGGCGAGTGCGGCGTCCTTTTCCGCGGCTTCGGCGAGCAGCGTGGCGCGATCGCGCAGCGAGACCAGCGCGTTCACCGCGCCGTTCACGCGCTCGATGTGATCGAGATAAGCACGCATCGTCTCGACGCAGGAGACCGCCTTGCTGCGGATCGCCGATGCGAGCTCGCCGGCCGGCAGGCGCACGATCGGGTCGACGGTGATGGAAGCGGGGGCGAGAAGCTGCGAGGCGCCGTGCGGCATGCGAGGTCTCCTGGAATCGGAATGGAATGGCGGGGCGCGCGATGGCGGCGCTCCATCCCGAACGGCCGGAAACAGCCGGGGAGGAAGCCGCGCCGCGGCCGATGCTCTACTCTACGCGACGCCAGATGGCCGACCTCCGATATTTTCCGCCGCGATTCATTGAGGATTCGACTAAATCGACACGGCGTAGCGCCCGGCCGACCGGCTGATGAAAATGTTTATGCGCATAAACTTAAATTTCTTATATTTCTAGTAAGCGCAACACGATGCGGCCGGCGTTGACGACATTTTTACGCGGCCGCCCGATTTCTTAAGGTTGCGCGATCCGGCCGAGCGCTACGCTGCAAACATCTCGATTCCGGGGCATCGTCCATGCTCAAGCTGCTGGTTCCCGTCGGTCATTCGCCCCGCTCGCTTCAGGCGGTGCGCCACGCGACCTTCCTGTATCGCGAACGCTGCGCGTCGGAGATCGTGCTGATCAACGTACAGGCGCCGCTCGAAGCGACGCGGCTCGAGGCATTTCACCCGCTATCGCGGCTGCGGTCGATCGAGGACAAGTTCGCGTGCGACGATCTGGCGACGGCCGAGCGGGTGCTGCGGGAAGCCGGCGTCCGGTACAGCGTCGTGAAGAAGGTCGGGCCGGTGGCCGACACGATCGCGGCCGCAGCCGCCGAGACCGGCTGCGACGAAATCGTCGTCGTCGCGCCGCGGCACGATCCGTTTCACACGATGCTGTCGATGTTCCGCCGCAGCGTGATGAGCCGGCTCGTGCGGATTTCGAATGTGCCGGTGACGGCGGTGCGATAGCGGGCTGAATGCAGCCGCGTCGCCGTCGCGTCGTGCGGCACCGCGCCGCAAACCTCGATGCGCGCAGCCCGATCAGGTCGTCATGGACCCGCTTCGGCGGGTCGTTTCATTTGAGTCGACGCAACGATGCGTCTTGCACGACGCAAAGCCGTCGCATGCCATGCGCGAACGCTGCGATGCGCCTATGTGCGCCTTCGCGCGGGGCCGACATGCTTACTTGATGACCTTGCGCACGAAGACGAGATAGGTCGCCAGCGAAGACGCACCCAGCAGAATGACCCACAACGGCGCCATGCTGATCAGGACGGAAGAGACGTTAAGAATTTGGATTCCTCACTATTTCGATAGCGATGTTCAACACGTACAAGCTGCGTTCGGAACCGCTGCGCCCATCGCTTGCCGCGCATCGCGTTCCGCCAAAACATGCATCCATGCTATCGCTTTGACCGGTAGCGTGACCGGCTCGCCCTGCCGGTATCCTGACATTCGTCAAACTCGCGTCAATCGCGCGCCTGCCCGACGGACCGCCCTCCTTTTCCGCTGCTCCTGCGGAAAAAAGGACACGATCACTGCCGCCAGCCGCCGTTTCAGCAGACGTTTACCGGGGGAAGCCCCAAGTGCTTCGAGAAACGTGTCCGCGTTACGCTTGAGTGACGAGGAGACGAATCATGAGACGAGTGGTACACATCGCTTTTTTCGCGCTGCTGGCCTACCTGATCGGAGATCGGGCGCTGCTGCACGCGCAAGGCCGCGATGCCAGCCCGATGGCATGCTCGCAGGGCGCCGAGCAGGTGAAATACGACGCGCTCAGCCGAGGCTTCGGCAACGCGGCAGCCAGCAGCCAGAGCGAGGCATTCATGTCGGGCTGCCTCGTGAGCGGGCGCAGCAATCAGGACGTCGCGATGGCGGCTCGTTGAGGTCGAACGGGCGCCATGCCCGTTGTCCTCATGCCGCGCTGCGTGGCCGCGAGACGGTCGCGACCGGCGCTTTCCGCCTGTTCCGCTTCGCCCCGCCGCCATTGGCGCGCCGGTAGCCTGCAATACGCCGTCGGCCCGGCGCTCGACGCGACCGATGAGCGGTCGCCAGGACATGTCACGCACGTTCTCGTCATAGCGCCGGCAACGTCCATCGCTACCCCGGTCCGGTCGCGCTCGTTCACGTGCGCGCCATGCGCTCCCTCCCGTATCCCCGCTTCCCACGCGCCCCCCCCGAGACGGCACGCTGCCGTACCGCGCGTCGCGGCCGAAACGCATCGTCCGGTCGATGCCGACCCGCCGCCGGGCTGACCCGATTCGCGCGCTCTACTGGAGTGCGGTCATCAACGGGGTGACGGCTGTTCCGATCATGGTCGTGATGATTCTGATGGCCGGCAGCAAGCGCGTGATGGGCAAGTTCGCGGTCACGGGCGCGCTGGCATGGGGCGGCTGGGCCGCGACGCTCGCGATGGCGGTCGCGGCAATGGGTGTGTTCGTGCCGGGATAAGCCGCCTCGGCCACGCGCGCAGGACCGTCCGCGCGATCAGGCTGTCTCCGGGCGAATCACCAGTTCGTTGAACCCGGTGCCCGCGTCCGGTTCACGCGAGAAACGATGCGCGGGCAACAGCACGAGCAGGATCTCCGCGGTCGTGCGCACCACGCAGCCGCTCGCGACATGTCCGCCCGATACACGGCCGTGTGCGTCGGAGACCGACATATGCAGGTGTGCGCCGTCCGGCGAGACCGAACCGGCGAGCGTCAGGATCTCGAGGTCGCCGCGCAGTTCGGTTGGCGAATCCACGCCGGCAAAGCGCAACTGCGCGACGTTCAGGCTGCCGATGCCCTGGATCACGAATGCCGCGTGCGCGTCGAGGCGACGCAACGCTTGCTCGATCGACGCGCGCAGATCGTCGCCGGGGGAAAGGCGCAAAGGATGGGCTTGCATGGTCGATAACCTGCTGGCGGGTCCGGGTCTCGACCAAGAGTACGTTGGGCCCGGCAATCCGGCAAGCGGCCGCCTGCCGGATGGAACGCCGCGCGTGCGTGACCGCAACGCGCGGCGCTCGCCCTACACGGTGAACCGCTCGCTTGCGAACTGCGCGTCCGGGATGCCGGCGGCGACGGCGACTTCCCGCGCACCTTCGACGAGCGGCGGCGGTCCGCATACGTAGACATCCGGCAGCATGTCCGCCTGCGCGAGCGCCGCGTGCAGCGCATCGACCGGCGTCCCGCGGAAGCCCGCCCATTCGATACCCGGTCGCCACACGCACGGATCGACCCGCAGTTGCGGCAACTCGGTCCGCAACCGCTCCAGCTCGTCGAGCATGAACAGTTCGCTTTCCTCATTGACGCCGAAGAACAGCCGCGCGTCGCCCATCTCCTGATACTCGGCCATGCGCCGCAGCATCGACAGGATCGGCGCGAGCCCCGTGCCGCCCGCGACGAACCAGCGCGGTCGCAGGCTGTCCGCGAACAGGCCGAATCCGCCCATCGGCACGCGCACGGTCAGCGGATCGCCGGGCCGTGCGCGCTCGCGCAGATAAGTCGAGAACCAGCCGCCCGGCCGCAGCCGGATCAGGAACTCGAGGCGGCCGTCCCAGTTGCTCGTGTTCGCGAGCGAATACGGCCGGCGCAAGCCGCTGCCCGGCACCTCCAGCTCCGCGAACTGGCCGGCTTCGAACTCCGCCGCCGCGCCGAACGCGTCGTCGGGCTCGATCTGCAGCTCGACGCGCATCGTGTCGCGCGCGATCGTGTCGAGTGCGGCGATCCGTGCCGTGCGTACGGGCACCGGCTGCAGCAGCACCTTCGTCCGGTCGTACGGCGCAGCCACCCGCAGATCGCCGAGCGGCGTCGTCCGGCACAACAGCACCGCGCCGGGCTGGCCGGCCGGCAATGCCTCGGCGCCGTGCGCCTGCATCTCGTACGGGCCGTCGACGACAGTCGCCTGGCATGCGCCGCAGCTGCCGCGCCGGCATTGCGACGGCAGCGTGATGTCGGCTTGCGCTGCCGCCGCGAGCAGATCCTGGCCCGGCTCGCAGTCGAAGCCGAACGGCGCACCATCGCGCGTCGTGATCTCGATCCGGTAGCTCATCGAACGATCCCGCTCACGCAGCCCGGCGCGCGAGCGCCGCGGCCAGGTCCGCACCGGCATCGCCGATCGGCTGGATCCCGAACTGCTCGACCAGTACCGCAAGCACGCCCGGCGTGATAAACGCCGGCAGCGTCGGCCCGAGCCGGATGTTGCGGATACCGAGCGCAAGCAGTGTCAGCAGCACGGCCGCCGCCTTCTGTTCGAACCACGAGATGACGAGCGACAGCGGCAAGTCGTTCACGCCGCACTCGAATGCATCGGCGAGCGCGGTCGCGATCCGGATCGCCGAATAGCTGTCGTTGCACTGCCCGACGTCGAGCAGGCGCGGAATGCCGCCGATATCGCCGAACGCGTGCCGGTTGAAGCGATACTTGTTGCAGCCGAGCGTCATCACGACCGTATCGTCGGGCGCCTGTTCCGCGAACTCGGTGTAGTAATTGCGCCCCGGCGCCGCGCCGTCGCAGCCGCCGATCAGGAAGAAGTGGCGAATCTGTCCGGCCTTCACCGCATCGATGACCTTGTCCGCGACGCCCAGCACCGCATGCCGGCCGAACCCGACGGTGATCGTCTCCTCCGGCGCGGTGGCCGCGAACCCGGGCAGCGCCTGCGCGGCACGGATCAGCGTCGAGAAATCGTGATGCTCGAGATGGCGCACGCCCGGCCAGCCGACCGGCCCCGTCGTGAAGATGCGCTGCCGGTATTGCGGCAACGGCTCGATGATGCAGTTGGACGTCATCAGGATCGGCCCGGGGAAACGCGCGAAGTCGCTCTGCTGGTCCTGCCACGCGCCGCCGTAGTTGCCGGCCAGATGCGTAAAGGCCTTGAGCGCCGGATACGCGTGGGCCGGCAGCATCTCGCCGTGCGTGTAGACCTGGATGCCGGTGCCCGCCGTCTGTTCGAGCAACGCATGCAGATCGCCGAGATCGTGGCCCGACACGAGGATCGCCTTGCCGGCCACCGGCGACACGCGCACGGCGGTCGGCTGTTGCACGCCGAAGCGGCCGGTGTTCGCGTTGTCGAGCAGTTCCATCACCGTCAGGTTCAGCCGGCCGAGATCGAGCGCCTGCGCGAGCAGTGCGTCGACGTCGGTGGGATTGCTTGCGAGAAACGCGAGTGCGGCCTCGACGCCTTCGTAGATGTCGTCGCGTTCGTAGCCGAGCACCCGCGCATGATGCGCATACGCGCACACGCCCTTCAGGCCGTACAGCACCAGCGCACGCAGCCCGACGATGTCCGCGCCCACCGTGTCGAGGCCAGCGTCGATGCCGACGGTCGCCGCCTGCCTCAGCAAGCCCGCCAGATCGTCGGCCGGCTGCCATGCGGCCGGCCCCTGCAGCACCGGCACGGTCGTGCCCGCGGCGCGTGCGTGCGCTTCGCACGCGGCCTTCACGCGATCGCGCATCTGTGCCGCTTCACGCAGCAGCGCGACGAAGCGCGCCGCATGGAAGTTCACGTTGGTCAGCGTGGTGAACATCGCGTACAGCACGAACCGGTCGGCTTCGCGGTCGGGCACGCCCATCGTGCGCGCGATCGCGCCGTACTGCGCGATGCCCTTCACCGCATGGATCAGCAGGTCCTGCAGGTCGGCCGTCGTCTCGTCCTTGCCGCAGTTGCCCTTCGCCGATGCGCAGCCGGGCCGTGCGCCGGTCCGGTCGGTCTGTTCGCATTGATAGCAAAACACGGTGCTCTCCTTTATCGATCATGGGGGGCGGGTCGGCTCTGACGGCGGCTGGAAGCGTGTTCCAGGCCACCGGGCATTCCGCCCGCTTCAAGATGCTTGCTTTATGCATCTTTTCGCATGATGTTTCGGCGCACCTTCGGCCACCGTGACGCAGATCAACAAACCACCGGCGCACGGTGAGACAACTTGTCGCTACGACTGCCCACCCGCCGACGCCGCAGTTGCCTTGTCGCTTTCGTCATCCTCGCAGTCGATGCCCCAGTCGCCGTATCGATACCAGTCCTCGCCGAGCAGTTCGCACGGGTGCTGGGTCCGGCTGGAGCCATTGCCGCAACGCATCGCATGCGTCGGGCAGTAGTTGTCGCATCCCCAGCAGATCCGTTCCGGATGGTTGGGATGCAGCGGAAATTTCTTGGCCATGATTCGTTGTCTTCCCGGTGTCGTTGCGTCCGCACCGTTCGACTCTAGTGCACCGGTACACGCCTGCCATGCGGCATTCTTTCGCACCGGCCGCAGTGCGTCGGCCAGGCACGCGGAGGCGATTGATCTGGTCTGCACGGTATTGCGCGACGTAAGCCGACAACCTCAACCTTGCGTGATGGGTTCAAACATCGGCGTGGCGCTGGCATCTATCGGAAAAATGGACGATGGATTGGACCATGCCGGCAGCCAAGAACAAAAGGCCCGAGCATTGCCCGGGCCTTCCATGTCAACCGTTGCAGCCAGCCGTGCTTACGCTTCCAGTGCCTCCAGCACCTTGCCCTTCGTCTCGATCCCGACGAAGTGGACGGTCAGCGCCGCGATCAGCGGCACGACACCGATCAGGTAGAACGCCGGCGCGAGATTGCCGCCGATGATCGCGTGCGGCACGATCATCGGCGCGGCGAACGACGCGATCTTCAGCCACGCGCTGCCGAGCCCGCAGCCGGACGCACGGATGCTCGTCGGATACTGCTCCGGCGTATAGACGTACGCAGTGATGAAGCCCGACGCCATCAGCCCGAGCGACAGCGAGCAGAAGATCGCGACGACATACACCGACGATGCGTGATAGAGGCCCGCGAGCGCCAGCGACAGCGCGCACAGCACGAACGACCATACGATCACCGGCTTGCGGCCGAGCTTGTCGACCAGCAGCGCGGACGCGAGCGAACCGAGCACGCCCATCACGGAACCGATCACCGCGAGATTCAGCGCGAGCTGCAGCGGTGCGTGATAGAAGTTCTTGTAGATCGTCGGCAGCCAGGTGGACAGCCCGTACTGGATGAACCCGCAGGTCGCCCACAGTGTCGCCACCGCGAGCGTGCGCTTGCGATACGCGGCACTGAACAGGTCGCTCATCCGGCGCTTCGGGTGCTGACGCACCATCTCGTCGTATGCGGCCACCTGCGTGACCGGCGGCAGCTCGCCGCGCACCGACGCTTCGAACACGCCCACCGCCCGCCCGGCTTCCGCGAGCCGTCCGCGCGACGCGAGCCAGCGCGGCGATTCCGGCACGAGATGCGTGAGCACCAGTGCGAGGATCAGCGGCAGCCCGCCGACGAAGTACATGATCTCCCAGCCGAACCGCGGCACGAGCCACGCGCCGAGCGCCATCGACACCAGCAGGCCGATCGGGAACACGATCTCGTACAGCAGCACGAAGCGCCCGCGGCCGTGCGCGCGCGTGATTTCGTTGATGTACGTGGCCGCGACCGGCAGTTCGCCGCCGAGACCGAGCCCCTGCAGGATCCGCAGCAGCACGAACACCTCGAACGTCGGCGCGAAACCGCACGCGATGCTGGTAATGCCGATCACGGCCGAGCTCCATGCGATCGCCTTCACGCGGCCATGCTTCTCGGCGAGCGTGGGAAACAGGAACGCGCCGATCAGCTGGCCGATCGCGCCAGACGCGATCAGCATGCCGATCTGCGTCGGCGACAGCCCCCACTTGTGAATCAGCAGCGGCAGCGTCGCCGCGATCGTGATCACGTCGAAGCCGTCGAAGAACGTCGCGGTGCCGATCAGCACACGCGCGCGGATCTGCATCGAGTTGGTCGGAAGCCGCTCGAGCCGCGCGATGATCGCGCCGGGCGTGGAGGCGGCAGCTTCCATCGTGGCCCTGCCGGCCACGACGTTGTCGAAAGTGCTCATGCGGGGTGTCTCCTGGATCTTTTGGTCGTCTTGGCCGGTCAGGCCAGCGCTTTGGTCGTGTCCGCCAGGACTTCCGTATCCACTGCCCGGCCCTGGTTCATCCACTTGCGTGCGAGCTTCAGCTCGCGTGCGTTGTTGATGGCGATGACACCTCTCATATGCCCATCGCCCACGAAAAACAGCGTCGCGCGGCGCGCGGCAAGATCGCCGCGCACGACGAGCTGCGCATCGGCCGGCAGATCACCGAGGATCTGCAGGTTCACGTCGTACTGATCGGACCAGAACCACGGAATCTCCGCGTACGGTGCGCGCACGCCGAGCACGGCCTTCGCGGCCGCGATCGCCTGGTTCTGCGCGTTCGCCCACGATTCGAGCCGCACGCGCCGTTTCAGCCAGCCGTTGTGATGGTTCGCGACGTCGCCGCACGCGAAGATCGCCGGATCGCTGGTCGCGCCGAATTCGTCGACGACGATGCCATCGTCGATCGCCAGCCCGGCGTCGCTCGCGAGCGTCGCGTTCAGCGCAAGGCCGATGCCGGCCACCGCGAAATCGGCGTCGATCGTCGTGCCGTCGGCAAGCGTCGCGCGGACCTTCGATGCGTCGTCCGGCTGCGCGTCGAGCGATGCGAGCGCCGCGCCAAGACGCACGTCGACGCCATTCGCGCGATGCAGGCCGAGCAGGAAATCCGACACGATCTGCGGCACCGATCGCCCGCACAGACGCGGCGCGCCTTCGACGACGACGGCTTCGACACCGAGCTTGCGCGCGGTCGCCGCGACCTCGAGGCCGATCCAGCCGCCGCCGATCACGAGCACGCGCTTGCTGGCGCGCAGTTTCTCGCCGAGCGCGGCCGCTTCGTCGAGCGTGCGCAGATAATGCAGGTTCGTCGTCCTGACGATCGCATCGGGCAAGCGGCGCGACGTGCCGCCGGTCGCGATCACGAGCCGGTCGTATTCGATCTCGCGGCCACTATCGGTCTTCACCACGCGGCGCGCACGGTCGATCGATGCCGCGCGTTCCGGCTGCCACGCCTCGACGCTCAGCGCGTCGAATTCATCCGGGCGCACGACGCGCACGGTCTCGATGTCGGCGTCGCCGGCCAGCACGGCCTTCGACAGCGGCGGACGCTCGTACGGCAGGTGCGGCTCGTCCGCGATCATCACGAGGCGGCCCGCGAACCCTTCCGCGCGCAGCGTCTTCAACACCCAGCCGGCGGCCTGGCCGCCGCCGATCACGACGACGGTGCCGGGCGCGGCCTGATCCTGCGTGTTCGCTTCGATCATGATTTGCGCTCCGTCATGAACTTGCCTTCCGGCGCCTTCACGTTCTTCTGCCGGCGCGTGTTGCCGTCGAGGCCGCCGTCGACGGCCCATTCGGCGAACACGGTCGGGCCCGGTTCGAATTCGCGCGGCTGCCACTCGGGCGTCAGCACGTCCTCGTCCGCGTAGTACTCGATCAGTGCGCCGGCCGGATTCTGGAAGTACCAGAAGTACGCGGACGACACAGGGTGACGCCCCGGGCCGAGCTGCGTTTCCCAGCCGCAGCGGTCGATGTGCATGCCGCCGCCGAACACCTCATGGATGTCGCGCACGGTGAACGCGACGTGGTTCAGGCCGCGTTTGCCATTCGGCAGCGCGAGCAGGAACAGGTCGTGGTGGCCGCCGTGCGGTGCGCAGCGCATGAACGCGCCGCGGCCCGGATAGCGGTCTGAAGTCTCGAAGCCGAGCAGTTCGTGATAGAACTTTTCCTGCGCGTCGAGGCAGTTCGTGAAGAACACGACGTGCCCGACCTCGACCGGCTCGGCGCGCGCATAGATCGGGCTCGGCTGGTCGACCCGCACCGTCCGGCCCCACACGTTCGACGGCGAACCGGTGATGTCGAGCGCGCGCTTGCGCGTCACTTCGATGCGGATCGCCATCCCGTTCGGATCGATGCAGCCGACCGCATCGTCCCGTGCGTAATAGCCGGGCTGGCCGGCCAGCTTCGTGCGCAGCGCGTCGACTTCCTGCCGCGTCGCGACGCCCCACGTGACTTCACGCAGCGTCGGGCCCGCTTCGAACGCGGGCGGCAGCGACGGATCGTCGGCCTTGACGACCAGCACGGTGCAGCCGTTCAGCGTTTCGAAACGCGCGCGCGCGTCGTCGTGCGCGACTTCCTTCAAGCCCCAGTCGGCGAAAAAGCGCCGGCACGTCGCGAGGTCGTCGACACCGTACGTGATCTGCTCGATACCCAAGATGCTCATTGCGTCATTCCCCTTCGCTCAGTTCGCCCACGGCAGCGGCGCGTCGTTCAAGCCCCAGTAGAGGCTCTTCTGCTGCATGTACTCGCGGATGCCGAGACGCCCCTTCTCGCGCCCCATCCCGCTCTCTTTCCAGCCCGAGAACGGCGTGGAGATCGAGAACAGCTTGTACGTGTTGATCCACACGGTGCCCGTCTCGAGCGCGCGCGCGATGCGCCATGCACGCTTGTAGTCGCGCGTCCAGATGCCGGCGGCAAGTCCGAACACGCTGTCGTTCGCCTGCGCGATCAGCGACGCTTCGTCGTCGAACGGCATCGCGACCAGCACCGGCCCGAAGATTTCTTCCTGGCAGATGCGCGCGCTGTTCGGCAGACCTTCGAGAATCGTCGGCTGGTAGAAGAAGCCGTCCTCGCGCCCGTCGCCCGACGGCCGTTCGCCGCCGCACAGCAGGCGGCCGCCTTCCTCCAGCCCGAGCGCGACATAGCGCTCGACCGATTCGCGATGCTTCGCGGTGATCAGCGGGCCCATCTGCGTGTCGAGACGCGTCGGGTCGCCCACGCGCAGCTTGCGTGCGCCGGCCACCAGCCGCTGCATGAATTCGTCGTACACCGCACGCTGCACGAAGAGGCGCGAACCCGCGATGCACGCTTCACCCGACGAGCTGAAGATGCCGTAAAGCACGCCATTGACCGCGTGATCGAGATCGGCGTCGTCGCACACGATCGTCGGCGACTTGCCGCCGAGCTCCAGCGACACGGGCATCAGCTTCTCCGCCGCGATGCGCGCGATGCCGCGGCCCACCTCGGTGCCGCCGGTAAACGACACTTTCTTCACGAGCGGATGACGCACCAGCACGTCACCGATCACCGAACCCTTGCCCGGCAGCACGCTCAGCACGCCCTTCGGCACGCCGGCTTCCTCGCAGATGCGGGCCAGCGCGAGCGACACGAGCGGCGTGACTTCGGCCGGCTTGAGCACCACCGCGTTGCCGCCGGCGAGCGCCGGCGCAAGCTTCTGCGCGTCGGATGCGATCGGCGAGTTCCACGGCGTGATCGCCGCGATCACGCCGATCGGCTCGTGCACGCTCATCGTCAGGTAGTCGCCGCGCGACGGCGTCAGCTCTTCGTCGAGCGTTTCCAGGCAAGCCGCGAAATAGCGGAACGTGTTGGCCGCGCTCGCGACCAGCACGCGCGTCTCGCCGATCGGCTTGCCGTTGTCGCGACGCTGCAGGTTCGCGAGCGCCTCGTGACGCTGCATGATCAGGTCGGCGATCCGGTACAGCACCAGCGCGCGCTGATGCGGCTTGAGCCCGGCCCAGTCGGCGCGACGCCACGCGGCGTCGGCGGCCACGACGGCTTCGGCCGCGTCTTCCGCGTTCGCCGTCGATACTTCCATGTTCGGCGACTGGTCGGCCGGATAGATGCTCGCGTAAGGCGCGCCACGGCCGCGCCGCCACTCGCCGCCGATCAGGATGTCGCCGTTGGGTACGAGGCTCGTATCGAATGAAGTCATGTCGCAAGTCCCACAAATCTGTCTTTGCGCTGCCGCCCGCGCCGTGGCGCAGGCGGGCGCTCAATGGCCCGAAGGTCCGGATCGCACGCTCAGATCACGCAGCGGGCCGCGCGGTTGCGCAGCGCACGGATCGCGCAGTACGCGGTCAACGCGGACGTCTTCGGGTTGTCGGGCAACGGCTTGCCGCTCATTTCGAGCGACATCTCGCCGAACGCGCCACGGGCGGTGATGCGGTGCACGTTGCGCGCGACGGCCGGATCGGCAATCAGGCGCACGCGCGTCGCATCGAGGCCGAGGCCCGCGAGCGCGACGGTTGCAGCGACGTTCGCGTTCTTCGGATACAGCCGCGCGGCATCGCGTGCAGTGCCTTCGAAGATCACCTTCTCTTCGGTCATCGCACGCAGGTCGCACAGTGCCTCGGCGGGCGTGCCGAGCCAGCCGAGCGGCGGCTTGCGGCCGACGTACAGCACCTCGTCGAGGCCGCCCTGCTTCGCCGACGCCAGCGCGTCGATCCCGCCGATCGCGCCGGACAGCAGCGTGAGCGTCGCGTCGCCTTCGTCGGCGGCCTGCGCCAGCACGTCGAGCAGCGCAAGATCGGACAGCGCGCCGATCGACGCGACCGCGCAGTCGGTGCCGGCCTTCAGCAGCGGCACGACGTGATCGACGAGCGCGCTGTGGCCCGCGCATTCGAGCGCGAACTCGGGGCGGCGGGCCAGCGCGTCGACCGACGACACCACCTCCACCGCACCGCCGAGCTCGCGCTGCACCGCGTCGCGCTGGTGCTCGGGCACGATCACGTGCGCGACGCGCAACGACGCATCGTGCTCGACCGCGTGATACACGGCGGCACCGATCGCGCCGAAGCCGATCATCGCGACGTCGACGGGCGCATGCGCGTGTGCGTGGTCCGGGTTGCGTCCGTTAAGCATATTGGCGCTCCGACGGCGTTTCCTCCTTCTTCACCGGCGGGCCCGCGAACGCCGATGCGAACGAGCCGACCGACAGCATGTCGACCTCGACCATCACCGGTCCTTCCTTCGCGATCCCTTCGCGCACGATCGCTTCCGCCTGGTCGAGCGATGTGATCCGGTAGTGCGTGAGGCCGAAGCTCGCGCAGAACTGCGCGAAATCGGGCTGGTGCAGCTGGACGAAGCAGCGGCGGCCGCCGTAGTGCGCGTCCTGGATGTTGCGGATCACGCCGTAGCACTGGTCGTTCATCAGCACGATCATCACGTTCGCGTTTTCCTGCACGGCCGTCACGAGCTCGCCGACGTTGACCATCAGGCCGCCGTCGCCGACCAGGCAGACCGTCTTCGCCGCCGACCCGGCCAGCGCCGCGCCGATGCCCATCTGGATGCCCTGGCCGATGCCGCCGCCGAGCGCATGCACGCCCGCGCGCGGTTCGAAGATCTTCAGCAGGCGGTTGCCCCACGTGCTGTTCGAGATCGTCACGTCGCGCACCCAGTTGTAGTCGCGGCCCACCGCGCCCTGCAGCGTGTCGACCAGCGTCTTGTACGGCCCGAGACCTTCCGCCACGCTGGCGACGGCCTGCTCGCGCGCCGCCGCGAGATCGCCCGCGAACTGCGGATCGACGGACAGGCGGCCTTCGAGGCGATCGGCCAGCTCGGCCAGCACGCGCTTCGAATCGCCGTGCACGAACAGCTCGTTGCGATAGCCGCGGTTGTCGGCAAGCGCGTCGGCGTCGATGCGGAACAGCGGCTGCGGCAGCGCGAGCTTGTACTTCAGCGTCTCGTTGCCGCGCAGGCGCGAGCCGACCACGACGAGCGCGTCGCAGGTCTTGTAGAACGCTTCGACGGTCGAATGCACGTTGAACGCGCCGAGCGTCGCCGGGTGATCTTCCGGCAGCACGCCGCGGCCCTGCACGCTCGTCACGACGCCGAAGCCGAGCTTCACCAGGCGCTCCACCTCCGCACGCGCATGGCGCGCACCGCCGCCGAGCCACAGCAGCGGACGGCGCTTGGCCGCCAGCGCGTCGGCGAGCTTCGCAACGCGTGCGTCGTCGTGCTCGCGCACCGCGACGTGCGCCGGCGCGAGGTCTTCCGGCCATTCGATTTCGGCGGCCTGGATGTCGATCGGAATCTCGACCGATACCGGGCCAGTCGGCGCGGTCTGCGCGATGCGCACCGCTTCGCGGATCGTCGGCAGCACGGTTTCGACCGTACGCACGCGGAACGCGGCCTTCGAGATCGCGTCGAGCATCGAGAGCTGGTCCGGCGCTTCGTGGATGTAGGCCAGGTCCTGGTCGAGGTACGGCGTCTCGATCTGCCCGGTGATGTGCAGCAGCGCGGTGCCGGCCGTCAGTGCCTCGACCATCGCGCCGGCCGCGTTGCCCGCCGCCGTGCCGGTGCTCGTGAACGCGACGCCGAGGCCGCCCGACACGCGGGCCAGGCCGTCGGCCATGTTCAGCGCACCCGCTTCACCGCGCGCGCCGACGTACCGGATGTTGCCGCGCGAGTTGATCGCGTCGAGGATCGGCATGTTGTGGATCGAGATGACACCGAATGCGGTTTTGACATCGCACTGCTCGAGAAAGGCGGCAATCAGCTCGCCAACCGTGGTTTTTTTAGACATGGCGTGCAAAGCCTCCAGAAACGTCGATATGGCTGCCCGTCGTATAGGACGACAGATGCGTTGCGAGATAAAAAAGTGCCCAGGCTGCCTCGTCGGGCCTGCCGAAGCGGTTCAGCGGAATGTTCTTCTTGCGGGCGAGCGCGCCCGTCCAGTCCTCCCAGCTTTCGCCGGCCTGCGCCTGCGCTTCGTAGCGGCGGCGCCATTGACCCGACTCGACGATGCCGATCAGGATCGAGTTCACGCGGATGCGCTGCGGCGCCAGTTCGGTCGCGAGCGACTTCACGAGGCTCAGCACGCCCGCGCGCGCCGACGACGTCGCGACCATGTGCGGCTCCGGCTGCAGCGCGAGCAGCGAGTTCACGCAGGTGATCGTCGGCGCGGCCGCATCGCGCAGCAGCGGCAGGAACGCGCGCGTCGGGCGGATGATGCTGAAGTACTTCAGTTCGAGCTCTTCGCGCCACGCGTCGTCGGTCGTGTCGGCGAAGGTCGACACGCGGCCCTGGCCCGCGTTGTTGACCAGCATGTCGGCCCGGCCGAAACGGTCGGAGACGGCCTGCGCGAACGCGGCCACGTCGGCTTCGTCGAGCACGTTGCAGCGCACGGCGAGCAATTGCGCGCCCGGGTATTTTTCGCCGAGCATCGCTTCGGCGCGCGCGAGGCGTTCGCCGTCACGGCCGCAAATCGCGACCGACGCGCCGGCCTGCAGAAACCGTTCGGCAGTCGCGAGGCCGATGCCGGACGAACCGCCCGTCACCACCGCCACCTGCCCGGTCAGATCGATCTCAATCATGTCGTCAGCCCTCGCCGGGCCGCCCCAAGAGGGCCGGCAGCCCCCTCGGGGGGCAGTGAGCAAAGCGAACGTGGGGGCTGTTTCATCAGTCGCCGGGCCGCCCCAAGAGGATTGACCGCCCCCTCGGGGGGCAGCGTGCGAAGCATGCGTGGGGGTCTCATTTCAATCCTAAAGCCTTCAGAAACGTGTGCTCGTCATCCGAGCGGTAATTGAGCCGCCGCGACAGTTCCGCCGCCGCGCGCTGCACCTTGTCGAACAGGCCGTCGGCGATCAGCGCCGCGTCGATTTCCGGCCTCGGCACCGTCACCGTGATGCACGCGACGATCTTCTGCGTGTCGTTGCGCACCGGCGCCGTAACCACCGAGATCCCGCGTTCAAACGACGAATTGCTGATGCCGTAGCCGCGCAGTGCGTCCTCGCGGATCATTTCGTACAGCGCGTCGACCGTTTCGGGCGTCGCACTCGTCATCCGGTTCAGCGTGCCTTCCGGATACAGCGCACGCAGCTCCTTCAGCGACAGGTCGCCCATCAGCACGTGGCCGTGGGTCGTCGCATGCGCGGGCAGCCGCGTGCCGACGTTCACGCGAATCGAGCTGAACACCGGCGACTGGCTTTGCGCCTTCGCGACGAACACCACGTCGCGGCCGTCGCGGATCACGATATGCGTCGTGAAGCCGGTCGCATCGCGCAGGCTCTCGATCACCGGCAGGCCGAGATCGGTCAGCTCGAGCGAGCTCAGGTATTCGAAGCCGAGCCGCAGCACGGCAATGCCGAGCTTGTAGTTGCGATCCTTGTCCGCGCGCTCGAGAAAGCCGAGCGATTCGAGCGTCTGCAGCAGACGGAATACCGTCGTGCGCGGAATGCCGAGTCGCTTGGACAGTTCCGGCGCGCCGAGCACCGGCTCGCGCGGCGAGAATTCGGCGAGGATCCGCAATCCGCGTTCGAGGCCTGGCACGACGTAGCTGGCCTCGGACTTTGCGTTTTCCGCGTCCTCTTGTTGCAACGGTTCGCTCATGATGCCTCCCGCCGGGCCGCCCCAAGGGAGGCATCGGTCTTCTGGGGATGAGGGGGCTGCGCCCCCCCAAGCGAACGAATGTGAGCGTGGGGGTAGTTCATTCCAGCCCCCGTTGACGGTCGCATTGACGGCAGAACGCGTCGATCAGCGACGAGTAGACCGCCGGCGCTTCCACATAACCCGCATGCCCCGCTTGCGGAATCACCTGCAGCCCCACGTGCGCGGCCGCGGCGATCCGCTCGCATGCGGCGGGCGGCGTGATCGCGTCGTTCGCGCCGACAGCGACTGCCGTGCGGCCGCGAAAGCCGGCGAGATCGGTCGCGAGATCGGCGTTCGCGAGCAGATGCGTGGCCTGCGCGTAGCCGGCCGGCACGATGCGCGCCATGTTCCAGCGCACCCACGCCCGCGCATCCTCATTCGCGAATCCGGACAGCATGTTGCCGCTGCGCTGCTCGGCAAGCCCGGCCGGACCGAGTTCGGCGAGCATCGCGAGGCGCGCGTCGCGGCGCGTATCGCGCGTTTCCGCGGGCGCACTGCCGTAGCCGCCCGCAGGCGAGATCAGCAACAGGCCGGCAATCCGCGCGGGCATCACGCGGGCCAAACCGCCCGCGATGATCGCGCCGAGCGAATGCCCGACCAGCACGCAGCGTTCGATGCCGAGTGCCTCGAGCCACGCGTTCAGCGACACCGCATAGTCGGCGGCGGCCGGCGACGCGCCGTGCACGGCAGTCGACACGCCGTAGCCGGGCGCATCCCACGCAAGCACGCGTCGCGACGCGCCGAGCGTGTCGAGCTGGCGCACCCACGATGCGGCGCCCGAGCCGATCCCGTGCAGCAGCACGACGGGCAGCGCGTGGCCCGCATGCTGCGCGCCGGCCTCGCGATAACCGATCGTGCCCGCCGTGCCGGCCGCGCAGCGCTGTTCGGGAAACTGCCCGAGCAGCGCGGCGAACGCCGCGGTGCGGTCGCGTTCACGTTTGTCGATGACACTCATTGCTTGCTCCGCCCCGTCTCAGCGCTTGATCTTCGCGAGCGGCGAATCCGGCGGATACGTCGGCGTGATCGGCTTCGACGAACCGAGCATCACGCACATCAGCGCGTCTTCCTCGCCGATGTTGATTTCCGTGCGATACACGCCCGGCGGTACCGAGATCAGGTCGCGCTCGCCGAGGATCGCTTCCCAGGTCTCGCCGTCGCGCTCGCAGATCACCTTCATCTTGCCGCGCAGCACGAAGAAGATTTCCTCGACATCGATGTGGATGTGGCTCGGACCGATGTTGCCGGCCGGAATGACCATCGTCGAAAACGTGAAGTTGCCGGCCGGCACCGTGTTGACGTCCTTCGCGACGCCCGTGCCGCCCGTGCCGACATAGCGCATCTGCGCACGGCGGTACTTCGGGTCGTAGTCGGCCTGGAACTTCAGCGCGTCCCAGTCGTAGCGCCGCGTTTCGTAGCGCGCGACGCGCCCTTCCATCCAGTCGCCGAAGCTTGCGCCTTCCGGCTGGTCCCACGACTTGCGTTCGAGATCTGCGTCCGCCATCGTCCTCTCCTTTATTTCCAGTGAAAACTTCGATTCAATTCATTACGAAGCCGCCGTTCACCGGCAGCAGTTGACCCGTCACGAAGCGCGCGCCGTCCGACAGCAGGAACAGCACGGGGCCCGTCACGTCGTCGGGCACCTGCGCGCGCGTCAGCGCGCGGCCCTGCATGTAGAACGCATGCCGTTCGGCCGGCACGTAGGCCGTCGCCTCGACTTCGGTGAGCCCCGGCGCGATCGCGTTGACCGTCACGCCGTGCGCGCCGAACTCGCGTGCCTGCGCATGCGTCATCGCGATCACCGCGCCCTTGCTGGCGACGTACGCGAGCAGCTTCGGCGCGCCCCACAGCGCGGTGTCCGATGCGAGGTTCACGATCGCGCCGCGACCCGAGCGCGCAAGGTGCGGCAACGCCGCATTGCTGACGAGCCACACGCCGCGCACGTTCACGTTCATCACGGCGTCCCACGTCGACACGTCGAGTTCCGTCGACAGCTTGCCGCCCGAGTTCGTGATCGCCGCGTTGTTGATCAGCGCGTCGATGCCGCCGAGCGCTGCCGCGCCCTGCGCGACGAACGCATCGACGCTCGCCGGATCGGCCAGGTCGAGCGCGAAGAAATGGGCGGTGTGGCCGGCTTGCGCGAGCTGCGCGGCCAGCGCGCGGCCTTCTTCGGCGAGCACGTCGCCGAACGCGACCTGCGCGCCCGCTGCGACCAGCGCCTTCACGAACGCGGCGCCGAGACCGCGCGCACCGCCCGTGACGAGCACGCGGCGCCCCGGCAGCGACACGACCGGTGCGAGCTCAGCCATTCGCGGGCTCCGATGCGGCGTGCGCCGCGCGGTGCGCGTCGAGCGCGGACAGGTGTTCCTGCGCGCGCTGGCGCAGCATCCGGCGCACGCGCGTGATGCCGACGTCGTGCTGGTACAGGTATTCGTGATCGCGCGCGTGCGGCGCGAGGCTTTCGAGGACGTAGCGGTCCTGCTCGAGCACGTCCCAGTGCAGGCCCTCGAGGCGGTTGCGGTACATGAAGCGCCACACGTCGCGCTGCCAGCCGCTGACCTTGCGCGTACGCCAGAAGTAGACCTGGCAGTTGTCGCCGTCGACCGGCGTCGCGAAGCCGATGATCCCGAAGTTGCCGCCCGGGCCGAACTTCTGCTTGTACGGAATCGCGAGGCGCATCCACAGGCAGCCGGTTTCGCCGAGCTCGACCCAGTCGAAGTTCACGTCGCGCTGGCCGATCTTCTCGAACATCAGGCCCGTTTCCGTCTTGCGCACGCGCATGTCGGCCTGCTTGTCGCCTTCGGCCATCGAGTGCGACGTCGCGTGCAGGTACGCGCCGTGCATCGGGTCCATCACGTTGTCGATCGCGTACTGGTAATTGCACTTCCAGTTCGACACGCACAGGAAGTGGCCGTACTCGTCGGCAACCAGTTCTTCCGGCAGGTTCAGCGGTGCCGGCTCGCCGTGCGCTTCGTCGCCGAACCACAGGAAGATCGCGCCGGCCTTTTCTTCGACCGGATACGACTTCACGCACTTCGAGCCTTCGAGCGGACAGTTCGACACTGCCGGCACGCGGTTGACCGTGCCGCCGCCGTCGACTTCGACGCCGTGATACCAGCAGGCGATGCTGCCGCCGAGGTTCCAGCCGAGCGACAGGCGCGCGCCGCGGTGCGGGCAGCGATCTTCCAGCGCGTGGACCTTGCCCTCGTGATCGCGCCACAGCACGATCTGCTCGGACAGGCGCGTGAGGCCGACGGGCGCGTTCGACACCTGCCAGCTCGGGGCGACGGGATACCAGTAGTTCTTGATGCCGCGATCGAGGTAGTCGCGGACCGGGTCGTGTTGGGCTTCGTGTTGTGCGGGGGACGTCATCAGTGTGCTCCGGATGCGGTTGTCGTCGGGTCGGCGGTCACGCGGCTCGCGCGCTCATTCCGCCAGCGAGGCCATTTCGGCGCGGAAGCGCTCGGGTGTCCACGCGGTGCCGTCCGGTGCGCGGAAGCCGATGCGGTTCAGGCCCGCGACGACATCGTCCAGCTCGGTCGCACCGCTCTCGAACACGCGTTCGAGCGCATCGCCGAGATCGTTCTCGTACTGGGTCGGCTCGGCCTTGCGGTTCTGCCAGACCTGGTTCTCGACCTGCCCGGGGATCTCGATCTGCCCCTTGCCCGCGACGTTGTTCGGCTGCGGTGCCATCCACGGCTTCAGGAAGGGATTGAAGTTGACGGTCGCTTCTTTCATGTCATTCCACCTTGATCTGGATTTCCTCGCCGGCAAGGCGCACCGCGTACTGCTTCAGCGCACGCCCGCCCGGGCCCTTCAGGCATTCGCCCGTCTTGATGTCGAACACGGCTTCATGCAGCGGGCATTCGACCGTGCCTTCGTCGACGAACCCCTGCGTCAGCAGCGCGTATGCATGCGGGCACACGTTCTCGAGCGCATACACCTCGTCGCCGACGCGGTAGATCCCGATTTCGACGCCGTCGGTCCGCTTGAACTCGATCGGCGTGTCTTCCGACAGCGCGCCGGCGTGCCCGGCACAAATCCATTGTTCAGACATCTCACACCCTTCCTTCTGATCGACTCTCGGTTCGCCCCGGGTTTGTTCCATACCCGGAACATCAGTTTATGGATGGTGATTATAGGAGCGACTTTCCACGAGTAAAACAAAAAGCTGCATGTCCTAGGGAAAATACCGACCGCCGGGTCGGCAGTCGCTCTCGCCACCTCAGTCAGATGTAATTTTTTGTTTTATGACGGGGGTTTAAGTCATATTTTCAGGACTCTCGAACCCGTGTTTCGGATCGCCCTCGTCCGCATCCGGCCCGAAAAATTTATTTTTGATCCTGTGCGTGACACCTCTATACTCCATTCCATCAGAGGCACGCTGTTCCTTGTATGGAACGAAAGGAGTGCCCGCCCGGCGGTGAAGAGCGCGCGACGGCCGGCCGTCCCCGCGCCCGCCGCCACGGCACGTTTTCCATCAGGTTTGGAGAGTCAGGAGATCAAATGGTCAAGCATGCGGTAGCAGCAGCAGTCATCGGAATGGGCGCCGTGTCGGGCGCCTGGGCGCAGAGCAGCGTGATGCTGTACGGCAGCATGGATGCCGGCGTCGCGTACGTGAACAACGTCGGCGGCCACGCGAAGTGGGCGATGATCCAGGGCAACACGCAGCCCGATCGGTGGGGCCTGAAAGGCAAGGAAGACCTCGGCAGCGGCCTGTCGGCGATCTTCCAGCTCGAAAACGGCTTCTATACGAACAACGGCCAGTTCGCGACCGCGAACACGATCTGGAACCGCGCGGCGTTCGTCGGCCTCAGCTCGGATCGCTACGGCACGCTGACGCTCGGCCGCCAGACGCCGCTGACGTTCGACTATCTCGATCCGCTCAGCACCGCGTACCTCGCGATGAGCTGGTATGCATTCCACCCGGGCAACATCGACGGGCTCGCCGCGACCGGCAACGTGCCGTACAACAACGCGGTCAAGTACCGCTCGCCGAGCTTCGCCGGCTTCTCGGCCGCGGCGGCGATGGCGCTCGGCAACACGACGAACTTCGCGACCGGCAAGTCGGTCGGCGTCGCGCTGAACTATGCGAACGGGCCGTTCAAGGCGTCGGTCGTCTACTCGAACGAGCACGACCGCTCGATCCTGATCAGCCAGACGGGCATCACGTCGTTCCAGGGGCAAAACACCGCGAACGGCTATCTCGCGAGCAAGGTCGAGAACATCGGCGCGGGCGCGTCGTACCAGTTCGGCGACTTCCTCGTGCACGGCCTCTACACGCGCGCGAAGATGCAGTCGAACGGCTATTCCGACACGTTCCAGAGCTACGACGCGGGCGTGAACTACCGCAGCAGCGCGTTCAACACGATCGCGGGCGGCGCAGCGACGACGACGCTGGCCGGCCGCCGCTGGACGCAGGTCGAGCTCGGCGACATCTATTCGCTGTCGAAGCGCACGCAGCTCTATGCGAACGTGTTGTACGAGCACGGCTCGGGCGGTGCGAAGGCCGCATTCTTCACGGCCGGCACGTCGAGCACCGCGAACCAGGTGATCGTGCTGACCGGCATTCATCACTCGTTCTGAGCAGCACGGGTACATGCGCCCGGCCGCCGAAGCAAAAAGAGCAGCCCCTGGGCTGCTCTTTTTGCATGCGAAGCCGCGCGACGCGGCTCGCTCGACGGGATCAGAAATCAGAACATCGCGACCCGATGGCGTGCGTGCGCGAACGTCGGGTCGCTTTCGAGCGGCCGGTAGTTCAGGCGCTGCGACAGGTCGACCGCCGCGCCGCACACCGCTTCGACGAGCCGCTCCTTCTCGCCGGCCTCGCCGATCTCCGAGCGCGGCACCGTCGCCGTGATCGCCGCGACGATCGCGCCCGAATGGTCGCGCACGGGCGCGGTCACCGCCGAAATGCCGCTCTCGAATGCAGCCTCGCTGACCGCGTAGCCGAGCCGCGCGTAATGACGCACGCGCTCGTACAGCTCGTCGACGGTGCTCGGCGTGCGCTCGGTGAACTGCTCGAGCCGCTTTTCCGGATAGAGCTGGCGCAGCGCGTCGCGCGTGAGGTCGCCCATCAGCACGTGGCCGTGCACGGTCGCATGCGCGGGCAGCCGCGTGCCGACGTGCACCTTCACCGAACCGAACATCGACGTATTGCTCTGCGCCTTCGCGACGAACACGACATCGCGCTGGTCGCGGATCAGCAGGTGCGTCGACAGGCCCGTCGCGTCGCGCAGCCGCTCGAGCACGGGCGTGCCGAGGTCGGTCAGCTCGAGCGAATTCAGGTATTCGAAACCGAGCCGCAGCACGCCGACACCGAGCCGGAAATAGCGGTCGCCGTTCACACGCTCGAGAAAGCCGAGCGCTTCGAGCGTCTGCAGCAGGCGGAAGGTGGTCGTGCGCGGAATGCCAATGCGCTTCGACAGCTCGGGCGCGCCGAGCACCGGCTCGCGCGCGGAGAATTCGGCCAGGATCCGCAGCCCGCGTTCAAGGCCCGGCACCAGATACGACGACGCGCCACCGGACGAGTCGTCGTCGCCCGCACCCTGCTTCGACGCGTCGCGGTCGACGTCGTCGCCGACTGTCGCGCGCGGCGCGCTTGCCGGCTTCGCCGGCGGTTTCGATGCGCCGCTCATCGTTGGATTGACCCTGTGCACATGGACGGAATGGAAGCGTTCACGAAAGACCCGCAATGCTTGATTATGGATTTTCGACCGGACCGGATCAACACGATCCGGCGCAGGCGGGCCGGACAGCCGGACAGCCGGGCTGTCGCATAGCCTGATGCGATCGAAAGGATAACAGCGATAGACAGGACTGCCCACCGGAACATCGCCTGCATGGCGCGGCCGGCGAACGATGGGTGAACGCAAACGCGCCGCGTGCGACGTCGCATGCGGATCGATTCGGGCAAGTCGGATGGCGGGAAAAGGGCCAGGGAAAACGCGTGAACACGAACGACCGCACCGATCCGCGAACGGGATCGGCGCAATGCGACGTCAGGCCGTCACGGCGTCGTCATACTCGGCACGCGCGAGCTGACCGGCGGCGTACGCGTCGGCTTCGCCGCGAAAGCCGTCCGTGCTGAATGCAACGACTTTCACACCGACGCCGGACGCCCGCTTCACCGTCAGCGCCCATTGCCATCCACCGTCTTGTTCGAAGACGTGCAGCGAGGGTTCGAGGGATGAGTCCAGTACGGTCACGGGGTATGCTCCTGCCCTGCGCGTCGCATCGGCGACGCGTCGGGCATGTCGAAAAAAGCGCCGGCTCGCGGCGCGTTTCAGCCTTTTGACAGTCTAGTCAAGGAATGTTGCGACGCACCATCAGGGCTTACACCTGCCTATCAGAACCGGGCGGTCAATCAAATCCACCTGAAACCCGCCTGAAACCCATACGGAACGGGCCTCGCGAGCATATTCCCGAGGCGCGGCACACCACGCGTGCGGCAACGTGCCGCATGGGCGATCGACAGGCCGGATCGGTTGAAAAACGGGTCGCGATCCCGAGCGACCGAGGCATCGATCGACGCAGCTACCGGCCCGCCTCCGCCGACAATACCCGCCGGAACGTCAGGTTGACGCGCTCGCCCTGCACGGCCGGCGCCTTCGGCACGCGGTGCTGCCATTCGGCCTGCGTGCGGCCGCGCATCACGAGCAGGCTGCCGTGCGTCAGCCGGTACGCATGCACGACGCCGGTCGCACGGTGACGAAGGTCGAACACGCGCATCGCGCCGAGGCTCACCGACGCGATCACCGGCGCGTCACCGAGCTCCGGCTCGTTGTCCGCATGCCAGCCGAGGCTGTCCTGCCCGTTGCGGTAACGATTGAGCAGCACGCTGTTGAAACGCGCGCCGCAGGTCGCCTCGACCGCTCGCTTCAGGTCGAGCACGGCCGGCGTCCACGGCGCGGGTACGTTGCGAATCCCCGAATAGACGTAGACGGCATCGGGCTCGCCCTGCCACGCGGTCAACCGCGGCAGCGGAATGCGGCCGCGCGGCGTGCGGATCGTGTCCTGCCGCCACGCGACCTCGTCGATCAGCGCGGCCAGCACGCGATCGGCGTCGGCCGGCGCGAGCCAGTCCGGGTACCAGTCCACGTCGGGCACGGGGGTATCGGCGAAAAGATCGGGCGTCGACATGTCGGGATCAGGCAGCAAATGAACAAGGCTGGCGAATCATGTCTGCATGGTAGACAACGGCGACGCGCGCCGCCATGCGCTGTCATTCCGCCGCGCGACGAGGCCGCACGCACGCATCGCCGATCGCGAAGCCGATGCATGTTCGGCACGTCACGCTATCATCGCGGCGTGTCGCAAAGCGTCTATATCCGGGGCGCAGTCTTCTTCCGCAATGCCGGCCGGCGCGACTCGGCCGATTTCTTCCGTGACCCACCATGACGCTCTCCGATTCCGCCCTCGACCAACTGTTCCTCACCGCGCGCACGCACAACGCATGGCAGGACAAACCGGTCGACGACGCGCTGCTGCACCGGCTGATCGACCTGACGAAATTCGGCCCGACGTCGGCGAACGCAAGCCCCGCGCGCTTCGTGTTCGTCAAGTCGCCCGAAGCGAAGGCGCGCCTGAAACCCGCGCTGTCCCAAGGCAATCTCGCGAAGACGATGGCCGCGCCCGTCACCGTGATCGTCGGCATGGACTTCGCGTTCCACGAGCACCTGCCGCGCCTGTTCCCGCACGCCGACGCGCGCAGCTGGTTCGCCGGCAACGACGCGCTGATCGAAGCCACCGCATTCCGCAACTCGTCGCTGCAGGGCGCGTACCTGATCCTCGCCGCACGCGCGCTCGGCCTCGATGCGGGCCCGATGTCGGGCTTCGACGCCGCGAAGGTCGATGCCGAATTCTTCGCGGGCACCGCGATCCGCACCAACTTCCTCGTGAATCTCGGCTACGGCGACCCGGTGGGCCTGTTCCCGCGCAGCCCGCGCTTCGATTTCGACGATATCGCGCGCATCGTCTGACGCACGCTACCGCCCGCGCGTCAGACGGATCAGCGTGATTTCGGACGGCACGCCGAAGCGGTTCGGCGGCCCCCAGTAGCCGGTGCCGCGGCTGGTATAAAGCCACATCGCGCCGAACCGGTTCAGCCCGCCGATCACCGGCTGCTGCAGGCGCACGAACGGCGGCCACGGCAGGAACTGGCCGCCGTGCGTATGGCCGGACAGCTGCACGGTGAAGCCGGCGCGGCTCGCCGCGTCCGCGCTGCGCGGCTGGTGCGCGAGCAGGATCTTCGTCGCGACGTCGCGCGGCGCGCCCGCGAGCGCCTGCTCGGGATCGCTGCGATGCGCGGGATCGAACCCGCCCGCCGTGAAATCGGTGACGCCCGCGAGCACCGCCCGCGCGCCGTCGTGCTCGATCAGCACGTGCTCGTTGAGCAGCACCGTCAACCCGATCCGCCGGAATTCGTCGATCCACGCATGCGCGCCGGCGTAGTACTCGTGGTTGCCCGTCACGAGGAAGCTGCCATGCCGCGACTGCATGCGGCCGAGCGGCGCCGTATGCTCGCGCAGCCGCTTGACCGAGCCGTCGACCACGTCGCCCGTCACGGCGACGAGATCCGCATCGAGCGCATTGACCGCGCGCACGATCCGCTCGATATAAGGCCGTTTGATCGTCGGCCCGACGTGAATGTCCGACAGTTGCACGATCGTCAGCCCGTCGAGCGCCGCCGGCAGCCCGTCGACCGGAATCGACACGCGCTTGACCGCCGCCGTGCGGCGCGCGCCGACGAATCCGATCGCACTGACCAGTACCGCCCCCGCCAGCACGCCGAGTGCCGTGTCGGATGCCGCGCCGCTCCACGCGCCGTCGTGCCCGAACTGCCGCCCTATGAAGACGCCGAGCAACACCAGCTCGCGCAGGAACGTCAGCACCAGCAGCGACGAGAAGAAGCCCATCGCGACCGAGCCGGCCCAGCCGAACAGCGTCGCGACCCAGCCTTCGTCGAAGCGGCGCGAGAACATGCCGACCGGGATCAGCACGACGAAGCTCGCGAGTACCAGCGCCGCGATCGTGCGCGCGAGCGGCGACGCGAATGCGTCGGGAATGATCCGCAGCCCGACATACAAATGGAACAGCACGCCGATTGCAATGAACCGGACAAAGAAACTTCGCATGGAATACTCGTCCTCGTTGCGATACCGCTGCCGCGCGTCGGATGGGACCGTGACGCCAAGTCTCGTCATGCCCCGCGCCACGCGCCGCGCCATTCGCACGATGGTACACAGATACCGGCCGACACGACCGGTCACGACCGCGGCGGGCGCGCCGGACGTCCGGGCGTGCTGACAGGCACCGGCGTGCCGGTCGATCGCCGCACGACACGACGCATCGCAACGACGATGACGCGACGCAGAGCGTCGGTCATCGACCTGCATCGCGGACGAGCGCAGCCCACCTGGTCCGCCACGCCACGTCAGAATGCGGATTCGCTCGCGTTCACGCGGCAATCCGGTCTTCGCGCGGCGATTCCCACCGATCGGCGAACAAACGCCACCGGCTCGGTTTCGCCTGACGATCCTTTACAGTCCGTCAGCAACCCGACAAGCGCATGCGCTGGCAGAATCGCGCCCCGGTCATGACCTTCCCGGGATGCCCGCCGGGCGGCCCGCCGCATGCTGCCGATGCGCGCCGCATCGCTGGCGGTCCGCATCGCGCTGATTTATTATCGGCTCCGTATCGCGGAATCGTCGTCGCGGCGACGAACCGCCTTGCGCCGCGCCCGGCATCCACCCATCACGTCGAGCTCGTCACACCATGAGAAAAACAACGCCGCGCGCGACCCTGCGCGTCGCCGCCGTCCTGGTGCCAGCCCTGCCGCTCGCGGGCTGCACGTCGCGTGGTGCACCGTCGTACGTCCTGTTCGGCGCATATTTCCCGCTCTGGCTCGTCAGCGCGATCGTCGGCATCGTCGGTGCGATCGTCGCGCACCGCGTGTTCGTCGCGACCGGCTGGGCCGCCACGGTGCCCTACCAGCTTGCCGTCTGCACCGCGATCGGGCTCGTGGTCGCCGTGATCGTATGGCTCACCGGCACGGGGCCGTTCGCATGAAGGCCGCCGGAATCGCCCGACCCTCCACGAAAGGCCGCGTGATCGCGCTGGCGATCGTCGCGCTCGGCATCGCGGCGCTCGCGTACGCGTACCACCGCACGACGGCCTACCCGTCCACCGACGACGCGTCGATCGACGCGGACGTCGTCCACGTCGCGTCGCCCGTCGGCGGCCGCATCGTGCAGCTCGCGGTACACGAGAACCAGCACGTCGCGAAAGGCGACCTGCTCTATGAAATCGATCCCGTGCCGTACCGGCTGACGGTCGCGCAGGCGCAGGCCGATCTCGAACTCGCGCGCGCATCGCTCGACACGCGTCGCCGGTCGCTGATCGGCGAGCGTTCGAACGCGGCGGTCGCAGCCGAACAGGTCAAGCGCGCGACGCAGAACTACGACCTCTCGACACGCGACGTGAACCGCCTCGCACCGCTCGCCGCGCAGGGCTACGTCAGCGCGCAGCAGTTCGACCAGGCGAAGGTCCGGCAACGCGACGCCGCCGTGTCGCTCGCGCAGGCGCAGGAACAGCAGCGATCGTCCGCGCGAACGATCGGCGACGACGCCGACGCGATCGCGACGCTCCATGCGCGCGAAGCCGCGCTCGCCCGCGCGCAGCACGCGCTCGACGACACGGTCGTGCGCGCGCCGCACGACGGGCTCGTGACGGGCCTGACCGTGCTTGCCGGCGAAACCCTCGCGCCGAACCAGTCGATCTTCACGCTGATCGATGCGAGCGAATGGTTCGCCGTCGGCAATTTCCGCGAAACGTCGCTGAACCGCATCGCGGTCGGCGACTGCGCGACCGTCTATTCGATGATCGACCGCAGCCGTCCGCTGACGGGCAAGGTGGTCGGCATCGGCGCAGGCATCGCGGACAGCGATCGCATCAACCTGCCGCGCGCACTGCCGATCGTGCAGCGCTCGGTGAACTGGGTGCATGTCGCGCAGCGCTTCCCCGTGCGCGTGAAGCTCGACGAACCCGACGGCAAGCTCGTGCGTGTCGGCGCGAGCGCGATCGTCGAGGTCCGGCATGGCTCAGCCTGCCGCTGAGGTCCGCGCGCCGGGCCCGCGCGAAGTCCTGCGATTGCTCGCGTCGTTTCCGGGCCGCACGTCGATCGCCGTGCGGGTTGCACTGATCTGCGCGCTGACCGTGCTCGTGACGAGCGCGTACGGTACGCCCGAAGCTGCGCTGTCCGCCTACGTCGTGTTCTTCATGATCCGCGCCGACCGCATGACGAGCGTCGTGCTCGCGGCTGCGCTGCTCCTGATCGTCACGATCGTGATCGGGCTCGTGCTCGGCATCGCGATCTTCAGCATCGACTATTCGATCCTGCGGGTCGCGTGCATGGCCGTGCTGTCGGTCGGGCTGCTGTACCTGACGTCGGCCAGCAAGCTGCGCCCCGTGGGCGCGATCCTCGCGATGATCGTCGGCTTCGGGCTCGACCAGCTCGGCCTCGCGCCGTTCGGCGAAGCCGCGACGCGCGCGCTGCTCTATATCTGGCTGACGATCGCGATTCCGGTCGGCGTCGCGATCGTCGTCAACCTGCTGATCGCGCCGTCGCCGCGCCGTCTCGCGCTCGCGCAGCTCGCAAAGCGGCTGCGGCTCGCCGCGCTCCGGCTGCGCGACGACGACGACACGTGCGCGGCATTCGACGCGAGCCTGCGCGACGGCGACAAGCAACTCCTCACGTGGCTCAAGCTGTCGAAATTCGAAGGCTCGTCGACCGCCGCGGACGTCGCCGCACTGCGGCAGGCCATTGCGTCGAGCACGGCGCTGCTGGTCGGCGTCGCGCTGGCCGATCGCGAACCGGACGCGCGGCTGCCCGCCGCGTTTTCCACGCCGATCGCGGCCACGCTCGACGAGATGGCGGCGATTCTCGAACGCGGCGGCTATCCGGTCGACGTGACGCTCGCGCTGCCGCCTGCCGATGCGCTGCCACCGCTCGCGCGCATCGCCGCGACGGATCTCCATGCGGCGATCACGCGCTTCGCGGAACCGGGCGCAGTTGCCGACGCAGCGGCACACGCGCCGGCCGCCCCTGTCAGCACGTCCGCAGCCACCCGCCCCGAACCTGCCGCATCGCCCGCCAAGGCACCGGGCGGCGGCTTCTTCCTGCCGGATGCACGCAGCAATCCCGACCACATCCGCTATGCGCTGAAGACGACCGCCGCCGCGATCTTCTGCTATCTCCTGTATTCGCAGCTCGACTGGTCGGGCATCCATACGTGTGTCGTCACCTGCTACATCGTGTCGCTCGGCTCGACTGCAGAGACGGTCGAGAAGCTCACGTTGCGGATCGTCGGCTGCATCGTCGGCGCGCTGCTCGGTACCGCGGCGCTCGTGTTCGTCGTGCCGGCGCTGTCTTCGGTCGGCCAGTTGATGGCGCTGGTGTTCGCCGGCGCATGGCTGTCCGCATGGGTCGCGTTCGGCTCGCCGCGCATCGCGTACGCAGGCTTCCAGATCGCGTTCGCGTTTTTCCTGTGCGTGATCCAGGGCGCCGGCCCCGGCTTCGACCTGACGATCGCCCGCGATCGCACGATCGGCATCCTGCTCGGCAACGTCGTCGTGTATCTCGTATTCACGCGCATCTGGCCCGTGAGCATCGGCAAGCAGATCGACGTCGCGCTCGCCACGCTGCTCGAGCAGTGGCGCCGCGTCGTGCAGATCGCGCAGCCGGCCGAACGCCGCACGCTCGCCGCCGAAGCCTTCGCGCGGCACGGCGCAATCGCGCAGGAGCTCGGCCTCGTCCACTACGAGCCGTCGTGGGTTCGGCCGGCCGCCACGTGGCTCGCCACCCGGCGACGCGCACTTGCGGAACTCGGCGCGCTCGAAGGCCCGCTGTTCCTGCTCGCAGAACGTAGGCCGGGCGACGCGGCGATCGGCGCACGGCTCGCGCGCGTGATCGACCTGCGCGACGGCGACCCGGCTGCCGACGCCGCTTCGCCGGCGCCGTCGTCGACCGCAGGCGCCGCAGCCGTGCCGGCCGCCGCGCCCCTCGACCCTGCACGCGACGCGCTGCTGAACCTGATCGACACGCGGCTTGCGCACATCGCCGACGCCGCGCGTCAAGCCACCCCGAAGGAGCCTGCCCCTCATGCGCGTCCCTGAACCGCCGAGCGCGTCGATCGCCGCCGCGCTCGCGACCGCCATCGCGCTGACCGGTTGCGCAACGTCGTCGATCGATCTGGCGCCGGAGGCACCCGACCGCCCGTGGCAGCCGCAAACGTCGGCCGCGGGCGACATCGTGCCGGCGCCGCCGCTCGCATCCGCACAGCGCGCGCCGCACGACTACACACTGCCGGCCTCGCCCGCGCTCGCGTCGGTATCGCCGCCCGCCGCGCTCGATGCCACGCATCCGTACACGCTGCCGGAGCTGATCGACCTCGCCGAATCGACGAACCCGCTGACCCGCATCGCATGGAACGACGCCCGCAACGCAGCACTCGCGGTCGGTATCGCAAAGGCCGCGTACCTGCCGAACCTGTCCGCGACCGCGATGGGTGCATACCAGACGAGCCACGGCTCGACATCGACGATCCTCGGCGACGCGTCGAGCAACACGACCGTGCACGGCACGATCTCGGCGCTGTCGCTGCAATGGCTGCTGTTCGATTTCGGCGGCCGCGCGGCGCGCGTCGAGGCGGCCGAGCAGGCGTCGGTCGCGTCGAACGTCGCGTTCACGGCCGTGCACCAGCAGGTGATCCACGACGTGACCGTCGCGTACTACCGGTACGAAGCCGCCCGCTCGCGCGCGGCCAGCGCGCAGCAGGGTCTGTCGAATGCGGATGCAATCCTCGCGGCGTCCCGCGCGCGGCTCAGGCAAGGCGTCGGCACCGTTGTCGAACTCGCGCAGGCGACGCAGAACCGCGCACAAGCGAATCTCGCGCTCGTGCAGGCGACCGGCGCGCAAAGCGACAGCTATCTCGCGCTGGTTTCGGCGCTCGGCATCTCGCCGCTGTCGAAGCCGTCGATCGCCGCGCTGCCCAAGCGCCCGCTGCCGCCCGCACTTGCTTCGTCGGTCGACGCGATCGTGTCGGATGCGATCGCGCGCCGTCCCGACCTGCAGGGTGCGTATGCGCTCGAGCAGGCCAACCGCGCGAAGATCAAGGCTGCGGAAGCCGCATTCATGCCGAAGATCTTCCTGTCCGCGTCGACGTCCTATGCGAGTGGCGGCACCGCGATTACCGCGATTACCGCGCTGCCCGCGATCGGCGACCAGGCACCGACCGTGAACCTGAACGGCAGCCGCTACGGCGGCGGCGTGTTCCTCGGCGTGACGATCCCGCTGTACGACGGCGGCCTGCGCTCGGCGGTGCTGATGCAGGCGCGCAACGATGCGCAAAGCGCGTCCGCGCGCCTCACGCGAACCAAGGAGGAAGCCGTCCGCCAGGTCGTCGCCGCGCAGAATGCGGTGCAGACGAGCCTCGCATCGCACGACGCGGCGAAGGCGCTCGTCGATGCCGCGCAGACGAGCTACGACGCGGCGCTGACCGCGTACCGGCACGGCGTCGGTTCGGTCACCGATGCAACAATCGCGCAAAGCCAGCTGCTCGCCGCCCACAATGCGGAAGTCGACAGCTATGCCGGCGCACTGTCGGCCGCCGCCGCGCTCGCGCTCGCGACAGGGACGATCGGCTCGTCGCAATAACCGTCGCAGCGACGCGCCCGCCGGCCGCCAAACTGGTTGACGCGTGCGCGGGCGGCCCTCTAGAATGCCGCCCATTCTTCCTTCAGGAACCATCGTGGACAGTTGCAGCACTCCGTTGCGTGCGCCGCTTGCCGCCTGAACGCCTGTCCGACGCAGTTCTCCTGCCGCGGCTCGCGTTCCGCGAGCCCGCACGCCACTCGTTTCACATCGAATGACGCATTCGCGCGGTACAGTACCGCGCGATGACGGCCATCGTGCCGCGTTCGGCCTCGCGCCGCCGCGACGCGGGCCGGCATGCGCTCCTTGCACGGCAGGACAACCATGACTCTCGATTTCGCACTCCGTCTTTTCACCGCGTTCGCCTGCGGCGTCGCGATCGGCCTCGAACGCCAGATGCGGCAACGCACGGCGGGCCTGCGCACGATCACGCTCGTCGCGAGCGGCGCATGCCTGTTCGTCACGCTCGGCGTGCTGACCGGCAACGGCGTGGCCGGCGTCACGCAGATCGCCGCCTACGTCGTGTCGGGCGTCGGCTTTCTCGGCGGCGGCGTGATCATGCGCGACAAGGGATCGATCCAAGGCATCAACACGGCCGCGACGCTGTGGTGCTCGGCCGCCGTCGGCGTGCTGGCGGGCTCCGGCCACTTCGTGCCGGCGCTGGCCGGCACGGGCGTCGTGCTGCTCACCAACACGGTGCTGCGCGGCGTGAGCCAGGCGATCAACGCAACACCCGTATCGAATGCCGATCTCGTGCGCGAATACCAGATCACCGTGATCTGCCTGGCCGCCGACGAAGTGCACATCCGCACGCTGCTGTCGAATTCGATGTATGCGAAACCGCTGTCGTTCCAGAGCCTGACGAGCGAGGACGTGCCCGACCAGCCGGAGCGGCTGAAGGTGACTGCGACGCTGAAGCTGCATCCGAAGGATCAGCAGAAGCTCGAGCAGATCGCGAGCCGGATGAGCATGGAGAAGAGCATTTCCAGCGTCAGCTGGACAGCGAAGGAGGCGGAACCGATGATGGAGTGAGCGGCGGCCCGCACCACCGCCGCGCCGCCGATGCCGCGTCAGGGCGTCTCGATGAGCCCGGCCGCGATCGCCTTGACGACCGCCTGGACCTTGTTGGTCGCGCCGAGCTTCTCGAGGATGTTGTTTACGTGGAAGTTGACCGTGCGCTCCGAGATGCTGAGGATCTGCCCGATCTCGCACGCGGTCTTGCCTTCGGCCGTCCAGCACAGCACCTCGCGCTCGCGCGCGGTCAGCGTGACGTTCGACTCGGGCGACAGCTTCGGCACCATGAAGCGGCTCATCAGCGAATGCGACAGGTTCGCGAGCCAGTTGGTCTGCAGCGTCAGCATGTTGATCTCGGCGGGTGTGAGCCGGTCTGCATGGCGCGCGATGCTCAACAGCCCGAACGCGCCGCGCGCCGCCCAGCTCGACTGCGCGACACCCACCGACAGCCCGTGGTCGCGCGCGTCCTGCCACAGCGGGCACGGCTCGATCCGGTCGACGTCGGGCCAGACGATCATGTTGGTGCTCAGCGCGCCATCGCGAACCGTCGAATCGATCTCGATATAGTTCTGCGCCTGGTAGTGCGCCATCCAGCCGTCCGGATAGGTATTGAAGATCGCGACAGCCGGCTTCGACACGGGCAGCGGCACGCGAATGCCGTAACAGCAATATTCAAAGCCGAGGCGTTTAGAATAAGCGGCGATCCGCTGGAAGAGCTGCTGCTCGTCTTCCGCGGCACTGAATTGTTGGTAGGCATCCTGCCAGCGCAATTCCATTATTTCTCCGACAACGTCACGCTGTCATACCTGTCAGGTGCCAGCGCCGGTTCGGGGCTGATACATTCCGCGCATGACTTCACCTTTGTTGCACCCGGTCCGCGGCCCGTCTCCGGACGGCTACGTGCGTCTGTCCGAAAACGCACTGGCCGTGCTCGCGCTCGACCATGTCGCCAGCGGCCTCGATGCATCGCTGCTCGCGGAACTGCGCGACAGCGCCATCGACGCGCGCCTGGCCGGCTACACCGAATGGCACCGCCCGGCCAGCGCCGGCGTCGCGTACCTGACGGTCGGCTGGGACTGGTATCTCGAACGCGCAACGGGCACGTTCGTGATCGCGGGCGGCGACGTCCGCAGCAACATCATGGCCGTCGACGCCACCGGCGCCGACCTCGGCATGTTCCGCACCGCAGCAGCGCTCGCCGCGCGGCTCGCGTCCATCGACTGGCCGGCCGCGGTTGCATCGGCACTGCTCGGTCGCAACGACGCCTATCATGCCGGCCCCACGCTCCAGTGACAACCGGCCGCGCATTCCTCTGACATTTCCACAAGACTGGCGCTCTTTATAAGCAAAAGCCGCCCGTATTTCAATCCCGCCGATCAAGAAACCGCTTCCACCGGTCAAATGGCACCGGCGCACCCCCACCCTGTAAGAGTTACCAGTTACCGCCTCCTCGGGACGCGCGATGTAATGCGTGCATACCAAAGTACCGATCCGAGGACACCATGCGGACCTTCGTTCACGAGGAAGGGCGGTTGCCACACGAACTTGCAGCGGACCTGGGGCGCTATCGGCGCCGCGTGTTCGTCGAACAGCTCGGTTGGGCACTTCCGTCTGCGAACGAAAGCTTCGAGCGCGACCAGTTCGATCGCGACGATACCGTCTACGTGTTCGCGAGAAACGCCGGCGGCGACGTGTGCGGATGTGCGCGCCTGTTGCCGACCACCCGCCCGTATCTGCTGAAGTCGCTGTTCGCCGACCTGATCGCCGAAGACGTCGCGCTGCCGCAATCGGCCGCCGTCTGGGAGCTGTCGCGGTTCGCGGCGACCGGCGACGACGGCGGCACCGGCAATGCAGAGTGGGCCGTCCGCCCGATGCTCGCCGCGGTCGTCGAATGCGCGGCGCAGCTCGGCGCGCGGCAGTTGATCGGCGTGACGTTCGCGAGCATGGAGCGGCTGTTCCGCCGGATCGGCGTGCACGCGCACCGGGCAGGCCCACCGAAGCAGGTGGACGGTCGTCTGGTTGTCGCGTGTTGGATCGACATCGATCCGCAAACGTTTGCCGCACTTGGAATCGAGCCGGGACGGGCTGCCCGGCAAGCCATCGCCGCCTGAGCTGGAACGCGCGTAGTCCAGCCGAGCGGCATCGTAACGAAGGAGAACCACCGTGGACCAGTCTCAGGTCTTTCGCGCGATGATGCCCGGCTTGACGGGTGCCGGCGGCGCCCGCATCGCAGTCGCCTACCCGTCGTTTCCGCGGCCGCTGCCGCTCGTGCGGCTCGATCGCCGCGGGCTCGTGTTCCGGGCGGCCGGCGCCGCACCGCTCGTGTGCGGGCTGCCGCGCGCGGCGACGCTGCTGGTTGCCGACGAGCCGCTCTGCTCGCTGCGTCTCGTGATCCGCGACGTCGCCGCTGTCGGCGACGGCCGGCACGACCTGACGATGCAGCCGTCCGGTGCCACCGGCGACGAACTGCTGTGGCACGCGCTACGCGAGCGCAAACCGTACCAGCAGATCCGACAGCCGCTTGCGCCCGTCAATGCGGCCATCGCGCCGAACGGCGAGCCGCAGGCCACCAGCGACGCCGCGCAGCGTCCGTCGCGCAGCGCGGCGTTCCGTCTGCGCTGCCACAGCGATGCGCTGTTCTTCGCCGACTGGCTCGAATATCACTTCGACGAACTGCGCGCGCTGTCGCAGCGGCACGGGCCGCAACTGCAGCTCAACGAGTTGCAGCGCCAGGTAGCGGACGACGAGGTGGGCGTGCGCTTCGTCTACGGCATCGATGGACATGCGACACGGCACGCGCTGACCGACTGCGCGCGCGAGGCCTGCGCATGGATCGAGACGGAAATGCGCAACAAGTACGCGGTGCCGGTTGCACAGGAGCGGTTCGGCGCGTTTGCCGCGCACGCGCGGGCGGCGCGGCATGTGAGGGCGACGACGGTTGGCTCCGCGGATACGTGACGGCCGCCCCATCGAAAATCAAATGTTCTTGGCGGGGCCGGCGGAACGTCGCCACGGGGCGCAATACGCACTGCTCCGTACCCGTGCCAGAAAGGCCAGCCGACGCTGCGTTGCACAATTACAACTAGGGCTTGCCAGCCCTCGGGTTTTCCCTTAAAGTTACATCTGTCTCCTCCATGTCTCCAAACATGGATTCAGCCCGCTCCAGCAGCGGGCTTTTTCTTGCCAGCGATAATTTATCGGGGACACATCAAAACCGCTGCCATCCACCCGCAGCGCGCACAATCGCCGACCCCGGCGGCTTATCATCGGCGAATTCCCTCACGCACAGCCGATGTCGCCATGCATACCCACCTACGCATCGCCCGCCCAGTCGCCGACCTCGCCCGAACCGAGCGTATGTATTGCGGCGCGTTCGAGTGGTCGGTGCTCGCGCGCTTCGACGATCACGACGGCTTCTCCGGCGTCATGCTCGGACGTGAAGGGCTCGACTACCACTTCGAATTCACGCACTGCCCGGCGCATCCGGTCGCACCATCACCGACGCCCGAAGACCTGATCGTTTTCTACCTGCCCGACCACAGCGCATGGGAAGCCGCATGCGCACGCGCAACCGCGCACGGCTTCATGCGCGTGACATCGTTCAATCCGTATTGGGATGCATCCGGACAGACGTTCGAGGACGCCGATGGCTACCGGATCGTCCTGCAGAACGCGACGTGGCATTGACGGGCAAGCATGCCCGAACCGTTACGCGCGGACATCGCCGTCGGGACGAACAGTCATCGCACGCGCGACAAACACCCGATGCCGTCGCAACGCATGCCCTTGCGGCAACCCAGGATGATCGAAATCGCGCATCGGCTGCGCCAGCATTCCGAGCCGCTGCGCCACGTGCTGCGATCGCAGGTTGGTAGCAGCCGTCCACGCGAAGATCTCGCCCAGCCCGATCCGGCCAAAGCCGTCGGCCAATACCGCAGCGGCCGCTTCTGCGAGATAGCCATGCCCCCACGATGCGCGTGCCTGGCGCCACAGAATCTCGACACACGGCGCCATCGGATGCTCGCCGCGAACTTCACGAGACAAACCGCAGAGGCCGATCAGTGCGCCATCCGAGCGGCGCTCGATCGCCCACACGCCGAAACCGTACGCGTCGAAATGCGCTTCGATGCGTGCGATGGTGGCCCGTGCCTCATCAACGGTCATCGGGCCACGCGCGAGCCATGCGGTCACGTCTGGATCCGCATGCATCGCCACCAGCGCACCGGCATCGCCCGGGCGCCAGCGACGCAATGTCAAACGTTCGGTTTCGATCTTCAATGGCGGGTTCAGCCGTGATCGGGACGTGCGGGGAGCACGGGGCGCGCCAGGCCGCATGCGCGCAATTTCGATAGTGCAGCAACGAGCCCGAATGCAAAGCGAGGGAGTGAGGCAATTGCGATCGTCGCTTGCACCGGCAAGGAGCGTCGACGGTCGCAAGAACCGACGACGAGAATTGAATGCAGCGGGATGCATCTTCCCGCCTGGCTTTCGTCGAATACGCGCGCCACACCCGGGCGGGTGTCGGCGCATCGAACACGCTTACTCGTTCTCTTCGAAGTAGTGAATTGGCATTACGGGACGTGCTTCTGTCTATGAACCTACGCCAAAACCTACGCCGGACCATATCGCAGCTCGTTGGCAAACTAATGTTGCGTTTCAGCAACAAAAAAATGAAGGTGCCGGATGTGTTGCTACATGACCGGACAAACAGTCCCAGAGTAGAGCGTGCTCAGCCATGACTCAATGCCCCACTCGATCGTCAGTTGTTGGGCTGAACCCTTGCGGAGACGGCGCTTCCACGCCGTCGCGCAGCGATGATACCGTCAAAGATACCGAAGAATCCGGCTGGCAGTTACCGGTACTGGAGAGACCGCACCGGAAAATCATGGCATGCCTTCGTTGAAGATCCGCGAAGGCCGCACATCTCGATGACGGCCTTTTTAGAGATACCGTCATCGATACCGTCGGGTCACGCAAAGGATTGCGAAAGCTGCTACACGCGTTCTCGATGAGAGTGTCAATTGTATAAAGTAAGATCCTCTCGACGCGTTAACGGGCTATCGACGCGCCGAGCCGACACTCGCACGCCGGCCGTACGCCATGGCGCTGCGCCCGAGCGATGCGTCGGCCGTGCCGCGCGTGCCGATGACTCTGAACATCAGCTGGTCCATCTCCTTGATGATGTCGGCAAGGACTGTCGTGATGACCGCGAACTCTCGGCCGTACGAGCCCGCGCGCGCGGCCGCGATACGTGCATTCAGGGCGACGATGTTGGCCTGCATCGAGATGCTGCCCAGTTGCTCGGCGATGCTCACCTGACGTTTGAGCGCCTCAGACTCGATGCCGCGCATCTCGTTCTGGTACGCGAGCGTAATCTGCTGAAGCAGTTCGAGCAGCGGGGTGGCCTGCCTCACGAGCGCGTCAACCTGTTCGTCGGTGGCAGTGCTGTCCGATTCGAGACGCGCGAGCATTTTGGAAGTATGCGTGATGAAGCGCCGGACATGCTCGTCTGCACGCCGAGTGCCGAAATAGAGCTGCCTGAGCGCTTCGGAGAACGCTCCAGGTAATTGCTCATTGCCATCGACAAGATCGTCGTGTGCATTCGCGAACATCGCCACACTTTGCTTCGCGACGTCCAATGCGGTATCGTCTCCGCGCGAAGCGAGCAGCACGTGCAGAACGATACGTTGCGACAGCATCCGCTGCCGGCCGAATCGGGCAAAAAAAGTCCCGGAGCGACGCGTGCACGAATCGATCGGTCGATCTGCGCAAGAGTCGTTCCGGGACGCCATTGCCCCGCATCCGCTCGTAAGAGCGGAAGGAAAACTGGTGAAACGCAAAGGCCATCGTGGGCCTCTCCCAGATCCTACGCAATACCTGTGCCACTTCGTACCGCTTCGTGCACGCAGATGCGCCGACGCGCGCGACTCGACAGGTCCGCAGTGTTCAACGCCGTGCCACCGTTAGTAGACGGAACGGGGGTATGCCATTTCAATGCCGGTTCTGGGGAACGTCGGTTGAAAAGCGATTGTCGCCGAAGCGAAAGGAAGGCCGAGCCGCGCGTGTTGTGTACGGTGCAGCGAGAATGGAGATGGTGCAATTCAATAATGCGCTGCACCACGATTGCACACCGCTTGTAGCGCGCTTCGGTGTACCGGCCGGAAGGAGGGGTGTCCTCTGCACTCGTTTCTCTACATGGAGTTCGATTGGAGGGCGGACCTGCCGCGGCCAAGTGCAGGGGCCCTCAACTACCCGAGTTTCATGACCGACGCACTTCGCATGTCAGACGCGAAGCGACCGTTCCGACTCTTTATCCCGAACGATCTTTCTTGCGACCCACTGCGGTAACATTGCCTTGAACGACTCGTTTCTGTCGACCAAGTGATGCTTGAGCGCCATAAGGACGTGTCCAACTACGAGAAATGCAATTGCATACGCGAAACAAAAGTGGATTTGCTTGAGGGTTGGCGCAAGAGCCGGCGTCTTTGCCATCAATGGAGGCAGGAAAAAGAGCCCCGCAACGGGAATTTTGAAGCCAGCGGCCGAACTCCAGAGCCATCCCGAAAGCGGCAAAGCAAACATGCAGATGTAGAGCACGAAGTGGCCGACTTTGCCCGCGCGCCGCTCGAAGGATGGCAGGCCATTCGTCGTCTCGGGCGGGCGATGCGTCAGACGCCAAGGAACTCGCGCAGCCAGCAGAAAAATCGCTATCGTCGCGATAGATTTATGCAGCATGATGCTGTCGCTCTGGATTTTCTGTGGCAGGCTTAACGTGCTCGAGTAGTAGCCGACAGCCCACGCACAAATGATAACGATGGCCATCGTCCAATGCAGGACTTTCGCGACCGTTGTGTATTGCCTCGATTCCATACGCTCCTCCATCTTCCGTGTAGTCACTTCAACGAAAATCGCCCAATGCCTTGGTGTTCCTGCTGGATCTCGGGTTACGGCGCTCAATGTTCTGGCGTGCGCGCCCGGGCCCTACCTGTTCTCCTATTGAATCGGTGTTGATGCGGGTACGGCAACCTTGGGCTGACGAGCAGACTTGCGTTCGGCGTTCAACAAGTTCTCGGGATACTGCTCTGGAGAGGCCTGAGGCCCATATCCGTTCTTCTGGAGACCTTGCAGCTCGGCGTTCCTGGCCTGCCGCGCCTGGCGCCGTGCTTCTTTACGTTCCGCGCGCGCTTTCGCTCTTGCTTGCGCTTTTGTGAGCGGCGCTGAAGCCAACTGCAATTGTGCTGCCTCCCCATCAGCGCCGCTGGACGGATGCTGTTGTGCCATTGCGAAAATAGGAATGGCTGCGATAGTTGACACGATATAAAGTAGGACTAATTTTTTCATTTTTTCTCCAAGTTTTATGTGCAAGGCCCGCTATTTTTCATCAAAGTACGCAGGTTGTTATTTGTGTACCCAGTCCATCTACAGTGGCCTCGAGAATGTCTCCCGGCCGCAGATAGCGCGAGTAGTGAATGCCGATGCCGGCTGGTGTCCCGGTGCAGACGAGGTCGCCCGGCTCAAGGCCAACGAGGGACGACAGGTAGGCGAGCTGTTCGCCGATACTGAAAATCATGTCACTGGCGCTTCCCTCCTGCATTTGCTCACCATTCAGCCAGAGGCGCAGTCTGAAACGGGACGGGTCGTCGATGTTCCAGGAAGGCACCAGTACGGGGCCGGTCGGCAACCAACCAGGACGTGCCTTTGACTGAAGCCAGTCGGTCCCCATGTTCGGCATATCTGCACGGAACACCCGCTCCCGCATCGTGATATCGTTCACGACGCAGTAGCCAGCAATACCCTTGAGCGCCTCGGCGGCGCTGACATCCATCAGGCGGCGACCGATGACAACGCCCACCTCCACTTCCCAGTCGAGCGACGAGAGTCCTTCGGGGATGCGCAGCGACTCCCTTGGGCCGGTGACACAAGCGATACCCTTCATACATATGTACGGTTCGCCAGTGCGGCGCCGCGCCTCAATTGAGGCAAGCATCGCTTTTCGACGCTCCTCTACATCCTGCACGTCGAGGTGTTTCGCGGAATCTGTCGCGGCTTCGAGCAGCTGCGCACGGTAATTCGCAATCGTGCAGTACACCTGTGATGGTGCGACGGGCGCGTGAAGCGTCAACGTCGAGAGCGGTACACCTGCCGACGCCATCAGCTCCTGAGTAGCGAGCTCCTCCGTGATCACGCGCAGCAGCTCCGCATTCGCCTCCCACGCCTCCATCAGCGCCCGCATCGATTGAACACCGCGCAATCCACGCGGCGCCCAGTGTGCCAAGGCAAACGCCCGCTCTCCCATAACCAGCGCCGGGAACGACAATGAGCCAGCGAACGAAACGTTAGCAACTGCGCATTCCATGAACGTACCTTCCGTCAAAGTTCAAAGCACATCGGACACCGGCATCAACCACCATGGAATCAGTCGTTGCCTGCCTTGATTGGCCCACCTGCTCCAACCGCGGGCGCGCCGAGCCGGTCCGACCGTTCGTCGAGCACGGCACCACTCTTCCGGCGCCGCGGTGCTGTTTCCGCCAAGAAGCAGCTGACAATGACGCCGAGCAACAAGCTGTAGAGTGCGAAATCCAGTGTCTTGGCGATACCGTAGTTCTGAGCCACGAAACCGGCAATGACAGGGGCAACGCCACCACCAAACGTCTCACCCACGCCCGATACGAACCCGATCGTCGAGGCAATGAGCCCCAACGGCGCGGCCTCAGTCGCAACAGGACCGCTGAACAGGCTGAGAAGCCCCATCGCGAACAGCGCCACGCCGAAGAGCAGCACGAACAGCAGCACCGGGTTTGCTCCAACGCGGGAGAAGAGACATAGGAGAATGGCGGCACAGACGAAGCCGACCAATGCAGTGGGGCGACGCCCGATGTAGTCCGAAAGGCCCGGCAGGGTGAAGCAGCCAATGAAGCCACCAAAGCCTACTGCGGACGCCACGAACCCCATGCTTCGGCCGTCTAGCTGAATGACCTCTACAAGATAGGTCGGTACCATCGCCCCAATGACAAAGATGCCCCCCATGGCACAGAGAATCGCGACGGTCGCCACGGCAACGTTTCGACTGGAGAACAAGTCCAGCCAGCGTTGAGGCTTTTTGTGCCCGCTCACTTCAGCAATGGTAGGTGCCCGATCGTGGATGCAGCGCCAGATGCTGAAGGCCACAATGAACCCAGGAATCGCCGAAAGCGCGAACACCCAATGCCAGTTCGGGACCCACTGCAGAAGCTGCGTTGCCACGATGGGCGCGAAGCCAAGCCCCATCAGGGGGACCATGCTGATTTGCAGACCCAGATTCAACCCGCGACGCGACGGATGAGATGCTTCGCTATTCGCAGCGATGCTGGCGGGAGTAAAGGTGCCCTCTGCAATACCCATCGCGCCGCGCAGCAGCAGCAGGCTGATGAACCCCGTCGCGAAACCGGAAAGACACGAGAGCGCGGAGAACGTCACCATGGTGGCAACGAGTATCTTCTTTCGGCCCACTCGGTCAGCGAGCGGCCCCATGAGAACTGACCAGAGCCCCCAGGTCACGCCTATCACGCCAATCAGGCTTCCCAGCTCGGAGTAGCTGAGGTTGAGGTCGCGCATCATATGCGGAAAGAGCGGCGCCATCAGCCATCGGTCGAATCCGACGAGACCGAACCCTGCACCCAGCAGAAGCAATGTGCTGTACTCGTACCGCGTGTCGTGTCGAACAGCTGTCACGGGATGTCCCTCCATGGATATTCATGTAGTTCGGCCAGGCGAGCCGGTGAGGGACGCTCGAGCCATGTCTCGGTTGGTAAAGATCCGGATCGCATCGGGCGCCATACCTCGGCGCCAAATTGCTATCGTTAGCATTCAACGTCAAAAAAATGAGAAATCCCTGTTGGCGTGATGCCGTCGGGCGTCTGTGTATGACGCAATCGTCGGAGGGAACACAGCCCAACCCCCGTCTTGATGTCGAAAGAAGAACACTGTGATGGGGGAACCAGGGCGTGGCAAATCGACTCGCACACAGTGATGTCGATGCAGGCGGTCATTCGCCACGCGGCTCACGTGCAGCGATCCGAATTCAGCGCGCCCAAACCACTTGTGGACGACTTCCCTCAGCGATCTTTCTCGAGCCGACATGTTGCCCCCTTCCCTCCGGCAAGCGATGACGATGATGCGCGAACCCGATCGAGCAGATTCGTTGGGCACCACTTTCACCTGGATCCGGTGCGTTGCGACGATCAGTGCTAACGTTAGCAATATTAGAGTCGCAATAGTGACCCGTCAAAGAGTTCCTTGCTATCAGGGGAATGCCTACGTTAGCATTTAGCGCAATCAACCAGGCCACACTGATGGACGATTAGTCACGCCTGGTGCCGCCTGCGCGGGTCATCCGGTGTGCTATCGTTATACAAAACTGCATCCACTCGGGGCTCTCATGGTTACGATCAAAGACATCGCCGCTCGCCTTCAAGTGTCGCCATCGACGGTCGGACGAGCGCTGGCCGACGATCCACGAATCAGCGACGCGACGAAGAAGAAGGTCACGGCAGTCGCCGATGAAATGGGTTACGTCGCAAACCTGGCCGCACGCATGATGCGCGGTGTGTCGAGCAATCTCGTTGGCTTCGTGCTTCCGGACATTCGCAACGGGTTCTATTCCACGGTTGCACACGCGCTGTCGAAATGCCTCCAGGGAGCGGGTTTCCAGCTCATGCTCTCCGAAACCGACGACGAGCGCATGGTCGAGCTGCACCACATTCGCGAACTGATCAGCGCGAACGTCGCCGGCATCATCATCGTGCCCACGGCGAAACCGCATCGCGAAGCGATCCGACTGCTTGACACGGTGCCGCACGTGCAGTTGATTCGCCGGAATGCGGCGATCGGCAACCAGTGGTTCGGCATCGACGACACCCAGGCGATCTCCGAGGCGACGCGCCATCTGGTCCAGCTCGGTCATCGGCGCATCGCGTATATCGGCGGCACCGACGAGCTGCCCACTGGTGCGGCGCGCCTTCAGGGTTTTCACGACGCGCTGCCGCGCGACGCAAAAGTCGGCCCGTCGTTCGTGCACCTTGGCGTGCCCAGTTCAGTGGATTTCGGCCGCGAAGCCGCGCGCGCGCTGCTGACACAGGCCAAGCCGCCCACCGGCATCGTCGCGGGCTCGGTTCAGATCACGCAAGGCATCCTCGAAGAATTGACTGCGCAAGGCGTGCGTGCTCCCGACGACATTTCGATCGTCGGATTCGGCGATGAAATCGGTTTTCGCTGGTGGGGCCCCGGGCTGACAACGGTCGGCCTTCCGGTCTATGACCTCGCAACGGCATGCGGCCTCTGGTTCGTGCATCAGATCAAGCAGGGCGTCTCCAAGACAGCACCTTATACGTCGATTTCGCCGGCAACCATGATCGTCCGCGGCAGCACGCGCGCAGTCGGGGCCGCCACGCAGGAGCGAGCGGGCACGACGCTTCGCAACGCGGCCGTATGAGCGTGCGCCAACGTAAACACAGCACCGGCCGGGCCCTTCAATAGCGATAGAATCCGCGCCGCGTCTTGCGGCCGAGGTGGCCGGCCTCAACCATCTCGCGAAGCAGCGGTGCCGGCCGGTATTTCGCATCACCGAGGTCCCGCTGGAAGACTTCCATAATGGCAAGGAGCGTGTCGAGCCCAATGAGGTCAGCCAATGCGAGTGGGCCGATCGGGTGGTTGGCGCCGAGTTTCATCCCTGCATCGATCTGATCCGCGCTTGCCGTACCTTCCTGCAACACGAATACGGCTTCGTTGATCATCGGCACAAGGATACGGTTCACTACGAAACCGGGCGCGTTGCGGGTGCCGATTGGCGTCTTGTCGAGACGCTCGGCAAGTGCGACCGTTGCCGCGAATGTCGCGTCGCTCGTTGCGAATCCGCGTATCACTTCGACGAGCGTCATCACCGGCACCGGGTTGAAGAAATGCATCCCGACGAACCTACCTGGGTCGGACAGCGCCGCAGCAAGCCGTGTAATCGAAACCGATGACGTGTTGGTCGCGATGATGGCGTCCGGTCTGGCGATGGTGTCGACGCTCAGCAAAATCGCCCGCTTGAGGTCGACGTTTTCGGTAGCCGCCTCGATCAGGAAATCGCACGCACCCAGATCGGACAATGTCGCGGCCGCGCCGATTCGTGCGATGGCGGCGTCCGCCTCCGCCCTGCTCCAGCTTCCCTTGGCCACGCCTTTTTCGCAATTAGCCGATACCGCCGCAATACCTCGGTGCGCGGCCTGCTCGTCCACGTCGTTGAGCAACACGGTGAACCCAGCCGCTGCACACACTTGTGCGATACCACTGCCCATCTGTCCGGCCCCGATGATCCCGATCGTTCGTATCTGCATAGTCGTTTCACATGTTCGGATAATTTGGACCACCGCCGCCCTCGGGCACCGACCAGACGATGTTTTGCGTCGGGTCCTTGATATCGCACGTCTTGCAATGGACGCAGTTCTGCGCATTGATCCGCAGTCGATCAATGTCGTCGTCACCGCGCACGAATTCGTACACCCCAGCCGGGCAATACCGCTGCTCGGGCCCCGCGAAACGCGCAAGATTGACGTCGACCGGCGCCGACGCGTCTTTCAGCACGAGGTGGCAAGGCTGCGCTTCCGCATGATTCGTGTTTGATACGAATACGGACGACAGCCTGTCGAACGTCATCACGCCGTCCGGCTTCGGATAGTCGATCGGACGGCACCGGAGCGCAGGCCTCAATGCCTCATGATCGGGCCGTCTGTTGCGTAATGTCCACGGCACATTGCCACTGAGCAGCTTCTGCTCGATACCGGTCATCAACGTGCCGATGCCCCTTCCCTTCTTGAACCACTGCTTGAAATTGCGCGCGCGATGAAGCTCGGCATGCAGCCATGATCGTTCGAATGCGCGCGGATATTGCTCGAGTTCATCGCGCTGCCTGCACGCGCATATCGCGTCGAATGCGGCCTCGGCGGCCAGCATCCCGCTCTTGATCGCCGCGTGGCTGCCTTTGATCCGGCTCGCGTTCAGGAAGCCGGCGTCGCAACCTGCCAATGCGCCCCCCGGGAATACGAGCTTTGGCAACGACTGCAGGCCTCCCGCGGCGATGGCACGGGCGCCGTACGCAATTCGCTTGCCACCTTCGAGATGGAGCCGGATCGCGGGATGCGTCTTGTGGCGCTGGAATTCCTCGTAGGGAGACAGCCATGGGTTCCGGTAGTCGAGCCCGACCACGAATCCGACCGACACGTGGCCGTTGCCCATGTGATAGAGAAACGAGCCTCCATAGGTGCCGGCGTCGAGCGGCCAGCCGGCCGTATGAATGACGAGCCCCGGCCGATGCTTCGCCGGGTCGACTTGCCATAGCTCCTTCAGGCCGATGCCGTAGGTCTGCGGATCCCTGTCTGCCTGGAGTCCGAAGCGCTCGCTCAACTGTCTGCCGAGATGTCCGCGCGCGCCTTCGCAGAACAACGTGTATTTCGCATGCAGCGCCATCCCCGGCTGATAGTTCGCGGTTGGTCGTCCGTCGCGTGCTACGCCCATGTCGCCCGTAGCGACGCCCCGCACGCGCCCCTCATCGTCATAGAGGACCTGCGCGGCCGCGAATCCGGCAAACACGTCGACCCCGAGCGCTTCGGCTTGCGTGCCCAGCCAGCGTACGACGTTGGCGAGACTGACAATGTAGTTGCCGTGATTGCGGAAGCACGCCGGCAACAGCCAGTCCGGGATCTCCGTTGCGCGGCCGTTGCGTCGCAGGAACAAAAAGCGATCCTCGCTGACGGGCGTGTCGAGCGGCGCACCCTGATCCTTCCAGTCCGGCAGGAGTTCAGTCAGCGCAATCGGGTCCATCACTGCGCCCGAGACGATGTGCGCGCCCAGCTCGGAACCTTTCTCGAGCACGCACACCGACAACTCGCGTCGTTGCGCGAGCGCGAGCTGGCGCAGACGAATGGCGGCAGACAGTCCGGCCGGCCCGCCGCCGACAATCACGACGTCGTATTCGATGATGTCGCGTGCATGAGCCGACTTGTCGTTGACGAGGTCCATCGCGTTACCCCAACTCCGCCGCAAGCTGCGGCACGAGATCGAACAGGTCGCCGACGAGCCCGTAATCGGCGATCGAGAATATGGGCGCCTCGGCATCCTTGTTGATTGCCAGGATCACTTTCGAATCCTTCATGCCGGCCAGGTGCTGAATGGCGCCGGAAATGCCGACGGCGACGTACAGTTGCGGGGCGACGATCTTGCCGGTCTGACCGACCTGCCAATCGTTGGGCGCGAACCCCGCGTCGACAGCGGCACGCGACGCGCCGAGTGCAGCGTCGAGCTTGTCCGCCAGGGGCTCGAGAATGCGGAAATTGTCGGCCGAGCCCAGCCCGCGCCCGCCGGCGACGACGATCCGTGCGCCTGTCAGCTCCGGACGATCCGATCGGACAACTTCCCGCGACACGAAGCGAGTGAGACCGAAATCGTCGACCGGCGCAACGCACTCGATCGTCGCCGAGCCGGCGCCGCCGGCGGCGTCGAAGGCAGTCGTGCGCACGGTGATCACCTTCACGTGATCGACGGACTGTACGGTGGCCAGCACATTGCCAGCATAGACCGGGCGCTCGAACGTATCGTGCGAAACGACGCGCACGATGTCCGAGACCTGCCCGACATCGAGCTTCGCGGCCACGCGCGGCGCGATGTTCCTGCCATACGCGGTCGCCGGCAGAAGGATGTGCGAATAGCCGTCGGCCAGCGCGAGCGCCTGCTCGGCGATATTTTCAGCGAGACCTTCGGCGAGGTGCTGCGCGTTTGCCACGTATACGTGCGAAACACCGTCAATGCGTGCGGCGCAATCCGCCGCGCCCGCGCAGTCATGCCCCGCGACGAGGACGTGGACTTCGGCGGCACATTCGACGGCGGCCGTGATCGTGTTGAGTGTGCTGCTTTTGATGCTTTCGTTGTCGTGTTCTGCAATGACGAGCGCTGGCATAGTGAGTCTCGTAGCGGAGTGAATATGGATCGCCAACCGGTAAATCGGATACGCGACCGCGTCAGATGATCCTTGCTTCGTCCCGCAGATGCGCGACAAGTGCTTTCGCGTCGGACACCCGAATGCCTGGACGACGCTCGGGCGGCGGCGCGACCTTCAGCGTGCGGACGCGCGGTGCAATGTCCACGCCGAGCTCTGTCGGGCCGACGGTATCGAGCGGTTTCTTCTTGGCCTTCATGATGTTGGGCAACGTGACGTAACGCGGCTCGTTCAGACGGAGGTCCACCGTGACGACCGCCGGCAGGTCGAGCGCCAGCACCTGCGATCCGCCGTCGACCTCACGCGTGACCTCGACCGTGTCCCCGCTCACCAGGAGCTTCGATGCGAACGTCGCCTGGGGCCATCCGAGCATCGCCGCAAGCATCTGGCCCGTCTGATTGCAATCGCCGTCGATCGCCTGCTTGCCGAGGAGGACGAGCCGCGGCTGCTCGCGGTCGACCAGCGCCTTCAGAAGCTTCGCAACCGCAAGCGGCTGCAGCTCGGCGTCGGTCTCGACGAGCGTGCCGCGATCCGCACCGAGCGCCATCGCCGTGCGCAACGTCTCCTGGCACAACCGGGAGCCGCACGATACCGCGATGACTTCAGCGACCTTGCCTGCCTCCTTGAGGCGCACGGCTTCCTCCACGGCGATCTCGTCGAACGGATTCATCGACATCTTGACGTTGTCGGTTTCGACGCCGGAGCCGTCGGACTTCACGCGCACCGTCACGTTGTGGTCGACGACGCGCTTGACCGGGACCAATACCTTCATCTTCGCTTCCTTTTCCGTCTATCGATGCGCGTTGCTCATACGACACGCGCTGAACGCAGATCCGCGACCTGCGACTCGTTCAGGTCGAGCCAATCCTGTAGCACCTTGCCCGTGTGCTCGCCGAGGGTCGGCGGCGGCTGGCGGTATTGAACGGGCGTTTCGGACATCCGGATCGGATTGGCCACGAGCGGCACATCTTCCGCGATCGGATGCGACATTTCTATACGCACGCCGCGTGCCTTCACGTGCGGATCGGCGAACACTTCATCGAGGCGGTTGATCGGCCCGCACGGTACCCCGCGCGCTTCCATCACGGCGACCCATTCGGCCGTGGACCGGCCGACCGTGAGCGCTCGAATCGACGCAATCAGTTCGTTCCGGTGCTCGACTCGCGCGGGGTTGGTCGAAAACCGCGGATCATCGGCCCAGGCCGGCTGCGCGAGCGCGGCGCACAGGCTGCGGAATTGCCCATCGTTGCCCACGGCGATGATCATGTAGCCATCCGCCGTCGGAAAATCCTGATACGGGACGATGTTGGGGTGCGCGTTCCCCATGCGTCGCGGCGGGACGCCGCCGATTAGATAGTTCGCGGCCTGGTTGGCGAGACACGCGATCTGCACGTCGAGCAGCGCGAGATCGATGTATTGTCCCCGCCCCGTGCGCTCGCGATGCGCGAATGCCGCAAGGACAGCCACGCTCGCATAGAGTCCCGTCATCACATCGGTCAATGCGACACCCACCTTCAGCGGACCTTCGCCTTCGGTGCCGTCGGCACGGCCGGTCAGGCTCATCAGCCCGCCCATGCCCTGGATCAGGAAGTCGTAGCCGGCACGCTGGGCGTAAGGCCCCGTTTGGCCAAAGCCGGTAATCGAGCAATAGATGAGCCTGCTGTTCACCGACGCGAGACTGTCGTAGTCGAGACCGTACTGCTTCAGTCCGCCGACCTTGAAGTTCTCGAGCACGATATCCGCCTTGCTCGCAAGCGCCTTCACCAGACGCTGCCCTTCGGGATTCGTCAGGTCGATCGTGACCGAGCGCTTGTTGCGATTCGCGCTCAGATAGTAGGCGGACTCTCCATCTTCCGAACCGAGCCAGGGCGGCCCCCATGCGCGCGTGTCGTCGCCCATGCCCGGCCGCTCGACCTTGACGACATCGGCGCCGAGATCCGCCAGCAACTGGCCGGCCCACGGACCTGCCAGCACACGCGAGAGGTCCAGAACGCGCACACCGTCGAGCGCGCCTTGTCGAATCGTCTCTGCCATATCCGATCAGAACGCCGCAATGCCGGTCATCGCACGACCGAGGATCAGCGCATGAATGTCGTGCGTGCCTTCGTAGGTGTTGACGACTTCGAGGTTCACGAGATGCCGTGCGATGCCGAATTCGTCGCTGATGCCGTTACCGCCGAGCATGTCGCGTGCCGTTCTCGCGATGTCGAGCGCCTTGCCGCACGAATTGCGCTTCATGATCGACGTAATTTCGACTGCGGCCGACCCCTCGTCCTTCATGCGACCGAGGCGCAGACACCCTTGCAGGCCGAGCACAATCTCGGTCTGCATGTCGGCCAGCTTCTTCTGGATCAACTGATTGGCCGCCAGCGGTTTGCCGAACTGCCGACGATCGAGCACGTACTGACGCGCGCGATGCCAGCAATCTTCCGCGGCGCCCAGCGCCCCCCACGCGATGCCGTAGCGCGCGCTGTTCAGGCAGGTGAAAGGCCCCTTCAGGCCGCGGACGTCCGGGAAGGCGTTCTCGTCGGGGCAAAACACGTCGTCCATCACGATCTCGCCCGTGATCGACGCGCGCAGACCGACCTTGCCGTGAATGGCCGGCGCCGACAGTCCTTTCCAGCCCTTCTCGAGCACGAATCCGCGAATGGCGCCTTCGTCGTCTTTCGCCCAGACGACGAATACGTCGGCGATCGGACTGTTCGTGATCCACATCTTGCTGCCTGTCAGGCGATACCCGCCGTCGACCTTTTTCGCGCGCGTCACCATGCTACCGGGATCCGAGCCATGGTCGGGCTCCGTGAGGCCAAAGCAGCCGATCCATTCGCCGCTCGCCAGCTTCGGCAGGTATTGTTGCCGGGTCGCTTCCGTGCCGAACGCGTGGATCGGCACCATCACCAGCGACGACTGCACACTCATCATCGACCGATAGCCGGAATCGACGCGCTCGACTTCGCGCGCCACGAGTCCGTAGGACACCGCATTGAGCCCCGCGCCGCCGTATGCTTCGGGAATCGTGACGCCAAGCAGCCCGAGTTCACCCATCTCGCGGAAAATCGCCGCGTCGGTATGCTCGCGCCGAAACGCGTCGAGTACACGCGGTGCCAGCCTATCCTGGCTGTATGCGCGGGCCGATTCGCGCACCATGCGCTCTTCGTCGCTCAGTTGCCGATCGAGCAGCAACGGATCGTCCCACTGAAATACCGGTGAATTGTGATTTGAGCTCATTGGTTTCTCGCGATAACAGGAGGCATGGGTGCAATTTATCCCCATGTTTTCCGCATAACAAACGATTTGTTCTCATCCACTTGTGCAAAAATCTCACTCATCAATCGCCAAAGACAAACGAGTCCGATCATGCGCAGAAAGATTCCGTCGACCGTCGCACTCTCCGCGTTCGAGGCGGCGGCGCGACATCAGAGCTTCACCAAGGCCGCCGACGAACTGGCGGTCACGCAGGGCGCCGTATGCCGCCAGATCGGTGCACTCGAGGATTTTCTCGGCGTGAAACTCTTCCGTCGCGATCGACGTGGCGTCGCATTGACGGAAGCAGGCATGCACTACAGCCGGAAAGTCGCATTGAGGCTCGACGAGGTCGAACGCGACACGCTGGATCTCATGGCGAAAGGCGGGCAGGCGGCCACGCTCGAACTGGCCGTGGTCCCCACGTTCGCGACGAAGTGGTTGCTGCCCCGCCTGCCGCTGTTCGCCGGCGCACAGCCGGACGTTACCGTGAATCTCACGGCGCGCACGCGGCCGTTTCTGTTCGACGAGACCCAATTCGACGCGGCAATTCATGCCGGCCCCGCGGCATGGCCTGGTACGGAAGGAATTTTCCTGATGCACGAGAGCCTGATTGCCGTATGCAGCCCCGCACTGATCGCGCCGCGCGCGACCGTCACGCGGGGCGACTGGAAGCGCTATCCGCTCCTGCAGCAAAGTACGCGTCCCTACGCATGGCGCGACTGGTTCGCGTCACGCGATATGCACGTCGAAGGCGACATGGCGGGCCCGCGATTCGAATTATTCTCGATGCTCGCCGAGGCGGCCGTCCATGGCATGGGTATCGCGTTGATTCCACGTCTTCTCGTGGAGGACGAGCTACGCCGCGGCACGCTGATTCAGGCGTCGAAACACGAGTTGCCGAGTGGCCGGTCGTACTTTCTCATCTGTCCGGCGCAGAAGGCGGACAATGGCGCGCTTTCGATCTTTCGCGACTGGATCGAAACGCAGGCGAGGCAATACGCTCAAGCGGCGGGCCCCGTTCAGGGTTGAACGGCGCCGCGCGCCGGAACGGCGTGGCGGCGCAAGCGCAGGCGCTCTGTCCGTCAGAACTTGACGCGCAATCCCGCGCTGGTGAGGAATTGATGGTTCGTCGTCGACGGGCCTCCGCTGCCGCCGATGAAGGCACCGTTGAAGACCGTACCGGCAACGCCACTGACGGTCTGGTACTCCGCCATCAAGTAAAGATCCGTACGCTTGGAAAGCGAATACGATGTCATGATGTTGACCTGATTCCACCTCGGTCTGGCGCGGACCGACGCGTTCGAGTACGAACCGAGCGTGAACGTATACGACGCCGCGACGAGCCACGCCGGCGTGATCAGGTATCGAACGTTTGCCTCGAAGTTGTCGAAGCGCAGGTCAGTCGGCGAGCCGGTCGAAGCAGGCGCAAACGAGCTTCCTCGGTTCACGGCGGTGGCGCCGGCGAGACGTGATTCACTCCACACCAGGCCGAGCGTGGCCGCGCCCCATACGTAGCTCGCGCCTACTCCCCATACTCGCTGACGCACGGCATGAAACGTGGCGTCGCCCGAGCTAGACGAACCGTCGAGCGCACCGGCCGCGCCGTCGCCAGGATGGTCGATCTGCATGAACGCGGCACTGATCGTCAGCGGGTCGATGCTGTAGGTGGCGCCGACACTGAATGCCCGGTTGTCGGTAAATCCACCCGCCGTGTTGGAGAACGCGTAGAGGGCGCCGAACTTCAGCCCTTTGTAATCGATGCTGCTGTACTTGACCGCATTGTCGAGCCGAAAGAAATCGCCGAAGTTGTCGTTATCCATCGGATGAACGAACTCGAGGCCGCCGACGAAACTTTGCGCAAGACTGCGCGGCGCGAGATAGTCGACAACGGAATCGTATTGCCGTCCGAGCGTCACGGTCCCGTATGGCGGGCTCGAAAGCCCGACGTAGGCCTGCCGGCCGAACATGCGCCCACCCTGCTGAAACGTGCCGTTCGTCCCCGTGAAGCCGTTCTCCAGCCGAAATACGGCCTGGAGCCCGCCGCCAAGATCCTCGGTGCCGAGCACGCCCCATCGATTGCCGACGATATTGCCCGACGACGCGAACACGTTGCTGTGCCCGCGCTGGTTGTTCACATACGAAACGCCGTTGTCGATCAGCCCGTACAGCGTGACCGAACTCTGCGCGTGAGCGGCCGTGCTTAGGCAGCCACCGATCGCAAGGGCGAGATACTTGTTCATCCCAGTGTCTCCAATCTCTCTTGACGTCTTCACGTTGTCGTGGCGTGGCTGGATGTTCTGACATGCCGATGCATTCCGACCGGAGTTCTCGATCGCATCGCTGCCCAACCGCACCACGCACCAAAGTGCTATCGTTAGCACTGATGGCAGTCTAGAAACAGAATCTGATGAACCCAATTGGGGTTTTCGGCAATCCGAGTTTCTGGGATTTTCCTTACAGGCAAGTGCTATATGCATCTCAACCCCGGGAATCCACCCTACTTGAGATCGCGAAATCGTTATGCTAACGTTCGTGCAACGTTGCACAATTGACGTTGAGGCTAACCAACCGGCCCGCCGCCTCACCCGAGCTCGCCGAACGCGCAACACGGGGCGGAACGGCCACATCCGGCCGACGCCGGTCACACCATCGCATTCGAGGTCGACGCACACATGAACGACACGGTCTTTCTCACCGACTATGCCTGGCCCGACGACGACGTCGAGCGGGAAATCGTGGAATCAGCTGGCATGCGGCTGATCAGCGGCCCGGCAACGCCATTGCCCACGGCCGAAATCGAAGCGCTCGTGCGCGAGCATCGTCCGCACGGCATCCTCACTTGCTGGGCGCCCGTGTCCGCGGCAGCGATCAAGGCCGCACCGGCGCTGAAGATCGTCGCGAGGCTAGGCGTTGGGCTGGACAACATTGCAGTTGGCGTGGCGACGGCACAGGGCGTCGTCGTGACCAACGTGCCCGATTACTGCGTGGAGGAAGTCTCCGATCACGCGGTCGGCTTCGCGCTCGCCTGGACGCGCGGCCTCGTGCAGTTCGATCGCGAAGTACGAGCCGGGTGCTGGATCCCGGCCGATGCCAGGCTGCGCCGCCTCGCGTCGCTCACTTGCGGCCTCATCGGCTTTGGTCGCATCGGGCGTGCGACGGCGCGCAAGCTCGGCGTGTTCGGCTGCAAGCTGCTCGTTTGCGACCCACATTTGCAGGACGGCGCGCAAGGCGTAGAGCCCGCCACGCTCGAGCGATTGCTCGCGCAAAGCGATATCGTGATCGTGCATGCGCCACTTACCGACGGCACGCGGCATCTGATCAACCGCGAGCGTATTGCGCTGATGCGACCGGGAAGCCTGCTCGTCAACGTGAGCCGCGGCCCGATCGTCGATACCGATGCCGTCGTCGACGCACTGCAGTGTGGCCACCTTGGAGCGGCGGCGCTCGACGTGCTCGAATCGGAGCCAGCCGTTCCGGCCACCTTGCTCGCGCAGCGAAGCGTCATGCTCACGCCCCACGTCGCATTCTCATCGGATGCATCACTGCTTGAACTTCGCCGGCGTGCCGCCGAAGAAGTGGTTCGTGTGTTGCGTGGCGAACCGCCCCGGCATCCGTGCAATATCCGCCAACCATGAATTCCAATCCTCCCGAAATGGCCACGCCGCTCATGCCCGATCCGCAAGAGAGTCCCGACCCGCGGCTCGACCGCTTCCTCGTCGATCACGCGCTCGCGCAGCCGAACGAAACTGCTCGGTGGTCCGCACTGACAGGAGGCGTTTCGTCTGATATATGGCGGGTCGATCTGCCGGGACGATCGCTTTGCGTGAAACGCGCGCTGGCGAAACTGAAGGTGACTGCCGACTGGCAAGCTCCCGTGTCGCGCAACGCGTTCGAATGGGAATGGATGCAGTTCGCGTCGCAACATTGCCCGGACAATGTTCCCCGGCCTCTCGCACACGATGCCGAACTGGGTGTGTTTGCAATGTCATTCCTCGCACCGGACGAGCACCCTGTCTGGAAGCAGCAGTTGATGAGCGGCGAAGTCGTCCCGGAAACGGCCGGTGCAGTCGGCCGCCTTCTCGGCCGCCTGCATGCGAAAAGCGCCGCCGACGGCAGCCACCTTTCCGGTCTGTTCGATTCGGGCGACAATTTTCACGCGTTGCGGCTGGACCCTTACCTGCTCGCCACTGCAAAGCGTCATCCTCGACACGCCGAACGTCTGCAGCACCTCGCGCGACGAACCGCCAGCGTCAAGGCCGCGCTCGTGCACGGCGACGTGAGCCCCAAGAACATTCTCGTCGGCCCCAGGGGGCCCGTGCTACTCGACGCGGAATGCGCGTGGTTCGGCGATCCGGCGTTCGATCTGGCCTTCTGCCTGAACCATCTTCTGCTCAAATGCATCGCGCGGCCAGACAAGGCGGTAAGCCTCATCGCGTGCTTCAAGGCATTGACCGAGGCGTACTTCGACGAGGCCGACTGGGAGTTGCGATCATCGCTCGAGGCGCGCACGGCCGAACTATTGCCGGCGCTGCTGCTCGCTCGAGTCGACGGCAAATCGCCGGTGGAATACCTGACCGACGAGCAAGCGCGAAATGGGGTGCGCGCGGTCGCGACGGGCCTGCTCGATCGTCCTGTCGATTACCTTAGCCTCATATCCGCTGCATGGGCGCGAGGAATCGGACTCGAATCGTGAGCGCTACAGCGCAAGTCATCCGGTAATCGCATTGATCTGCCGGTCCGCGCCGCGATGCGGGCCGCGACAACAGTCCATCGTCGAGCGCGTGCTCGGCGATTCGGCCATCTGCATATCCAATGGAGACCCGTACGGCGCAAGTCCCTGCGTGCGTCAACCACGATTTCAGCGGAAATACGTGGACGAGCCGATGACGCGGACGCGCAATCGACACATGGCCACCGGCGCATTGTCGAACGCACCGAAGCGGCGTTTTGTAGGATGCACGCCCAGGCTGGCGCGCTCGCGCAGCTGGGCGGATCATTCCGGCTCTCGAATACCCAGTCGATTCCGCCTGTCACCGATCGCAAGCTGGCACGCACCTCGAGAACGGTTCACTCATCTGTTTCGTATGAACACCTGGGCCCACGCGTCGCAACGCCCGCGCGGTCCTGCGTGGACGTCGCGCGCGACGCGCGATTCACTGGCGTGGTGCGCCGGGACGATCCTCGGCAATCACGTCGTTGCGCAATATGCCGATTCCGGGAATTTCGACTTCGACTGCGTCGCCGACCTTGAGCGGCCCCACGCCGGCGGGCGTGCCCGTCATGATCAGGTCACCCGGAAGCAACGTCATGTACCGGCTCAAATAGGCGATGAGATAAGGCACGGGAAACAACAGATCCGCCGTGTTCCCGTTTTGCCTGACTTCGCCGTTCACGCGTGTAATGACCTGCAGATTCGACGGATCGATATCCGTGACGATGACCGGTCCGATCGGCGCAAAAGTATCGTAGCCCTTGCCCGCGAGCAGACAGCCGAACGCGCTTTCGCGGCGCTGCAAGACCCTGTCGCTGACGTCGTTGCCACACGTGTAGCCAAGCACATGGTCGAGCGCGTCCGCCTTGGACACATGCCGCGCGCGCGAACCGATCACGACGACCAGTTCACCTTCGAAATGGACGTTCTCCCCATCCGCGGGATAGACGATCGATTCCCCGGGGCCGATCACGGATGTGCTGGGCTTCATGAAAAGCACCGGCAGATCGGGGACCGGTTTGCCGACCTCGTTCGAATGCGCCCTGTAGTTGTAGCCGAGACCGAACACACGGGGTTCGGGCACGGGCGTCAGGATTCGAACGGCGTCGAGCCGATCGGTTTCGCCGCTGCGGCGCAGGCCGGCGAACGGCGTGTTCGCGAGGCGTGCGATGGTTCTGCCGTCTTCCACCACCCCGTAGTAGATGCTTCCATCGAGCAAATATCTGACGATACGTTCGGATGACACGGTTGGCACTCCTTTTTTGGCGTCATAATTGCTAACGTTAGCAATGCCATGCTAAGCCGTCAAGCACGTGCTTGAGCGATCGAAGACAACGGTCAATATCCGAATTTACGCGTAATCCACGCTTGACAAGCACAATCGGGTTTTGCCAAAATTTTTGCTAACGTTAGCACCAAAAGAATGTCGCCTGACTCGGCCCAACGAAGCGTGCGAAGAGGCTCGCGAAAAGGCGTCTCAGGCACACACCCTCACCTTTCAACGGAGAACGACCGTGGAACCCGAAACTTTCTCTGACGGTGTACCACAGGCTATCCGCCGGGTCGTCACGGGCACCGACGATCACGGCGCCTCGATCGTCGCGCTCGACGTGATGCCTCCGCGCACCGATGCGTTTCAGCACATCCCCGGCATGATCTCGCGCCTGGTATGGGCAACGGCCCCGGCGCCCGCCGTGCCGTTCGACGGCACGGATCCGACCCCGTCCGTCGCGAGCATCGTGCCCGAGCCGTCCGGCACGCGCTTCCTCGTCGTGACCTTTCCGCCCGATAGCGTCTATTTCTCGCCGGAGTTCGATGTCGGCGCGGCAGTCGCGGAAAACCTCGCCATCAGTCCCGGGCTGGCCGAACTGTTCGAAGCCGACGGCATGCATGCGACGCCGACTGTCGACTACGGCATCGTGCTCGACGGTGAAATCTGGCTCGAACTCGACAACGGCTGCGCCGAGCTGCTGCGCAGGCACGACGTCGTCGTGCAAAACGGCACCCGCCATGCGTGGCGAAACAAGAGCGATCGGCCCGCCACGCTCGCTTTCATTCTGATCGGCGCGCACCAGCGCGACCGACGTTGAGCGCCGCGCCCTGCAGGCATGGCAAGACTTGAACGAAGCAACCGGAACTCTCATGACCGATACGACAATCGAACATCTGCGTGCTCGCCGCGTGTGGGACTCGCGCGGCCGGCCTACCGTGGAAGCCGAGGTGACGCTCAAAGGCGGCGCGACCGGGCGCGCCATCGCACCTGCCGGCGCGTCCACCGGCACGGGTGAGGCACTCGACCTGCGCGACGGCGGCAGCGCATTCGGCGGCCTGGACGTCACACAGCCGATCGCCCAGATCAATGGCGACATCGCGTCGACGCTGCGTGGCATGGATGCCCGCGAGCAATCGCGAATCGACCAGCGGCTGATCGATCTCGACGGCACGCCGAACCGCAGCAGACTGGGCGGCAACGCGATCGTCGCGACATCGATGGCGATCCTGCATGCCGCCGCGGCGGCAAGTGGCCTGCCGCTCTGGCGTTATCTGGCCGGAGATCGGCAAACCGTTCGCACGCCACTGCCCGAGATACAGATTTTCGGTGGCGGCGCGCATGCGTCGCGCCGCGTGGACGTGCAGGACTTCATGGTCATGTGCCCTGCCGCAAGCAGCTTCGGCGAAGCGCTCGAATGGACCGCCGAGGTCTATCTTGCCGCCGGCTCACTGATGAAGCAGGCTGGCAAACTGCAGGGGGTGGCCGACGAAGGCGGTTACTGGCCGGCCTTCGACAGCAATGAAGAGGCGCTCGACATGCTTGTGGCGGCCATCGACAAAACGGGTCTGCGCGCCGGGGACCAGGTCGGCATCTCGCTCGATATCGCGGCTTCCGATTTCGGCAGCAATGGCCGATATACGCTTGCGCTCGATGGTCGCGAGCTCGATACCGACGGCATGATCAACATGCTCGGTCGATGGCTCGATACCTATCCGATCCTCTCGATCGAGGATCCGCTTGCCGAAGACGATGCCACGGGCTTTTGCGAGTTCACCCAACGCTACGGTACCCGCTGCCAGGTCATTGGCGACGACTTTCTCGTGACGAATGCGGCGCGCGTCGCGCTGGCCGCATCGCAACGCGCGGTCAACGCCGTCCTGATCAAGCCGAACCAGGCCGGCACCGTCACCGAGACCCATGCCGCGCTCATCGCAGGCCAATCGGCCGGCTTCGGGACCATCGTTTCGGCACGCTCGGGAGAAACCGAAGACGTCACCATTGCGCACCTGAGCGTTGGCTGGGACGCCGGACAACTCAAGGTCGGCTCGTTCTCCCGCTCGGAGCGGATGGCGAAGTGGAACGAGGTGCTGCGCATCGAAGAAGCGCTGGGACGCGACGCACAATTCAGCGGCTGGTCCGCGCTCCCGATCCGCGATCGCCCGAACTGAAACACTGAATTGAATCGCATTAGAACCAGACAGACAGCTTGCCTGCACATTCATCATCAGGAGGTCATCATGTTGCCTGAAGTCAATCATCGGCCGCCGTTCAACATCACGCGCGCCAGTCATATCGTACTCAATGTCGCCGACCTGGCGAAAAGCCGCGCATTCTATGTCGACATCGTCGGTCTCGTCGTAACCGAGGAAGGCGACGGCATCTGCTATCTGCGCGGACTGTCCGAGGCGTGTCACCACAGCCTGGTGCTCGTGCAATCGAATGAGGCATCCACATGCAAACGGATCGGGTTTCGCGTGTTCCTGGAGGAGGACCTCGACGACGCCTACGCTTTCTTCAAGGCCGAGGGCCTGCCGTCCGAATGGGTGGACGCTCCGTTCCAGGGAAGGACGTTGCACGTGTCGGATCCGTTCGGAACGAAGATCGAGCTGTGCGCCCAGATGCAGACGCGGCCGCGCCTGTATCTCGAGCGCGACAAGTTCAAGGGCGCTCATGCACAGCGGCTGGATCATTTCCAGATCTTCTCGCCCGATACCTACGCGTCGTGTGCGTTCTACAGCAGGCTGGGATTCCGCAATTCGGAATACCTCGCGCACGGCGAACGCCTCCTTGGCGCCTTCATGTACCGCAAAGGCACCTGCCTCGATCTCGCCATCGTCGAAAACGACGGCCCCTGCATGCATCATTTCGCATACATCGTTCCCGAGTCGCACGACATCTTCACCGCGTGCGACCTTGCGGGGATCTACGGCTATGCGCATGAAGTAGAGCGCGGCCCCGGCCGCCATGGCCCGGGCGGCATGCTTTTCGTCTACCTGCGTGACCCCGACGGCCATCGCGTCGAATTGTGCGACGGCCACTATCAGACGATCGATATCGAGATCGAACCCGTCCGGTGGGACGCGGGCTCGCTCAATACGAGCGTGCGCTGGGGCATGCCGGCGTCGCACCGCTGGTACTTTGAGGCATCGAAATTCGAGGGCGCGGCACTCGTCGAGACACGCAACAAGCCTAACCCCGAGACACTCGAGCGTTATGTGCAAAAAGCGCTTGCGGCCCAACATTGAACAAGGATCACGTACCCATGGCACGCGTCAAATACCTCCAGCGCTCCGATCTCGCGGGCATCGACGACACGCTCTTCGACAGGCTCGAACGTGAACGCAAAGTCCCCACCGCGAACATTTTCCGGGCGCTTGCGAACGCTCCGGCGATTCTGCAGGAATTTCTCTCGTATGCAAACGCGATCCGCGCATCGTCGATCAGCCCCAAGTTGCGCGAACTCGCGATCCTGACCGTCGGACACTGCGCGGGATCGGAGTACGAGATTGCCCATCATCAATCGCATGGGCTGAAAGCCGGTATCAGCGAGGCGCAGCTCGAGGCCATTCCCGATTTCGAAGCGTCACCGCTTTTCGATGACGAGGAACGCGCGGTGATGGCCGTGGCAAAGGAATGCACGTTGAAGGTCAACGTGAGCGACGCCGTCTGGCGAAATGTCGCTGCGTTCCTGAACGAGCGCCAGCTGGTCGAACTGGCGCTGAACATTGCCTGGTACAACTCGGGCGTGCGCATCATGGGCGCCCTTGCGATCGAACTGGAGGAGAGCTACCGCTGATTTTGCCCGACTGCTTGACAGGTCGATAACACGTTGAACGTATATGCGCGCGGGGCGATCTCAACACGCTCAGACTGCATCCGCACGATGCCGCGCGCGTCCGCCGGCGCCATATTGCACACGAAAGCCACGCGGAAAAAATTCACATGGAAGAGGACACTATGGAAAGAACGATGGTTGCCGCACGGCTGCATGCTCTCGGCACGCCGATGACACTCGACACCATTCCCGTTCCCAAGCCGAGACCGACCGACGTGCTCGTCCGGGTCAAGGCTTGCGGCATCGTGCCGAACATGGCCAACGTGATCAACAACTGGCCCATCTGGTTCCCACATCAGCCACTGCCGAAGTTTCCCGCGATTTTCGGCCTCGATCCTGCCGGCATCGTCGAGGAAGTCGGCGAGGCTGTCATCAACGTCAAGCCGGGCGATCGGGTCTACGTGAGCCCGCTGCGCTCGTGCGGTTCCTGCAAGGCATGCCGCGCCGGCCGACGCAGCGAGTGTCGCTATTACACGCTCAACGGCTACTTCAGTACGAGCCGGGACGGACAGCGCATCTTCGACCTTTACCCCTATGGCGGTTTCAGCGAGTACATGACCGCGCCCGAGTATGCGATCGTCAACATTCCCGATAACCTGAGTTTCGAGCAGGCCGGGCGGTTCGGCTATCTGGGCACGTCGTATGGTGCATTGAAAAATGCCGGTGCCGGCCCCGGGCAGGTTGCGTTGATCGATGGCGTGACGGGCACACTCGGTGTCGCCGCGACGGTGCTCGGGCTTGCGATGGGACTGACACGCATTCTTGGGACCGGGCGCGATCAGCGCCTGCTTGAACGCGTCAAGGCGCTCGCGCCCGAGCGCATTGAAGTCATGCGTCTCGGGGAAGGGTCAGTCGGCGATTGGGCGAAGTCGCTGACTGGCGGAGAAGGGGCCGATTTCGTGATCAGCGCGCTTGGCGCGAAGGCCCCTGCGGCCACGATGATCGATTCGATGAAGGGCGTGCGACGGGGCGGGAAGATCGTCAACGTCGGCGGCGTCGCGGAGGACCTGCCGATCGACGTGAAATGGCTGATGGACGAGCAGGTCCATCTGATTGGCTCGAACTGGTTCACGACCGCGCAAGGTCAGGAAATGGCCGATATGGTCCAGACCGGGGCCATCGATCTGTCATACCTCGAGCATCGCCGTTTCCCGCTTTCACGTGTCAATGAAGCGATCTCCGGATTGAAGGATCGTGAAGGAGGGTTCAGCAATTACGTCGTGATTCCTTGATTCCAACTGGATCGGCGTGCGTCCGTAGCAGTGGCGCATGTCCTTCCTGATTTTCGTTGTGTCGCCTTGGGCCAGCCGTCGCGCTGGCCCGTTCATTTGGGCTTGTCGAGCACGATGAAGCACCGGCGGCCTGCTTTTGCTCCCGCTGGGAATTGCAGTCGCGAAAGACAACGGTGAATTCCACCTCCTAAGTATTTACCCCGATCGACGGTCTCTCTACACTGCTCTCATGCGTTGCGGCAATCTCGCCGCGGCTGGCATGGATGACAAGCCTTGAGGACCAACAATATGAAATCGACGATCGGAATCGTGGTGATGATCGGCGCGCTCGGCGCACCGGCCATTTCGTTTGCCCAAACGGATGGGCCCGTCACGCGCGCGCAAGTCAAGGCTGAACTCGCCCGCCTCGAACAGGCGGGATACAATCCGACGGGCAGCGGCACCGACTATCCAGTCGGCATGCGGGCCGCCGAGGCGCAGCTCGCACGCCACGGCACAGACCATTCGGCGCCGGGCTATGGTGGCCAACGCGAAGGCACGTCGGAATCGGGAACGCGATGATGTCAATCAAGGCCGGGCGGGATGCGCAGGTCGATAGTCGCGGTCACGTATGCACGAGTTGCAAACGACAATGAGCGATCGCATCGCGCCGCCGGTACATGCGAATCACGCGTCGTACAGATTCGCCAGCGCGCGCTTGTCTGCATCAAACCGCGTCGGCAGATCTTCGCGAAGGAACTCGATCCACGCGCGAATCTTCGCATCGAGAAACTGCCGCGATGGATAGAGTGCATAGACGTTGACCGGCTGGACTTCATAATCCCGCATCACCCTCACTAGCGCACCCGAGGCCAAACCAGGCAGGGCGACGGCCCACGGCAGGATCGCGATGCCTAGACCGCTCCGTACCGCAGGCTCCAGTGCCTCGACAACGTTGACAGCAAAGCGCGCAGCACCGATGTCGACGGCATACGGCGTTCCCGTGCCGGCAAACACCCATTTGTCCACCGGGAAAACGGGTGTCGTCAATTGCAGGCATTGATGCGCATTCAACTCGCACGGCTGCCCGGGTTCGCCGTGAGCCGCCAGATAATCCGGCGATGCGCAAATGATCCCGGAGATGCTGCCGAGCAGCACGCTGACCAGACCGGAATCAGGCAGCTCCGGAGCAAGGACGATCGAAGCATCGTAGCCCTCCTCCAGCACGTTGGGCACCGCGCTCGACAGCGTCAGCTCGACGCTCAGCAGCGGGAACTGTTGCTGGTACTTCAAGACCGCCGGGACGACGAGGTGATGTCCGAAGCTCGAAAGCGCATGCACCCGCAAGCGTCCGGACGGACGCTGCATCGCCGAGCCCGCCTCCGTTTCCGCTTCGTCGATGCTCGCAAGAATCGCCCGGCAGCGACGCAAGTACCGCTCGCCCGCCTCCGTGAGCACCACGTTTCTCGTCGTTCTATTCAGGAGGCGCGTGCCGAGGTGACTCTCGAGATGTGACACGGCACGGGAGATGACCGGAGTCGCCAAGTTCAGCTTGCGTGCGGTAGACGCAAAACCACCTTCGATTGCGACTCGCGCGAAGATGCGCATGCATTGGAGCGTATCCATAGGCTTCCGCCTTGCAGGTCCGAATAATGTATTAACGTGTGGCTAGTCACCGGTCACACTCGAAAAATTCGCCCATTACGACCGAATGCTAACGTTAGCATATCGATCGACATGGGATCCGTCAATACTTGCCAAACCATGTCGAAGCTCGGGATGGCGACCGCGCGCGGCCAGCACACCGCGCGGCTCGCGTGCCGACGACAACCGCTGCGCCCTTGCCTTGATTACCGGCGCTTCATCGAGGGCCGCAAGCGCAAGCCGCAGGCCTTCAAGGGACTCGCGTTTCGCGACGAACTGTTTCCGCGTGAGGCCTATCGCCGGACGTGGGAACAGCTTGAGGCACGGTTAACGCCGCGCGATGCGTGCCGGACGATGGTCGGTCTTGCTTGAGCTTGCCGCGCTCAATGGCGTCGAAGCCGTGCTGGCCGCACGCCTCAACGCATTGCTAGTGGACGGCGGGTTGCCGGATCTCAAGGCGTTGCGCGAGGAATTTACGCCGCGCCAGGTCGACTGCCCGGTGGTCAATGTCGAGATTCCGCCTGCAAGCTGCTATGACGCGCTGCTGGGCAAGCAGGTGGCAGCATGAATACGCCCGCTTACGATGCCGGCCGTCTGGCCCTGATGTCCTCGCGCGCGTCTTTCATCAGGGTCCGGGCTATTGGCCCAACATGACCGGTTGTAGTACCGCAGTCCTTCACCGTCTCACACGACGTCGGCAAGGCAGCAAGTAGCAATAAAAACCACGTCGGGCGCTTGCGTTTAACGGGGAAGCCCTTGTAGTCGTCAACTCAGGCAGCCAACTACAACCACCGCTCGTACTGGCCCGCCAGGTAAGACTCCCACGATCGCAGAGTGCGCACTACCCACGATCCTACCCACATTTGCTCCAGCGGCACTCTATTATCGGCGGCAATGCGTTGTCGGCAAAGGGGCTCCGAGCAAATTTCCGACAAGATGCCCCCAAAGTTATTCCCGTTGGCCCGGCTACGTTCAGAACTCTCCCTACACGCCGCCACGATTTACTGAACAATGTAGACACGTAGGAGCGCGCGGCCGCAAATGGCCCAACGCCTCTCTCTCCGGCGAGAGTGTTAATTATGTAAAGTGAAACATATGCCCGCGCCCGTGCCTTCCGCTTTCGACCATGCAATGGCATTGCCGAAACAATTGTCATGGCTGGCCCAATCACTGGCGCCTGCGCTAGCGTCCCTCAAACTTACATGCGGACAAAGATCGAGACGCGTACCGGAAAGCCACGTTAGTATTCGACTTTTTCCCGATAACTATGCGTGATATCAGGAATCTCGATCTCAATTTACTCAAGGCGCTGGACGCCTTGTTGGACGAGCGCAACGTGACGCGTGCTGCTGCCAGAATGGGGGTCACGCAGCCGGCAATGAGCGGGATGTTGACGCGCTTACGTGACACCTTTGGAGATCCACTGTTCGTCCGGGCTCAGCGCGGCATCACGCCCACGCAAAGGGCATTGGGACTATCAAAGGCTCTTAAGCAAGTCATGAACGAGGTCGGAGCTTTGCTGAGCCCTCCAGACTTCGACCCACAGACTGCGGAATTTACGCTGACGATCGCGGCAACTGATTACGCGCAAAGCGCGATCGCGGTCCCCTTCCTTTCAGCACTAAAAGAGCGTTCTCGACGTATCCGCGTTGCGCTAGTGCCGGTTGAAGGTGGTGACCTACAGACGCGACTCGAACGTGGCGAGGTAGACCTTGCTTTGATCACGCCGGAAATGACGCCACCCGATCTCCACGCGCGCCGGCTTTTTGAGGAACGATACGTCTGCGTGATGCGTACCGACCACCCGGCAACTCGATCCAGGCTGACACTCAACCGCTTCTGTGCGCTCGACCACGCGATTGTGTCCTACTACGGCGGGAGTTTCAGCGGCGTCACCGATGACGCGCTTGCCAAGTGCGGCAGGCAGCGCCGCGTCAGCCTATCGGTAAAAAATTTCCTGGTTCTGCCGAACATCCTTCGCGCCAGCAATCTAGTCGCAGTCGCGCCCGAGCGCCTCGTCGCTAGCGAAGCTGGGCTGACGCTGCTAGAGCCGCCGTTGGAAATTCCGGGATTTACCAAACTCGCTGTTTGGCATGAACGTAGCCACCGCGACCCCGCACAAAAGTGGCTGCGCGAGCTGATGTTTGAGACGTGTCATGACGACACGACAAAGCCGCCGCGCAAACGAGCCACCAACAGGAACACTTGATGTACCTAGTCGGACCAGCATCTGCGTATCTGTTGATCACGAGCCGGCCTGCGCGTCGGTTCTGCCCGATTTGATGAGCGATCTTGATCTCACATCTACGGAGTGCTGCTATCGCGCGTAGCGGCGATCGTTGTGTCACGGATCGGCGTAATGGAGCCGGGGAAGATCGGCGTAAAGGCGCCAGTTGGAAGGGTCCGGAAACGCAGTTTCGAACGGCGTCAAGAATGCTGGTTTTTGGCCCGTTTTTCAACGCCTAAAACGGGCGATTCCGGCATGTTTTTGGGCACGCGGAAACTGTCGCCGTCGAGGATGATGCGGTAGGCGCCGTGACGGAGCCGGTCGAGGGTCGCGGCGCCGAGCATGCGGTTGGCGGGGAAGGCATCGCCCCACTCGGTGAAGTCGAGGTTGCTGGTCAGGATCATGGCGCCTCGGCGCTCGTAGCGCTCGGCGACGAGATCGTGGAAGGCCTCGTCGTGCGGAGCGGCAATGGGCTTGAGCGCGAAGTCGTCGACGATGATGAGCGGCACGCGAACCAGTTGCTGCAGACGCCGCTCGTAGTTGCCCACGGCCCGCGCGGCGTGCAGGGTGTTGAGCAGCTTGGTCTGGGTGAGGAACAGGACGTCGTGGCCCTGCCGGGCAGCGCAGTGGCCGAGCGCCTGGGCCAGATGCGACTTGCCGACGCCGGTGGGCCCGGCGATCAGCACGTTGGCGTTCTCCTGCAGATAGCGCCCGGTCGCGAGATCCTGGATGAGGGCGCGGTTGAGTTTGGGCAAGCGGTCGAAGTCGAACGATTCGAGCGTCTTGCCGGGCCGGAAGCTGGCGCGCGCGAGGCGTGTCGTGAGTTTGCGGTTATCGCGCCGGGCGATCTCGTCCTGGATCAGCAGGGCCAGGAACTCGGTGTAGGCGAGCTTGCCGTCGATGGCTTGGCGGTTGCGTTGCTCGAGCGAGTCGAGGATGCCGGACAGGCGCAGTTGTTTGAGCATCGGGCTCAGTTCGGGAATCGGATTCATGGTGGGGTCTCAGTGGCTCATCATGGAAGGCAGGTCGCGGCAGAAGCGGCCGCCGGTGGCATAGGTGTCGGCGAGGTCGATCAGTGCGGGCTGGGCGGCCTCGGCGAGTTGATCGAGGCCCTTGTCGAGAATCGTCTTGATGGTCCGGTAGCGTGGGCTGCTGAAGGCCATCGCGCGCTGGCAGGCGGCCTCCAGCCGGGCGACGCCGACCTTCGATTCGAGCCGCAGGATGCCTTGCGCGCCGCGCAGGTTGACCAGCACCTGATCGTTGAACAGGGCGAGGATCACGGCATGGCAGGCGGGGCCGATGCGCCGGGCCTCGGCCAGACACCACTGCGGATCGTGCATCTGCCAGGCCTGGGCTTCGGGCGGCAGGTGATCGCGCACGGTCGAGCGCGCGCCGGCGCGATGCAGCCGCGGATGCGTGGCGACCAGCTCATGCTCGCGGAACACCTGCACGCAGGTGTCGGTCGCCTTGAGCCAGAGGGTCTGGCCGACCAGCCTGCACGGCACCGAGTACATGGCGCGGCGGAACTGCACATGGCAGTCGCGATGCACGACGAGCTTGACCCATTCGGCCAGAACGGGCGGCACGTCGGGCAAGGCCGCCAGCAAGGGCCGCTCGAGTGCGAAGCGTGCCAGCGGCTGCTCGCGCGTGGTGCCGTGGATGCGGTTGCCGGCCTCGCTCATGATCCATTCGTGCAACTGGCGGTTGGCGTCGGCGAGATCGCGGAACGTGCGCAGCGGCAGGAAGGACTTCTTGATGTACTTGACGCCCGACTCGACGATGCCCTTCTTCTGCGGATCGTGCGGCGGGCAAGGGTCGATCCGGAAGCCGTAGCCTTCGGCCAGTTCGGCGTACGAGCGCTGGACCTCGGGGTCGTACAGGCAGGCCCGGGTGATCGCGCACTTGGCGTTGTCGATCACGATGCGGGCCGGCCGCCCGCCCCACCAGTTGAAGGCGCGGCGATGGCAGGCGAGCCAGGTCGACACGGTCTGGTCGAGAATCAGTTCGGCATACTGATGACGTGACCAGCATAGCGTGGCGACGAAGAACCAGGTCTTGATCGGGTTGCCGGCGGGATCGAGCAGTGTCGGCCCGGCGCCGAAGTCGACCTGGGCGGCATCGGCCGGTGCGAAGTCCAGCACGGTGGTGGCCCGCACGCCGCGTTCGAGAGTCAGCGCCTGGAGGAAGCGCCGGACGGCCGAGTAGCTGCCGGTATAGCCGTGATTGCGCTTGAGCGCGCTATGGATCGTAGTGCCCTGGATGTCGGCGTGGAACCACTGCGTGATCAGCTCGCGAAACGGCTCCAGCGTCGAGACGCAGGTGCTCGGCAGGTGTGGATGGCGGCCGAACATGCTGGCCAGCACGGTGTCGTCAGGGAGGGGGCGGGCGGCGTCGAGCCAGTCATGCTGGAGGGCAGTCTGGCGAACCGTCGCCAGCTTCTTGCGGCCCATCAGCCCGGTGCGGGCGATGTCGCGGTCGGAATCGCCCTGGCGCATGCGCACGAGGGCTTGTCGGTACTCAAACACTTCGAACCTCCGGTTACTCACGGCCCCTCCAGGCAAAAGCCCGAAGGGTAACCAGTTGATGGAAGTTCGAAACGCGTTCCCGTTACGGCGTGGGTGGCGCCATTACGCCGATCATCGGGTGGCGCCTTTACGGCGATCCTGACGTGGCGCCATTATGGCGATCATCTGCTGGCTCCTTTACGCCGATCCTGAGCTGGCTCCATAGCGGCGATCATTGACACGTTGGAACCGCGCTCAACTCCTTAGCTCAAATTGCCGGAAATCTAAAGGGCGCAGCGCCCAAGCTGCGCTCCTCTCCGACTAAGAATAACGTTCACCGCGAGTCAAGACCACTAAGATATTCCGGCAGTCAAAAGACATTGCGAAGTCCCACCGCAACGCCAGTCTGGTTGTCACGCCCCAGGAAGTCCGCCGTCGCCCCCGTCGGGCGCGTGCAGTCAACCGCGCCGTACACCGCTGTCCGCTTAGAAGGCGAGTATTCCGCAAGCAGAGCAGCAGAGTACGAGTTCCGTGTCCGGACGTTGCACCGTAAAGAGTGGACATGCGGCGAACAGCCGAGGCGGGTCTCTTTCGATGAATGAGCATGTGCGCGTCAGGTCCAACTTGCGTGCGAGTTCGCCGCGCAACAAAATTCCGCTTGTCGGGGATGCGAGACATTACCGTTCCATCGCAGGAGGAATCGGGATCAAACCGATTCTTTCCATGATCCGATGGTGCCAGTCGTATTAGAGGATCTGGTCACTGCTGTATTGCACACGGGGTGGGACACTCACTGCGTTCTATGAGAGATTGACAGAATCTGGTGACTCGGTTTGGCTTCACTTTGACGACGAGTCCGGTGGCGCGCTTCCGACTTGGTGCGTGAGCTGGCCGATCGCGATGCTGGAGCGACGCAGATCACCAAGACTACGTGTTGTCAGAAGAGGAACACCGCGCCCAGTCATCGCTAACGATCTGTGTTTCTCGTGCTCGGACCCGCACCCGCACGCTAGGGCTATAGCACGGTAGCTCAGCGCACGGCAGCGCCCTTGCACGTTGCCGCGCGTGGAGCGCTTACGGCTTCCTTCCTTTCGCCTTGCGCGCCGCTGCAACGATGCCGTCGAGCCAGTCCTGATGACCGTTGATCATCGGGTTCGGCTTCGTGTCGCGCAACTGCAGTGCCGGCTTGCCCTTCTGCGTCTCCTGAGTCAGGATTCGTACGCGCTCGCCGTCAAGGTCTTCCACCAGCCATGCGTGGTGCACGTCTAGACGGACGTCGGAGCCTACGTCGCCGGCCCAACCATGCCATGCTATCCGGCCGGGCTGCCCAGCGGTGGGCGGTACATATTCGTTGCATTGAGCTTCAACAGGGAAGCCAAACGTTTCGAAGTAGAAGCGGTCACCGTCGGCTAGTTCCGGGCCCTTGCCGTCGTAGATGCGCACGTTAGCCGAATTCGTGTAATAGGTGGGCCACAGAGAAGGCGTGCTGAGCAAAGGCCAAACGTCAGCGGCGCAGAGGCCGGCAACAATGGTCTCGTTGGAGGCAAAGTTCTCGGTATGGCCTGGCACGTAGTCTTCAGGCCAGATAATGGCGTTCATTTTCAATGATGACATTCCTGATTCGGTGTAGTGGTGAAATCATGACGTCGGCCAAGAAATAAATCCAATGCTGTATTTTTATGAATCATATCACGCAGGCTGATACCAGTAAGTGCGCACCGGAAGGGAGCAGGATGGTCGCAGACATCGCAAACCGGCCAATTGAAAGTCACCAGATTCGTCTCTGATATCACCGCTCGCCTTCGCTTCGAATCAACCGATCGCTTTTGGGTTCGTCTGCAGGTTGCGTGGCCTTGCGCGCCTGCAGCGACGAGATCTCGCCTGCGGCGCCAACCATAGATGCAATAAAGTACAGCGAAGCACGGCCCCTTTGTTTCTCCTGCCGCATCGTGAGCCATGCGGCAGGAGAAAACGTACACAAAAGTGGCATGCCGGATAATGACCATTACGGGGCAAGAAACTCGATGACCATCCGGTTGAATTTTTCTGCGTGCTCCCATTGCGCCCAGTGCCCGCAGCGGCTGAAGATGTGAAACTCAGCGTTCTGCATTCCCCACACGAGCCTCAGGCCAACATCGAGTGGCACAAAGCGATCATCGCGTCCCCAAATCACCAGGGCCGGCGCCGATATCTCACCGAGGCGCGGACCGTAGTCGGTGAACTGCTTCGGATTCGCTGCGAGACTCTTCACGAAGTTCTCCAGATGGTCGCGACGCGCAAGAATGTTCTCGAGACGCGCCTGCATCAACTCGTCGGTCAGGCTCGTCGCGTCGTACACGAAGATGTTCAGCATCTGCTTCAGGTTGTCTAGCGTCGGCTCGCGGTACACCTTTTGCAGCAGTTTGATACCTTCGGTCGGCATAGGCACGAATTGACTGGGTCCTCCTGTTCCGCCGCCCATCAGTACAAGCTTGTCGACCTGCTGTGGAAACAGCAGTGCGAATGCGACAGCGCTATGCCCACCCATCGAGTTGCCGACGATGTTCACGCGCTCGATGTCGAGCGCGTCGAGCAGCGCCTTCAGCGAACGCGCGTTGAGCTCCGAGCGCGAACCCGTGTTGACGATCGCGTCGCTCTTGCTCCAGCCCGGGCAGTCGAGCAACACGACGCGATAGCCTGCGTCGACGAACGCGCCGACGTTGCGATGGAAGTTCGCCCAGCCGCTCGCACCGGGCCCCGAGCCATGCAGCATCATGACCGTCTCGCGGCCCTGCCCCGCGTCGTTGTAGTGCAGCTTCAGGTCGTGCTCGCCCACCTTCACCTGCACGAAACGACTCGTGCTCTCTTCCGTCAATGTGTGTGCCTGCTGCATCATGTCGTCCCTCGTTCGTTCATGCGTCGATCATGCGGATGCGCGCCTACACATCCGCATCTGAAATCGCGAAGCGGCGCGACCGGCCCGTTTCGCCTGCCGAAACTGCTATTCCATCGCTTCCTCCGCTGCTTACTCCGCTACCAGCGCCGGCGTGCCGGCCCGATCCCTTGCGACGACCGTCAGCGCGGCCAACGCCGCGACGGCGACGAGCGGAATACTCGACGCCATCAGCATCGTCGTGCTCTCGCCGTGCGCCAGCAGTTGTCCGGCGACGAACGGCCCGAGAATCGAGCCGAACCGCCCGACCGCGACAGCCGCGCCGACGCCCGTGCCGCGCATGCGCGTCGGATAGATCGCGCTTGCGAGCGCATACAGCACCGACTGCCCGCCGACCAGGAACATCCCGCACAGCAGCCCGCCGGCGGCGAGCCACGCGGCATCCTTTGCGCCGGTCAACACCGCGAGCGCGCACGCGATGCCGACGTACATACCGACCACCGTGCGACGCCGGCCGATCCGATCCATCAGGCTCGCGATGCCGATCGCACCGATCCCGCCACCGACGTTGAACATCACCTGCACGAAGCTTGACTGCGCATGCGTGAGGCCACGCGTCATCACCATCGACGGCAGCCAGTTGAGCAGGAAGTACAGCACGACGAGCGTCCCGAGATAGCTCACCCACAGCGCGGCCGTCGTCGCAGCGCGGCGTTCGCCCCACAACGCGCGCGCGATTGGCGTGTCCGCCGCGTTCGCGCGCGTCGCGACGAATTGCACGGACTCGTTCAGCCACAGCGCGAGCATCGGCAGCACCAGCAGCGGCCCGATTCCACCAACGTAGAACACGTGCCGCCACCCGGCAGGATCGGTGCTGACGACGCCGATCGCGGCGCCGATCGCTGCACCGAACGGCATTCCACAGTACATCGCGCCGACCGCGGTGCTGCGCTGCTGCGGCAGTGCCGCTTCGGAGCACAGCGCGATCAGGTTCGGCATTGCCGCGCCGAGCCCGAGGCCTGTCAGGAAGCGCGCGGCGAGCAGGCTTTCGAAGTTCCACACGCGCGTGGTCGCCAGCGAAAAGATGCCGAACAGCGCGACCGATAGCATCAGCACGCGCCTGCGGCCGAGCCGGTCCGCAAGCCGCCCGCCGAGCGCCGCGCCGGGCAGCAAACCGAGCGCGCCGATGCCGAACGCCCAACCCATCTGTGCGGCGCCCAGTGCGAATTCATGCGCCATCCTTGGCGCGGCGATGCCGGCCGATTGCAGGTCCAGTCCTTCCAGGAATGCAACGAGCAGGCATAAGCCGATCGTGCGTGCGCCGCCAGCGCGGCTGTGTTCCGGCGTGTTCATGAAAAGTCTCCAATAGGAAGTTGCATCGCTCTTTGCGGCGATGTCGATGAAGATGCGGCGCTCGAACTTGCCCTGCGAAGAGCCGCGCCGCGTTAGCCCTTCGCGGCGTCAGCAGTGCGCGCGCTTAAGGTCGAGCGCGACGTCGACGATCATGTCCTCCTGCCCGCCGACCATCCGGCGGCGGCCGAGCTCGACGAGGATGTCGACCGTCTTCAGCCCGTACTTGTTCGCGGCCGCTTCCGAATGGCGCAGGAAGCTCGAATACACGCCCGCATAGCCGAGCGCGAGCGTCTCGCGGTCCACGCGCACCGGACGATCCTGCAGCGGGCGCACGATGTCGTCGGCCCCGTCCATCAGCGTGTAGAGATCCGTGCCGTGGTTCCAGCCGAGACGCCCGGCCGCCGCGATGAACACTTCGAGCGGCGCGTTGCCGGCGCCGGCGCCCATGCCGGCGAGGCTCGCGTCGATCCGGTCGCAGCCTTCCTCGACAGCAACGATCGAGTTCGCGACGCCGAGGCTCAGGTTGTGATGCGCGTGAATACCCGTCTGCGTCTCGGGCTTCAGCATGGCCTTGAGCGCACGGAAGCGATCGCGCACGTCGTTCATGTTGAGCGCGCCGCCCGAATCGACGACGTAGATGCAGGTCGCACCATAGCTTTCCATCTTCTGCGCCTCGACGGCAAGGTTCTCCGGCGTAGTCATGTGGCTCATCATCAGGAAACCGACCGTGTCCATGCCGAGCGCGCGCGCGTGCTCGATGTGCTGCTTCGAGATGTCCGCTTCCGTGCAGTGCGTCGCGACGCGCACGACGCGTGCGCCCGCGTCGTACGCGGCCGTCAGGTCGTGGATCGTGCCGATGCCCGGCAGCAGCAGCGTCGCGATCTTCGCGTGCTCGACGACGTCCGCCACCGCCTCGATCCATTCGAGATCGCTGTGCGCACCGAAGCCGTAGTTGAAGCTCGATCCCTGCAGGCCGTCGCCGTGCGCGACCTCGATCGAATCGACCCTGGCCCTGTCCAGCGCCCGCGCGATGTCTTGTACGTTGCGGATCGAGTATTGATGGCGAATCGCGTGGCTGCCGTCGCGCAGCGTCACGTCGGAGATGTAGAGTTTCTTGCTCATCGGGAAACTTCCTTAAGCGTTCACGCGTTGCATCGATTGCGCGATACGCTCGGCAGTCGCGAGCGCCGCGGACGTCATGATGTCGAGGTTGCCGGCGTACGCGGGTAGATAGTGCGCGGCACCTTCGACCTCGAGAAAGATCGACGTCTTCAGCCCGCTCACGCGGCCGAGGCCCGGGATGTTCAACGGCGCGGACGCGGGAATCTCGTCGAACTGCACGGCCTGCTTCAGCCGGTAGCCGGGCACATACGCCTGCACCGCGCGCGCCATCGCTTCGACCGACGCGGCGATCTTCTCGTGATCGGCTGGCTCCGACAGCACATACACGGTGTCGCGCATCATCACCGGCGGCACGGCCGGGTTCAGGATGATCATCGCCTTGCCATGCGCGGCGCCGCCGACCACCCCGATCGCCTTCGACGTCGTCTCGGTGAATTCGTCGATGTTGGCGCGCGTGCCGGGCCCGGCTGACTTGCTGCTGATCGACGCGACGATCTCCGCATAATGTGCCTTCGCGACGCGCGACACGGCCGCGACCATCGGAATCGTTGCCTGGCCGCCGCAGGTGACCATGTTCACGTTCGGCGCGTCGAGATGCGCGTCGAGGTTCACGACCGGCACGCAGTACGGACCGATCGCCGCGGGCGTCAGGTCGATGCAGCGGATGCCTGGCTTCAGCGTGCGCAGGAACGCATCGTTCTTCACGTGTGCGCCGGCCGACGTCGCGTCGAACACGAAGTCGATGTCGTCGAATTCGGGCAGCCGCGCGAGGCCTTCGACACCTTCGGGTGTCGTCGCGACGCCTAGGCGCGCCGCGCGCGCGAGGCCGTCCGAGGCCGGATCGATGCCGACCATCGCGGCAACTTCGAGATGCTTCGCATGCCGCATGATCTTCATCATAAGGTCAGTGCCGATGTTGCCCGAACCGATGATCGCGGCCTTGAGTTTCTGAACGCTCATGGAAATACTCATTCGTTGAAAGTGGCGCGCACGCTGCCGAGACCGGCGATCTGCGCGGTGAACGTGCCAGGGCGCGTGACCGCGACCATCGGGCCAAGGGCGCCTGTCAAGATCACGTCGCCCGCCCGCAGCGGCGTGCCGTGCCGCACCATCCGGTCGGCAAGCCACGCGGCCGCGTTCAGTGGATTGCCAAGGCACGCGGTGCCGCTGCCGCGCGACAGCACTTCGCCGTTCGACGCGAGCGTCATCTCGCAGCCGGCAAGATCGACGTCCTTCAGCAGCACGGGCCGGCTGCCGAGCACGAACAGCGCGCTCGACGCGTTGTCAGCGACGGTGTCCACGAAGCGGATGTTCCAGCCCGCGATGCGGCTGTCGACGACTTCGATCGCCGCAAGCGCGTACGCGGTCGCGCGCTGCAGTTCGGCGAACGTGTGCTTCTCGTGCACGAGGTCGTGCTCGAGCACGAGTGCGATTTCCGCTTCGACCTTCGGCTGGATCCGCTGCGACAGGCTCATCGGTTCGGCGTCGCCGTATGCCATCGACGCGAACAGCGTGCCGAAGTCCGGCTGGTCGACGCCGAGCTGCTGCTGCACCGCGAGCGAGGTCAGGCCGATCTTGCGGCCGACCACGCGTTCGCGCCGCAGCGCCGCATTGGCCTGCTGGATCGCGTAGGCGTCTTCGGCGTTCTGCTCGCCGATTTCCATGCGCAGCGGTTTGATTGGCGCGCGTTCGCGTTCGGCGGCGCGCAGGCGAGCGGCCAGCGCGTCGATATGTTGCGGGGTCAGCATGTCGTCACTCCTTGTCTGTCGATCGCGGCGCGGACTCACCCGCAGACCAGCCGTGCATGGCGGCGAAGCCCGCGATCCATTCGGGAATCGGGCGGTAGAAATCCCGCACCGCGTGATACGGGCCCGCGGCCGCCAGCGCCGCGAACGCGGCGACCCACGCGCGGATCTCGTGCGCAGACTTGCCGCCGTCGCGCGTGATCGCATCGTTAGTCATCCCGTCGACGGCTTTCAGGTCGCCGCTTGCGAGCACGTCGAGAAACGCCTGGTCCCATCCGGGATTGAGCGCGTGCAGCGGGCTGTCGCCGGCCGCGAACGTGCGCGCCGCCGCGATCGTGCGCGCCTGGCGCGCGGCGCGCGCATCGGCGTCCGGATTGCGTCCGGCGATCAGCCGCTCGGCCAGTTCCGGGCTCGCGGTCGCGAGTTCCGGCACCGGCGGCTCGTGCGAGATGCCGCCGGAGCCGACCACCAAGACTCGGCGGCCCGAGCGCGCGACGAAGCGGCCGATCGCGTCGCCGAGCAGCCGCGCGCGGCGCAGCGTCGCCATCGGCGCAGCGACAGAGTTCAGGAACACGGGAATCACCGGGTAGCGGTCGAGGTCGCCCGTCAGCACTTCGAGCGCCTGCGCGAAGCCGTGATCGATTTGCATCCGGTACGACATCGACACGTCGACATCGCTGTCGAGCACGGCCTCGACCAGTTCGCGGGCGAACGTGGCTGGCACGTTCAGCGGGCCCGCGAGGCTCCGGTAGTCACCGATCGATTCCGCCGCGATGCCGATGCAGAACGGCGGCATCAGGTCGTAGAAAAAGCCGTTGTAATGGTCGGGCGCGAACAGCACGATGCATTCGGGATCGAACACTTCGACGCGCGCACGGGCCGCGGCCTGCACGCGCTCGACTTCGGCCACCACGTCCGGCGCCGGATCGAAATAGCCTTGCAGCGGCGTATGGGACAGGCATTCGAGTTGGATCGGCATGTCACGCTCCAGCCGGTTGCGCGGCAGCCTCGTGCGCGAACGCATCGGCCTGTGGGGGGCGTGCGGCGGACACTGTATCCGTGAGCTGCAGCAGCGCGGCGAGCGCGACGATCGCGTCCGACGCTTCCTGCGGCGCGCACACGCCCGCGACGAAACGATCCGGCCGCAGCAGCACAACCGACTGAGGAATCCGGCTGAACCAGTCTTTCAGCCGGCCCGTCGTATCGCCGATCGCGATCACGCCGTCAGGCACGTCGGCCACATAGTCGAGTTGCACGTCGGGCTTCGCCAGGACGAAGCACGCGCCGAGTCGCTCCCACACCGTGCGGGCCGCGTCGGTCAGCCCGAAGGTCGGGTCGCTGCCCCAACCGATCACCGCGAAGCGGTTGCCGATCGCGTCGTCGAGCCGCACCGTGCGGCCGTCGGCCGTGCGCACGCGCGGCTGGATGAACATCCGGCCGACCGGTGACTGGCCGAACGCATCGCGGCCATACACGAGCTGCCCCAGCCACGAACTACGCTTCTGGCTCATCAGGCCGAGCAGGCGCCCCGGCGCGGTGCCGCCCGCGCAGTCGAGCAGCCGGGCCAGCACGCCGCCGTCGCGTGTGCACTGCGGCAGCATCACAACGCCGGCTTCGTAGCGCGGCATAGGCTTGAAGCGCATCTCGACGAAATAGCGTTTCGCGGCCGGAATCAAACCGAGCGCGCGCACGAACCCGTCGCGCACGACACGGCCGACGCGCGTCGTCGGCGCGAAAATGTCGCCGGCGACTTCCGACAGATGAATCATCGAGCGCGCATGGTCGCGCCGCTCGAGCGTATAGCTCGCGAGCAGCTCGGGCCGCGCGAGCCCCTTCGCGACCATTGCGAGCTTCCAGCCGAGATTGCTCGCATCGCGAATCCCGCTGTTGTAGCCCTGCCCCTGCCAAACCGGCATGATGTGCGCGGCGTCGCCCGCGAGCAGCACGCGGCCGACATCGAAGCGGCGCGCGAGCCGCGCGTTGTGCGTATAGACGCGCTTGCGTATGTAGTCGACCTTGTCCGGATCGGCGACCACCTTGCGGATCAGCGCGGCAAGGTTTTCAGGCCGCGACAGCTGCTCCTCGGTTTCGCCGGGCATCACCATGAATTCGAAGCGGCGGATCCCATGTGGCAGCGCGGCCGACACGTAAGGTCGCCGCCAGTCGCAATGCAGGTACACGTGCGGCGAGCCGAGCGGATCGTTGCGCACGTCGACGACGATCCACTGGTTTGGCTTCGTGCGCCCTTCGAACGATACGTTGAGTGCGCGGCGCACGAAGCTGTTGCCGCCGTCCGCGCCGACCATGTACCCAGCACGCACGATCTTCTTCTCGCCTTGGGCGTCAACTATCTCAATCGTCACGCCGTCGCAGTCCTGGGCAAACGAGTCGACGGTGTGCCCAAATAGCACGCCTACGTGCGCGAATCGCGTCAGTCCATCGAACAGCACACGGTCTGCCAGCGGCTGGATGAATGCGTTGCGGCGCGACCAGCCAAATTCGTCGGTCCGAGGCTCGATGGACGCGAAGCAGCGGCCGCTACCAGCGACAAAGCGCATCCAGTGGTCGGGGGTCGTGTGTGGTAGCAGCGCGTCAGCGAGACCTACGGTCTGGAATACCCGAAGCGCTTCGTCATCGAGGCCGATCGCGCGGGGATAGTCGATAATCTGCTCGAGTTTCTCGATGATGATCGTTCCGACGCCTTGCTGTCCCAGCAGGTTGGCGATCATCAGGCCGACCGGGCCGGCGCCAACGATGGCGACGTCCGTTGCGATGACATGCGGGCTGCCCGACGCGGGCACAGCCTCATATTGGGCGGGCATCTATGTCTCCTGCAATGCTGTTTTAAGTGCTGCGCGGCCGGCTGCCGCGCGTCTCCACCATCGGACCGGCGCCAACGCGGCAAGCTCTGCTACGATGGACGAGTCTTCGCCGACGCCATCCACCGGGCCCTCTCTGCCGCCCATGCCTCCGGTTTCAAACAAAGTCTAAGGAGCGCGATATCGCGCCTCAACAATTTGAGTGGAATGTGCACTGGATGCACGCCATTGATTTAAAAGGACTTTATCGTGTCGAGATACACCAGCGTACGCGGCCTCGCGCGTGGCCTGCAGGTGCTGCGCGCGCTAAACGGGATGGAGAATGGCCGCGCGACTAGCCAGCAAATCAGCGATGCCACCGGGTTGCACAGAACTACGGTGCGGCGGCTCTTGGAAACTTTGGTCGAAGAAGGATGCGTGCGCCGTAGCCCGTCCGACGACAGCTTCAGGCTAGTGCTCGGCGTACGCTCGCTGAGCGAAGGTTTTACGGACGACGAATGGATTTCAACGGTAGCGCCGCCAGTGATGGCGCAACTAACACAACGTGTCGTCTGGCCGTCTGATTTGACGACACCCGATGGCGACGCGATGATCATTCGCGAAACCACGCACCGATTCAGTCCGCTGTCATTTCACCGATCGATGGTCGGGCGCCGGCTCCCGATGCTGTTGACCGCGGCTGGCCGCGCATATTTTGCTGCCTGTCCCGATGCCGAGCGAGCGGGCATCCTCGCACTGTTGCGAACCAATGCTGGCGATGAAGAGCAGCGCCGCCTCGCATTCGATGACGCGTATGTCGCGAATCTGATCCGCCAGACTCGCGCGGACGGATTTGGCATCAATGCGGGCGACTGGGGTGCCCAAAAAAAGATCGGCGCTATCGCTGTGGCCATCTCCGCGCGCGGGCACGTGCTCGGCAGCCTGAACGTGATCTATTTATCGAAGGCGATAACACCAGCCGAAGCAATTCGGCGTTTCGTACCCGAACTCAAGGTGGCTGCTCGAGAAATCGTCACTGCCCTTGAGGGCGCCGACGCAGGCTAAGATTGGGATTGCCGCCCCTTTGTTGCCATTGTCGGCTATAGCAGCCAGCGGACATAGGCGGGCCTTGGCGCCCACACCTTATTGAGTTCCATTTGGATCGATCGTTCGCAAACTCGTCTGGCATGCTGCGGCATGGCTATGACGAAGTGCTATGAACTCAAGTCGATCAGGCTCAGGGTATTCCCCGGGCGCCGATCGGTTTACTTATTGCGTTTCGTAGCCATAGAATGCACCATCGTGTCACATTAAGTTCGGTCCTCCGCCTTAAGTCACGCTACTGCCGTCCGTCAAATAGACAAAGCCAGCAAACAACAACGGACGCTTCAGCGTGCGCGTGTACTCGGCGAAGGACTGAGATCGATTTGGGATATACGAAGGCACATTCCAGTGATCCAACCAAACTATAGTAGTACCAACGCCAGTACATAATCCAACGCCAGTCCGTTCAAGGTTACGAAAATTTCCTTCCATTTAATTCGGACTACGATTATCTATAGATTCCAAAAAACACTGGCTCAAAGTGCGAGCCAGCAAGGAGACAAGTCGTGCAAAGAACCGTTCGGAAAATTGCAGGGGCTGCATCGATCTTGCTTTCTCTATGCGCAGTGAATGCCATCGCCGCAGAGAAGATCACAATTATCGTTGGCGGTATCAATAAGCTTATCTATCTACCCGCTAAACTGACTGAATCTCTGGGCTACTTTCGCGATGAAGGCCTGGATGTCGACCTGCAATCGCAGCAAGCTGGCGTAGACGCAGAAAACGAGCTCGTCGCCGGCGCAGCGCAGGCGGTCGTCGGCTTCTACGATCACTCGATTGATCTCCAAGCCAAGGGGAAAGAGATCGAGAGCATTGTGCTCTTCGGCCTCGTACCAGGCAGCATGGAGATGGTTCGCAGCGACATGGCGACACAGATTCGGAACATGGGGGACCTCAGGGGCAAGACACTCGGCGTTACCGGACTCGGTTCATCGTCAGCCTTCATCGGGCACTTCCTCGCGGCAAGGTATGGTTTGAAGATGTCGGATTATTCAACGCTGCCGGTAGGTGCGGGCAATGCCTTGCTTGCGGCGGTAAAGCAACGTCGAGTCGAGGTTGTATGGAGCACGGAACCCACGACTTCATTGCTGCGCGCGACCGGGGACGCACAGGTGCTTGTCGATTTGAGCAGCGTCGACGGCACGAAGGCGGCTCTTGGTGGCTTGTACCCGGCATCGAGCCTCTACGTCCAACGTACATGGGCCGATAGCCATCGGGATGACGCACAGAAGCTTGCGCGGGCGTTTGTCCGGACGCTTCGCTTCATCCAGACCCACTCGGCGGAAGAGATTGCGAACAAGATGCCCGCTGACTACTACGGCGGCAGCAAGAGCCTTTACGTGAAGGCCCTTCAAGCATCGATGCCGATGTATTCGCCGGACGGAAAAATGCCTGCCGGCGGACCCGAAACCGTCCTGAAGGTATTGAGCGAGTTCAATCCGAACATCAAGGGGCGACACATCGATCTCTCCAGAACGTTCACCAACGACTTCGTCAATCGGGCGCAAGCACCTCGCTGATTCCCCACTTCTCTAGGCCCGTAAGGTAGCAATTGATTCAGCCCAGGAGGATGCAAAGTACTTCCAGTATTCGCTCGGCCTGGGCTAGTTCCTTTCGAAGCGTACCGACGTATATGCCGTCGCCATATATCAACCACGCATCCGGAGTCGGCTCGACTGGCAATGCAGTTGTGTCCGAGATCAACACCCAATCGGCCTCGGGCAACAGCAACCAACTGCTCGCTCGCATCGGCATTCGCCCCAGGTTCTGATCGGCTCGATGATTAATCCACCTCGCTGGCGCGGAAACGCCAGCGAGTGGCGCACTCGACGATACATGCTCTACCGACGCACCGCACTCGCCGGAAGCCGTGACAGGAGGAGCGGGAGTTCCAGCGCCAGCCTACAAAAATGGGCGAATCATATGATCGCACCTGTCCCACCGTCCTGCAGCAGATCGCACCACATTGAACGCGAAGGCATCCGATAGCAAATGCGACCATGTCCTTCAAACCTGTAAGGAACAGCGTTCGAGACGGTGTAAACACTGAGCAGTCGCACATCCGATTGCGTTTTATGATCATAAAACGCTATACTCAAATCTCACGACGGGCTTCGTGCTAGCCCCCTATCGGAAAGCGGCGTCATGTGGGGCGCGCACTGGATGCCCGTCTCCCCATATCAACCTTGGCGTCGGCATACGCGGCGCCCCCATTTTTTGATCGGAGAGGCAGCATGACCATGAAGACCCCCTCGGGCGCGGCCCTTCTCAAGCCGGAAACCCTGCTGACGCATGAGCGCGGCGGCGGCGCCCGCACAACGCCCCTCGTGTCGCGCGACCTGGGCACGACAAGCTTCATCACGGGATACACCTCGTTTGATCCGGGCGTGGAGATCCCCTTCCATAGCCACAACTGCCAGGAAAGCGTGGTCCTCATGGAGGGTGATGCAATTCTCGACATCGATGGTCTGGAGTACCAGTTGAAACCTCACGACGTCACGTTCATTCCGCCCAACGTCAATCACCGCTTCCGCAACCTCTCGAAAACGAATCCGATGAAGATTCTCTGGATTTACGCCACACCGGAAGCGACCCGCACGCTGACGGCCACGGGCCAGACGAATCCGGTCTCTGCGGAGCATGGTAAGCACTGATCGAGTGCCTCGAGATAACCGAGTCCAGGCTCGATAGTCACCCGTTGCGTCGTGCGTCGTGAATTCTCGAACCTGTTCATTTCTGCACCGCTATACGACGCGTCGCGGCTTGCTGGGCACCAATTGGCGCTCCCAGGCACGCGACAGCGACTCCCCCTCGGGTCCAGCATTGCCACCTAGATTGTCGGCATCATCAGGAGATTCAAATGCCATTCACCGTTCAAGCAGAAGAGCTCACCGCATTTGGTACGGCAATTCTGGAAACCTTGGGCGTTCCTCGACAAGACGCGCACCTGCTGGCCGACAGTCTAGTCACGGCGGAGCTTTGGGGTCACTCTTCTCACGGGATGTTGCGCCTTCCCTGGTACGTTGGGCGCCTTCGCACCGGCGTAATGACCGCCGTGACCGCACCTGAGAAAGTGCTTGATGGCGGTGCTGTCTCGATTCTCGATGGGCGTCACGGCATCGGTCAGGTGCTGACGGCGTCGGCCATACAACTCGGTATCGAGCGTGCGAGCCAATACGGTATTAGTGCAGTCGGCATACGCAATTCGAACCATTTCGGCACGGCCGCGTATTTCACGCGCGAATCCGCCAAGGCGGGGTGTGTTGCATTCCTCGCAACCAATGCCAGTCCTGCGATGGCGCCATGGGGAGGCCGCGAAAAAAGCGTCGGCACCAATCCGTGGTCGATCGCTGCACCGGGAGGCCGCCGTGGCGTCGCGGTGATGGATATCGCCAATACCGCGGTCGCTCGGGGCAAAATCTACCTCGCCGCGGAGCGAGGAGTGCCAATCCCCGACAACTGGGCTGCCGACGAGCAGGGTGTTCCGACGACCGACGCCAGCAAGGCGATTCACGGCCTCATATTGCCGATGGCCGGGCATAAAGGGTACGTCATTTCGTTCATGATGGACGTGCTTGCTGGCGTTCTTACCGGTAGCCACTTCGGGTCAAACGTCGTTGGTCCATACGACGCCACGAAGCCAAGCGGCTGCGGCCATTTGCTGATCACGATCGACATCAAGTCGATGATGCCGGTCGCAGAATTTGAACGTCGCATGGAGACCCTGATCGATGAGATCAAGGACGTGCCGAAAGCCCATGGCGTAGAAGAAATCTTCTTCCCGGGCGAGCTTGAGGACCGCAACACCGAGAAACTGCGTGAGACCGGAATCACGCTTGCGGACAATACTTGGCAAAGCATGAGCAAACTCGCCGAAGAAACTGGCACCCCACTGCCCATTTCCGCGCACGCTTAACACCCAGGAGCATTGAATGATCGCGCTTATCGTTTCCCTGAAGGTCCATCCGGAACGCCTCGAAGACTTTCTCGACGCCATCAAGGAGAACGCGACTCGCACGTTCTCCGACGAGGCCGGCTGCAAGTATTTCGACGTGACGCAGGACATCAAGGATCCTCTCCATTTCATGTTCTACGAACTTTACGAAGACGACGCGGCAATTGACGCACACCGAGCCGCACCGCATTTCGCCAAGTGGCGCGAAGCAGCCGACCGATGCGTGGTGAAGGGCAGCCAGATCAACACGCTGTGCACCCAACTCTTCCACCACGCTTAATCTGCTGCCGCGTGCAAGCAATGCGTGCGGTCATAGAAGAATTTGAAGGATCAAGTCATGACACTCGAAATCACTACCGTTAATCCAGTCAACGGCGAGGCGCTCGAAACCTATCAAAGCTGGAGCGCCGAACGCATTGACGATGCTGTGGCAGCTGGCCGTGCCGCGGCCCAGTCTTGGGGCAAAGCACCGCTCGCTCAACGCGTCGCTGCCGTCCGGCGGCTCGCCGAGGAACTCCGACGCCAAAGCGCTTCACTTAGCCAACTCGTAACCATCGAGATGGGCAAAATCGCGGCGGAAGCTGCGGGCGAAGTAGAGAAATCCGCCGTTACTGCGCTCTACTACGCTGACAATGCGGAACGCATTCTCTGCGACGAACAAGTCAACATCGAGGGAGTCGACGCGTGGGTGAGCTACGAACCCATCGGCCTCATACTGGCAGTCATGCCGTGGAATTTCCCCGTATGGCAAGTCATGCGCTTCGCGATCCCGTCGCTGACCGCTGGAAACGGTGTGGTCCTCAAGCACTCGCCGAACGTAACAGGTTGTGCGTTGGCCCTCGAACAGCTTTTCGTCGACGCTGGATTTCCGAAGAATCTCGTCACCACCTTGGTCGTCGCCGAACCAAACGTTCCCCAGGTCATTGACACCCTTATTCGTGACGACCGCATCGCTGCTGTGACCCTGACCGGCTCGAACCGCGCTGGAGCCGCCGTCGGCGCCGCGGCGGGGCGCGAATCCAAGCGGTCGGTACTTGAGCTCGGCGGCTCTGACGCATTCGTCATACTCGATGATGCAGACGTCCCGCGGGCGGTCGAGGCGGCTGTCAAGGCTCGTTTCAACAACGCCGGCCAGAGCTGCGTGTGCGCAAAACGCTTCATCGTTTCGGAGGCGATTGCCGAGACCTTCACCGAGCAGTTCGTGAAAAAGGTTGACGCCATCGTAGTCGGCGACCCAACCGACTCGGGCACCCACATGGGGCCCCTCGCTCGAGCAGATCTGCGAGATGCGCTCGATAGCCAAGTCAAGCGTTCGCTCGAAGCGGGCGCGAAGTTGCTTACCGGCGGCAAGGCAATCGACGGCCCGGGATTTTTTTACGCGCCCACGGTCATTGGTAACACTGCACCAGGCGTCGCGGCGTTCGATGAAGAAACCTTCGGCCCGCTCGCCGTTATTGCTGTCGCTAAGGACGATGGCGATGCAATCCGTTTGGCCGACGCGACCAATTTCGGTCTGTCGATCAGCATCTGGTCGGCGTCGACAGATCGGGCGCTCGCTATTGCCAAGGGTGTTACGACCGGCGCAGCGTTCATCAATGCGATGACAGCATCCGACGCCCGCGTACCGTTCGGTGGAACGAAGAAGTCTGGGTATGGCCGAGAACTTGCAACGGCGGGTATTCGCGAGTTTACGAATACCCGAACCTTCTGGACGGTCCGGCCCAAGTAAGCCGCGCGTCGTCTCAAAGAATCCCTGCCGACGAGGCAGGGATCCTTCCATTTCCCTCAATACGACCCTCGATCCGTCCCGTTCCATCACCTGACGCTGCGCATTCGCGTATGCGGTCTTCAAATCCCCGTGTCGCTCTGCGATTGCCTTCACGGCCCCTCTCAAAGAAAAGTTCATACGTTCGACTTTCGAAGTCCGACGGGCTTGACCGTACGTACGAAGTAAGCGGCCGGGCAACCCATCTTGAAGTTCGGTAGAGCTCTTGGGAGTATCGTGTCCACCTCACGAATAAGCGGACACGTGAACACTATCGTCGAAGAAGGAATGCGCTCTGAACGCCGCCGGCGGCGACGCTACAACGAGGAATTCAAGGCCAGAGTCGTAGCTGCCTGCCACGGTACCGGAGTATCGGTCGCAGCAGTTGCGCTGGAGCACAGGCTCAACGCGAATCTGCTGCGACGCTGGATCAATCAAGCAGAAGGCAGGCTTCCGAAAGGCCTGCCCGGCCGTCCGGCAGATTTGCAACCGACAGCTGCACTGTAAGCACTCGCCCAGCACCGTAGCGTAGGTCGTTGACGACGGGAGCGTGATGCTATCGGATGGGTTCGACGTGGGCAGTAGACGGCAGCGCCGACGCCGCGTTCCACGGCAACAACTCGTCGATGCGGTTGATCGGATGGTCAGCGATACGCTCGAGCACGTAGGCGAGATACGCCTCCGGATCGAGGCCGTTCAGGCGCGCCGTGCCGATCAGGCTATACATCGCGGCGGCCCGTTCACCACCGGAGTCGGCGCCGACGAACAAGTAGTCGCGCCTCCCGATCGCAAGTTCGCGTTCATTCTGCCCATATCGGTCAGGAAGTCGAAGTCCATTATCGTTGGCATCCTCTGTATGGTCGACGCGTCAAGGTTCGAGACGTCGAGCAACGCAGCGGTGGCGTGGTGCATGTCGAAGCCGACGCCGACGCCGGCGTAGTCAGGGTGGTAGCGGCGTGGATGCTGGATCGCGCCATGTGTTCAGCCATGGGGCTCGGCGAGCCAAGGGTCACCGTGGCAGTGTTATCCGAGCTGCATCGGCTGCTTGCTGATCGGCGCTTGCGAGCAAACTCGCCGGACGGTTCCAACGTCGTCCGGGAGAAACGCAATGGACAAGCTGCCAAAGGGCGTTCCAGCACGAACGCAATCGCCAGTGGTAACGCCGCGCCAGATGAGCATGAGGTTCGACAACGCCGAGCTTCAGGGAATGACCGCGGCGCAGCGCGCAAGGGCAATCACGAATCTTGCAAGCCTGCTGATACAAGCGGCCGGCGTCACCGGGAAGGAGTGTGACGATGACGAACGCTGATCGTCTTCCGGCGCCTCTTCTCAAGCGCAAGGCGGTAGTTTATGTTCGGCAGTCGACGCAGGCTCAGGTCCAGATGAACCTCGAGAGCAAGCGTCGCCAGTACGAGCTCGTTGACGAGGCAAAGCGTCGCGGGTTTCGCGATATCGAGGTGATCGACGATGATATGGGCCGATCGGCGAGCGGAACGGTGGCGCGGCCCGGCTTCGAGCGCCTGGTGGCATTGCTCTGTGCCGGTGAAGTCGGAGCCGTCCTTTGCCTGGACGCATCACGTCTTGCCCGTAACGGGCGTGACTGGCACCATCTGCTCGAACTGTGCGGTCTCGTCGAGGCGAGGGTCATCGACCTTGATGGCGTATACGATCCCTGCCGGCCGAACGACCGGCTATTGCTCGGCATGAAGGGGAGCATCAGTGAGTTCGAGCTCAACGTGCTTCGAACGCGTATGCTGGATGCCGCACGTGCCAAGGCTCAGCGCGGTGAATTACGCATCAGCGTGCCAATTGGCTACCTCTGGCATCGTGATGTCGGCCTGGGTCTCGATCCGAACCAGCGATTGCAAGAAGTGATACGCCTGATCTTTACCCGCTTTCGCGAACGCGGTAGCGCACGACAAGCCTTCCTGTCGTTACGGGCCGAACAGGTCCACTTCCCGCGTCCGACCGATCGCACGACCCTGACGCACTTCGACTGGACGCTGATACGTTATCGCAACGTGATCTCAGTGCTCAGGAATCCGTTCTATGCGGGAGCCTATGCTTATGGTAAGAGCGGGAAGCAGACGACCATCGTTGAAGGCCGGGCACACAAGAGCTACAAGCACCGCAAGCCATTCGAGGAGTGGGAGGTTCTGCTCAAGGAGCATCACGAAGGCTACATTGACTGGGCAGAATTCGAGCGCAACCAGAAGCTGCTCGCCGCCAACGCCTATGGCAAGGCAGGCGACGTAAAATCGGGGCGTGGTGGGCAGGCCTTGCTATCCAGTCTGCTTGGATGCGCGCGTTGCGGACGGCGTCTGTCGGTGGCCTATACTGGACGCACCCCGCGACCTGTCTACCGATGCTATCGATTTGACCTGCCACCGAAGTGCATGAGCTTTGGCGGCTCTCGCATAGACGCCGCGATCGCGAAGGAACTGTTGCGTGTCGTGGAGCCAATGGCAATCGAGGCGGCCTTGCAGGCCGAGCAAATGCACATGGACACCCTGAGTGAGCAGCGGCGGATCATCGAACTCGACCTGCAGCAGGCTCAGTACGAAGCCACGCTGGCAGAGCGGCGCTACGCTGCCTGCGACCCTGACAACCGTCTGATTGCCGCGCAGTTAGAGAAGAACTGGGAAGCAGCATTGCGTCGTGTACAGGCCTGCCAGGCACGTCTGGAGACGGCATGTACACCAACGCCAACTCGCCCTGCTACTGACTTCACCAAGCTTGCCGAGGACCTCGACGCCGCCTGGAATGCCCCGGGTGTCACGATGCGCATGCGCCAGCAACTGGTCCGGGCGCTGATCGTCGATATCGTTGCGGATGTGGATGAGACGACACGTGAAGTTATTCTAACGATTCACTGGCAAGGCGGTCAGCACTCACAGTTGCGCATCCGCAAGCCCAAGACTGGCGAACACGGATGCAGCACATCGGACGAAGCGCTCGCAATTATCCGCAGCATGGTATGCCGGTGGTCGGATCAGGACATCGCAGCGTCGCTAAACCGGATGGGAATTCGGACGGGTCAAGGCAAGACCTGGACTGCGCATCGGGTTAGATCCGTACGGCATGTGCGCGACATCCACGCCTACAAGTCGGCGACTAAGGATGGCGATTGGGTGACGATGTCCGAAGCGGCGAAACTGCTCGGCGTCACTCACTACATGATCCGGCGCCTGATCATGGATCGGGTTCTCCCTGCCGAGCAGGTAATGCCCGATGCCCCGTGGCAGATTCGCACGAGCGATCTGCACAGTGACGCTGTTGTGGCGGCTTTGACGCGCAAACATCGCCCGTGTCGTACTGAGGTTGAAGGACAACTCCCAATGTTTACCGAGGTTTCGGAAGGAGGTGCACAATGAACACCCCATCGCGACGCCACGCAGCGCCCGCTCGGCGATCAGGTTGTCGATCTCCACCCGCCCGTCGCTGCAGTAATAGACCAGTGCCGGCCAGCGATTCATCGCATACCGAATTGCCTTGCTCGTGTCGGATTTCGCAGAGAGCGTGGCGAGCGTCGCTTCGAACCAGCGCTTCATGTCGTCGAGCAACGGCACCGCCTGTGCCTGGCGCACTCTGCGTCGTTCATCGGGCGGTTTGCCGCGGATCTGCTCTTCGATCTTGTAGAGCGCGCCGATCCTGTGCAGCGCCTCTTCGGTGACGGCGCTGGGACGCACCGCATGCAGGTCGTGGATTTTCCGGCGAGCGTGGGCCATGCATGCAGCTTCCTGGACGCGACCGTCGAGATACAACTCGGCGTAACCAGCGAACGCGTCGGCCTGCAGCACGCCAGCGAAGTGCGCGAGATGCTGCTGGGGATGTTCACCACGTCGATCCGGCGTATAGGTGAACCAGACCGCCGCCGGCTCCTCGGAAGCGCTTGACCGGTCATCGCGCACGTAGACCCACAGGCGTCCTGTCTTTGTGCGACCGTTGCCGGGTGCCAGCACAGGCAGCGGCGTGTCGTCCCCGTGAACCTTGCCGCCGGCTAACGTGTATCGGCGTACGGTGTCGACCAGCGGTGCAAGCAGCGCCGTGATGCTTCCCATCCAATACCCCATCGCACCCGGATCGATCTCGACGCCGTCGCGCGCGTACATGACTGCCTGGCGATGCAGCGGGATGTGGTACGCGAACTTCGACACGGCGATGTGCGCGAGCAGCGCCGGACCCGGGATGCCACGATCGATCGGTCGACTCGGTGCCGCGGCCTGTACGATGCGATCGCAGCATGCGCAGGCCAGCTTCGGACGGCGGTGGCGGATCACGCGGAAGTGCGCCCGGACGTATTCGAGCTGTTCCGCGACGTCTTCGCCCAGCAGTTTGAGTTGGCCGCCGCAATCGGGGCAGTCATCGTCCGCGGGCAGATGGATGCGCTCTTCGCGCTCAAGGTGATCGGGCAACGGCTTGCGGCCCACACCTTCGCGACTCGGCCGTTTCAACGCAGGAGCGGTGGCCATATCGGCCGAGCCTTCATCGGCCTGTAGGTCTTCCAGCCGCAATTCAAGCTGTTCGATCTGGCGATCCAGCTTCTCCGATTTTCGGCCGAACTGCATCCGGCGCAGCTTGGCAATCGTCAGCTTCAGATGTTCGATCTCGATCGCGCGCGACGAGAGCTGCTCGCGCAAGCTGGCGACCATCGCCTTCAGCGCTTCAATGTCGTCGGGGAGATCGGTGGGAGCAGCGGACATGCAGTGAGCTTACACGACGCCACCCACAAGCTCTCCACGCGTAATGAACGTTTACAATGCGCTTCGCGGGCGTACCGCATCGATCGGCTGCCGCCAATCGAAACCTTCGAGCAAGAGCGCGAGCTGAGCGGTCGTCAGCGCAACAACACCGGCATCGGCGCGTGGCCACGCGAAACGTCCTTTCTCGAGGCGCTTCGAGAGCAGGCACAGGCCACCGTCGCACCACCACAAGCACTTCAGCAAGTCGCCGCGCTTACCCCGGAACACGAACACGTGCCCGCTGTAGGGATCCTTCTCCAGCACGGTTTGTACCTTCGCGGCCAACGAGTTGAAGCCGGAACGCATGTCCGTGACGCCCGCCGCGATCCAGATTCGCGTGTTCGGCGGGATCACTTCAGACAGTCTCGCAAATACTGTTCGGCGAACTCCTGCGACACGCCGCGGATACGAATACGTCGTTTGCCGACCTCGATCTCGATTTCACAGCCTGGCGGCATCGCCGGGCTCGCCGACACGTCCGGCGTTTCCGGCAGAGCGTGATGTGGGATGTCTTTCGCAGGCAGATCGACCACATCAACCGGTAGCAGCGCGATGTTTGGTACCGACGGTGCAGGTTGCGTATCCAGTAAGCTTCTTCGCCACTGCGCGACCATATTGGCGTTCAAGCCGTGCGCACGCGCTACCTCGGCAATCGAGCGATTCGGATCGTTCGCTTCGGCAGCAACCGCTTCCCGAAACTCCTTCGTGTAGTTCCTCGATCCCGGTCGTCTTCCATGCACCACTGGCTTCATCAATCTGATTCCCATTACATCTGATGGGAATCAGATTGCCGGTGCCGTGCCCTCATGAACAGACGGTACGTGTCGCGCGCTTACGCTGCACTGGCATTTGTGCCGATTCCACTGGAAGCTCGGAACACGCATTCGGCAGAGATTCGGATCGAAGTACGCCGGGGAGATCAGACGGTCGCGGTAAGCTGGCCGATATCGGAGGCAGCCCAGTGTGCAGCCTGGCTGCGCGAGTGGCTGCGGTGATCCGGATCGACGAGATCTGGTTGGCTGTCGATCCGCTGGCTAGACGCTTACGGACATCAGGGGCATCGGGAGACTCCGCAAACGGAAATTGCACGTCGCTTCAGCTCTGTAGGGCCGGTCACCAGAGAGCGCGCAGATCTTCCGGCGCTGAAATGAGCGGACGTCACAACTCGCCCGCCCCTGCAGATCACGAGTGTGCGGAAGCTGGAGCCTGCGTGTGGGAACTCTGGCCAACTACCGGCGAACGAGTCATAGTCATCACAACTACCGCACCAACGAGGAGGAGAAGCCCGGCAATCCCAAACGCCCAATCGTAGCTGCCCGTGGCCTGAATCACGTAGCCCGTCGCGATCGGAGCAATCATTCCGAAGATATTTCCCCCAACCACCACAAACGCCATTGCTTTGGCGACGTGCTTGGCACTCGGCAGCAGATCGTTCAGCAGCGCAAAGTTCAGCGAGGTCGTCGATGCAATCCCTGCCAGCGCGATCGAAAAAATTAGCAGGAGCGTGGCGAGACTCGAGATGAACGGGACAGCCAGGATTGCAGAGCCGGTGAGCATCGCCATTGCAACCGCGTTGCGGCGCCGACCGGATCCAACACCGCTCTTTTTCAGGTGTCGATCGCTGAGTCGGCCGACACCGATGCACAACAGCACTGCCGCGGCATAAGGAACCGCTGCGAGAGCGCCCGTGTGGGCCAGCGTCAGATGTCGCGTTGACTGCAGATAGCTCGGCAGCCACGTCAGGAAAAGATATTGCGTATAGACATTACAGCCTTGCGTGATCGCCAAACCCCAAAGTGTGCGCGACCGGAGCAGCGTGCGCAGGCCGCCGGCGGTACTCGCGTCCTCTTCGTCGACAACGACCGGGGTCGAGCTGCGCTCGCGAAGAATCTTCGCTCTCTCGTCTGACTGCAACCACCGCACCTTTTCCGGCGGATTGAAGAAGACGAGCCACGCCGCGAGCCACACGAAGCCGATGCCCCCAGCGATAACGAACGAGAGCCGCCACCCGAAGGCCGCAACCAATGCGCCGAGGAGCACCGAACAAATGGCCGGGCCAGCATACGAGCCGCTATTGAACATCGACGTGACCATCCCGCGTTCGCCTGCCGGGATCCATTGGCGAATGACCTTGCCCCCGACTGGGTTGCTGGTCGACTCACCCGCCCCCATCACCAGGCGCGCGGTAATCAGGCTCGCAAAACTCGTCGCGGCGCCGGTCAGAGCTGTCGCTGCGGACCAGACGAAGATCCCGATCCCAGCCATTCGCTTGGTACCAAATCGGTCAACCAGGAAACCCATCGGCAGAAGAAATAGTGCATAACTCCAGATAAACGAAGAGAACAGGTAACCCATGCCCACCGCGGAGAGGTGGAACTCGTGTTCGATCGGCTTTGCCGCGATCGAAAGAGCAATCCGATCCATGTAATTGATCATGGAGAGGGAAAACAGGAAGACGGCGATCCATCCTCGGCGATACGACATGATTTGTCTCCAGCTGCTCTGGCGGTATCGAGCCTGTCGCCGAAACCGCTTTAAGTGTTTTGTGATCACAAAATGCACTTTTGCTTTTAAAAAAACGCCGTTGATCTCGCGGCGTCTCTCACCTGTTCAGATTCACGATTCTTCGGGGAACACCTCCTGAGCGCGCACCTTCGCCCGGCGCGCGCCATCGATATGCTCCCGAAGCAGCGTGGCGGCCTTAAGCAGATCGTTTTGGGCGATTGCATCCAGGATGGCAAGGTGTTCCTTCGCTTGTCCCTGGCGCGGCTTGCGAGCTCTTGCCTGCCGATACTCGACAAGGCGACGCAAGCGGTCCATGCGACGGACGGATTGGGCAATAAAGCGGTTGCCAGACCATTTTGCGATCGTTTCGTGAAACTCGCTGTTGGCCTCGAAAAGCTCGACCGAGTTCATCGTGAGGTAGCCGGAGCCGGCAATGAACTCCTGCCGCCGGCGCAACTCCTCCAGTTCCACGCGATCTGCTTTGAACATCGGGGACATAACACCGGTCGGCTCGATAGAGGCGCGGAACAAGTAGCTCTCTTCATACGCGTCCACCGAATCAATCATCGGCATGAATTGCCAACCATGCCCGACCTGCCGCTCCAGCCAGCCCTCTTCTTGCATCCTCGACAACACACGCCGCAATTCGCTACGCGAAACTTCGTACTGGCGCATCAGGTCGGCCTCCGTGACCACATCAGGAAGCCGGCGCGAAAGACGATCGTCGGCGATCTTCAGGTACAGCGGATCGTCGGGTTCGTTGAAAAAGTGCTCGGCGACCGCCGTCACATCGCGGGCTGGCTGCGCCATGAAAAACCCGCGATTCGCGTCGTAATAAACGACACCGAGCGTCGCCAGATGGTGGAGTGCTGCATTCACCGGCGTGCGGGACGTGCCGATTTTTTCGGCAAGCAGGGATTCCGCCAATCGATCCCCAATTGCCAGATCTTCGCGTCTGGCAAGGGCAATGATTTCGCGGGCGACACGCGTCTGCAAGGGAGTAAGGATCGGGCTTTCGAGAGAGCTGTCCATATGTTGTACGGGCGACAAATGGCCGTTCACCACGGCTGCGTGAGCCGAGGCCAAACTGGTGTGAACAACCGATTTTGCCATTGCCGCTCTCCTCGTGAGTCTCCCTGGCGCTCCGCTCAGGGTAACCACCTGCCTCAAATGCATTTGCTTATTGCGTTTCATGATCATAGAATGCACAAACACGAAACGCAAGCAATGCCTGCTTGCCTTGGAGAAAACCCCGATGTTCGGCTTTTTCGGTTACCAGATGCCCCCGCGGCCGGCTCGACCGGCCACTCCCGGGATACTGCTTCCGCAGGTGGCCGTCAGCGATCAGGCTGGCTAATCATGGAACGCACTTTCGCTTTTGTAGGCTGTCGAACGACCCGCGCACGCAACGCCGAAGGAACTGGCATCTCTGTTTTCGAGATCGACCCGTCGGGTGGCTGGCAGCATTGTCAGACACTTGAGCCATTGGTCAATCCGAGCTTTCTTGCGTTAAGCGAGGCACAAGACCGGCTTTATGCGGTGCATGGCGACGAAAGCGAAGTGAGCGCCTATCGGTTCGATTCTGTCTCAGGGCTACTCAGCGCCTTGAATGTGCGTTCTGGCGTTGGACGCAACCCTGTGCATGTCGAATTTTCGCGCGACGGTTCGTCGCTCGTCATCGCAGGCTATGCGACCGGATCCTTGACGCCGGTGCCGATCGCCAGCGATGGCTCGCTCAATTCTCCTTCGCTTCCCGTTGTGCTCGAGGGGCGTCCAGGCCCCCATCGCGTTGAACAGGTATCGTCCCACCCGCATCACGTACCCCGCTACAGCACGCGCTTCGTCGATAGTGATTGGTACATCGTACCGGACAAGGGACTGGACACTGTCTTCGCCGTAAGATGGTTGTCCGATGGCTCGTCTGTTGTGAAATGCGCCCGGGCACGAGAAGGCGCTGGTCCACGTCACGCGGCGTTCCACCCCTTGCGGCCATACGTTTATGTCGTCAACGAGCTCGATTCGACTTTGACGAGCTGGTTGTTCAACCATTCAACGGGTGATCTGACGGCAGTAAACACCGTCTCGGTAATACCGGGTGACTACCACGGTTGGAGTCGTGCAGCAGGAATCGCCATCGCGGCCGACGGCCGGTCGCTGTATGTCACGAACCGAGGCCACGATACGATCGCAACCTTTTGTCTCGATCCAACCACATGCCTCCCCACCGACATTGCGTGGACGCCGACCGGAGGATCGTTTCCGCGGTTCCTCTGCCTGGGCCCAGACGGCAAGACGCTGTATGTAGCAAATGAAAACTCACATTCGATCGTTCAGTTCTTGATCGAATCTGGTAGCGGGCGGCCTGTTGCAACGGGCCGCCGCGTTGAAACTGGAAGCCCAGTTTGCATTGTCTTCGCTCGCTTCGGTACGTAGATGTCGGTGAAGAACCGCACCGCGGGGTTCGAACCAGGACATTGTTTAAGCCTGGCTGGCGAGAGGCGTCGCTCATGAATTCAGGCTGCTGACAATCGCAAACGGTGGGAGTCATCTGAGTTGCGCATCGAAAAGAATGGCAATTTAAGAGAATTTCACCAATATATTATGCATACCTTATTTAATATCACGACGGTTGCTCGTTAAACTTGAGATTACATAGGAGACGTTACATGCAACAAACGAGAGAACTCTCTTCAGATAATGCAGGCATCCGTAGAAGCAGTTTCTGGCCTTATGGTTGGTGGGCAATCGTTGAACTGCGCATAGGCATTGTTCCGCTGCCGATCTACCTTCTCCTGATCGCGCTCGTGGCAGGCTTCGTTACGACGGGCAAGGTTCCCGGTGAGATCTCGATGGCGATCGCGGTCCTGGTGCTTTGCGGCTTCACTTGTGCGGAGATCGGTAAACGCATGCCAATCTTCAACAAGATCGGCTCCGCTGCGATCGTCGCCACGTTTCTTCCCTCGTTTCTCGCGTTTCATCAGTTGCTTCCTACCAAGTTGATCGGCATGGTGACAAACTTCACGCATGTGAGCAACTTCATGTATCTGTTCATCGCGTCGATTATCGTTGGCAGCATCTTCAGTATGGATCGCGAGGTGCTGATCCGAGGATTTGCCAAAATATTCTTTCCACTCGCTGCCGGGTCCATCGTTGGTGGAATCGTCGGAACCATCGTGGGAACCGTGCTCGGCCTCGGCACCAAGCACACCCTTCTCTACATTGTCATCCCGATCATGGCCGGAGGCGTAGGTGAAGGGGCGATTCCCCTTTCCGTCGGTTATTCGGAAATTATGAAGATCCCGCAAGGTCCGGTATTTGCGGAAGTCCTACCGGCGGTCATGATCGGAAGCTTGTGTGCCATCCTATTCTCGGGTGTTCTCAATTGGGTCGGTGAAAAGCGACCGCACCTGACCGGACGCGGTACGCTGCAGCCGGCTGCCGAACTTCCGACGACGCCGGTCGACGAATCGGCGCCGTCCACTCCCGACGTAAATACTGTCGCTGCAGCTGCGATCACCGCCATCTCCCTGTACCTGGTGGGCCTCCTGGGACATCGGTTGCTCGGATTGCCTGCACCCGTGGCGATGCTCTTCATTGCCGTCTTCATCAAGGTCTGTCGGCTTGTTTCTCCGAATCTTGAAGGCGGCGCGCGGGTTGTCTACCAATTCTTCTCGACCGCGGTCACTTACCCGCTGCTGTTTGCAATCGGAACTGCAATGACACCGTGGGACAAGCTCGTCGCTGCCATTAATGTCGCAAACGTCGTAACCATCGCGAGTACTGTAGCGGCCCTGATGGGCACCGGCTACCTTGTCGGCAAGTGGTTGAAAATGTATCCGATCGACACCGCAATCGTGAATGCCTGTCACAGCGGCCAGGGTGGTACCGGAGACGTCGCCATACTCACGGCCTGCAACCGTATGAACCTGATGCCATTCGCGCAGATTGCGACACGGATTGGAGGAGCAATCACAGTTACGGTGACCCTTCTCCTTCTGGCACATGCGTTCTAACGTGTGTCCGAAGCAGACGGGAAAATTGTCGTGACGAGCCACATGCGTGAGCTCCTCCGCACACGTCAACCCGGCTACGCAGCACCGGACCGACACAAGCGGCGCCCCCAGCGGCTACAAGCGTACGTACGTCCACGAGCTGCGCTTTCAAGCTGGTCCCAACACGATTTGGATCTTGAATCCGAAACGGAGAAACCGGCGACCGGCAACTTTTCTGTTTCCGGTGTCGGCTGGAGGTTGTAACGGTATTGCTTTAGATCGAAGCAACACCGACGGTCATGCCGCCACAAACATACAAGGTCTGTCCCGTAACAAAGCCACTGGACGGTTCTAGAAAGAAAGCGATTGCTCGTGCAACGTCCTCCGGCACCCCCAGCCGCTTGACCGGAACGCTCGCAATAATGGCCCGTGTCCGCGGGGATTCAGGAGGATTAGCTGCATCGAATAGCTCCGTCCGAATCGGGCCAGGACCAACTGCGTTAGCCGTAATTCCCCAGGTACCGAGTTCGAGTGCCCATACGCGCGTCATCCCCAACAGAGCCGCCTTACTCGCTGCATATGCCGTGCGCAATTCCTTTCCTAACGCAGCTCGAGACGAGACATTCACGATACGACCGAACGCAGCCTCCTTCATTCCCGGAAGAAGTGCCTGCATACACTGATGCGCGCACCGGACATTCAGATCCAAGACCTTTCCGAGATCCTCCAGCGTCTGGGTACTTGCGTCGGCCGGCGCTACCATTCCGACGTTATTCACTAGCCTCGTTATTGGCCCCCCTGCCAAGGCGTCCGCAAGGGCATTGGCACAATCCGCTGGATCCGAAAGATCCGCAATTATTCCATCTCCTACTTTGTCGATTACAACCACGTCATAACCGTCTTCCCTGCACCGGCTGGCCACGGCGGCACCAATACCACTCGCTCCCCCAGTTACAAGAACCCGCTCTTTCATCATAGCCCCTATGTACGTCGCACCTGTCGGAAATCAAAAAACTGACTGACTCAACGCTTCGTCGCGTACTTGAAGGTCCCGAGAGACTTCGCCACCAACAACCCACTGCCGTCGACAATCTCGCCTTCACAGTAAGCCATCTTCGCTGACCTATGTAACAAGCGGCCGCGCGCGTAGAGCTGTCCTCGACCGGCCTGGATGAAGCTAATCTTCAATTCGATTGTCAGAACACCTGTATCCGAGTCTGCCACACTGCGTGCGGCCAACGCGAGTGAGATGTCAGAAAGCGTCATACTGATGCCACCATGGGCAATACCCCATGCGTTCATATGCGCCGATCTCAGCGGCAACACCACTTCGCATGTCCCGGCCGAACACGTGACGCGTTCAATTCCGAGTGAGTCAACGAAGGGACTATCGAAACACGGGGCCTCGCTCACGGCCACGGAGGAATCCCCCTCGAGTCCGCTTGATGCTCCGTTTCTTGAAGGCATCGCCATCCCTCAGTAAACCTCGAAAAGAGCAGCAGCTCCCATACCACCAGCGACACACATCGTCACAACGGCATAGCGGATTCCTCGCCGTCTTCCCTCGATCAACACGTGTCCCACCATTCGGGTGCCGGTCATGCCAAACGGATGTCCAATCGAAATCGCACCGCCGTTGACATTTAGTCTCTCAGAATGTACTCCGAGCCGACGCTGGCAATAAATCGCTTGTGACGCAAAAGCCTCATTGATTTCCCAAAGCCCAATGTCGTCCACGGTCAATCCATGCCGGGCCAAGAGTCGCGGTACGGCTAACACCGGACCAATACCCATTTCGTCTGGCTCGCATCCAGCGAGTGCGAGCCCACGGAAGGCGCCAAGTGGCGACAGTCCATAACGTTCCGCTTCGCGTGCCTCCATCAAGACACAGGCAGCAGCACCGTCAGAGAGCTGTGAAGCGTTTCCTGCTGTCACGAAACGATCAGGCCCGTTAACCGGCTCCAGCTTCATTAGTGCCTCTGCCGTGGTGCCCGGCCGGTTGCATGTATCCCTTCTAACCGTTACGGCACGCCTTTCGAATGTTCCGGAGTTCTTGTCAGCAACAGACATGATGGTCGAGACGGGCACAATTTCTTCGTCGAACCGACCCGTTGCCTGCGCAAGCTCAGTGCGGCTCTGGCTCCGGGCAGAAAATTCGTCCTGGCCCACGCGGCTAATTTCATAGCGCTTGGCGACAATGTCAGCTGTCTCGATCATCGACATATAGAGATCGGGCTTTCGCTCCATGATCCACGGATCGACACCAGACGCACTATCTTCCCGCGTACGAATCGACGAGATACTTTCGACGCCGCCAGCGATCATTGCCGGCGCGCCATCAACGACGATTCGCCCGGCAGCGAATGCTATTGCCTGCAGACCGGAGGCGCAAAACCGGTTGACGGTGGTCCCCGCGATTGAGATCGGGAGCTCGGAGCGAACCACAGTCTGGCGAGCAATGTTCCGTCCGGTCGCGCCTTCGGGATAGCCGCAGCCCAAGATCACATCCTCGATCAAGCCCGGATCAATGTTAGCGCGCTCGACGGCCGCGCGTACGGCATAAGACGCCAGTGTGGGTCCCGGTGTCGCGTTGTACTCGCCCCGATGAGCCTTCGTTATCGGGGTACGGGCGGTCGAGACAATTACAGCCTCTCGCATGATGTATCGGATATGAAGTGAAGATTAGTCGGGCAACGAACCGCATCCATCGCGTCGCCACCAATGATTCAAAGATTACTTGCCGGTGACGGCAAATCTAGAAAGAGAGTCATTCGAATGCTCCCCCGGCTTCGTATAGCGCCCCAGGCCAAGAAGGAAAACGCAAGACGCTAAAAGAAGGAACGGAGCCATCTGCATTGGCAGATCGTATGACTTGTTGACGTCGAAATAATAGCCCGTTGCCATCGGCCCGATCACTGCCCCTAGTGAGTAACCCGAAAAGACGATTCCGTAAAACAAACCGAATTTTTCCATTCCGATGTAAGCACGTGTGAGATACGAGAGCAAATCACCCTCAGCACCGATCGCGAGTCCAACGAGGATCGAAGCGGCCATCGCACCATAGTAGCTATCGATCTGGCGAAGCAAAACGAAGCCGATGGCTCCCGACGCAAAGTATACGCACGCAACAAACGGGGCATGAATTCGATCGACCAGTAGACCGGATGTGAGACGACCAATCAGAATACCGAACCCGACAAACGATGCGCAGCGCGCCGCATCGATAGCGGATATCCCTCGATCCATCAGCAGTGCAGGAAGGTGTGGAACCAGTGACAGTACGGCGGTAGAAGCACATAGAGCACCCGCAAAGATCATGAGTACCTTCACGCGTCGCCCTCGCGTGGATCCGACCCCGGCATCGACGGCGCCGGAGGTCCCGCGAACATGAACCACGCGCCGAGAACCACGCTTCTCGCGCATCAGAAGGAATGCAACGAATGCGCCTGCACAAGAGACAATTGCTAGTACCTGGTAGGCCTCGCGCCACCCGACGTGTGCGATCAACCGTGCCGATAGTGCCGGCATCGCGACCGTTCCGATTCCGAAGCCGACCATCGCAATGCCAATTGCCAAACCCAGGCGGCGGTCGAACCATTGTGGAAGGATAGCGAGGTAGCCGAGCACGGAAGTAGCCGCACCCGACATACCGACAATCAGAGACAGTGCCACCCAGCTCACCGTATTGCCTTTCTGGGATGCCATGCAGGCCATCGCAATCGCAAATACAATCGCAGAGACAAAAACGACTCTTTTAACTCCGAAGCGGTCCATCAGGACGCCGATGAGGGGACTGACAAACGCCAAACCAAGCATCGAGGCTGAATACGACTGGGCCGCCTGCGCCCGCCCCCAATGAAACTCCTTGACAATCGCCGGGCTGAAAACGCCGCTGGTTGCGATGAAAATGGCCGCAAATCCGAACGCCATTCCCAATGCCGCACCAAGTACGTTTCGAATGTAAATGCCCTTCGACGTTCCGTCATCAGTTGCGATTTCCATGCCATGTCTCCTTGTGACTTGTTATCGATGTTTTCCGTCAGTGCCCCAACCCGCCAAGATCACCGAGGTAAGCACCGGCACCCCTGACCGTAACCGGAAGCTCTAGCAACCGCAGCATCTGCCGGGCCGTGCACACTGCTGTAGAGGTGACCGGAATGCCCAACATCTCTTGTGCTATCTGAATTGCCGGCAGCGACGGCATCTGAACACAGGCCGAAAGCACTACGGTATCGGCGCCACGGACATCCAATCGTTTAACGTCTTCGATCAGACGCATCGGATCACGTGCGCCAACCTCAAGGTTGTCTTCGATAGAAAAATTGATAGCATCGTTGACTTCGATGCCTTCTGCCTCGATATAGCTGACGACCCGCTTCGTCAAGGCATCGGAATACGGAGCCATAAGCGAGATGCGACGAGCGCCAAAGCTCTTCAACTCATCCACAAGTGCGCCTGCGGACGTCATCACCCCTGGGGATGTCTGATGACTATCGAGCGCGTCCAACAGCGATTGCGTAGCCGCGCGGTGATACCCCTCCCCCATACACATGATTGCGACAAGGCACGCGGTACTCAGCACGTCTACCCGCGCATCCGCGAGTTCGATAGCGCAGCGCCCCATATCGCGGTTCATGCGCTCAAGTTCCTCGGGAACAACGCGATGCATACGAACCCGGCTCGAGTGAAAAGTGAACTGATGCTCCGGGTACGCCTGCATATATGCCCCGAACAATGCAGGGATCTCCTTCTCCATCGTGATATTCGAGCTGGGCACGATTTGCCCAATGCGATAATTCATGTCGACTCCGTTTGTTGTAGCGTCTTACGCGCAAAGCCTTCAAGGATCCTTCTCAACGCATCGGGAATTTCAGTCCCGATGCGCGCGTCGGTGCGCACGCATATGGGTGAGAATTTCGAAAGAAAGACGGGTTGCCGATCGAGCGACTTTCCTTCGAGCAGGATGTCGAACGATCGACTTCGAATATCGCCTATGCTGCATTCGATATCGACGCTGTCGTCGGGCCAAAGCGTTCCGCAAAAGTCGAATGTCATGCCGCGACACGGCAGCCCGACATCGAAGATTTCGCCAAGCGGCCGATGTCCACCGCCACTCGACTCTGAGACAAAATCCTTGAATAGCGCCACCGCACTAAGTACGTACTCGCTGAGCCGACCGGTATATACGACACCAGCAGGATCGCAGTCTGCCCAGCGAACCGTACGCCGGACGGTAAAGGGCTCCTCATGAAGCACGTACTCGTAACTATGGATCATGAGAGCCCCTCGATGCTGGGAATCGCCCCGGCCACTTCCAATTCCCGGACCAACGCGGGATACTGCTCGCGCAATCGCCCTGCATCGATACGTCCCGTTCTCGTCATGAACTGGTACACGAACTGATGCGGGCTGAGATCGTTCATCCACTCTCGGATGTTTTCGTACCACATATAGGAAGCTTCCGATGCCTTGATCAAGCGGTCCTTGGATTCCCTACGCCGCGCGACATAACCGGCGAGCGCAGCAACGACATCACTGTCGTTTGCGACAATCGCCTGTGCCAAGGCGATCGAATCCTCCATCGCGATACGTGTCCCCGACCCGATCGAGAAATGGGCACTCGCGAGAGCATCGCCGACAAGCACACGGTTTCCACTGAACCAGTTTGCGTTGCGGATGACCGGAAACTGCCGCCAAATGGAATTGTTTGAAATCAATCGGTAACCGTCGAGCTCGGTCGCGAAAACTTCTTCGAAAAGCGCCTCTCTCTGTTCAAGAGTCATCTCTTCCAGGCCAAGTTTGATCCACGTCTCGTGGTCACACTCCGCCACAAACGTACTCATGCTCTCCGAATACGGATAGTAGTGAGCAACGAAGCATCCGCCACAAAACTCCCGAAATACGAGGGAAGGATTTTCGAACGCCTTTCCGACACCGAACCATGCAAAATGGTTTGTCAGTTCTTGCTTAGTAGTGCCAAATCCGATCTCGTCGCTCGATCGCACTTTTGAATTGACACCATCGGCACCGACAATGATGTCGCCGTCGAGACCATCGATGTCGTTGATTCGCGACGCATAGGTCACCGGAATGTTAAGACGTGTCGCGTGCTCCTGAAGGATCTGCAGGAGCTTCAGTCTTGGGATAGCGCCACCGCCTTGCCCAGGCCGCTTCACGGTTACTGGACTTTCTTGGGTGATGATGGTTTGCTGCGAGGTGAACTTCATGGCCGATATCAAATCGGTGCAAAGCTCAGGCGCCGCTTGATGCAGTCGCGTGAGCCCCGTGTCTGCGAGCACGACACCGAAACCAAAAGTTGCGTCAGCTTCATTCTGCTCGATCACTTCCGTCTGGATATGCGGGGCGTGGCGCGCGAGGAGGATGGCAAGAAACAGACCGGAGGGACCGCCTCCGACGATATTGACCTTCATGCTTGCCTCACGGGCGCGATTACCAGCTTTTCCATATCGAACTGCTCGATGGTCCCAACCAGTCCTCCCGTTAACGCGCCGTACCAGACAGCCGGCTTGAACCCCAACTCCTTTCGCTCAAAGGTAAGGCCCGGCGCCCCGTCGATTCTCACGTAACCATCGCTTACTCGCACGGCTTCGTAACCGCCCCGTTCTTCAGCCGCGTCGACGAGAGCACGAAACTCCGGCACATCGAGGACGAACACGGACGCAACCGACAAACTCCCGAAATCACTGAATCCGGCCCCTTTTCGTTTCCAGACCGGTTCGATGCCCGCAAAGGGACTGCCGGCGTAGCTTGCACGTTCGAGTTCGATGGCCGCTTCGATTGTGCGAGTCGCATCACCCTTATCCTTGTCGTCGAACGGACGCGTCTGGTACGTGATCTCGATGGGATAACCGTTGGGATCATTGAAATAGATTGATTCAATTACTTCGTGGCGAACCTGGTATCGCAACGGAATCCCAACTTCCTCGACGCGAGTTCGCCATTGAGCCAGTTCCGTCTCGTCACGGACAAGCCACGCGGTATGAGTTGCTCGGTCCTGGTAATGATCGGTGGGAATAAGTTTCTCCGGACGTTCGGTACCGATGTAGTAGAAAAACGCGATCGTACTGCCATTTCCGCTGTCGAAGAAAAAATGAAGGAAGTCCGCGTGGTCGGCCGGCCCCCAGCCTCGCGCGGAAATTGCATGGACCAGCGGCAAACCGAGAAGGTCACGATAGAAACGGACCGTCTCTTCAAGCTTCCATGTCGGACGCGCGGTGTGATGAACACCACGCAACACCGGATTCGCGACGAGTACCTCACGTTCTGAACGGTTCATAATTTAGCCTTGGGTAGCAGTTGTTGATGCACGCTCTTCGTTGAGGCGCTCGGTAATGCACTTTCGGAGCAGAGCCTTGCTCAGCTTCCCGGATGCGGTGACGGGAAATTCGTGGATGATTTCCACGCGCTCCGGCCATTTGAATTTGGCTAGACCCGCGGCATCGAGGTATTCGGTCAACTCGGATAGCGTGATGGGCTCAACTCCTGGCTTAGGTACGATGAACGCGCACACCTTTTCGCCATAAACCGGATCTGGCATTCCGACAACTGCGGAGGCATGCACACGCGGGCACGCATTGATGAGATTCTCGAGTTCCTCGGCGTTGATTTTCTCGCCGCCTCTGTCGACGACGTCTTTCGTCCGTCCGCGGAAGAAGAAATAGCGCTTGCCGTCGATCACTTCGGCCATCATCAAATCACCTGATCGGTAATAGCCGTCAGTGGTAAAGCGATGAACGTCTTCCCTTTCAGACTTGAAATATCCGCGGATTGTATATGGTCCGCGGAACAACGCTTCCCCAACCTCTCCGTCATCAACGTCAATTTCTGTTCCCGGTTCAACAATCCGGACCTCGTCATATTCCGACACCGGTCGACCGACCGACTCGTCGAGGATGCGCTGCGGGTCACTAGGATGAGCGAACATGATCACTCCTTCGGTCATCCCAAAGATGTGGTAGCAAGGGGAGCCGAGCGCATCTCGCAAACGCGCTGCATTCTTTGGGCCGATTAGCTTGCGACGCTGCTTCTCCTCTACAGATGCCCTCCGCATTTGGTCCGCGACCCGAGAAAAGATCGGACCGGCAAGGCCAAACCAGGTAGGGCTGTAGCGCTCGATTACGTCGCAGAGCGTTTCATGCCTGATGTCTGGACACACCGTCACGGCCGCACCGTTCAACATCATTGGCCCAAAGAAACAGACCATGTTCATGTTGTGCATGAACGGCGTGGGCATGAAAAGGACATCGTCACGGTGGTAGCCGTTTCGGCTTGCGACCGCCCGCATATTCAGCAAGTACTCGTTCTGAAAACGCGGAATTATCTTCGGGACACCAGTAGTGCCTCCCGACAACTGATACACCGCGACTTGAAACGGATCGTCCTCGACATCGGCCAGCACGGACCGTGCGTCGTTCGTGCCGATGCTGTCAATCAGCGACCACAACGTATTCGCACTGCCACGTGGGGTCCCACGGGCCTGAATGAGGAGTTTCAGAGAAGGGACGTAATCGCACATTTCCTCGCCGAAAGCGACGTCGTCGAATCTTGCATCGTCACCTTGTACGACGTGTACGACTGCTTCGCAGAGATTGCCGAGATAGGAAATCTCGTGCTTACGAAACGCCTGAAGCGCACAAAGAGGGATTAGCGTTGCCTTGAGGCAACCGACAAACGCGATGAGGAGTTCGTTGCAGTTTCCGCACTGCAAGATGACAGGATCAAGCGGCCGGGCGCCTTCGCGCAACAGCGCCGCGCCAAACCGGTCGGTAAGTTCATCAAACTCCTCGTAGGTGAACTCGCCCTCTGGGCCGACCAGAATTTTTCGCCCGGCATGCTCGCGAAAGGACTCACAAAGCGCGGCACGCAGCGATTGCTTTTGAAGGACGCCGGCATCGACGTAGCGGGCCAATCGTTCGATGTCGGGATAACGGACGCCCGGCAAAGCTCGCTTGGGCCTGAACTCTCTTTCGTTCAACTGTGTCTCCATCTTGTAACTGTGGTGGTGCAATGCTCAAACGGTGAAGCGTGCACCCAGCCACTCAGCGATATGCTCACCCGCGACCCGTCGGCCGGAAGGCTCGTCCTTGCTCAAAGCCATGCCATGGTGGTTTCCACGAACCTTGATTCGCGTCTTATTTTTCGACGCTATGTCGTTGTAGATGCATTCGAAATCCTCTGGGAAAGCACACTGATCACCCGAGTACTCCAGCAAAAGCGTCGGCACATCGATCGCGGACGCACACTTCGCGAATGATGCGTTACTCGTCAGGCCGGACCATGTGGACAACCACGATTCCGGAGTAACTACACGTCCAAATGCGACGCTGCCCCAGTTCGATGTGAATGGATCGTTGCCCCACAGAGAGCCTGCCTTTCTGTCCGATGGGTCTATCGACGTATCCCAGGCACGAAGATCAGCGTCGGTGCGCCATACCTGGAATATCGGGGCATAACCCGCAACTCGGTGATCGATAGCGGTCCCGCCCCCTTCCTTGACACGCTTGCGCGCATCTTGCTTCCGCGCGAGCAAAGCCCGCGCATGCACGTCCAGGCGCTGCACTCTCGCAAGTTGCGCCGTCCTGTATCGCGTCGAAAATTCGCGAGAATAGCGCGCTGTTCTGGTTGCCGCGTCATAGCCGTTATCTGCACTGAACGGATCAAGTGCCGGATCGACGGACATAGGATCGTTTTCGTCGATCACACTCGGATCGACGCTATTCAGGAGAATCACCCCCTGTCCAGGATGCGGAGAAACCAGAATCATCCCGTCCGCTGTCGGCATCACGACGTCACCAAGGCCAGTCACCCGCCCCCCTGGAGTGCGCTTGATGCGCTGTTCGGGAGCCAGACGCGACTGCTGATGATAGAACGCGTAGAGGGCACCGCCACCAGAATTTCCAAGCAGAACGATGTTTTCGAATTCCAGCGAGCGCAAGTGGGTCATGCCAGCTGCAACGTCCAACAGCGCAATCTCGTGCTCCAGCCGCAAATCGTTGCCGATGGATCGGGGGCCCTGTACCCAGCAGGCGCACCCCGCATCGAGCACCGACGGAACGAGATAGTGCGTCACGGACATTTCTCTCGGATGCATGATCGAGACAACGGTCCGCTCCTCGCCTGTCCGCGTAAAAAGGAATCCTAGCGTCTTCTGACCGTCTGCAGTCTGCAGTGCATACGGGACCACTTTATATGGGCGCGTCATAAGGGCCGGGTCCCAGTTAGCACCCCGCAGCCCTGCGGTCACGATCGCCTTTTCAATATCAGCCACTTCGTCTCCTGATCGGTTCAAGCACTTGATCAAAGAGTAGAAATATATTGAGATGGTGTCAATTATATTTTGGAGGTAGACTGTCGGTACTTTCCCGCAACAACTTTTGGTCCCCACACGAACCATCGCGCTGACCATGACGGATGCACCCCGAAACAAAACCGAATCCGCCGGCGAAACCGTCCCTCGACGGCGAGGCCGGCCGCCTAAGACGGCATCAGCGATCGGTACCGAGCCACTGCTGTCCCGGAAAGTGATCATCGAGCGCGCCAGCGAGATGGCTCGGTCGATGCCTCTTGACCAGGTTTCGATGGTGCAGCTCTCAAAGGAATTTGGCGTCGCGCCGGGCCTGATCCACTATTACCTTGGCAGCCGCGACGACCTGATCTCCGGGGTACTAAACGGTTACTATCGTCAACGGCTTGAAGCGTTGCCGGCGTTAACCGGAGACTGGCGCCCGGACGTCGAGAAAATCGCCCGGATCTCGTATGCGTTCGCGCGTGAAATGCCGGGTGTCAGCCTCTATATCGCATCGCACAATCGTTTCAGGCTTTTCCAGGCTGTCGGACCAGGCGAGACGGACTACGGCCTGGCGCTGTTCAATCACACGACCTCGGCATTTCTGCAGGGTGGTTTCACTGCGGAAAAGACCGCGCTCGCGTACCATTTGCTTGCTCAATACCTCTTGTCTTCAAGCGTGGCAGCTGCGGGGCGACAGAGCCCCGCCGAGCACTCGGACTACATACGCGACAAGTTTGAAGCCGCCTCGGACGATCGATATCCAGCAGCCAAGCTGGTTGGGTCGGCTTTCTCGAAGCTCAGCGCCGACTGCGCATTTGATGAGGGCCTGCGGCTGCTGCTGGATGGATTCGAACAGTGGCCCCGATCACATGGAGAAGCGCTGGAGTCTTCCCTTCCGCGCACGTCACGGCGAAAGCGCGTGGCAAATAACAACTGATCGTCCCATCGATTCCAGCCGGTTGCTCCGCACCGATTCGAGGCTTGTTGCTATTTGGAAGTGTGGCGCCGTACGATTGCCATCTCTATAGAGCGGCGCCACACGTTACCTCAGCTTGGCGGCGACATCAAAACTTGTGCCGGATGCCGAGCCGAACGCCGATCTGTTTATCCGTCGCCGACGGACTGAAGCCAGCAATTGATGCGACGGCGGGTTGTCCGAGCGAATCATGACCCATCGCACGTTGAAGTACCGCCAATGCATACAAATCCGTGCGTTTCGAAAGGCTGTAATCTACGCCAAGATCCAGCTGCAAGTATTTTGCCCCCTGGTCGCCCTTCACCGCGTTCCGATGCGTGTAGTCAACGCCTGCGCCGAGTTGGAGCATCGGTGATGCACGATATCGAACGTTGAGATCGACACTCGTAAATACAGCGTCCCCGGTATAACCCAACGGATTGGGCCCCGACGACGATCCCAGCGAGCCAAATCGAACGTTCGTACCAACCAGAGAAAGCGTCGTGTCTGTGAGCGTATAAGAGGCTCCCGCCCCGAAGATCTGCAGCGTCTTGGCAGATGCATAGCCAGCATAGACAGGATTGGACTCGGGTGCTGTTGAGCTACCTCCGGAACCGATGTTGTTCGCCGCGGCGGTACCTTTATTCGGAGTGTTGCCGTAAAACGATACATTCGGATCGCGCGCGTTGAGGTACCCGAGTCCCATGACGAAACGCTCTCCGGTGTACCCGGCGCCGAGCCCCCATATCTGGTTCTGTGCCTGACTCCCTGGCACACCGCCAAAACTATAGAGGGCGCTGGCCCTGAAGCCGCCGTAGGACGCCGAGGCGAACTTCACAGAATTGTTGATGCGGTTCGTATTCGTCAGGTTGTCGAGATCGTCCGGATGAGAACCCATGTATCCAGCGAATGCACCCGACGCAGCGAACTGTTGCACATAGTCCACCAACGGATCGTACTGACGGCCCGCAGTGACCGTGCCCCAAGGGCTGGCCAGTCCTACCCAAGCCTGGCGTCCAAACTCCGCTCCGCCCTGAGCCAATGCACCGGTGTTCGCCATGAACCCGTTCTCCACATTGAAAATCGCCTTCCAGCCACCACCCAGGTCCTCGACGCCCTTGAGGCCCCAGCGGCTACCGCTGAGACCGGTAGTATGGGCGTCACTCAACGCAAACTGTGAGGCACCGTGCGGCTTCCCGTCGATCTTTGAGGTCTGCGCGTTATTCGCGTAGGTCACGCCGACGTCGACGATTCCATAGAGCGTAACGGTACTCTGGGCGTACGCAGGCACAGCAAGAATCGCAGCGGCCGAGCATACCGCGGAACATGTCCATTTCATTGGGGCGTCTCCATTAGGTAGTTGTACTGATAAATTATTCATGCGGACCCAGCGCACACCACCGCTACGTCCGACAAAATTGATACACCGTCAATTTATGGGGAAAATTTAGCAGATTTGTGAGGGGTGTCAATAAATGTACGGCAGCTTTCTCATCAGCGTTTACCCCGCGCCGGCGAAACAGTAACGCGAGTCCGGCCCCGGATCGACTTGCGAAGACAATGAATTCGTTACGAGGCGACCATCGGACAGATCTGGCCGGATCGCTCTCGTTATGTGCTCAGCACGGCGGTGATCGCATCGCGGCAGTACCGGTAACGTTTGCGGCCGGCCTCACAGACCCGACTGGCGGTCCGCGCAGATCGCAGTCGCGCTCGCCCCCTGCTCTTGTCGATGGCAAGCAGCGCGTAAAGCAACAGGCGTGTGCGGTCGGACAAGACGCATGCTCGCCGGTGTTCCGGGGCTACTACTTTGAGTCCCTGCCCACCCGCATTTCGTCGCTTGTTCCGCCACAATCCTGCCCAAGGTGTCTCTTCCGCCAACGCGATGGGCTAACGCCAAGTTGTTCCCGAAATGCGGTGGCAAAATTGGCCGCGCTCGAGAAGCCAATCTCGTCGGCTACATCCGAGATACTCATCGATGTCGTCGAAAGAAGGTGCATAGCGGTGCGCAATCGCGTCTCGCGCAAATACTCGAATACCGTCTTGCCCCAAGCAATCGCGAAAAATCGGGGACAAGCGCTTTTCGTGGGTGCCGACGAGGTGTGCCAGTTCGTCAAGAGCTGGTGACTTACGCAAATCATGCAGTAGGATTCCGATTGCAGCGCGTACCAAATTGGAGTCCGGATTATCCGGTAGTTCGGGCACGTTTCGAGGTTGCCGATCGCGACTGGAGCGCTTAATATGATTTCGAATTCGAACGATGACCTCTGCCGGCTCGAACGGCTTTACGATGTAGTCGATTGCTCCCGTTTCAAGCCCGGCAAGACGGTCCTCGAGCGCACCCGCGACGGTCAGAATTACAACTGGAATAGTCTGCGTCGACGGCGTCGAGGCCAACAATCGGCAGACGGCGACGCCGTCCATCCGGGGCATGCGGACATCCATCAGTATCAGGTCCGGCGAGACTGCCTGCGCACGGTGATAGGCCTGTGAACCATCAAAGGCGACACTGATCCGGCAACGGGTAACTCGCAAGAGTTCGATCAGGAGCCGCAAGTCGCTCGGACGAGCGTCGACGATAAGGATGTGTGCTCCGCTGAGGTCCATCACCGAGCGAAGTGAGATTGACCATTGTGATGACATGGTTTGCCAACGGGCGTGGAAAAACAGTTATAGCGGTCGCCGGCGCCCTGAAACGGGAAGTGCTATCGGCTTCCGTCAGGCCCGCCTAATCGCCTCACCGACCTCCAACTAGAAACGGCCGGTGCAGCGAAAGGCGGCCGGCATCATTCGGTCCTACTCGTCAGATCCACGCCTGACCCAGCCGCAGTTATCGAAAAACGAAACGGGAAGCGTCCGAGAATCGATTTCGTTTGTCCAGCGTTCGATTCTTCAAATAGAGAGAGACATAGCGAGCCATCTTCGCTAATACTCAGCTCTACGGGATTGATCCCATTTGCGGCTAGCGCATCCCGGACGGCGTCGAGAGTCTCGCGTCGCTTCAACTCCGGCTTGAAAGTCTTACCTACAGCCGTTAGCGGTATTGCATCGACGATATGGATGCGTTTGGGCAACGCTGCCCGTTCGCTGATGGATTCCCGCATGAAAGCAACCAGTTCGTCCTCGGTTGCGCGCATACCCGCCTTCAATTGCACGTAGGCGACCGGCAATTCCCCCGCGTGAGTGTCTGGCCTCCCGACCGCCGCCGCGATCTGCACGGCGGGGTGGCGATGCAGCGGCTCCTCGATCGTGGCTGGATCGATGTTGTGGCCACCGCGAATGATTAGTTCCTTTCGCCGTCCAGTCATCCAGAAATAGCCGTCTGCATCGCGCCGCGCCAGATCGCCTGTATTGAGCCAGCGCGCACCGTCGCCGAGGTCGAGCCATAGGCCTTCGTTTTGTGCGGGTTGCGTATAACCGGCAAATACGTTCGGCCCCGAGATCAACAGCAGCCCGGTCTCGCCTTCCGCGCAGTCCCGTACGTAAGCGCCGCGGTCATCCACGATCACGGCTTTCATCGCTTGGCCCGGAATCCGCAGGCCGATCGACCCGAGCCGGCGTTCTCCGGCCGGCGGGTTGACGCTGCTGACGCACGCGCCCTCGGTCAGCCCGTAGCCTTCAAGGACGCGCACACCAGTACGCGCCTGGAACGTGCGAAACACCTCGACAGGCATCGGCGCCGCGCCGCATAACCCGTACTCCAGCGAACGAATGTTGCGGCCCTCGACCGGCACGTCGAGCAGCGTCGAATACAGCGTCGGCACGGCGCTGAAGAAGTTGATCCGGTGATGCTCGACGATTTCCCAGAAGCGGGAGATCACACCATCGCCGCGATAACCTTGCGGCGTGCCGAGCACGACATGAGCGCCACGCGAGAAAGGGACGAGCCCCGTGACCATCGCCGCGTTCACGTGAAACAGCGGTAGACCGCAAAACAGCGTCTTGCCGGGGCCGATACCGGTACCCAGGACCTGCCCCATGCTCCATGCATTGGCAACTTCGTTGCCGTGTCGCCGCATCGCGATCTTCGGCAAACCCGTCGTCCCGCCGGTGCAGAAGAACGATGACAAGTCGTTCGCATCAAATTCGCGACGGCTCCCCAGCGACGCGCCCGATTCTCGAGCAATCGACGTCGCGAAATCGTGAATCTCGATGTGTGCTGGCACGGCACCGCGCACATCGTTGCGCCCGTGAAGTCGCCGACATTCGCGGCGCTGCATGACTCGTGCGGCAATACCGCGCCAGCCTCGCACCTGCCCCGCGAGATCGACGAGCAACAGATGCCGCAACGACGGCACCTGCTCCAGCACTGGCTGGATCTTCGGCCAAAGGTCCGTGCCCGGGAACGGCGCCAGCGTAACCAGTACCCGGGCGCCGGCGGCGTTCAGCAGCGATGCGATCGCGGCCCCTTCCAGCAATGGGTTGATCGCACAGACGATGCCTGCGGCCTCGCCGCCCCAGATCACGAAATGCGTTTCCGGCAGATTCGGCAGCACGTAGGCCACGACCGACTGGCGGTCGATGTCGAGACGCGCGAACAGGTTCGCGGTTCGCGTGATGTCGCGCAGCAGTTCCGCATAGGTCCAGCGCAACGGCTTGCGATGGTCGGCCGTACGCAGAAAGAACGACAACGCCGGCGCAGACGGATCGATCGCCGCCCCCTGACGGATCATCTCGTAGGTGCTGGCAGGCAGATCGGCCGGTGGCCCCTGCGTTTCGATCGCAATGACGTCGGCTTCGGTAGCGATCGGGTTCATGCGACCTCGTCGACGACACGGTTGCGTTGTACACCGAGGTCGATCGAACCGTCGTGGCTCGCAATCCGTGCTTCCACCAGATCACCCGGCTTGAGGTACTGACGCCTGCCGGCCTGCACCTTCGTGAACATTCGCCATTTCATCGGCTCGGGCAGCAGTGCCGCGACCCGCTGCTTTGCCGGCGACGGGATGCTGAGTGCGCACCCCGACGGCGTTCCGGTCGCGAGCAGATCGCCGGCGTGCAAATCGTGAAGGCCGGACAGTTCAGCAAGCGTCTCGGCCGGACCATAGACGAGATTTGCGGTCGAATCGTTCTGGCGCACCTCTCCATTGACGCTCAGAGTCAGCTCCAGGTTGCGCAATTGCGCCATATCGCGCGCGTCGAGCAGGCACAGATACGGACCGACCGGGCCGAAGGTCCGATAACTTTTGCCTTTGTAGAACTGCATTTGCGGAATCTGGACGTCGCGTGCCGAATAGTCGTTGACGATAACGGCGCCGGCGACGTACTCATGCAGATTGCTGGCGGCAATCTTTTCGCGTGACGTGATGTCGCGCCTGAGGACGAGCCCCAGCTCGATCTCGTAGTCGAGAAAACGCACGTGCACCGGCCGCACCACGTCCGCGTTCGCCGGCACGATACAGCCGGGCGCTTTCGTGAAGATCATATTGAACGCCTTCACGTCCGGATCCATCCCGGACTCGATCATGTGTTGCCGGTAGTTCGCACCCTGGCAGACGAACTGCTGGTTGCGCGTGACGGGCGACAGCCACTCGACGTCAGCCTCGGCGATCGTTTCACCACTCAGGCGAGCCAGATCGTCGATGCGGCATGCGCGCACGAACGCGGCCGTCGTGTCGAACGCGCCTGGTATTGGAGTGATCCAGCCACTCCTCACCACGCCCCAACGTGCACGACCTTCGTGCAGGTAATGTAAAACATGCAGTGCCATGAAAACGCCTCGCTCAATATGTCTGAAATCGAATGTCACGCGAAGAGCTTTGCGAGAGTGCGCAATTTCGCGAATGTCAAATCGGGGCTTCGGCGCAGATTGCGCACGAGCGCCGCGATGCTTGACGGCGTCAGCTTCGGCTTCGTGAAGCTGCGTGGCATCGCAGGCCCCCACTGCGCCATTGCCTCTCGGCTGACTGCATGGATACCCATCGGCATTTCGGCCGTAAACAGGTCGCCGTCACAATAGTGTTCGTGCTTGTCGCCCCAGGGGTCCTGCCAGTAATCGAATATCTGGCTGCCAAGAATGTGCCGGCCGATTCCCCATGCATGTTCCCAGCCGCTCTCCCGCAGCACGCGTTGACCACCGCCGATCGCGTCTGCGTCCACCAACTCGAACGCACTGTGGCTGTACAACGGCGCGAACCCCTGAGCGAGCGCAAGCGTATGGTGATCGGCAGGTCGTGCGCCGAGGTCGAGCCGCATGAAGGTGACAGCCGGCGACCCGTCCGGCAGCACCTGCACGTCGCTCGGAATGAAGCCGAAGTGGTGCGTATACCACGCACATGTGGCCTGGAAATCCGCTAGCTCGAGCACCACGTGCCCAAGGCGAATTACTTCGGATGGGCCAGCGGGAGGGCGCTGCGTCTCATTGATCCGCACGGCGGCATCCACGGAATTCACCGCAAGCGGCGGGCGGTGCGACAAAGCGCCCGCGAGCGCCCGTCCGGCGACCGCGTCGACACGAAACCCCGACGGATCGGCGAGCTGCACGCGATAGCCACCACCCGGCCACAATGCCCGCTCGATACCAGACGCACCCGGCACGCATGCCAGCCTTTCGAGCGCCGACAATCCGTCGACTTCGAGACCGAAGCCGACGAAGCGAGGCTTCTCGGCCCATCGCACCGCATAGCAGAACGGTGTCGCCGCGGTGCCCCTGAGAAAGATCCACTCGCTGTCCCGCGATACGGTGCGCAGCCCGAAGTCGTTCAGAAATTTCTCGGCCCGGTCGAGATCGGGACGTTCAAACAACAGGTAGGCCAGTGCCGACGCCTTGGTCGTCGGATTCGAATGGCGAGCCGGTTGTGCGGTCGTGAGCTTCATGCGTAACCCTCAGGCGGACGGACGGGTGGACGGAATGGACGAGGCCGATACACCGGTCGGTGCGCCGATCAGCGACAGCGCCTCGCGTACGATGCGGTTCGCGTCGGACGCGGGACCGTCGTGCAGGATCGTCTTGTCGGGTCGCACCACCGTCGCCCAGCCAAATGGCACCGCGCGCGGCATGAAGACCCCTTCGAGATCCTCCCAACAACACCGTTCAGCGCGATGCAAGCGCTGCCCTCGATGCGCGATCTGGACGACCGCGCCGCCCGCGGCCTTCAACGCCGTAAGCACCGCCGGATCAAGCATGGCACCCACGTCGGCACCGAACCCGATCAGCACGACACGCGCGCCGAACACATCGTCGCTCAGCCTAAGGTCGCCATCGCGACCCCGCACCCAGCCCTGGGGAAGCACCGTGCCTCGCGCGAGTCGCGTTTTCGAACGACCGGGAACGAACAGGCCGCGACGAAATGCGTTCTTCGGCTTGATGCCGAGTTCATCGAAATGCGCACGCAGCGGCGGCACGAGCCGCATCAGCCGCATCAGGCCATGCGTCGCCAACGCAACGCCCGCGTTGCGCGGCATCACCAGCTTGCCCATCAATTTCGCGAGACCGATCATCGCCGTCACGTGCGGACGCCGCTCCTGATCGTACGTATCGAGAATGCGTGGCGCGGCACGTCCCTGAATCACCGATGCGAGCTTCCAGCACAGGTTCGCGGCGTCGCGCAGCCCCGCAACGAGCCCCTGCCCGACGAACGGCGGCGTGATGTGCGCGGCGTCGCCGGCAAGAAACACGCGCCCCTGGCTGAATGCCTTTACCGTCCTGGCGTGGAAGCGATAGACGGCCTTGCGCTCGATCTCCATGTCGTCGAGGCCACCCCATGGGGCGAGCAATTCGCGAATGCGGGTATCGGACTCCATCTCGGCACGCGTTTCACCGGGACGCAGCATGAACTCCCAGCGCTCGCGCGCGCCGGGCGCCATCATATGCGGCGTCGGCCGCCGGTGATCGCAGATGAATTCGACGTGATCGATCGGCTTGCGCACGTGACGCGCATCGACGATCAGCCAGTCTTCCGCGAACGTCTTGCCGTCGAACGCCTGGCCGATTAGTTGCCGTACGAGCGAGCTCGCGCCATCAACGCCGACGACGTAGCGTGCGCGCACGTGATGACGATTCGCCTCCGCGGTTTCCAGCGTCGCAACGACATGGTCGCGCTGCTGATCGAGCCCGGCGAGCGTCGTATCGAATGCAGTCTGCACCGTATCGCAGGCGGCGAGCCGCGCTCGCAGACAACGCTCGAGATCGGGCTGGTAGAAGGTGACCAGCTTTGGGTGGCCGTCGAGACTGCCGAGCGTGTTGACTCGCCCGAATTCGCCGAGCCAAGGCGACCTCATGCGCACGTACGGGATTGCAACGGTCTCGAAGTCGGTATCGGCGACTCCGGCGAGCTGCAGAATGCGCAGCGCCTCGTTGTCCAGCGCGATCGCGCGCGGCGCCGTGAATATCCCCGTGGCCTTGTCGATCACCAGCACGCGTACGCCATCGCGCCCCAGCAGGTTAGCGATCGTCGCGCCCACGGGCCCGCATCCCACGACCAACACATCGACGCTCGACGGTAGCGCACAAGTCCCCGCACCCGCCGTGCCGACGTCGCCACCGTCCCGCCCCATCCCGATTGCTGAACCCACTGCCACCATCGCTCCGTCTCCGTTCGACACAGACCGCGACAGTGATTCGCCGCTTACATGACATTAAAGTCATAGTTGATAATTTTGTCAATTATGATGTTTGAACGTATACTCCAAACCAGATCCAATCTGGCGGAATACCCTATGTCGAATGCTTTATCCCGGAAGACCGGCACCTCGCCTGCTGAGGTCACGGCCGACAAATCCCCCCCGGCACGCGAACCGCGCGGCGCGCGGCGCAAACGCGAAACTCGGTTACGGCTACTTGAAGCCGCACTGCGGCTGATGGCGGAAAAAGGCATGGAGGGCGTGGCGATCAATGAAATCACCGAAGCGGCAGACGTCGGGTTCGGCTCCTTCTATAACCACTTCGAATCAAAGGAAGCGATTCACGCTGCATTGTCCGAGTGGGTGTTCGACGAATTCGCCGATACGCTGGATCGTCTCGGTGCCAACCTGACCGATCCAGCAGAAGTGATTGCTGTGTCCGTCCGGCACACGCTTCTGCGCGCGCGGCGCGAGCGGGTCTGGGGGCGTTTCCTGATCCGCGAGGGCTTGTCTGCCCGAATACTGACACGAGGTTTAGGCCCCCGACTCGAGCGTGATCTGCAAAAGGGAATCCACGCAGGCCGCTTCGGCGTGGACGATCCATTGATGGCACTCGTTTCGGTCGGCGGAACGGTGCTTGTGGCAATTGCCGCCGAACTGAATTTCGGCGCGGGCGACGAATCGGCCCCGGACATACTCGCAGCGATCGGCTACAGCAGGGATCGATTCGCGGAACGCGCTGCAGCAGCGGTGCTGCAGACGCTAGGTATTTCGCGTGACGAGGCGGTTCAAATTGCGAATCTGCCGCTGCCAAACGTGGCAGTGGAGTCCGCACCCGAGTAAAAAGCTCGCCAGAGCACGGATGTTCCCTCAAACGCACGGCTTCTGTCAGAAGCGATAGCCAAGCGACACGAAAGTGATGATCGGATTGATCTTCACTTTCGTCGTGCTCGTGACGGTACCGACCGGGGAACGTGTCGTGAGCGTAGCTTTTGTGGACAGCCACACGTATGCAGCCGACACGCCGACTGACCAGTGCGAATCGATGTTGTACGTCAGCCCTGCATTGACTATCGGCGCAAACGACTTACTGAGCGAGACAGAAGTCGGCCCTTCAAGGCGCGTGCCGAGCGTCGGCGAATAGAGGAATTGGCCGGTTGCAACCTGATTGCTCAAGTCGATGCCCTTGAACCAGAGGTACGCTCCACCCGCGCCGACATAGGGCCGGAAACGTGCTGACGGTTCACCAAAATGGTATTGTGCAAGGATCGTTGGGCTCCACGCGTGTGCCGTCCCGAGCTCTCCGAGTCCCGCGAGCGTCCCGGTACCGTTGAGATGCAGCTTCGGCGGAACACCCAGTATCGTCTCTAGCGCAATATGATCCGTGATGAAATAGGTTGCCGTGAAGGCGGGCGTATCGGCATCCGACACGCTGGCGCCGCTTCCCGCGACCGTGCTCGAGTGACCGAGCGCATTGACCGTCATCGGCTGACTGGAATCCTGGGGGGCAAGGTGCAGCCAGCCGGCATTAATCATCCATTGCCCTGCTGATTGCGCATGTGCTGCGGGAATAGCCGCGATCGACAAGAGAATTGCCGCGCTCGTACGCTTCATGACGTCTCCGAATGTTGTGATAAGGGCGCTTCTGTTTTTGTGGGGCCGACAGTGCTCAGCGATTCCTGAGCCGGTCGATCAGTCGGACGCTCGCGCCAACGGCGGCCCGCCTCAGTGATATCAGTGGCCCGACCTCGCGCGTCGGCGCGCTGGCAACCGCTCCACCCAAGCGGGAAAACAACCGAAGTGCATTTCCGGTATCGATCTCCAAACGCGCGTCGGCATGCCAGATGGGAGAATGCTCAAGGGCGTCGCATTGCATTGCCGTCGCCGGTGCGGGCGCAAACGGGAAGTCGCTTCCGAACAGGATTTGCGACGGGCCGACCAGTTCACGCAGCGCCGCCTGCGGAAACGCAGCGGGCGAAAGCGCGGTATCGAAATAGAATCGACGGATGTAGGTCAGCATCCCGGATGGCATGGCCGATACGAACTCTGGAAGCAGATTGGCGAGGGAGAGTCTCCACGCGACGTACGGAAGAAAGCCACCCGCGTGCGCGAGAATCCAGCGGATATTCGGGTAACGTTCGATCGTCCCGGTCAGGATCAGGTTCAGGGCCGCCCGTGTCGTGTCGCACAGGAACTCGATCAGGAAACCGGGCGCGATTAGTCCGAGCTCCTCGCTCGACCGATGCAAGTTGGGATGCACGAACACGACAGCACGCCGGCGGTCGAGTTCCGCCATCAACTCGTCGAATTCGGACGAACCCAGGAACCGGCCTTCCGTACTGCCGAGTAGGACGATGCCGTCGGCTTTCAGTACGTCGAGCGCATGGATGGCCTCTTTGCATGCGTGCTCGGTAAACGGCATCGGTAGCACGGCAAATGAGCCAAAACGATCAGGGTGCCGCTCACGCAATTCAGCAGCGTATTCGTTGCACGCACGAGCAAGCGAACATGCATCTTCAAGGTTTCCGAAATAGACACCCGGAGCCGAGATCGACAGCAATGCGACCCGAATCGCATTCGCATCCATCACGTCCAGCGACGCATGTTCGCTCCATGCCGGCAACTCAGCGCCCGCAACCTTTTTCAGACCATGCCTGGACATGGCTGCCTGATAGACCGGTGGCACGAAGTGGTGATGAACATCGATACGGTTCATCTGGTTCTCCAATCATTTACCATTAGATATGCACTACAAATTAATTTGAATGGTTCGTGTGTTCATGATCGATCGTTGGCGCGCGCCTGTCCGATCGCGCCGCCCGCGTGAGCGGGCTGCATGAACCTATGCCGCTATACGGATTCCCTCAAAAGATCCAGTGCGACGTCAACGATCATGTCCTCTTGGCCGCCGACCATTCCGCGGCGGCCGAGCTCGACGAGTATGTCCACTGTTTTGAGGCCGTACTTCGCCGCGGCCCGTTCCGCGTGACGCAGGAAGCTCGAATACACGCCGGCGTAGCCCAGTGCGAGCGTCTCGCGATCCACGCGCACCGGACGATCCTGGAGCGGTCGCACGATGTCATCCGCCGCGTCCATCAGACGGTAGATGTCGGCGCCGTGTCGCCAACCCAGACGGCTCGCGGTCGCGACGAATACCTCAAGCGGTGCATTTCCGGCGCCAGCGCCCATGCCAGCGAGGCTTGCATCGATCCGGTCGCAGCCCTCTTCCACCGCGACAATCGAATTCGCGACACCGAGGCTCAAGTTGTGATGCGCGTGGATGCCCGTCTGCGTTTCTGCCTTCAGCGTGTCCTTGAATGCCCGCATCCGGTCGCGGATGTCATTCATGTTCATCGCACCACCGGAATCCACCACGTAGCAGCAGGTGGCACCATAGCTCTCCATCAGCCTTGCCTGTTCGGCCAGCGCTCGAGGGGCCTGCATGTGGCTCATCATGAGGAAACCCACGGCCTCCATCCCGAGTTCCCGCGCATACTCGATATGCTGGCGGGAAATATCGGCTTCGGTGCAGTGGGTGGCGACACGAACGATTCGCGCACCGGCATCGTATGCAGCTCTCAGGTCGTGTACCGTGCCGATTCCTGGTAGCAACAGTGTCGCGACCTTCGCATGCGTGACGGCACTAGCCACGGCTTCAATCCATTCAACGTCGGTATGCGCGCCGAACCCGTAATTGAAGCTGCCGCCTTGGAGTCCGTCGCCATGCGCGACTTCGATCGAATCCACACCGGCCGCATCGAGCGCCGCAGCGATCTGTCTGGCTTGCGCGAGGCTATACTGATGACGAATTGCATGACTGCCGTCGCGCAACGTCACGTCCGAGATATAGAGCTTCTTGTCCATCAGGTCGGAACTCACTGTTGATTGGCCACTAGACGGGCCGCGACCCGTTCTGCCGTTGCCTTAGCTGCACTCGTCATGATGTCGAGGTTGCCAGCATAAGACGGCAGGTAGTGCGCGGCGCCCTCCACCTCGAGAAGAATCGAGGTCTTGAGACCGACCATCCGTTCGCCGACGCCGGGTATCCGGATTGGCCGGTCTGCCTCGATGCGATCGAACTGAACACGTTGCTTCAGGCGATACCCGGGTACGTACGACCGAACGGCTTCCGCCATCGCCGTCACCGAGTCCGCGATCTCCCGTTCGTCGGCAAAATCGCTGAGCGTGTACACCGTATCGCGCATCATCAGCGGCGGCTCGGCCGGATTGAGCACGATGATTGCCTTCCCTTTGACCGCGCCACCTACCACTTCGATTGCCCGTGACGTCGTCTCGGTGAATTCATCGATGTTGGCACGCGTGCCCGGCCCAGCACTCTTGCTCGAGATGGATGCGACGATCTCGCCGTAGTGCACTTTCGCGACCCGCGATACCGCAGCGACCATGGGAATGGTGGCTTGACCACCGCAAGTCACCATGTTGACATTTAGCTCATCGAGCCGGTGCTCTCCGTTCACAACCGGAATGCAGTACGGCCCGATCGCCGCCGGCGTCAAGTCCACGACGCGAATACCGGGTTTGACGGTGCGCAGGAATGCATCGTTATGCGTATGTGCCGTGGCCGACGTCGCGTCAAAAACGATATCGATTTCGCTGAACACCGGCATGCGAGTAAGCCCTTCGACACCCTCATGCGTCGTCGCAACGCCCAGGCGTGCCGCCCGCTGCAGTCCGTCCGATGCCGCGTCGATCCCCACCATCGCGCCCATCTCGAGATGGATGCCGTGGCGCAGGATCTTGATCATCAAATCGGTGCCGATATTCCCGCTGCCGATAATGGCGACTTTCAATTTCTTGCTCATCGATCCAGCCCTCGTCCGATACGGCAGCTAACACTGCCCAGCGCGCCGATCTGCGCATGAATCGCGTCTCCTGCAACAACTGGGACCATCGGACCCAGCGCGCCCGATAGAATCACGTCGCCCTCACGCAGGATTTGCCCGCGCTGCGCCATCATTCGGGCCAGCCAGTACACCGCACGTACCGGATGACCAAGGCATGCTGTACCCGTTCCGGTCGAAACGGTCTGTCCGTGGCGAGTCATCGACATGCCAAGTTCCCCAAGGGAAATTCCTCCGAGTGAGACTGGCTGATTCCCGAGCACGTAGAGACCGCAGGATGCGTTGTCAGCGACCGTATCCTCGAGTGCGATCCGCCAATCCGAGATCGCGCTGTCGACGATTTCCAGTGCGGGCAGTGCATAGGCGAGTGCCGAAAGCACTTGCCCATAACTCGGCGCTTCATCTGCTATGTCTCGCCCGACGACGAACGCCACTTCCGCCTCGATCTTCGGTTGCATCAGTCGGCTCAGCGGCACCTCATCGCCATCCAGATATTCCATGTCATCGAACAGCACGCCGAAATCGGGCTGATCGACCCGCAATTGCTGCTGTACCGCAACCGACGTCAGACCAACCTTCTTGCCGATGATTCTCCGGCCATCGGCGACCCGGACAGCTGTATTGAGTTCCGCGACGGCATACGCCGCTTCGAGACCGGCAATGCCGAACCGCGCGGCGATCGGGTCGATCGGCGTGCGTGTTTCGCGTGCATTACGCAGTGCGTTCGCAGCCGCCTGAACGGCTGCTTGGTCGAATGAATGGGACATGGAAGGGGAAACCTGAAATCGTGGATCAAGCCGCTCGGGCGACGGCCGGCGAGGTCTTTGAAGTGCGGGCGAATTCATCTCCCGCTCCTGATCGGAATCCGAGTTGATCTCGAAGCTGCCGAATCGTCTGGTCGAGTTCGCCGACGGGAACGACAGCAAACGCGAAACGGTCGGGTCTCAAAATGGCAACGGCTTCCGTTCTGAAACCTGCCTTCCCGAACCACGCGATCATCTCCCCTCCGATATCCTCGACTTCAGCGACCCCGATCGTGTTGTCCCGATTGACACTCTCGAGCCCCTGCGGGCGGCCGCCGTATGGGTACATCGTGACGCTGCGGGCCGAGAGTGCACTGAGGGTCGCCCGCGACACATCATTCATGCAACGGGATGGATCGACGTTCAGTCCGATCAGCGCAAAACCATGGCCGAGCAGATCATCCAGTTTTCTCCGGTCGCCGTTAAAAAGACGCACCTCGGGTTGTGGAACCAACGCCCCCTCGGGGCCACGCCGGTGACGACGCGGCAAACCCAAGTAGGCGTTCTTTCGATAAACGGGCATCGGCTTGAAGCCGCCCTCCTGAAACCAGCGCCTGAGCGGCGGAATGGCGCGAATGATGCCGAGCGAGGCGTCCCGCAGCAGCGTTGCGGACAGACTGCGCGCCGACACGACGTCCTTGAGAAGGACGGACGTATCGATCATTGCCTTCGCATGTGTATGTCGTTCCGACTGGTACGTGTCGAGCAACGCCTCGCCCGCGAGGCCCCGCAATACAAGGTCGAGCTTCCAGCCGAGGTTGTAGGCATCGCGAACGCCCGAACTTGCACCCTGCCCCATGAACTGCGGCGTCATGTGGGCGGCATCGCCGCCGAGCAGCACGCGTCCGACCCGCCACTTCGACGCGATAAGCGCGTTGAACGTATAGACGAGTTTGCGCTTGACCACGAACTGGTCGGGGTCGACAAACATAGAAAGATATTTCCTGACCGTTTCCGGTCGCTCCATGTTTTCCTTCGTTTCACCCGGCATCAGCATGAATTCGAACCGGTGGAATTTACCCGGCTGAACACAGCTCACGACTGGCAGCTTCGGATCAACGACAAAATTGAAATACGGCAGGTGACGCAACGCGTCGGTTCCCGGCTTGCGTTCGAGGTCCACCACGAGCCACGGTTCCGGAAAGCTCTTGCCTGACATCTCGATGCCAAGCTTCGTGCGAACGATGCTCCGGCCTCCATCGGCGCCCACTAGATAGCGCGCCCGTAGCGTCCTGATATCGGAGTCGCCATCCACGCGCGCGAGGGCGTCAGTACTGTCACTGAACCGCGCTTCACGTGTCGTCTGATGCGTAACGCTCACACTGTCAGTGTCCTGTACGAAATCGACAACCTCTCGGCCGCGGCGCACCTCGACGTTGGGGTAACGTGCGAGCGTCTCGGCCAGCGTCGTCTCCAGGTAAGGCTGGTAAAAGAAGTTGATCACCGGCCAGCCGAATGGCCGCTTCCGCGGCATGTACTGAGTAAGCGGCGTTCCGTCGCGTCGAACGAGTTGGACCGGTGTCTCCATCATCATCCGCGACTGCACCTCGTCAACCACATTGAGATGCTGAAAGATCCGCATGCACTCGTCGTCTGTATAGACGGCTCGTGCGTTGCCGTAGAACACGGGTTCACGTTCGAGCACGACGACTTGGTGACCGGCCTGGCCAAGCATGTGCGCGAGGATGAGGCCGGTCGGTCCCAATCCTACGATCGCGACATCGCACGCATCATTCGGATGCGTTCCGTTCATGACTGCTCTCCTTGTACAGAAAATTCCGGACGCACCAGGGAAGCGAGCGCGCGACGAACACGGCCGAGCCTAACTCCCAGGTTGAGGTTTTCGGGACGATGCCCCCACAGACTGATGCCCTGATAGACCGTCGGCCGCCACGTCCGCTCGTCGACGACGATCGGATTCCATCCGAGTTCAATCTCGAAACCCGATGGCGTCTCGACATAGAAAGAAAGTTCGCGATCGTTTGGATGCTGGCCGATCGCATTGGCGATTGGATAACCCATCGCACGGCACCGCAGATAGGCCTGCGTCACATCGTCGATCGACGCGCACTGGAGATTCATGTGGTGAATCTGCGTGCGCAGCGGGTTCAGGCGAATGCCGCGCGTCGATGCAGTCGCGAACGAATGGTGTCGTTCGTTGAATCGCAGGAAGGCGAAATCGAGGTTCAGACCGTCGATCTTGTCTTCAATTTCGTCGGACAGGCGCGCATCGAACACCTCCTTCCAAAACGTCTGCATCACTTCGGGTTGCCGGGTCGTCACGGCGACGTGCCCCATCCCGGAAGCGCCGGTCACGAAACCCGTAGCCTTCATTTGCAGAGGTTGTTCGCCAAAAACTGCGGTCGTGAACAGTTCGGTGCGCAGTTTCTTCGGACCCGCGAAGTACCAGAACCGCTCCACGCCACGCATCGCGGCCTCATCGCGGCTCCCTTCGGCGACGCGAATCCCGCGTGCGGACATGCGTGCGATGGCAAGCTCGAGCGCAGCCTCGTCATCCAGTTGCCATCCGATCGCAATGACGTCTTCCGCTGCGCCGTCGCGAATAATCAGGCGGCGCTGATGCGCATCAATTCGGCATGCGACGACCCGCGTATCGGATGTATCGACATGCAGACCAAGCCCCTCGGACGCGAACGTCGACCATTCGCGAAGCCGGACCGATTCGGCCAGCAGGTAGCCCATTCGCACCCGGCCGAACAGGCTGTTTATGGTTGGCCGCGGACTAACGATAGTAGGCATGACATCACACTCCGCTTATCGAGACGCGGCTGCGCGTGCCTTGGCATCGCTCTGCGCCAGGAACGCCAGCACGGCGGCATTGAATTCGTTCGCCCGCTCCCATTGAACCCAGTGACCGGTATTGCTGAACATATATGAGTCGCAGTTCGGCATGCGTTGCTGGAGCGCACGCGCGCCGCTTGGACGGTTGACCTTATCGTCAGCTCCCCACAACACGAGTGTCGGATTGCGCACCGACGCCAGTCGCGCGTCTCGCGTGAAGTCGATCTTGCTGAACTTTGGAATACCCTTCGGGCCAAGCAGCGGGGGGCTCGCGACGACCTCCGGGTCGATACTGGCCTGAAAGCGCTCCTGGATCACAGCTTCCGGCACGAGGTTACCGTCGAAGACCAGATCACCTCGAATGAACTCAGTGAGTTTCTCGAGGCTCGGGCCGGAGCCCTTGTAGTAGTTCAGCAAACGCTTGAGGCCAGGAGTCGGAATCTGCCGCGTCGTATTGACGCCGCCCGGCCCCATCAGCACCAGTCGATCGATCGCATTGGGCCGCTCTAGCGCCATGCGCAACGCGCAGGCCCCCCCGAGCGAATTCCCGATCGCATGCGCATGTCGGACGCCGAGCGCATCGAGCAACCCGAGCATGCTCGCAGCCAAGTCGCCGAATGGATCGTTGCGATCGACACCCTTGGTCGACTTGCCGTATCCGGGCATATCCGGCACCAGCACCCGGTAATGACGAGCAAGCGCTTCAATGTTGCGCGCGTAATTCGACACACCCGATGCACCCGGTCCGCCACCATGCAACATCAGGACGGCGGGCCCTTCGCCCGCTTCCGCTAGAAAGATTCGCCGGGCGCCGACCCGAACGGTGCGCTGGTTCATTGCATGCGTGATGGACGGGATATCCATGGCGTCGATTGCTCCTGATTTCGCGAGGGTTGATTCATTGTAATGAGATAGTTGTCATTATGACAATACTATCGTTTTTACCTACCGATGACTCTGACGCCCCTCGTCCGCACCGTATAATCGGCACATGAGTGAATCCACGACCATTGACCATCGGACCCGCGTGGCGGCCCAACGCCGCGAGCGGATGCGTGCGCGGCTGATCGAAAGCGCGATGCTGGTTTTTGCCGAAAAAGGGGTCGGTGCCAGTGTCATCCAGGACGTCATTGCGGCAGCCGATGTGTCGCAGGGCACCTTCTACAACTACTTCCGAACGAACGAGGAACTACTCGAGGCGGTGACGCAGGAACTCAACAATGAGTTGCTTCGCCTGATCGAGACGGAAGTAGGCGCGTACGAAGATCCGGCCCGAAGAATCGCGTGCGGCGTGCGGATGTTTCTTCATGCCGCACGCGCCTATCCACTGCTGGCCCGGTTCATTTCAGCGGCCGGCCTGCATGCCGCCGGCCCCAGCAGCCTGATATACGTGTACCTACCGGTCCACATCCAGCAAGGACTGGCGGCCGGCAGGTTCCAGGGCGTCACGGTCGAGCTGGCGCTCGACGTGATCGCCGGAATCGCGCTGACCACAATCCAACGCTTCACCGACAACGGTGAAATGGCTGAAGAGCCCGAACAAATCGTGGCAGCAATTCTGCGGGGCTTGGGTGTTGAAGGAGAGGAAGCGCGGACGCTTGTGCTTGGCGAACTGACACCGATCACGCCGCCTGAAACGTCCTTACTAGAGCGCGGCCGCATGCGCGCGGAGAAGGAGCCCGACGCCGAGTCGGCGTGATTGCGCGAGCGCATTTGCGCTAAAGATCTGCGCTGGACCTCAATACTTGGCGGCACATATCAACCGGAAGTCTTCTCCCGCACCGCGTTGTGCAGATGCAACTTCATGAAATCGGCCGCCGCCTCGCGCTGATCGGTGATCAACAGATCGATCAGCGTCAGGTGTTCGCGACATCGACGCTCCGCCTGGTCGCGATCGACCGCCTTGCGGTACTCCATCAGGCGACGCAACCGGTCGAGACGACGCAGGCCGTCGAGGATGAAGACATTGCCCGAACACGCGGCGATCGTCTCATGCAGCCGGCTGTTCGCATCGAACAGCGCGGCCGGCGACGCGGTGCGCGCGCCGCCGTTCGCGAGCGCTTCCTGCTCGACGCGGCAGCGCATCAGCGCATCGCGGTCGACGCGGAACGTCGGCTCGAGGATCCCCGCCGCCTCGATCAGAAGCCGGTACCGGTAACCCTGTCGATAGGTCTCCGCGGACGTCAGCACCGACTGGAACATCCAGCCGTGCCCCGGCCGTCGTTCGATCCATCCCTCCTGCACCATCCGGCGCAGGATCGCGTTCAACTGCGCGCGCGTCACGCCGTAGCGGCGCATCAGCTCGTTCTCGGTCACGCGATCGGGGAGCTTGCCGGCGAGCCGGTCCTCCGCGATTGACAGGTAGGTGTCTTCGTCCGCGGCGGTGTCCGCCAGCTCCGGTGAATCGACCGCGTCGAGCGGCGCAGCGCTTTCGGCGACCGCATAACCGCCGTCGGGATGCGGCATCACGACCGCGCGAGCGGCCAGCCGCTTCAGCGCCTCGCGCACCGGCGAGCGCGACACGTTGAACTGCTCCGCCAGCGAACGCTCCGGCAAACGCGTGCCGGGCGCCATGCCGGAATTGGAAATGTGCTGATGAATGTTCGACGCGAGCACGTCGGCGAGAGCGCGGGTCATGGAAGGCGGGGTGGATCACGAAGGACGACCGCATCGTACCACAGCGGCCACATGGTCCTATGCAGCAACACCAGACCACACATTCAACCATGTCGGCAGCACCAAAGGTCCCCGCAGCAGCCTCCAATAGGTCAATTTACAGCAAAACTCGCCCATCCAATCGAATCGGCACAGGAATTCGCGTTTACCCTTGCTGGCATTTTGGAATATCAAAAAACACTTTACATGGTCTTTTGAGTTATTAAAATACCAGCCATTCCAACCAGCTCATCGCTCAAGGAGACCCATGTGCAGCGCAGGCATCTACTCGGCGCAAGTCTCGCGGCAATCGGCGGCCTCGCGCTGCCACGCCCGGGTTCTGCCGCTTCGTCATCTGACAGTGCAGGAGCAGCGATGAGCGTCGATTCGCAGGACTACCCAACGCGTCCGCTCGCCCTACTGCCGCCAGGGAGTTGCGACTGCCACGTGCACCTGTTCGACGCGGCGCGCTTCCCGTTCGCGCCGAACCGCTCGTACACGCCGGGGAGCGCACGCGTCGCCGACCTGCTCGCGTTCGAGTCGCGGCTCGGGATCGAGCGGATCGTGCTGGTCCAGCCGAGCGTGTACGGCACCGACAACGCAGCCCTGCTCGCGGGCCTGCGGGAACTCGGGCTGCATCGCGCACGCGGCGTCGCGGTCATCGATCCTCACACCGCAACGCATGCCGAACTACAGGCGCTGCATGACCGGGGCGTGCGTGGCATCCGGCTGAACCTGCAGGTGCGCGGCGAGCGCGACCTGTCCGTGGCGTCGGCCCAGTTGCGGCGCGCGTCCGATGTGGTCGCGCCGCTCGGATGGGCAGTCCAGATCTATGCGGACCTGGACGTCGTCGCGGGTCTCGCGTCAGACATCACCCGACTCGACGCCCCCGTCGTGCTCGACCATTTCGCGGGCGCGCGCGCCGACAAGCTGCTTGGCCAGCAGGCCGCGTTCGCGACCGTCGTCGATCTCGTGAAGCACGGCAACGCGTACGTGAAGCTGTCCGCGCCGTACCGCGCATCGCGGCAGGCGCCGCAGTTCGACGATCTCGCGCCGATCGCACGCGCGCTGATCGACGCGCGCCCCGATCGCATGGTGTGGGCGTCGGACTGGCCGCACACCGGCAGCGCCGGCAATCGCGATGGCGACCTCACGCGCATCGAACCGTTTCGCCGCGAAGACGCCGGCGGCGCGCTGAACCAGTTGCTGGGATGGACGGATGCCGCTGCGTTGCGTCAGCACATCCTCGTCGACAACCCCGCACGGCTCTATCGATTCGCCGAACAACCGGCCACCTGAACCCTTTCTCTCCACGAACACGGACACGAACACCATGTTTCGCACCTTGAATCCCGCCACGGAAACCATCGTGGCCACCTTCGACGCCGACTCGCCCGCACGGGTCGAGCAGGCACTGGCCGACGCGAGCGCCGCGCAACGCCGCTGGGCACGCGAACCGCTCGCCGTGCGAGCAGCGACCGTCGCGCGCATCGGCGACGTGCTGCTGCGCCGCAAGGCCGAGCTGGCCGCGCTGATCACGCTTGAAATGGGCAAGCCGATCGCCGAGGCGGAAGCCGAAGTGGACAAGTCCGCGTGGACCTGCCACTTCTACGCCGAACACGCGGCGCAGTATCTCGGTGACGAAGCCGTCGCGAGCAACGCGAGCGAGAGCTTCGTCGTGTACGACCCGCTCGGCGTCGTGCTCGCGATCATGCCGTGGAACTACCCGCTGTGGCAGTTCATCCGCTTCGCAGCGCCCGCCCTGTGCGCGGGCAACGGCGCGATCCTGAAGCACGCGGGCAACGTGCCGCAATGCGCGCTTGCGATCAACGCGGTATTCGCCGACGCGGACGTGCCGGCCGGCCTCGTCGCCTCGCTGCTGATCGAGCCGGACCACGTCGCTCGACTGATCGACGACCCGCGCATCGCGGCCGTCACGCTGACCGGCTCGACCGCGGTCGGCAAGCTGGTCGCGGCCCAAGCCGGACGCGCGATGAAGAAGCAGGTGCTCGAACTCGGCGGCTCCGATCCGTTCATCGTGCTCGCCGACGCCGATGTCGAGGCGGCCGCGAAGGCCGCGGTGAAGGCGCGCTTCTCGAACACCGGCCAAAGCTGCATCTCGTCGAAGCGCTTCATCGTCGACCAGAAGATCGCGGATCGCTTCGTCGAGCTGTTCTGTGCCGGCGTCGCGCAACTGAAAGTGGGCGATCCGACCCAACGCGACACCACGATCGGACCGATGGCGCGCGCGAACCTGCGCGACGAACTGCATCGCCAGGTCGAGCGGACCGTCGAGGCCGGTGCAGTGCTGAAGGCAGGCGGCGAGCCGCTGCCCGGCCCCGGCTTCTTCTATGCGCCGACGGTGCTCGACCACGTCGCGCCGGACATGGCCGCCGCGTGCGAGGAAACGTTCGGCCCGGTGGCCGCGATCCTGCGCGTCGACGGCATCGAGCAGGCGATCTCGCTCGCGAACGCGACGGAATTCGGGCTCGGCGCCGCGCTGTGGACCACCGACCTCGACGCCGCGCGCCAGCTCGTGCGCCGGATCGAAGCGGGCGCGGTGTTCGTCAACGGCCTGGTCGCATCGGATGCGCGGCTGCCGTTCGGCGGGATCAAGCAGTCGGGCTACGGCCGCGAGCTCGGCGCCGCCGGCATTCGCGAATTCACCAACATCAAGACGGTCTGGTTCGGTCCGGCCCGCTGATTTCACGATTCGATTCAGGAGTCCTTCATGATGATCATGACCCCTTCCGGCGCAGCGCTGCTGCAACCCGACAACCTGCCGACCTACGACCGCGGCGGCGGCGCGAGCACCACGCCGCTGGTCGGCAAGTCCGTCGGCTCGGACAGCTTCATCACCGGCTACACGTCGTTCGCGCCGGGCGTCGAAATCCCGTTTCACAGCCATAACTGCCAGGAAAGCGTCGTGCTCGTGGAAGGCGACGCGATCCTCGACATCGACGGGCTCGAGTACCGGCTCAAGCCGCTCGACACCACCTTCATCCCGCCGAACGTGCCGCACCGCTTCCGCAACGTGTCGAGCACCGCGCCGATGAAGATCCTGTGGATCTACGCGCGCACCGATGCCACGCGCACGCTCGCCGACAGCGGCGAGACGCGGGCCGTATCGGCCGAACACCAGACCTCTTCGAAATAACCCGAGCGAATCATCATGCGCATTCTCGTTCTCCCCGGCGACGGCATCGGCCCGGAAATCATCGCGGCGTCGATCGACGTCCTTGAACAGGCCGATCGCCTGTTCGATCTCGGCCTGCAATACGACTACGAAGACGTCGGCTTCGCGAGCCTGGACAAGCACGGCACGACGCTGCGCCCCGAAGTGCTGGAACAGGCGAAAGACTACGACGGCCTGATCCTTGGCACGATCTCGCATGCCGACTATCCGCCGCCCGCCCAAGGCGGCCGCAACGTGTCGGCCGCGTTCCGCTGCGACCTTGACCTGTACGCGAACGTGCGTCCGTCCCGCACGCGGCCGTTCCTCACGTCGAACATGCGCGAAGGCAAGCGCATGGACCTCGTGATCATGCGTGAGGCGACCGAAGGCTTCTATCCGGACCGCAACATGCACCTCGGCTGGGGCGAGATGATGCCGTCACCGGACATGGCGCTGTCGGTGCGCAAGATCACGCGCCACTGCAGCGAGCGGATCGCGCGCCGCGCATTCGAACTCGCGATGAAGCGCAAGAAGAAAGTGACGGCGATCCACAAAGCGAACAGCTTCCACATGACCGACGGCCTGTTCCTCGAATCCGTGCGGCACGTGGCGAAGGACTTCCCGGAAGTCGAGCTCAACGACCTGCTCGTGGACGCGTCGACGGCGCATCTGGTCCGCGCGCCGGAACGCTTCGACGTGCTCGTCGCGACGAACTTCTACGGCGACATCCTCAGCGACCTCGCCGCCGAACTGTCCGGCAGCCTCGGTCTCGGCGGCTCGATCATGGCCGGCGATGACCTGTGCTGCGCGCAGGCACAACACGGCTCCGCGCCCGACATCCAGAACCAGGACAAGGCGAACCCGACGTCGATGATCCTGTCGGTCGGCATGCTGATGCGCTGGATCGGCGAACACCGGAGCAAGCCGGCGTTCATCGCCGCGGCCGATGCGATCGACGCAGCCGTCGATGCGGTGCTCACGAACCCCGACACGCGCACCGCGGATCTCGGCGGCACGATTGGCTGCAACGCGTTCGGCAAGCAGGTCGCCCACGCACTGCGCGCCGCCTGAGCCAACGGGAAGCCGAGCGGGCCGTACGACCGCGGCCCTGACGACAACACACCGGAGACACATTCGACGATCGCCGCGACCGGGCCGATGCGCATGCGATGGCGCATCTCGCCCGGCAGCGCTGCGCCTGTGCACGTCGGGATCGTCGAAGAATCGATCATGCATTCCGAATCAATGACGATTGACACGGCATCCGTTCCCGACGCGAACCGGCAAGCCGTCCGGCAGCGTGCACTGCGCAAGAACGCGTGGCGCCTGCTGCCGCTGCTGACGCTCGCGTTCGTCTTCAACTATATTGACCGCACGAGCGTCGGCTTCGCCGCACTCACGATGAACCACGAGCTCGGGCTGACCCCGACGCAGTTCGGCTGGGGCGCGGGCATCCTGTTTGCCGGCTATTGCCTGTTCGAGATCCCGAGCAACCTCGCGCTGTACCGCTACGGGGCGCGCCGCTGGCTCGCTCGGATCATGATCACCTGGGGCATCGCGGCAACCGCGACGGCGCTCGCGCAGGGGCCGGCCAGCTTCTACGTGCTGCGCCTGCTGCTCGGCATTGCCGAGGCCGGCTTCTTCCCGGGCGTCACGTTCTTTCTCGCATGCTGGTTCCCCGCGCAGTACCGCGTGCGCGTGCTGGCGCTGTTCATGCTCGGCGTGCCGCTGTCGTCGGTCGTCGGCGGCCCGATGTCGGCGGCGCTGCTGAGCCTGAATGGCGTCGCCGGGCTGCACGGCTGGCAGTGGATGTTCATCGTGCAGGGCCTCCCCGCGGTACTCATCGGCATCGCGGTGCTCGTCTGGCTGCGCGACGATCCGAAGGATGCGTACTGGCTCACGTCCGACGAGCGCAGCGAACTCGTCGCGATGCTCGCCGAGGAACCGCGCGAGAAGCCGAAGAAGGCGCTGTTCGCCGCGCTGAAGGACGGCCGCGTGCTGCTCCTCGCGGCGATCCAGTTCGGCTTCGTACTCGGTTCGTACGGCGTCGGCATCTGGCTGCCGATCATCCTGAAGAGTCACGGGCTCAGCCTCGCATCCATCGGGTTGCTGTCGACCGTGCCGTATATCGCCGCGGTGGCTGGAATGATGATCTGGGCGCGCGCGGTTGACCGCAGCGGCCGCAAGATATTCCATCTGTGCAGCGCATGCCTGTTGGGTGGGCTCGGTCTCGCGCTGTCGGCCGTCGCAAACGGCGTGGTGCTGGAGATGGTCGGCCTCAGCCTCGCGGTGGTCGCGGTCAGTTCTGCCCGCGCAATCTTCTGGACGATTCCGACACGCTTTCTGACCGGCGTCGCGGCAGCGGGCGGGCTCGCCTTCATCAACTCGATCGGTACGCTCGGCGGCTTTGCCGGCCCCTACCTCGTCGGCTTCCTGAAGCAGTCGACCGGCTCGTTCGCTGCCGGGATCTGGGCGATGGCGGCGATTCTCGCGGTGTCCGCCGCGTTGTCCGTGTCGCTGAAGCTGCTGATCAGGAAGGCGTGACGTCATTTTCGGCTTCGCGGGAACCGCATGCGACCACCGCGCAGCCGACTTCCGGTATCGTTGCCGGATGCGCCGTCCACGGCGCACGTCGCATCACGATCCGTTCGCATCATTCACCCCCAATGGAGCATCAATGATTCTGGAAATGGCATCGCTCGACATC